>QHRU01000073.1 GCA_003220225.1 Candidatus Rokuibacteriota bacterium
TCACTGCGTCGGCGCCCGGGTAGCGCGCGGTCAGGAGAATTTCCGGCGGCGCGATGTTCGGGTACAGCGCGACCGGCAGCTGCACCATCGCCACGACGCCGACGATCACCATGAGGATGGAGATCACCATCGCGACGATGGGCCGGTTGATGAAGAACTTCGCCATGGCGGGCGTCTACTTCGGCGCCGCGGGGTCGGACGGGGCGCTCGCGGCCAGCCGGATCTTCTGGCCCTGGCGCACCCGGTCGCCTCCCTCCACCACCACGCGCTCGCCGGGCTTGAGCCCGTCCGCGATGACCCACAGCGGGCCCACGCGCACGTCGCACTTCACCGTGCGGACGTCGACGGTGTCGTCCGCCTTGACGACCACCACCTGCTGCGTGCCCTGCACGTCGTGGACGGCCCGCTGCGGGACCAGCAGCGCACCCTTCCGCGTCTCCACGACCGCGCGGACCTTGGCGTACTGGCCGGGGCGCAGCACGTTGCCGGGATTCGAGAAGACGCCCCGCGCCAGCACGGTGCCGGTGGTCACGTCGACCTGTCGATCCAGAGCGGCGGCCCGCCCCCGCGTGGGATAGACGCTGCCGTCGGCCAGGACCAGCTCCAGCTCGATGTCCCGCGGCGCGCGCGGATCGGCGTCCCATCGACGGAACACGGCCAGCGCCCGCTGCTCGCTGATGGGGAACTCCGCGTAGATGGGATCGACCTGCGAGACCGTGGTCAGGGGCGCGGCGTCGCTCGGCCCGACGAAGTCCCCGATGTTCGCCACGCGGAAGCCCGCGACCCCCGCGACCGGCGACGACACCCTCGTGTAACCGAGGTTGAGGCGGGCGTCGGCGAGCGCGGCGCGCGCGGCGCCGATGTTGGCTTCTTGCGTCTTCACGTCGGCCTGCGACTTCTCGAGCGCGGCCCGCGCCTGCGACACGCTGGCCCTCGCATTCAGCACTGCGGCGTTCGCGGCCGCCACCCCCGCCAGGTTGGCGAGGTTGCTCTGGACCGCATTGTCGAGCTCTTGCTGGCTGACCGACCCGCGCTGGGCCAGCGGCGTGTAGCGGCCGACATCCAGCTCCGTCTGACGCTGGGTGGCCTCCGCCCGCTTGACCTGGGCCTCGGCCTGGACGACGGTGGCCAGGGCCTGTTCGACCTGTGCCTGGCTGGCGCTCACCTGGGCCTTGGCCTGGCTCAGCTGCGACTCCGCCAGCTGGAGCCTGGCGTCGGCCTGATCGGCGGCGGTCTGAAACGGCCGCGGATCGACCTGGAACAGCAGGTCGCCGCTCTTGACGAGGGCGCCCTCCTTGTAGTTCTGGCTCACGAGATGCCCGCTGACGCGGGCACGGATCTGCGCGTTGATGTACCCGACCAGCGTCCCCACATACTCGAAGGTGATCGGCACGTCCCGCTCGACGACTGGCTCGACCTTGACCACCGGGGCCGGGGGCGGCGCGGCGGCGCGGGACGCGTCGCCACAGCCGGCGGTGACCGCCGCCATCAGGCCGATCAGCAAGCCCGCCAAGAGCGAATGGCCGTCGTGCGTCATGAACGCCTCCCGCGGATGTAGGGCTCACAGCCTACGCGCTCCCGCCTCGGTCGTTTGGTGATTATCACGCGACCGGCCTCTGATCGTCAGTCGTCCGATAGCCGAAGAGCTTCTTGGTCTTGATCATCTCGGCCACGACGGGCGGCACCATCTCTTCCCATGACGGGTCTCCCGTTTCGATTCGGAGGCGCGCCTCCGGCGTGTGAATAGAGAGATAGGTCTCGTCGTAGTGGCGAATCGGCTCGATGCGACCGATCTCGATCAGGAGGTCGCGCAGGTGGTGCCAGGGAGGGGAGAGGGGCGCGCCCTCCACCGAATGGATTTGCCGTGAAGCGGGATCCCGGGTGGGATACACGTACATCTTCACCGAGCGCTTGAACAGGCGTCCCGCCGACTCGAGCACGCCGCCCGGCAAATCGGCGTAGTACTTCTCGTCGGCGATCTGTCGCACGCTCGGGAGCCCGACGGCGATCCCGATCGGCCGTTCGGTATATCTGGCCAGGTACTCGGCGACCTGGTAGTAGGGTTCGAAGCGCGAGATCAGGACGTCCAGGCCGAGCGCGCCCAGGATGTCTGCCCGGGCCAGAAAGTCGAGGTGCCCGACGTCGGCGCCGGCGTTCAAGCTGCGCAGCGTCATCTCGGCCAGGACCACCGGCTCCTGGTCGCGCACTTCGGGTTCCTCGACGAACTGCTGGCGCGCGCGCTCGAGCAGATCGAGCGTGAGCTTGGTGGCGGGCCGGAAGCTTCCCCGCTCCACCAGGATCGGCTTTCCGTGGAGCACTTCGGAGGGCTGCACGACGTCGCCCGTCGCGGTGAACATGGCGGCGTCGGTCAGCCCGCGCTCCACCAGCTGCAGGGCCATGAGCCGGTTATCGATCCCGGCGAAGGCAGGGCCGGCGAACCTGATCATGTCGATCTCGACGCGCTCCCTGGAGAGATCGTCGATCAATGACGCGATCAGCCCCGAAGGCGTCTCCCGCTGGTAGAACGCGCCATAGAGCATGTTCACGCCGAGGACCCCGAGCGCCTCCTTCTGGTGCAGTGCGCTCGCGTGGAGCAGGTGGACGTGGAGGACGATCTCGGACGGTGGATCGTGAGGGTGAGCCTGGAACCGAACGCCCATCCAGCCACGACCGTTCGCCGGGCGACCGTAGCTGCGAGTCGCCACGGTATCGGCGAACACGAAAAACGTGGTCGCGTCCCCGCGTCGCGGCCCCAGCTGTTGGGACAACTGAGCGAACTCGTGCTCGAGCATCGCCTCGAGGCGTTGGCGGCTGACGTAGTGTTGCGCAGGGCCATACAGGCCATCGCTGACCGCCATGTCGTACGCCGAGATGGCCTTTGCGACACCGGTGGCGGCGGCGCCGACCGAGAAGAACCACCTCGCCACCTCCTGACCGCCGCCGATCTCGGCAAACACGCCGTACGTCGCGGGATCGAGATTGAGCGCCAGGGCCTTCTGTTGTGTGGTGAGAGGTGCGTCGCCCATGGTGGCCAGATCAGATCCGCGCGATGGGTTCTCGACGGAACCGTCTTGTGGCGAGGACGGCGAGGACGATGAACAGCGCCAGCACGACGAGCTGTGCGAGCAGGAATGGCGGCTCCGTCTGCCGGGGAGCGAGCGCGTGCAGCGCGGACACCTTCAGGAACGCCTGAACGACGCCGACGAAGACGTTGAGGTAAAGGGCGACGGCAGCGCAGATGACGTAGATCGGGCGCCACGCGCCGCTGAGGCGCCGACCGTAGCGAGCGAGGATCGCGACGGCCAGGACCACCAGCGAGACGACGCCGACGACGTGGGACGGCAACAGGTGATCGACCGGAAAGCCGAACCCGGTGATGCTGGTGGCCACCGTGGTCACGAGGAAGACCGCGGTCCACCCGGTGCGCTCTCTTCCGCTCAGCAGACCGGACAGGACGACGAATCCGGCGCCGATCCCGACGAGGCTCAGCACCACGTGCACAAACGAGAACGTCGCGAGCGGCATCCCCCAGGCCATGGCTCTCCCCCCGGTCACAGTGACCGCCCACCGCGTAGGCGTTGTTCTTTAGAGCACTTGCCGATGCCCGGCGTTTCAGCTGGCCATACTGGCCGTAAGTGTCGACAGATGCTTGCGAAGAAACAGTCGGCCGCGGTGCGCCCGGGTCTTTGCTGTCGCCACCGTGATCCCCAGCGAGGCGGCCGCCTCGGCCATCGACAAGCCCTCCACGTCGTGCAGGACGATCACGGCGCGGTAATGGGCCGGGAGCTCTTCGAGCGCCGCATCCAGCGCGGCCCGAAGCTCGGCCTGCACGGCCGGGTCGCCGGTGCTCGCCGACCAGTCGCTGATCGGCTCAGCATGACGCCCGTCCTCGTGGAAGGAGGGAAGGACCTCGTCCAGCGAGATGTCGTCGCGCCGGCGTGCGCCGCCGCGAAGCTTCTGGTAGGCGGCGTTGGCGGTGATCCGGTAGATCCACGATCCCAGAGACGAATCCCCCCTGAACGTGTCGATCTTGCGGACCACGTTCCAGAACGCGTCCTGGACGGCTTCCTCGGCATCCGGCCTATTCCCTGTGATCCCGATCGCCAGGCGATACGCGCGGTCGCCGTAGGTGGCGACGAGACGCTCGGCGGCGGTCGGCTCGCGCAGGCGCAACGCCTCCACGAGTTGCTGGTCACGATCGACTCTCACCGGAGTGGTCGCCGCGGCTTCTGTTGCTCGATATCGCAGCTGATGGACTTCCATGAGACGCCTTCCGCAAGGTGGGTTCGGTAGGTCGATCGCGCCGAGGCCCGTCTTCGCCGCGAGATCGTTCTGGATGCTTCTCGGTGGACGGTTCATCGCTGTCACCCTCGTCCGTCGTGACCGGTCAATACAGACGCTTCTTCAGCTCGACCGAGGCGTGTAGCAGCGCCGAGCGAACGCCCGGGACCCGGCTGATGGGATTGAGCAGGCCGTAGTCGTGGATCAGGCCGTTGTAGCGTGTGGAAGTGACATCGACGCCGGCC
The DNA here is from genome assembly GCA_003220225.1 of Candidatus Rokuibacteriota bacterium. Lineage (GTDB taxonomy): Bacteria > Methylomirabilota > Methylomirabilia > Rokubacteriales > CSP1-6 > AR12. The sequence goes on from QHRU01000073.1 coordinate 4,527, forward strand.
CGATCGAGCTTGCGCGCGTAGGCTTCGCCTTCGTCGCGCAACACGTCCATTTCTGCGGTCTGGATGAGCGCCGGCGGCACGCCCTTGAGCCGCTCGATCGAGGCCTGCAGGGGCGAGGCGTAGACGTCCTGCCGCTCTCGCTGGTCAGTGGTGTAGCTGTCCCAGAACCACTTCATCATGTTGCGGGTCAGGAAGTGGCCGTCGGCGAACTGGTCGTACGACGCCGTGTCGAAGCGCGCGTTCGTCACCGGCCAGAACAGGATCTGGAAGAGGATGTTCGGCGTTCCCCGGTCTTTGGCCATCAGGCTGACCACGGCGGCCATGTTGCCGCCGACGCTGTTGCCGACGGCCGCGAGGCGCCGGCCGTCGACGCCGATCTCGTTGCCGTGAGCGGCGACCCACTTCGTCGCGGCATACGCCTGGTTGATGGCGACCGGATAGTGTGCCTCGGGCGAGCGGTCGTACTCGACGAACACCGCGGTCGCGCCAGATCCGGCGACGAGGTCGCGGACGAGACGCTCGTGGGTCGCGTAGTCGCCGAGCACCCAGCCACCGCCGTGGAAGAACATGAACGCGGGGAGCGCGCCGGTCACGCCGGTGGGGCGCACGACAACCAGCTCGACAGTCTGGCCGTCGCTGGTGATCGTGCGCTCGGTGACGTCGGCCTTCGGCAGGTCGACCGGGGCACTCGATTGCGCCCCGACGAGCACGGCGCGGGCGTCCGTCGGCGTCATCTGCTCCATCGGCTTGCCACCGCCCGCCGCGAGGGCCTCGAGAAACTTCTGGATATTCCGCTCGACGCCGTCGCTTCCCGCCCGCTGGTTCGTCATCTCCGGCCTCCTCGTCGACGCGTTTCGTACGTCGTGAGGGGCACGGTACGTCGTCGGGGCTGAGGAGTCCTTGCCGCGGACTGAATCGTTATGAAAACTGCTGCGGCCGCTCGGTCAGGGTGCGCTCACCGTAACATCGGCGTAAGCCCTCGGGCTCAGCGGCCCCGCGGTGAAGACGCGCGTGCATCGCGCCAGGTTGTTTCTCCGGAATCGACTGGGACGCTCCATGACGGCGCTGGGCGCGCCGACGGCCACCGCCTCATGACGACGACCGTAGGGGAGCGACGAAGAGGCGGTGGCCGATGGCAAGCGGTGAGACGTGAAACGAAGGCGAGGCGAGCCGCCTCCTAAGATGCGGGAGGGTGGTCATGAATGAGCTGACCACGGGGCACCTCGTGCTGTACGCCGTGCTCATCGTCGTCACGACAGCCGTGCTCGACTGGGTCGAGTCGAGACGAACCCGCATCGCTCGCGCGCGCCAGGATCGTCGCGAGCAGCTGGACCCAAGACCAGCAAGGAAGGCGGCATGAAGAGATGAGTCTCTGCCTCCAGTGTGGGCACCCCACGTCCGCGGGGCGCGACCTTTGCTCCCATCACGACTCCTGCCACGCAGACGACTGGGCGACGGGAAACAGGATCATGTGCGACTTCCTCCATCGCAGAATCGTGTCCCCATCGCGGGCTGAATTCTTTATCGGTCGGCTCGAGGCGGCCTCGAGGGATCGATGAAACGGCCAGGTGATTTCGGGTCGCGCCGGCGGGAGGGTCATCGCGGCAGTGGTCACCCTGAGGGCGGCACCGTTGGTGGAGGCCGACAGCGGGCTGCACACGTAAGTCACCAGATTGGCTGAAGACGGCCGGAAGGTCCGGAACGTGTTGGACCCGGCAACACCGCATTCAGCGACCGCTTTCTCCGAGCGACCGTTCACGATGACTCGTGCGCCTTCAGGTTCATAGAGGCGAGCTCGTCACGGCATCACGGCCGCAGACTCGATGTGTCGGTAGTCCCACACGAAGACTTGGTAGTGGTCCGACGCCGGCAGATGACGGATGTCGAAGTACGCGCGCCCGAAACCGCCGACTCCGGTTGGGCCCCACACGATGCGCTGATCGACGACGACGCCGGAGGCGTCGAGCGCTTGCACGAGAAGACGGACGTCCGCAGCGTACTCGCCGTATCGGTTGAAGATATACCCGTCGAGTCGGCGGGAGCCCCCGTGTTCGGGCTCGACGGTCCATTCGAGCATGAAGTGGCGCTCCCAGCCGGGAATCAACGTTGTCATGGGTCCGGATGGGATCGGGTAGTGGGTGCTGAGCCCGCATGCCGTCAAGACGACGGCGATCAGTCCCACTCGTACTACGGTGAACATCGACTTCGGCACTGGTTTCATCGATCCTTACGATGGGATAACGCGGACTATGGTTTCTCCTATGGCGAGTCTCATGTCGAGCGCAACGGTTCCGGTCGGCGCGTCATCTCAAGGGCAACACGCGTTGGCACTGGCCTGCTGAGAGGGAAGGGCGAGCTCCATGACTGACGCTCGAGTGAAGGTTGCCATTGTCACCGGTGCCTCAGGCGGTATCGGCCGTGCGGTGGCCCTGCGACTGGCTCGCGACAGCTTCGCGGTCGTCCTGAACTACGCCGGCAATGCCGGCAAGGCCGAAGAGGCGATGGCCCTCGGCCCGGTGTCGACGGCAGGCTTTCTCCGCTCGAGCGCCTCGGCCGGCCTGAAGACATTGCCGACGTGGTCTCGTTCCTGGCCGGCCCTGCTGGCGGCTGGGTGAGCGCGCAGGTGCTCCGCGCCAATGGCGGCTATGCGTGAGCCGGACGGGCGAGGATCAGCAGCTGACGCATCGTCGACACGATGACGAAGTGAGCAGAACGGCGGCATCCGCCGATCAAACACTGGCTGGCGCGATCGATCAGTTCGCGCGGGATGGGTTTACCGCGAACCTGTCGGTCGTCGGCAATCGACTTCGAGGCGCCGCGACGCAGACGACGTTCGGGGCCGAGGACATCGTCATCCGAGACTATCGCCGGTTCGAGGGCATCTCGGATCCGGACGACATGGCGATCGTATATGCGATCGAAGCCAAGGGTGGCGTCCGGGGGACGCTGGTCGATGCCTACGGCGTCTATTCAGATCCAGCGATCAGCGCCTTCCTCGGCCCGGTTCGGATCATGAGAGCCTGCTGAACCCAGCATGGCCGTGTCGGCGGTCAACGCCCTCGCGTGCGTGCCGCGTCGAGGAAGCGACCGCATCGGAAGCGGGAGGGTGCGGGGTGGCACCGGCCAATGTCGATTTCGGCCGGCCTCGTTCGACATCTCAGTAGAGACAGAGACCAGCGGGGCCGGTTGCACGCCGGACGAGAAGGGGAGGACATCCATGGGAGCGAAGACGGAGGCACTGGCCAGGCAGTTCGAGGGGAAGGCCCAGGACGCCGTGGCGACGCTGGAGAAGCTTGGCGACGGGGACTGGAAGAAGGTGACCGCGGCGGAGAGATGGACGGTGGGGGTGACCGTCGGCATGTGACGCGAATCGCGCACGGCATACGGCTCACGTCGGGTTGCTGCGGGCACGGAGAACTCCTCACGCAGGAAGCTCGGGCTTCGCTTGCCGGCATCGTCAGGGGAGAGAAAGGCCTTACGCACAACCGGCGAGGAACGTGAGAGCGGCCGCCAGCAGTACCGAGCCAAAGCGTGCCATGAGATGTCTTCCCCGTGCGCGATGGGCGGGTTGCGGAAGGCGACGAGCCGAAATGCCGTGGGCGAGGGAACGTTGCCGTTCCCCGCCCACGATTCGGGATCAGGGCGACTGGGTGCCGACGATGCCGCTACCGGTCTCCGTGTCGGCCAGGGCCACGCCCACGCCGCTGAACGCGACCAGCGCCAGGATCAGTGCGAAGGTCAACTTCTTCATCGCGTCTCACCTCTTTCTTTCTTCGACTCTCACTTCTTGAGACGGAGAGGCGAGCATCGAGGTTTCACCCGACTTTGGCGGTCGGGCGAAACCGCGGTCGCGCTGGCGGCGTCCCAAAAGCGATGGACGAGACTCCGGTCGGAGGCTCCGGCAACCGGATCATGTGCGACTTCCTCCATCGTGGGGTCGTGAGAGAGGTGGGAGGCTGACATGCGCGTACATCACGTTCTCGTCTTCGCCGCCGCGCTGCTGACCCTGTCCGGATGCGCGGCGCTTCGCCGGCATGAGGCCGCCAGCACCGAGCAGCTCCTCAGCGCGGCGGGATTCCAGATGCGGACCGGCGACAGTCCCGAGCGGCGCGACGACCTTGCCACGATGCCGCCGCTCAAGATCGTCGCGCGGACGCAAGGCGACGGCGTCGTGTATACATTCGCTGACCCGGACAAGTGCCGCTGCCTCTATGTGGGCGGATCGAAGGAGTACTCGGCCTATCAGCGCCTGGTGACGGAGCGGCGGATCACGCAGGAGCGGATCTGGGCCGAGCAGGACGCGATCGACTGGGCGCTGTGGAGTCCCTGGTACTGGCGATGAAAGCCTTCTGGCCCGGATCGGCGGCCGGCCGGCAGACGATGGTCCGGTATTCCCTGGTGCTCGGATTGCTCATCACCGGACTCTTCGGGCCGATCGTCGCGGCGGCGGAGACTCCTGTGGTTCGAGGGCCGTTTCGCTTCGAGCTGGAGGAAGCCATGAGCTCACATCGAGGGCCGGCCGTGGAGGGATACCTCCACAATGACCTGCCCTGGAGGATCACCAATGTTCGCTTGCGAGTCGAGAGTGTGGACCCGGCCGGAAGGGTGACCGGCCAAGCCGCCGGGTGGGTTCTGGGTGACGTGGCGGCTGGCGGTCGGGCGTACTTCTTCGTCCCCGTCTCGTCGCCTGCGGCCACCTATCGTGCCACCGTCGAGTCTTTCGACAAAATCTCGCGCGAAGCTCCCTGACCGTGCACGGGTGCACCAACTCGAGTGCTCCTCGAGACCAGTAAGATAAGCGGAGTAAGGGGGGAGTAGAGTGGCCAGTTCCCGAAGGAGCGCCGCCCAGCCCGCCGGCTTCACCGAGCGCTTCGCCAAGGTCAACGGCGTGCGGCTGCGCTATCTCGTCGGCGGGCGGGGCAGCGCGGTGGTCCTGCTGCACGGCTATGCCGAGACCGGCCACATGTGGCGCCCGCTCATGCCGTTGCTCGCCGAGCGTCACACCGTCGTCGTGCCCGACCTGCGCGGCGCCGGAGGCTCGGCCAAGCCGGCCACCGGATACGACAAGAGGAACATGGCCGTGGACATCCACGAGCTCACGGCGTCGCTCAAGCTCGATCGCGTCCGCATCGTCGGCCACGACATCGGGCTGATGGTGGCCTATGCCTATGCCGCGCAGTTCCCGGAGGCCACCGAGCGGGTGGTGCTGATGGACGCGTTCCTGCCCGGCATCGGCAACTGGAAGAACGTGTGGCTCTTGCGTGACCTGTGGCACTTCCATTTCTACGGCGACGTGCCGCTGGCGCTGGTGAAGGGGCGCGAGCGCATCTACCTGGAGCATTTCTGGAACGACTTCGCTGCAGATCGGACGCGCTCCGTACCCGAGGCCGATCGCCGGCTCTACGCCCGGGCCTACGCCCAGCCTGGGGCCATGCGGGCGGGCTTCGAGTACTTCCGCAATTTCGAGCGTGACGCGGAGGATTTCGCCCGCATGGGCAGCACGCGGCTTACCATGCCGCTGCTCGTCCTGTCGGGCGAGAAGGCCGGCGGCGCCTTCCTCATCGAGCAGGCCAAACTGGTCGCGTCGGACGTCCGCGGCACGGTGGTCACCGGCGTGGGCCACTGGCTCATGGAGGAAGCGCCCGATACCGTGATTCCCGCCATAAGCGACTTCGTCGCCTGACCGCCACGCTGAGGATCCAAAATGGTGACGGAGGGAGTGGACATGAGTATTGCGTCGGATTTGCTGCTGCAACATTTCGAGACGCTCGTTGCTGACAACGCGCGATGGCAGACGTTGATTGCCGATGAGATCGTCTGGGAGCTGCCCTATGCGCCCGCGATTGGCCATCCGGAGCGGCTATCCGGCCGCGAAGCGGTCGTTAGACACGTAACTTGGTTCCTGGGAACAGTGGAGAAGTTCCGCTTTTCTGACGTGAGAGTGCATGCCTTCGCCGACCCAGCAGCCGCTGTCGCCGAAGTGAAGGCGGAAGGTCTCATCGAGCGGACCGGACGTGTGTACCGGCAGGAGTATGTCGTGTTCCTTCGTGCCAGGGCCGGGAAGATCACGTTTCTTCGCGAGTACTTCGATCCGGTGCGTGCGGCCAAGGCGCTGGACGCGTCGATCGTCGGCCTCCAAGGGTAAGGAGCACCACGGTGACCCACGTCTCCTCGGCGCCGCGGCGGGTGACGACGGCGAGCCAGATCGCCACGTCCGCGGCCGCCATGAAAACCGGCCCGCTGATGGCGCCCCCCGGGCGCTTGAACTCGTCGCGAAACGGCACGTCGATCGTGCATTCGCCTTCGCCGAACTCGCGCAATCGGAATCGGTAGTACGTGTTGAACGCGGCGGTGGCGAGCCAGCGTTCCAGCTCTCGCCGGCTGGTGGCGGGTGTCATCCGCGCACCGCCGGCACCGACACGTCAGTCGGCCAGGCTCTTCTACCGAACGATGAGAGCAATCGATAGGGCAAGAAGGGCTCCCATGACGATGTTGAATATTCTCAGACTGCGACGGCCACGGACGACGCGCTGGACGGCGGCTCCGAACGCCAGCCACAGGAAGCAGCTCGGCAGCGCGGCCAGAACGAACAGGCCCCCCAGGGAGGCGGCCTGCACGATGGGGCTCCCCGCCTCGGCGCTGAGGAAGGCACTGGCGGCGCTCGCACTCACAAGCCAGGATTTCGGGTTGACCCACTGAAAGAGCGCAGCGCCCAGGTAACCGACCGGGTTTCTTTCCGGCATCGATTCGACGCGGCTGGAGGACGTCGCGATCCTCCACGACAGCCAGAGCAAGAACGCGGCCCCACCCCAATTGAGTGTCTTGAGCACCAGAGAATGTTTGAGGACGAGACTCCCGAGCCCGAGCGGCACGAGGAACATCATGAGACCCATGCCGGTCGTGACGCCGAGGAGGCAGGGAAGTCCTTTCAGGACGCCCGCGTGGGCGCCGGCCGCGGTCAGCATGACATTGCTGGGACCCGGCGTGACGGCGGCCACGACGGCGAAGAGAAGAAACGCCACGACCTGCTCCGCAGTCGTGCGATACCTCCACGGATCGGGCAGACTCACTCAGGGCCTGTCCCAAGGATGCGAGCGATGCGTCTCGAGCAAACCAGATCGGCCGGCAAGGGTCTTGAACGATCGTGCCAGGGGACGGTTGCGGGCTGGATCGCCAGTACGAGGCCGGTCGATGGCGTCGAGCTATTCAGGGCGTGGTTCGCCGGCCAGGCCTACCAGAAGCATCGCCACGACACGTATGCGATTGGCGTGACCGACTGCGGCGTCCAGGTATTCGACTACAAGGGCTCGGTCCGGGCGAGCACGCCCGGGCAGGTGGTCGTGCTGTATCCGGATGAGGTCCACGACGGACGCGCGGGTACCAACGAGGGCTTCGGGTATCGGATCGTCTATGTGGCGCCATCGCTTCTTGCCGAGGCGGTACGGGTGCTGCGCGGAAAGCCTCATCCGCTCCCGTTCGTGAGCGAGCCGGTGTCGATGAACAGGAGGCTGTCGCAAGCCATCGAGGGCGCCTTTCGCGCTCCACTGGAGTCGTTGGCGGTGGATACCCTCATCGTGGACCTGGCGGAAGGATTGATGGCTGCAGAGCGGGGTGGTGCGAGACGGGTGGTCTCCCGACGCGTCGACGTCCGGGCCAACGAACGAGCTCGACAGTTCCTGGACGCCGAGAGGACCCGTATCGTGCATTCAACGGAGCTGGAGTCGATCACGGGATTGACACGCTATGACCTGTCCCGCCAGTTCAGGATCATGTTCGGGACCAGCCCATACCGTTATCTACTCATGCGCCGTCTCGAATTCGCGCGGGAGCGGATGCTTCGGGAGCGGCCACTGGTCGAGGTGGCATGCGACGCCGGATTCGCCGATCAGGCGCACTTCACCCGAGCGTTCAAATCGGCGTTCGGCCTGACTCCCGCCCGTTATCGTGCGTTGACGCACCACTCGACGACTTGACGCCGTATCCAACATGGTGGACAGTGCGTCCATCATGGGAGAAACGGCGTCCGACCTGAACCAGCGCATCGCCGAGCGCGTGCGCGAGCTGCGCGCCGCGCACGGCCTCTCGCTCGAGGCGCTGGCCGGCAAAAGCGGCGTGAGCCGCTCGATGATCTCGCTCATCGAGCGTGGTGAAAGCAGCCCCACCGCGGTGGTGCTCGAGAAGCTCGCCGCGGGTTTGGGCGTGATGCTGGCCTCGCTGTTCGACGCGCCGGCCGCCGCCGCCCAGGCGCCCGGCGGCCCGGTGGCGCGGCGTGATGACCAGCCGCAGTGGAAAGACCCGGCCTCGGGCTACCTGCGGCGCAACGTCTCGCCGCCGGGCGTGACGCAGCCGATGCAGATCGTCGAGGTGCGTTTCCCGCCCGGGGGGCGCGTGGCGTTCGAAACCGGCGCGCGCGAGACGCGCGTGCACCAGCAGGTGTGGGTGCTCGAGGGCGCGATCGACATCACGCTGGGCGTGGAGCGCCACCGCCTGCGCGAAGGTGATTGCCTGGCCATGCAGCTCGACCGCCCGACGATATTCCACAACCCCACACGAAAAGCGACGCGCTATGCCGTGGTGATTGCGTCGGAGACGCCCTCGCGACGATGATCGCGCCCACCTGGTCCCTGCGACGCCTGCACGCGCTCGATGACATGCAGATCGACGGACTCGCCGACGTGTTGATCGACTGCGTCGAAGGCGGCGCGTCGGTGAGCTTCATGCACCCGCTGCCGCGCGACCGCGCCGCGGCGTTCTGGCGCCGCGTGGCGCAAGGCGTGGCCGCGGGCGAACGCGCGCTGCTGATCGCCGAAGATGCGCGAGGCGTGTGCGGCACCGTGCAGCTGGTGCTCGACCAGCCCGAGAACCAACCGCACCGCGCCGAGCTGTCGAAGATGCTGGTGCATCGCCGCGCGCGGCGCCAAGGGCTGGGGGCGGCGCTGATGCGAGCGGCTGAAGCCACGGCGCGCGAATGCGGGAAGACGCTGCTGGTGCTCGACACCGCCAGCCCCGAGGCCGAACGCCTGTACGAGCGCCAGGGCTGGGTGCGTGTCGGTGTGATCCCCGGCTATGCTTTGCTGCCGCGCGGCGGGCTCTGCGGCACGACGGTGTACTACCGCAATCTCGGCGGTTAGTCCGGGCCCCGCGTGGACGGCGCGCACGTCTCGGCTGGCTCGTCCGTGAGCGCCGCGCCTCGCATGCCGCGGTCAGGAATCAACCATGGTGCGCACGCCCTTCACATCAACCCTGCGGAATGTTGACGGGTCTTCGTATGGCACGACAGACGCACATGTGGTCGAGGCCACAGGGGGCCTGGCGTCGAGATTTGGAGGTCATATGAAGCCTCGTGGAGCGCTGTTGTTCTTCACGCTGCTCATCGCGTTCGTGTCCGCCGGATGCGCTACGAAGCCGTCGACCCAGTGGTGGCGCGTCGGGAACTGTCTCGTTCTCTACGACCAGACCAAGGAGGAGAAGCAGGTCGTGGCCGTGGGACAGGGCTGTGACATCAAGCGGGACACGATTACCGCGACGGGGGATATACAGAAGTAGCCGTCCGGCGCCTGCAACCTGGGGGCGCGGTGTGCGCGCCGTCGCACCGCGCCTTCGGATGGAAGAATCAGGCGGGCCCTACTTTGCCGAAGCGGTCGGAGAAAAGATCACCCGGCTCGCAGTCAGCTCAACATAGGTGAACCAGAGCCCCTCCCAGACCAGAATCTGGAGCGCGTTCCCGTCCTTCTCATAGACCTGCGCGGTGCCATGCTGAGGGTTGCTGGTGATGGTGACGTAGCGCCATCCGTTGCCCTCCAGAATAGTCCGCAGCGCGAGCCCGAGACTTCGAGGCTCGATCCGGCCTCGGTAGACGAGGCGGGCGGCCCTGACGGACGGCGACTCGATCACGATGGAGTCGGTTGGCTGGTAGGTCAGGCCGCGGGGTATCGGGATGTCCTCGAACTCGCTCCGCACCGTCCGAGTAGGTGCGGAGGCGCAGCCGGCAGCCACGATCACGACAAGAGCGGCGAGAAGCACACGTGGTATTGACATGCCGCGATCGTAGCAACGGGGGGAGGCCAGCGCCCAACTATTTTCACGCCGGTGATGAACGCGCGCCAAGTCCACGGTCACGACGTCATCGGCGGCAGGACGCCGGCCGTCGCCAGCGCCTGCAGGGCGATCGCCAGCCCCAGCAGCGTAATCACCGCGGCGGACGTCATCGGTAGCCACCGGGTGACGAGAGGGCCGTCCTCGTGGAACCGCGACATCAGCCTCCGCGCGTACACCATGAGGATGCCGATCGTGACGAGCACGGCGGCCAGGCCGACGCTGAAGGCCACGATCAGCAGCAGGCCGAAGCCCACCCGGCGGAGAGAGACCGCGCTCAGGAGCACGACGAGCGCGGCCGGGCAGGGGATGATGCCGCCGCTGATGCCGAGCGCGAACAGCGAGCGAAGCGAGACGGGTTCACCCTCGTGGTGGTGATGATGCGTGCCGTCGTGATGATGGTGATCGGCGGGATCGTGCCGGTGCCCGTGCCCGTCACTGCCGTGGTGATGGTGGGCATGGCCCTCGACTCCTCCGCTGTAGCGGCGAACGAAGAGGACGAAGCCCAGCACCGCGATCGTGAGCCCGGAGGCGAGCCCGAGCCACGGGTACAGGCGCTCGGGGACGACGTGCCGGGAGGCGTAGAACGTGATGCCGCCCAGGAGGTACACGCCGGCGGTATGCGACGCGGTCACGATGAGGCCCAGGATCAGCGCGTGTCGCGCGGTCCCGCGCGAGCCGACGAGGTACGCGGCCACGACCGTCTTGCCGTGGCCCGGCTCGAGGGCGTGGAAGGCGCCGAGGGCCGAGGCCACGAGCAACGCGATGGCGACGACGCCGAGGCTCGCATCGGGCGTCCCGACGAGCTCGGTGAAGCGATCACGAGTCGGCCGGCGCGCGCCGGCGCCGCCGCCGAAGATGGGAGGTTCACGCTCGCTCGACGGGAAGCCGGCGACGGCTGACGCCGCCGGGAGGACGACGATCTGGGCCTCCAGATCCTGGGGCGGACTGCCGAGCAGGTCCGTCGGGTAGCTCGCGAGACCTCCGCTCCGGTCGCGGCTCGGCACGGTGCTGCGAACCAGCGTCACGCCGGGCCGGACGACGGCGATGATCTCCTTCCATCCGGCCCGCCCGGGGAAATTCTCGTCTCGGTAGCGGAGGGTCAGCTCGCGGCCGGCGGCGTCGGCAGGGAGCTGGGCTCGGAAGAGGACGCCGAGCTTGAGCGTCGGGAGGTCCCCGACCCCGGGCGGAAACACGATCTCCTGCGCCCGTTGCTCGAGTGCCAGCCGGCGGCCGTCGACCTCGAGTGTCAGTCCCCGCCCGAGCGCTTCAGCCTTGTCCGTGGCATACCGGGCGGCGCTCGGATGGCCGACGTCGGCGACGACGCCCGTCTCCTGGATCTCCTGGAAGGTGGGGATCTCGGCCAGGTCGATGATGTAGCGGACGTAGACGACTGGCGGGGCGATCTCGAGCGCCGCGTAGTGGTTGATGCTGAAGTTGCCGAGGGGATGGGCGGCCGCACCGGCGGCGCCGACGAGGACGGCAAGCCCCACCGCCGTCGAGAGCGCTCGGGCGCTCACGGGCCCGGGCTCGCGATCACCGCCGGGCCGCGCGGAGCCGCTCGAGCGTCCGGGCGGCGGTCTCCGCGTGCAGGACATGGAAATCCGGGTTCAACGCCAGCGCCCTGGCGACGTGCCGAGCCGCGCCGTCGGCATCGCCGCGCGCCTCGTGGATGAGTCCCGCATGGAAGTGCAGCCGAGGGTCGGGCGTGCCGAACCGCAGAGCCTCCTTGATCGCGGCCTCCGCTTCCACGAACCGGCCGTTGCGGTAGAGGGCCCACGCGAGGACGTCCTGAGTATAGATGTCGCGTCGCACGTCCAGCTCCTTGCGGGCGAGATGCAGGGCCTCGACCGGTTTGATGTCATGGTCGGCGTAGAAGAGTGCCAGCTCCCGGTTATAGACCGTCTTGTTGAGCGCGTTCAGCGCGCCGATGTATTCGACGAGCGCATACTGCCTGCGCGCCTCGTCGCGCTGGCCCAGCTTCGCCTGGACATCACCGAGGGCGGCCGCGTACTCCGGCAACGGGATGGCCGCCAGCGCCTTCCGGTAGAGGTCGACGGCGTCCACGTACCGGTGCTGCGCGCCGCGGACGCGCGCCAGGCCGGCGAGCGCGCGGTGGTAGCCCGGATACGTCGCGAGCGCGGCGGCGTACGCCGCGTCCGCCTCTGCGGTCCTTCCGATCTGAAACGCCAGCTCGCCGAGCTGCGCCTGACTCCACGCGAGCGGCTCGCGGCTGGTGGAATCGCCGCGGGCGGCCTCGACGGCCCGCCGCATGCCGGCGAGCGCCGCCTCGGCGTCGCCCTGCAAGAACCGCAGGTACGCGAGACGGCCGTGCGGGTGCCGCGGTCCCGTGAGCCCGAGCAACCGCGAGTACGCTCGGCTCGCGCCGTCATAGTCGCCCAGCTCCACCAGAGCGTCGCCGGCGATGGCGTGAGGGGAGACGTCGGCGCCGCCGAGCTGCAGCGCCTGTTGAGCCTGGCCGAGCGCCTCCCGGAACTCGTGCCGGGCGTGATGGACGAGGGCGAGGAGCGTGGTCGCGGCGGCGGCGGAAGGCCCCTGAGGCACCAGCTGCGTGGACCGCCGGGCGGCTTTCTCGGCGAGCGCGTAGTAGGTGAGGTCGCCGCTCTCGCGAGCCTTCTGGACGTAGACCGCGCCGAGCTTGTTGTAGCTGAAGACGTCGTCGGGATCTCTCGCGACGCGGGACTGAAAGAACTTGATGAGCTGATCGGTCGCCTGGGGCTGGGCAGCGAGCGTGGCCGGCGAGAGCGCCGCGAGGAGGAGGGCGACTGCCATCTCCCTCCGCCTCATCGACTCACCCTCTTGTTTCGCCTGACCCGCCCCACGCTGTTACGTCGGGTCGTTCGGCGTGCTCGGATAGCCGACCGTGCCGGGCGCGGGCGTCGTGTTCCCGGGCAGCGGGTGCGGCTCGGCGAAGAACGGAAAGTCATGGAGCAGCGGCCGGTCTTGCCCGCTGTTGGCGAGATTCGCCACGTCGGCGTCCGTGTTTTCGATGAAATCGGTCCCCTGGAGGACGGCGAGGACCCGTCGGTCGGGGCAGTTGGGCAACACGGTGCAGTTCAGCGCCCCTGGCCGAGGCGCCCCGTTGCCCCCGGGGATACCGGGCGGGAAGTTCACGTCGGCGAGCTGACGGGCGAGCCTCAGCAGGATGTCGGTCACGTCATCGTCCAACCGCCGGCCGTTTTGCAACCCGTTCGCCGCCACGACCAGGTCGCCGGGAGGCGCGATGGCGAGATCGATGCGGAGGACATCCGGGAAGATGACGTGACGGATGAGGTCCCGACTCGTGCTCGGCAGGGCCGCCAGCCCGGGCAATAGTGGCGCGCCGTTCGGAAGCGTCGCCACGCCGATGGCCGTCAGGAGGTCCGCTCGCGCGGCGATCGTGTTGCCGGCGTCGCCGGGAGTGCCGGAGGTGGTCAGGGCGTCCGGGATGAAGCGGCTGAAGCCTGGAGCGCCGGGAGGAAGCGAGAACTTGTTCGGGTTGTTCAGGTCGGCCAGGTCGTGTGCGGGGACACTCGCGTTGTAGCGGTCTCGTTGCGTGACGGGAATGAAGACCGTCTTGACGAGCGTCTGGCCCATCCGCTGAATCTGGACGAACGGTGCGCTCCCCTTGTTGTCGTCGTCGTCGTCGTTCCTGTGGAAGTTCTTCTGGCGGCTGGTCGTGCCCCAGAAGCCGATCGTCGTGTTGTTCCCGAGATACGTGCCCACTCGATTTCGACTGCCTTGAACCGCGCTTCTCGGAACCTCGACCACGAGCGCCGAGACGTTGAACCCGCCGAAGGTATCGAAACCGCTCCGCGGACCGCTCGGCACGGCGACGACCGGTCGGCCGTCGAGGGGCCCCAGAATGGGCGAGGTCATCTGCCTGAACACCTGCTCGGCGCCGCCGAGGATCCGGTTGAGCTGGGCGGGGTCCGTGACGAACGGATCGTCCCGCAGCCCGGCGAACACGCGAATGCCCGGCCCGGTGATGACTTGATTCGTGCAGCCCGTGACCACGGGCGCGCCCCGCAACTCGTCATTCACGGCGCCCGTCTTTCGCGGTCGCGCGGGGCCCAGCACGGTGACGAACTGGCCACCGGGAGCCGTGGCACACCGCGGATCACGGAACGATTCGTAGCCCTCGAAACGCGCCTGGATGACCAGGCTCTCCTCCGCGTTTCCCGTGTTGTCGATCTTGATCTGATAGAGCACGTCGTTGCTGAAGGAGTACGAGGAGCGGACCCCGGGGACCGCGAAGGGGTTCACGTCCAGCGCGAACACGACCTTCGTCGGGTCGTTCGGGTTGAGGAACGCGAACACGTCCGGGATGTCGGCCGCCGGGTCCTCGCTGATCAGCGGCGCTTCCCGATGATCGGCGCCGCGGACGCGTACCGTCGATGGGGAGACGACGAGAAGAGCGAGCAGCACCGTGAGCATTCCGACGAACAGGATCGTGAACGGCTTCGGCCTGCGCATCGTCCCCATGGCAGCCTCCTTTGAGGCGGTCCAGCGTCCGAGAGCGACCCGTGCGAGAGTCGCAAGACTATGCGCGCCCGGCGATCGTTCCGCAACCGCAAAAAACACTCCGCAGCCCCTTGCCGATCGGCCCGTGTTCGTCCTACCCTGAAGCCTCTTTCGGAGAGCGGAAGAAGGAGCGCCTGTGACCGAACTGCCATCCGAGCGGCTGAGCCTCGCCGATTTCGTCTTCAGCGAGACGTCCGATCCGTCGGTGCCGCCCGAGGAGTTCACGCAGTGGCGTCGAGCGACCGCGTGGGCCACGTCGCTCTACGAGCCGAGCCTCCTCGGCCCGCCGATTCCGCGCACCCGGCTGGAGACGGCGGGCGTCTCACGTCCGATCATCAACCTCGGCTCGTATAACTACCTCGGATTGGCGACGCATCCGGAGACGATCGCCGCGGCCCAGGAGGCACTGGCCACGTACGGCACGGGCGCGTGCGGCTCAGGACGCGTTGTAGATCTCTTTCATCCGGGCCACCTCGCCGTTGAAGTCACGCTTCCGGATCGGCCGGACCACCAGCCCCGGCATTCGCCGCAACACGCGATCGGCGAGGGGGGCCAGGCGCGCCACGTGGCCCTGGGTGGGCTCGAGGTGGTAGGCCCACAGGTCTCTTGCTTTGCGGAGGCCCTGAGCCTCGAACAGGTCCACGTAGTAGGGCGGGTTGTGCGTCGTCATGAAGAACGGCGATGAATCGAAGCCCTCGATCAGGAGGCCGCAGTCCTCGTCCATCGAAGAACCCGAATGATGCCGCGAAGCTCGTTGTGACGGTGGTCGATTATCGCGGCGATGCGGCCAACGTCGCGGCCCGCACGGCAGGCGACGAACAGCTGGGCCTCGGCGTGCTCGAAGAAGGGATTCTCCCGGGACAGGACCGTCCGGACCTCGCCGCCCAGCGGGGCGACCCAGAGCGGATCGCCGAGGTAGATGGTGTGAGGGACACGGAGAAACCGGCGGAGGCCGGCGCCGTCACGAGACAGAGATTCCACATGACGCACGACGAATCCTCCTCGTCCCTCGAATTTGCTCCCGGTCCCGCGACCAAGACACCACTTCCTTCCTAGTACGGGAAAATATTTTCACACATCGGTAGCCGCATGGCAGCTTCCCTCTGATCGGCATTCGCTTTTTCGTAGGTTTACCAATATGGCGCAACTGTTGCGTAGCGTGCACTCTTCTGGGGGAGACTGTGGAGAACGGACAAACGCGCAGCCAAAGCGGCGACCGAGACACCACCCTCCGGCAGGCCGACGCCTCGAATCACCGGGAGCCGTGGATGCCTGACCTCCGCTCCTGGCCAGCGGCGCGGCTCCGGCTGGACTCCGCGGCGCGGCCGGCGCCCATGCCCTCCACAGCACTGTCGGGACGAAGGAGTGCGCTCGGTGGCCGCGTCATGGTGCCGGAGCAAACGCTCGCGGCGATGGACGAGGCGACGGAGGCGCTCCTGCGCGACCTCCGGGGAAGCCCCACAGACCTGGCGAAGCTGGTGAAGAGGATGCACGAGCGACGTCGTCCTGTCGTGGCAATCTCATCGAAGGCCATTGCCCGCTGGAACAAAGACGATCCCGACTCATGGGGGCGTGTGTGCGATTGGCTGACTCGACAGGGTGTACGCATCATGGTCGGCTGAGGTTGTGCGCGTTTGAGCGTTGACCGCGAGCCTAGCAGCACCAGCGTCGTCGACGTTCTCGACCGCGTACTCGACAAAGGCATCGTGATCGACGCCTGGGTCCGCGTGTCGCTGGTCGGAATCGAGCTCGTCACCGTGGAAGCCCGCGTCGTCGTCGCCTCGATCAGCACGTACTTCTCGCATGCCGAAGCCATCGCTGAATTACCCCGCGCATCGACGGCAACGCGTGATCTGCTGTCCGCACAGGGCTGACCGGCCGGGCGCGCCGCGAGTGTTAGGATATCGCCGGCCCGGACGGATCGCTCATCCGACGGGTCTTCCCCGGGGAGGGCGATTGTGGGTGAGCGTCAGCATGGTGGGCGCAAGACTGACGGCGGTTCGCCCGCCCACGGGAGGTCGTGGCAGCCGCCCAGCACGCTGCCGCCGCTCTACGCAGGCTGGATCGACGATCTGCTCGGCGGCCCGCTGCCCCACGAGTCCGAGGCGACGTGCGAGGACTGCGCGATGCGCCCGAGCGGCCCCGCCGCGGCCGGGGCTCTCGTCTTCGCGGCCGAGACGAAGTGCTGCACCTACGTTAGCCGCTTGTTGCCTACGGCCAGGATCAGGTGGCCCTCCTTCAAGGCGAGCGGCCCGAGCACGTCGCCTGGCATCGCGCCGACCAGCGCCTCCCGCACG
This sequence comes from Candidatus Rokuibacteriota bacterium, assembly GCA_003220225.1. Lineage (GTDB taxonomy): Bacteria > Methylomirabilota > Methylomirabilia > Rokubacteriales > CSP1-6 > AR12. The sequence goes on from QHRU01000073.1 coordinate 21,443, forward strand.
GCGGGCTCGACGTCTTCCAGCCACCATTCGATCGTCTCGGCGCGTAGTCTCGCCGCGGCCGCGACCTGTTCGATGGGGCGACCGTCCTCCCGCACGCAGAGCGTGACCTCGCGGGCCACTTCGACGTCGGGCGCCAGGACGGTCTGCACGGTGAAGCGCATCCAGTCCAGCTGCCGGGCGGCGATCAGTGCACGCAACGCCTCGGGAGGCGCGTTCCTCGCGGTGAACTCTCGCCATGCCGCCTCCAGCCGCGAGAGCATCTGCACCCGCTCGCGGCGCGCCTGCGCAACGTCCTTCGGGGGCTCGGGCGTCAACGCCGTCGCGTCGCCGCCCTCGTCGCGCATGCGCGCATAGACGGCGGCCCGGGCGGCGAGGCGCTCGGCGAGGCTCGCCGCCATGCCACTGCAGACCGCCTCGCACGGCACGGCCTCCGCGACCTCGTCCTCGTCGAGCTCGTACGCTGCGCGGATCTCGTCGAGATCGTTCGCCCAGCGCCGGAGCAGCAGCGAGCGCCGGATGAAGTCGAGCCACGCGTCGATCGTGACGCCGCGGCGCTCCAGCCACGCCTCGAGGTCGGAAGCGGCGACGAGATCGCGCGCATAGCGGAAGTCGCACGCCGCCGCGTCGACGTCGGCCTCGTCGAGCGCGTCGTCGTCGACATCGTCGAGCCGCGCCAGGCAGGCCAAGCCGTCGCGCACCCGCTGCTCGAGAGTCGTCCAATCCCCCCACACGTGCCCGGCGATGACGACGTCTTCCCAGACGTACGCCATCCGGTCGACCGTGAAGATCACCTCGTCCGCTTGCATGGGGCCCTACTATCCATAGCTGCCCCTCACGATGCAAGCGCCGGGCGCTTCTCGAGCATTCCCGGTGCCACGCGAGAACGTGGGGATTTCGCACCAGGCATGCGGTGCGCCCGGCTCCGACGGTCGACTCAGCAGGCAGCTCTCCCTCCGCCGTCGGGCGGTTCGCCCGGGTCCGGCGCCGGCGTCCCTGCGCGTTGGCCGCGAAAATCAGGACAACCGTACATTTGTCAGGTTTTCGGCAGGCGACGAGGCTGGCAGGCGTCTTGCGAACCTCAGAGCGCACGGGAGCAACAAGCCAGAGAGGAACGAAAGATGGAGGGAGCCATGGCCAACACGAAGTCGGCGGCATCGAAGCGGGACGGGCTCAAGGACCTGACGCCGAAGAACCCCAGGCAGGTGAAGGGGGGCAAGGTCCAGATGCAGGACTTTCATTTCGTCGCGCGGGCGACTCGCGCCACACCATAGCTTTGATTGGACGAGACCGGGGTCAGGAAGCCGCGCTTCCTGGCCCCTTTCGTTTTATCCGCCGAGGCCTCAGTATCCTCGCCATGACCTCGACCCGTTTCCTCATCCTCGCGCTCAGCATGGGAGTGACGCTGCTCATGGTCTCCGACGCGCTGGCCGGCCCGGCCACGGACCAGCTCCGTACGTCGGTCGACCTCGTGGTGAAAATCCTGTCGGATCCCGAGCTCAAGAAAGAGGCGAGGTCGCTGGAGCGTCGGCGGGCGATCCGCGCCGTGGCGAACCAGATCTTCGACTTCGGCGAGATCTCCCGGCGGAGCCTCGCGCAGCACTGGCAGGCGCGACCCCCCGCGGAGCGCGAAGAGTTCACGCGTCTCTTCGGCGACTTGCTCGAGCAGTCGTACATCTCGAAGATCGAGAATTACTCCGGCGAGAAGATCCAGTATCTCGGCGAGGCGGTGGACGGTGACCGCGCCGTGGTCCGGACCCTGATCGTGACGAAACAGGGCACGGCGATCCCGGTCGACTATCGCATGTTCCTGCAGGGCGAGCGCTGGCGGGCGTATGACGTCACCCTGGAGGGCGTCAGCCTCGTCGCCAACTACCGCGCGCAGTTCAACGCGATCATCCAGCGCTCCGGCTACCCGGACCTCGTCGCGAAGCTGAAGACGAGGTACGACGAGCGTCCCGGGCCGCGCGAGACCGGCCCCCGCGTCGAGACCGGGGCGGCGGTGACCGCGCCCGCGCCGGCGCCGCCGCGGCAGTCGCCCTAGGCGCCGCCGCTCCCGGCCATCCTTAGAAGAAGCACGACGACGCCGGTCTCGTAGAGCTCCTCGGCGAGAAACACGACGCCGAAGACGAGCAGCCACGTCTGCCCGAACAGCCACCCGCCCGCGAGCGCCCAGACGGCCACCGCCACCACGAGGCCGCGAATGCCCCCGATGATCCACAGCGACGACGACGGGTCGTCGGCGTGGCGCACGGCGCGGACCACGAGTCCGGCGCCGTGCACCGCGGCCCACGCGCCGCCGAGCGCGAGCAGCGCGGCGACGACAGGCGCCATCAGCGCCTCACGTTCATGTCGTTCTCCTCTCGCGTTCGTTGCTGAGGGCATCGTGACGCGGGGAGCGAGACGTCTCAATTACGCGCGGGGTCATGTACACTCCCGTCAACCCACGTTCAGGAGAGGGCGATGGCACTGCTCGACGGAAAAGTCGCGATCATCACCGGAGCGTCGAAGGGCATCGGGCGCGTCCTGAGTCTGACGTTCGCGCGCGAAAAAGCGGCCGTCGTCTGTGCGGCGCGGTCCGCCGACCTCGTGCGCGAGACGGCCGACCTGGTCGGCAAGGCGGGCGGGCGCGCCATCGCCGTCACGTGCGACGCCGCGAAGGAAGCCGACGTCAAGCGCATGATCGAGGCGGGGGTGAAGGCCTTCGGCAAGATCACCACGCTGATCAACAACGCGGGCGACGGCGGGCCGACGAAGCCGGTGGAGGACTACACGATGGACGACTGGATGTACACGATCCATTCGTGCCTGACCAGCTCGTACGTCTGCACCCGCTTCGCGGTGCCGGAGATGATCAAGGCGGGCGGCGGCGCCATCGTCAACATCTCGTCGGGGGCGGGCCGGCGCGGGCTGCCCTACCGGATCGGCTATTGCTCGGCGAAGGCGGGCCAGGTCGGAATGACGTACGGCATGGCGCTCGAGCTGGGCCCGCGCGGGATCCGGGTCAACTGCGTCGCGCCCGGCGCCGTCGCAGGCGACCGCATCGACCGCGTGATCGCCGGCCAGGCCCAGGTGCGCGGCGTGAGCGAGGAGGCGATGCGCAAGGCCATGATGGAGCGCTCGCCGCTCAAGCGGATGACGGAGGCCGAGGACATCGCGGAGGCGACGCTGTTCTTCGCGAGCGACCTCGCGAAGAACATCTCGGGCCAGGTGCTCGCGGTGAACGCCGGCGAGCCCGCGGGCTAGCGCCCGCGCGTCAGGCGGTTACCAGCGCGCGCCGAGACCGACGAGGCCGGTGTGGCTGTCGAGCTCCGTCTTGAACGTGGCCCGGGCCGCCGCGGAATCGCGGATCCGGAACTCGGGCTCGGTGTGCGTGTAGCGGTACTCGCCGAAGACCATCAGGTTCTTGTAGACGTAGACGGCCAGGCCCGCGCCGCCCTTGTAGCCCCAGGTGATGTCGGTGTCGCCGTCGGCGTTGCGGAACAACCGCGTCGTGCGCGGCGTCAGCGTGGTGATGAACACCGGCGCCCCGCCGAGGATGTACGGCTGGATCCGCCCGCCGGGCGCGTCCTCCGACCTCATGAGCGGCAGGCGCAGGAACAGATCCAGCGAGACCGCCTGCGAGCCCAGGTCGTACGAGCCGAACCCGATCTTGTTCGTTCCGCAGCCGCCACTGGGCACGCAGCCGTCCACGCGCACCGTCTGGGGACCGATGTTGGGCGAGAAGTTGAAGTAGTCGACGGCGAGGCCGAGGAAGGGGACGGCGTCGAAGTAGCGGCCGAAGCGGCCGCCGTACGCCAGCCCCGTGTCGAATTCGATGCCGTGATACGTCGCGTGCCCCGACATCTGGTCGACCACCTTGACGTTGTGCTTGTCCGCGAGGCTGGCGCCGGCGTAGATATCGGCGAACCACTCCGCCGCGCACGGCTGCGCGGTCAGGGCAAGGCAGGCGACGGCGAGCAGGGCTGTCCTCATCTGATCCCTCCGAGGTGCACAGTGTAGCCGAGTCCCGCGAGCGCCTCGTAACTTTTGTGAGCCGCCCTACCTCGGCCAGTACATGACGACGAAGACTCCGGCCAGGCAGAGCGCGCCGCCCAGCAGGTCGAACCGATCGGGCGCGATGCGGTCGACGCTCCAGCCCCACAGGATCGAGAGCACGACGAACATGCCGCCGTAGGCGGCGTACACGCGGCCGAAGTGCTGCGGCTGGTAGGTCGGCACGATTCCGTAGAGGACGAGGACGGCGGCGCCCAGCACGCCGACCAGCCGCGGCGCGCCGTTGCGCCACCACTGCCACACGAGATAGCCGCCGCCGATCTCGCAGAGGCCGGCCAGCACGAAGAGCGCGAGCGAGCGGAGGATCACGAGGGGCCTCCCGGGCCGCCGAACCTCGGCGGCGTTTTTCGCGAAGAAGGCGCGCACGCGGTCACGGCGCGATCGTATCATCGGCGCCATGCAGAAGATCGACGTGTTCCCCCACATCCTGCCGCGCCGTTACTTCGATCGGATGCTTGCGGTCGCCCCGGCCGGGATGGCGCTGCAGAAGCGGATGTCCGGCATCCCGGTCCTGGTGGACGTCGATCTGCGGTTCCGGATCATGGATCGCTACGAGGGCTACGTGCAGGTGCTCACGCTGGCCAACCCGCCGATCGAGGTCGTCGGCGGTCCCGACGCCAGCCCGGATCTCGCGCGGCTCGCCAACGACGAGATGGCGGCGCTCGTCGAGCGCCACCCGGAACGCTTTCCGGCGTTCGTCGCCTCGCTGCCGATGAACAACCCGGAGGCCGCGCTGCACGAGATCGATCGCGCGATCGGCACCCTGGGCGCCACCGGCGTGCAGATGTTCTCGAACGTCGCGGGCCGCCCGCTCGATCGGCCCGAGTACCGGCCGCTCTTCGCCCGCATGGCCGAGCGCGACCTGCCGATCTGGCTGCACCCGGCGCGGCCGGCCACGGTGGCTGATTACGCCGGCGAGCCGCGCAGCAAGTACGACCTCTGGTGGGCGTTCGGCTGGCCGTACGAGACGAGCCTTGCGATGGGCCGACTCGTCTTCTCCGGCCTCTTCGACCGGCATCCCGAGCTCAAGATCATCACCCACCACATGGGCGCGATGATCCCGTTCTGCGCCGGGCGCGTCGGCGGCGGGCTCGAGCAGCTCGGCACGCGCAGCGACGATCCCGACGACGGGGCGGCGCTGGGCCGGCTGGCGCGGCGGCCGATCGACTACTTCCGCCTCTTCTACGGCGACACCGCGCTGTTCGGCGCCTGGCACGCGATGGAGTCGGGCCTCGCGTTCTTCGGCGCCGAGCGCATCCTGTTCGGCACCGACATGCCGTTCGACCCGGACAAGGGGCCCGGCTTCATCCGCGACACGATCGCCGCCATGGAGAAGATGCGCGCGAGCGACGCCGAGCGGGCGGCCATCTACGAGGGCAACGCCCGCCGGCTGCTGCGCCTGCGTCGCGCGCGATGAGCCGGCAGCTCTACGACACGATCGGCCGCGGCTACGACGCCTATCGGCGGCCCGACCCCCGGCTGGCCGCCGCCATCGCGGCGGCGCTCGGCGCGGCCGCGAGCGTGGTGAACGTCGGCGCCGGCGCCGGCTCCTACGAGCCGGCGGACCGTCCGGTCCTCGCCGTCGAGCCCTCGGCCGCGATGCTCCGTCAGCGCCGGCCCGGCGCGGCGCCGGCCGTGCAGGCGTCGGCGACCGACCTGCCGTTCCGCGACGCGACGTTCGGCGCCGCCCTCGCGGTGCTCACCGTGCACCATTGGCCCGATCGGGCGCGCGGGCTGGCCGAGCTGGGGCGCGTGGCGCGCGAGCGCGTCGTGGTCCTGACGTGGGATCCGGCGGCGACCTCGGGATTCTGGCTCGTCGACGACTACTTCCCCGAGATGGTGGCCATCGATCGCGAGATCTTTCCGACGCTCGAGGAGCTGCGCCGGTCACTCGGCCCCGTCGACGCGCGGCCGCTGCTGGTGCCCCACGACTGCGTCGACGGCTTCCTCGGCGCGTACTGGCGACGGCCCGAGGCGTATCTGGACGCCGGCGTGCGCGGCGCCATCTCCACGTTCACCAAGCTCGCCGACGTGGAGTCGGGGCTGGCGCGCCTGCGCGCCGATCTCGCCGACGGCACGTGGGAGCGCCGGCACGTAGATCTACTGAGACGCGACGCCCTCGACCTCGGCTATCGGCTCGTCGTCGCGGAGCGACGCTTGTGAGGCGCGGAGCGACGCCTGTGAGGCGCGGAGCGACGCCTGTGAGGCGCGGAGCGACGCCTGTGAGGCGCGGGGAGGACGTGACGGCGCCGCTACACTGGCGCCGTGGGAGATCTCACCCGGATCCAGTGGACGCGATATCGCAGCTCAGGGCCCGAGGTCGGCACGCCCGATCCCGAGCGCTGGGCGCCGCTGGGATTCCCGGCGCCGCCGCCCGACCGGCCATGGATCTTCGGCGTGGTGGTGGCGTCGGCCAACGGCGTGGTCGCGTGGCGCCGGCGTGACGCGCGCGACGACCCGGTGCGCGAGATCCTCGGCGGCGAGCCGCGGCTCGATCGCATCGCCGATCGCCGCCTCATGCGCTACTTGCGGACGATCGGCGACGCCGGCATCGGCGCGCAGACGGTTCGCGAGCAGCCGACGCTGATCCTCAGCCCACAGGAACCGGGCGACGAGCGCGCGCCCGAGCTCTACGCCTTCCGCGTGGCGCGCGGATTGTCCCACCACCCTCGCAACGTCATCTATTCGCTCTACGGTCGCGTGCCGTCGCAGCATCCGATGCTGACCACGCCCGGGCTGTCGACGATCATCCTCACCACCCCGGCGGGACGCTCGGAGCTGACGCGTCGGGGGATCCGCGAGCCCGCCGTGATCGTCGAGGCGCTCCTCGAGCCCGAGGGTCTCGAGCGCGCGCACGCGCGGCTGCGCGCCGAGCACGGCGTGCGCTACCTGGCGTGCGAGGGCGGCCAGACGCTCTTCGCCGCGCTCCGCGCGGCGCGGCTGCTCGACGAGATGTTCGTGACGACGACGGATGTGGTGGTGGACCGCGCGGCCCACGAGAGCGTGCTGACGACGTTCGACTTCGTGGCGGAGGGCGCTACCCTGGTGGCGGAGGGGCGGCTGGAGCCCGGCGGCGTCTACACGTTCAAGCGCTGGCGGTTCGGCGCCGCCCGGCGCTGACGCTCAGTCCGCGCGGCGGGGGCGGTCGAGCCCGCGGAAGCGACGGATCAGCGCGCTGGTCGACGAGTCGTGCGCGAGCCGCGGCTCGTCGCGCGCCGTCAGCTCGGGCGTGATGCGATTCGCCAGCGCCTTGCCGAGCTCCACGCCCCACTGGTCGAAGGAGTTGATGCGCCAGATCGTGCCCTGCACGAAGACCTTGTGCTCGTAGAGCGCGATGAGGGCGCCGAGCACGGCCGGCGTCAGCCGCTCGGCGAGGATCGTGTTGGTGGGGCGGTTGCCCGCGAACGTGCGGTGCGGGACCGACAACGCCGGCACGCCTTCCGCCGCGACCTCCTCCGCCGTCTTGCCGAAGGCGAGCGCTTCCGTCTGCGCGAAGAGGTTGGCCATGAGCAGCGGGTGGTGCTCACCGACCTCGTCGAGCGGCCGCAGGAAGCCGATGAAGTCGCACGGGATCAGCCGCGTGCCCTGGTGGATGAGCTGGTAGTACGCGTGCTGACCATTGGTGCCCGGCTGGCCCCAGACGATCGGCCCCGTCGGGTACTCGACCTCTCGGCCGTCGAGATCGACGTGCTTGCCGTTGGACTCCATGTCGAGCTGCTGCAGGTACGCGGGAAAGCGGCCGAGGTCGTGGCTGTACGGCAGGATGGCCAGGGTCTCGGCGCCGAAGAAGTCGTCGTACCAGATCCCGAGGAGGGCCAGCAGCACGGGCAGGTTCGTCTCGAAGGGGGCTCCGCGGAAGTGCTCGTCCATGGCATGAGCGCCGGCGAGGAGCTCGCCGAACCCCGCGGGGCCGATGGCGATCATCAGCGACAGGCCGATGGCCGACCAGAGCGAGTAGCGGCCGCCGACCCAGTCCCAGAACTCGAACATGTTCGCGGGGTCGATGCCGAACTTCCGCACCTCGGCGGTGGCGGTGGAGACGGCCACGAAGTGCTTGGCCACCGCGCGCTCGTCACCGAGCGCGCGCACGCACCAGGCACGCGCCGTGCGCGCGTTCGTCAGCGTCTCGATCGTCGTGAACGTCTTGGACGCCACCACGAAGAGCGTCTCTTGGGGATCGAGGTCCCGCGTCGATGCCACGAAGTCGGCGCCGTCCACGTTGGACACGAAGCGCAGCGTGAGGCGCCGGTCGCCGTACCAGCGCAGCGCGTCCGCGGCCATGGCGGGGCCGAGGTCGGAGCCGCCGATCCCGATGTTGACGACGTTGCGGATCGGGCGGCCCGTGAAGCCCGTCCACCCGCCGCTGCGCACGCGGCCCGCGAAATCGGCCATGCGGTCGAGCACGGCGTGGACGCGCGGCACGACGTCCTCGCCGTCCACGACGATGCGCGCGCCGCGCGGCGCCCGCAGCGCCACGTGCAGCACCGCGCGCTGCTCGGTGACGTTGATCTTCTCGCCCGCGAACATCGCGTCCCTCCGCGCGGCCACGCCGGAGGATCGCGCCAGGTCGAGCAACAGCCTGAGCGTCTCGTCGGTCACGCGGTTCTTGGAGTAATCGAGGTAGAGCCCGGCCGCCTCCGCGACCAGCCGCTCGCCGCGCCGTGGATCCTTCGCGAACAGCTCCCTCAGGTGGAGGCCACGAACCGACTCGTAGTGGGCGGCGAGCGCCTTCCACTCCGGACGGCTCGTCAATGGACCTCGGGTCGTCAATTCCGATTCTCCCTCGTCAGCGTGCGGCAGCGGGAACCGTCCCACATCAGCACGGCCGGCATCATGCCGATGAAGAGTCCGGTGCCGACCACGCCCGGGGTCGCGCGCAGCGCGGCCTCGAGCGCGGCCGGATCGGCGATCGGGCCGACGCGGCAGTCGAGCAGGCGGTTGCCGTTGTCCGTCACCACGGGCGCGCCGTCGGCCGTGCGCAGGGTCGCCGGATAGCCGAGCGCCTCGAGCCGCCGCCGGCACGGGCCCGCCGCGAACGGCACGACCTCCACCGGCAGCCGGCCGCGGCTGCCCAGCACGGGGACGAGCTTGTCGGCGCCGACCAGGACGAGGAAGCGCCGCGCGAGGGTCGCCACGACCTTCTCGCGCAGCAGCGCGCCGCCGTAGCCCTTGATCAGGTCGCCGCGGGGATCCACCTCGTCCGCGCCGTCGACGGCGACGTCGATCGTCTCGATGTCGTCCGGCGTGAGCAGCTTGATGCCGAGCCCGCGCGCGAGCGCCGCCGTCGCCTCGGAGGTCGGCACGCCGCGCACGTCGAGGCCGGCCGCGACGCGCTGGGCGAGCGCGCGCACGAAGGCGGTGGCGGCGTGACCCGTGCCCAGGCCGACGACCTGGCCGCTCGCGACGTGCCGCATGGCCTCGGCGGCCAGCGCCGCCGCGCCGTCGTCCGTGAGTCGGGCATCCTCGTGCATGCGGCGACAGCATCGCTCAGGCGCGGGCCGTCGTCCAGCGCGCCGCGCCTCGCCTGCGAAGTTACAATCCGCGCCGTGACCCCCGACGCGTCGGATCCGATCGAGGAGCTGTTCGCGCGCGGCGTGACCGACGGCCTGCCCGTGGTGCCGCCGACGGCGGAGCGTGTCGGGGCGACGGTGGCGGCGAGCGGGCGCGGCGGCGACGAGCTGATCGGCCTGGTGGCGCCGGCCAACGGCCGCGCCACCGTCGAGCGCGTGGCCGTCAACGCCGTGATGGCGGGCTGCCGTCCGGAATACATCCCCGTGGTCATCGCCGCCGTGAGCGCGATCTGCGATCCCGAGTTCTCCCTCGTTGGCGTGTCCGGCACGACCGACGCCGTCACGCCTCTCGTCATCGTCAACGGCCCGATCCGCCGCGCGCTCGAGGTGAACTGCGCGGCGTCGGTGTTCGGCGCCGGCTTCCGCGCCAACGCGACGATCGGCCGCGCCGTGCGCCTCGTCTGGGTGAACGTGGGCGGGGCGCGTCCCGGCGTGATCAGCATGTCGACGTTCGGCCAGCCGGGCCGCTACTCCTACTGCATCGGCGAGCACGAGGAGGCGAGTCCGTGGGAGCCGCTCTCCGTCGAGCACGGCTTCGCCGCCGCCGACAGCACGGTGGCCGTCCTGGCCGCGGAGGCGCCGCAGATCGTCGTCAACGCCGGGGGGCGCCGCGCGCGCGACATCCTCTCGACCGTCGCGCGAGCCGGGGCCGTCATCGCGAGCCCCGACCTGGCGCCGCTCGGCGACACGCTGCTCGTGATCGGGCCCGAGCACGCCGCGACCATCGCGGCGGACGGCTGGTCGAAGGCGGACGTGCGGCGCTTCGTCTGGGAGCAGTGTCAGGTCACCGTCGACGGCGCGCGCACGCCGAAATTCCGGGAGCCGGCCTGCCTGCACGTGCTCGTCGCCGGCGGCACCGCCGGCCGGTTCTCGGCGTGGGTGCCGGGCTGGCCGTTCCGCGGCGCGCCGTCGCGGCTGGTGTTCAGGGGCGTGGCGACCTCCGGGCTACAATAGGTTCGTGCCCCTCGCCGACGACGCGAGCTTTCGCCTCCTCTTCGACGCCAACCCGCTGCCCATGTGGGTGTACGACGTCGCCAGCCTGGCCTTCCTCGAGGTGAACGCCGCCGCCGTCGAGCACTACGGCTACTCGCGCGAGGAATTTCTCCGGATGAAGGTGACGGCGCTCTTCCCACCCGAGGAGGACGCCCGCGTGCGTGAGGCGGTGGCCCGGCTCTCCGAGACGCCGCAACCCGGCCTCCGTCACTACGCGTCGGCATGGAAGCATCGCCACAAGGACGGTCGCGTCATCGACGTCGACATCGTCGCGCACGACCTGTCGTTCGGCGGGCGGCGCGCCGCGCTCGTCGTGGCCAACGACGTCACGAGCCTCAAGGCGGCGCAAGCCTCGCTGGCCAAGTCGACGCAGCGGCTGCGCGTCCTGCACGAGATCGACCGGGGCATGATCGCGGCGGCCGAGCCGGTGACGATCGCCGAGGCGGCGCTCCGGCCGCTGCGCGATCTGCTGGGCGTGCCCCGAGCCATCGTGAACCTGTTCGACTTCGAGGCGGGCGAGGTGGAGTGGCTGGCGGCGATCGGACGCCGCCGCGTGCACGCGGGCCCCGGTGTGCGGTATCCGATGAAGCTGGCGGGCGACGTGGAGGCGCTGCGGCGCGGCGAGATGCAGGTGATCGACGTGGACGCGCTGCCCGACAGCCCCGAGGCGCAGGCGCTGCTCGCCTCGGGCGTCCACGTCTACATGGTCGTCCCCATGCGCGCGCGGGGCGAGCTGATCGGCTCACTGAGCTTCGGCGGCGCGCGCGGACAGTTCTCCGACGAGCAGATCGAGATCGCGCAGGAGGCGGCCGCCCAGCTGGCCATCGCCATCACCCAGGCGCGCCTCTACGAGCAGGTGAAGCGCTATTCCGAAGAGCTCGAGCAGCGCGTGCGCGAGCGCACCCACGAGCTCGCGGAGGCCAAGGCCGAGGCGGACCGCGCCAACCAGGCGAAGAGTGAGTTCCTCTCGCGCATGAGCCACGAGCTGCGGACGCCGCTCAACGCGATCCTCGGCTTCGGGCAGCTCCTCCAGATGCAGCCCGACGGCGGACCCGACCGCGAGAGCGTGGAGCAGATCCTCAAGGGCGGCCGGCACCTGCTGGAGCTGATCAACGAGGTCCTCGACATCTCGCGCATCGAGGCCGGGCGGCTCTCGCTCTCGCAGGAGCCCGTCCAGATCGGCGAGGCCGTCGCCCGCGTCGTGGACCTGGCCCGTCCGCTCGCCGCCGAGCGGCGCATCGACGTCCAGGTCTCCGGCGGCACGCTCCACCATCGCTACGTGCTCGCGGACACCCAGCGGCTGCAGCAGGTGCTGCTGAACCTGGTCTCCAATGCGATCAAGTACAACCACCAGGCCGGCCGCCTCGTCGTCGGCTGTCACGAGGTGGCCATCGGCCGGATCCGTCTCACGGTCGCCGACACGGGCGCGGGCATTCCGCACGACCGGCGCGCGCGGCTCTTCACGCCGTTCGACCGCCTCGGCGCCGAGACGAGTCCCGTCGAGGGCACCGGGCTCGGGCTCGCGCTCTCCAAGCGGCTCGTGGAGGCGATGGGCGGCACCATCGGTTTCGACGACGCGGAGGGCGGGGGCAGCCTCTTCTGGGTCGAGCTGGCCGAGACGATGTCGCCCGACGCGCGCGCCGGCCTGGACGCGTCGCGCGCGCCGACGCCGGGCGACGCCACGCGCCGGGGCACGGTCCTCTACATCGAGGACAACCCGTCGAACCTGCGGCTCGTGGAGCGCGTCCTGGCCGAGCAGGCCGCGATCCGCTTCATCCCCGCCATGCAGGGGCGGCTCGGGCTGTCGCTGGCGCGCGAGCATCGGCCCGACCTGATCCTCGTGGACCTCCACCTTCCGGACATCTCCGGCGAGGACGTGCTGCGCGAGATCAGGAGCGATCCGCTCCTCGCGCGCACGCCGGTGATCGTGCTCAGCGCCGACGCGACGCCGGGACAGGTGCGGCGCATGGTGGCGGCAGGCGCGCGCGCGTACCTGACGAAGCCGCTCGACGTGCGGCAGCTCCTCACGCACATCGACCAGGCGCTGTCGGGCGGATGAGCGCCCCCTTGCCCGCGTTTGCCGCCGCGAAGATCCTGATCGTCGACGACGAGCGGGCGAACGTGCTGCTGCTCGAGCGGTTGCTGCAACAGGCGGGCTACCGGCACCTCGCGAGCACGACCGACTCGCGGACGGCCCTCGAGCTCTACCGCGGCGTGCGGCCCGACCTGATCCTGCTCGATCTGATGATGCCGCACGTCGACGGCCTCGCGGTGCTGGCGCAGCTGCGCGCCGAGATCCCGGAGACCGTCTTCGTGCCGGTCCTCGTGCTCACGGCCGACGTGACGCCCGACTCGCGTCGGGGGGCGCTCGCCGCCGGCGCGCACGACTTCCTCACCAAGCCGTTCGAGGCGTTCGAGGTGCTGCTCCGCATCGGAAACCTCCTGGCCACGCGCCGCCTCTACCTGGCGCTCGAGGAGCACAACCGCGCCCTCGAGGACACCGTCAGGCAGCGGCCCGCAGGCGAGGGGACGGGGCTCGGGCTCTCGTTGTGCCGCGGTATCGTCGAGGAGCACCACGGGACGATCACGGTGGACAGCGAGCCCGGCCGCGGCACCACGCTCCTCATCGAGCTGCCCGTCGAGACGCCGCCGCGCGCCGCCCCGCGACCGGCCGCCGCCTCCGCGCCGTCTGCCGTCCGACCGGGGAAGGTGCTGCTCGTGGACGACGAGCGGGCGGTGGCCGAGGCGCTGGCGGAAGCGATCCGGCGCGACGGCCACGAGGTCGAGATCGCCGGCGACGGCGCCGAGGCGCTCGGGCTCCTCGCCGCGCGGCCGTACGACCTGATCGTCTCGGACACGAAGATGCCGGTGCTCGACGGCGAATCGTTCTACCGCGAGCTCGAGCGGCGCCACCCCGCGCTGCGCGAGCGCATCGTGTTCCTCACCGGTGACGTCCTCAGCCGCGACAAGCGCGACTTCCTCGAGCGCACCGGCGCGCCCTTCCTGACGAAGCCCTGCGACCTCGACGAGCTCCGACGCGTCGTCGGCCGCGTCATGGCCGCCCCGCCCGCCCCGTAGGCCCACATGAGCCCTACCTTCGGTAGGACAAGCGCGCTCCTCGAGATCCGGGGTCTCGCCAAGCGCTTCGGCGGCGTGATCGCGGTGGACGGTCTCGACCTCAGCGTCGAGGCCGGCGAAGTCCGCGGGCTCATCGGCCCCAACGGCTCCGGCAAGACGACGACGATCAATCTGGTCTCCGCCCTCTATCGCCCCGACGCCGGTCAGGTCTTTCTCGACGGCGAGCGCATCGAGCGCCTGCGCCCGCACGAGATCGCCGGCCGCGGCGTGGCGCGCACGTTCCAGATCTCGAAGCTCTTCGGCAACATGACCGTGCTCGAGAACGTGCTCGTGCCGGCGCTCGCCGAGCTGGATCGCGGCGCGCGGCGCGCCCCCGAGCAGATCCGGGAGCGCGCGCGGCGCCTGCTCGACCTGGTCCTGCTCGACGGCCTGCGCGACGCGCCGGCCAAGGAGCTGTCGGGCGGCCAGAGCATGCTGCTGCAGATCGCGCGCGGGCTCATGCTGCAGCCCATCCGGCTGTTCCTGATGGACGAGCCCTTCGCGGGCGTCCACCCGACCATCAAGGACACGATCATGGAGACGATCCTCAACGCGAACCGCGACGAAGGCGTGACCTTCCTGATCGTGTCGCACGAGATGGCGACCCTGCGGCGGCTGGCCTCGCGCGTGTCGGTGATGCACGAGGGCCGGCTCATCGCCGAGGGCTCGTTCGAGGCAGTCGCCAACCAGCCCGCGGTGCTGGAAGCGTACCTCGGAGGCTGAATGGCCCTCCTCGAGGTGCACGACGTCGTCGCGGGGTACGTCGAGGGCATCGACGTCCTCACCGGCGTGTCCGTGGCGGTCGAGCGCGGCAGCATCACGGGGATCATCGGCGCCAACGGAGCGGGGAAGTCGACGCTGCTCAAGACGATCTTCGGCTTCCTGCATCCACGCCGCGGCCGGATCGTCCTCGACGGTCACGAGATCCAGGCGCTGCCGCCGCACGCCGTGAAGCGGCAGGGCGTGAGCTACGTGGCCCAGGGCGCCAGCGTGTTCCCGCAGCTCACGGTGCAGGAAAACCTGGACCTGGGTGCCTGGGTCTTCCGCGCCGACCGCGCGCGCATGGCCGCCATGCTGGAGCGCGCATGGGCGGCCTTTCCGCGCCTGCGCGAGAAGCGCCGGTCGCGCGCCACCACGCTGTCGGGCGGCGAGGCCAAGATGCTGTCGCTGGCCAAGGAGCTCGTCACCGATCCGAGCCTGCTGCTCGTGGACGAGCCGTCCGCCGGGCTGTCGCCGAAGATCACCGAGCAGGTCTACACGCGGCTGCTCCAGGCACGCGACGCGGGCGCGACGATCCTCCTGGTGGACCAGAACATCGCCAAGGCGATCCAGGTGAGCGACTACCTCTACATGATCGAGATGGGGCGCGTGCGCCATCACGGGCCGCGGCACGTCTTCGCCGAGCAGGTCCGCGACCTCGTGCGCGATGCCCTCCTCGGCATCTGAGCTGATCCCGCCCCTGGCGCGTCGCATCGGGCTCGCGCTCGCCGTCTACGCGGCGCTCGCCTGGCTGCCGTGGGCGGTGTCGGAGTACCACCTGCACGTCCTCGTCACGAGCTTCTACTACGTCGTGCTCGCGATCGGCTGGAACCTCCTGGCCGGCTACACGGGCCAGTTCTCGCTCGCGCACCACACGTTCGCGGGCGTCGGCGCTTACACCTCCGCCCTGCTCGTGCTCCACGCGAAGGTGCCGATCGTGGTCGGGGTCGCCGCCGGCGGCGCGCTGGCCGCGCTGCTCGGCTGGGGACTCGGCACCCTGTGTCTCAGAATGCGCGCCATCTACCTGGCGCTCGCCACGTGGGCGTTCGCGGAGTCGGTGCGACTCTTCGTCGCCGTCGAGTACCAGATCACGCGCGGCGACCTCGGGCTGATGACCCCGTTCTTCTTCGGCACCCCGCGCCCGACGCCACACTACTACGTCTTCCTCGCCCTGGCCCTCGGCGCCATCCTCGCCGCCTGGCAGCTCGTGCACTCGCGAGTCGGCGTCTATCTGCGGGCCATACGCGACGACGAGGAGGCGGCCGCCGTGATGGGCGTGGACACCTTCAAGTGGAAGCGCGTCGTCTTCGCCGTCTCCGCCGTCTTCGCCGCCATCGCCGGCGGCTTCCAGGGGCATTACGTCGGGCTGCTCTCGCCCACGCCGATGAAGTTCAACGAGATGGCGATCATCGTCATCATGGTGATCCTGGGGGGCCTGCGGACGTTCTGGGGCCCGGTGGTGGGCGCGGTTTTCATCGAGGTGCTGTCCGAGGCGCTCCGCCCCTGGGGCGAGACGCGCATGGTTCTCTTCGCCCTGCTGGTGATCCTCGTCGCGCGCGCCTACCCGGCGGGCCTCGTGGGTTTGGGCGCCGGAATCGCCGGCTATTGGCGCGCCAAGCGTGACCGCCGCCGAGCGAGCCCTTAGCTGTTGGAAGCGGCCAGCGGGTGCAACACGTCGATCGCCCAGCCGAGGTCCAAGCGCTCTCCGGACCAGTCCGGTATCGCCACGCGCGGGTGGATGTGCAGGTCTTCGGCCTCGTTCTGCGCCCGCAGCCGCTCGGCGGGATCGGGCGGTACCGGAGCTCGCGGCGGGACGTCAGGGAATAGCCGGCCGTCAGGCCGCCTGAACTGCAGCTCGCCATCAGGGAGTCGTTCCACCTGGTAGCCGTCCTCGTGGACTGCGCGGTGGTGCCGGCGACACAGCATCGCGAGATTCGACAACGTGGTGGGGCCGCCGTTGGCC
>QHRU01000083.1 GCA_003220225.1 Candidatus Rokuibacteriota bacterium
CAGATCCAAAATCTCCGGGTCGTCCACCATGTCCACCTTGTTCATGAACACCACCAGAAACGGCACGTTCACCTGCCGCGCCAGCAGCACGTGCTCGCGCGTCTGCGGCATCGGCCCGTCGTTGGCCGCCACCACCAGAATCGCCCCGTCCATCTGCGCCGCCCCCGTGATCATGTTCTTGATGTAGTCCGCGTGCCCCGGACAGTCGATGTGCGCGTAGTGCCGCTTGTCCGTCTCGTACTCCACGTGCGCCACCGCGATCGTGATCCCCCGCTCCCGCTCTTCCGGCGCGTTGTCGATCGACCCGTACTCCCGCACCGCAATCTGCTTGTTCTTCGTGTGCAGCACCTTCGTGATCGCCGCCGTCAGCGTCGTCTTGCCGTGGTCGATGTGCCCGATCGTCCCCACGTTCACGTGCGGCTTCGTCCGCTCGTACTTGGCCTTCGCCATGTCTCAGCTCCTCGGTGTCGGGTCTAGCGTGAACCAGCGCGGGCCGCGGGCTTGCCCGCCACCTTGGCCATGATCTCTTCCGCGATCGCCGCCGGGACTTCCTCGTAGCGGGCGAACTGCATGGTGTAGGTCGCCCGGCCCTGGGTCATCGACCGCATCTCGGTCGCGTAGCCGAACATCTGCCCGAGCGGGACGTTGGCCCGGATGACCTGCGAGCTGCCGCGCGCCTCCATCGACAGGATGCGGCCGCGGCGGCTGTTGAGGTCGCCGACGATCGCGCCCATGTACTCCTCGGGCGTGACGACCTCGACGTCCATCACCGGCTCGAGCAGGACGGGCTTGGCCTTGCGGCAGGCTTCCTTGAAGCCCATCGAGCCCGCGATCTTGAAGGCCATCTCGGAGGAGTCGACGTCGTGGTAGGAGCCGTCGGTCAGCGCGACCTTGACGTCCACCATCGGGTAGCCGGCGAGCACGCCGGTCTCCATCGCCTCCTTGATGCCCTTCTCGACGGCGGGCACGTACTCGCGGGGCACCGCGCCGCCGACGATCTTGTTCTCGAACACGAAGCCGCCGCCCGGCTCGTTCGGGTCCACCTCGATGTAGACGTCGCCGTACTGGCCGCGGCCGCCTGTCTGGCGCACGAACTTGCCCTGGGCTTCGGCGTGCTTGCGAATCGTTTCCCGATAGGCGACCTGCGGCTTGCCGACGTTGGCCTCGACCTTGAACTCGCGCAGCAGGCGGTCGACGATGATCTCGAGGTGCAGCTCGCCCATCCCGTGGATGAGCGTCTGCGACGTCTCCTCTTCCGTGGTCACGCGGAAGGTCGGATCCTCCATGGCCAGCCGCGAGAGCGACACACCGAGCTTCTCCTCGTCGGCGCGCGTCTTCGGCTCGATGGCGACGGCGATGACCGGCTCCGGGAACGTCATCGACTCGAGCACGATCGGCTTGTCGGGGTCGCAGAGCGTGTCCCCGGTGGTCGTGTACTTGAGCCCGATGGCGGCCGCGATGTCGCCGGCCGCGATGGCCTCGACCTCCTCGCGCTTGTTGGCGTGCATGCGCAGCAGGCGGCCGACGCGCTCCTTCCGGTCCTTCGTCGAGTTGAGGACGCCGCTGGAGGCGCTGAGGGTGCCGGAGTACACGCGCAGGAAGACGAGCTGGCCGACGTGCTGGTCGTTCATGATCTTGAAGGCCAGCGCGGCGAACGGCGCGTCGTCGGCGGCCTTTCGCTCTTCGGTGGCTTTCGTCTCCGGATTGATGCCCTGCACCGGCGGGATATCCAGCGGCGACGGCAGGTAGTCGATGACGGCGTCCAGCAGGTGCTGCACGCCCTTGTTCTTGAAGGAGGCCCCGCAGATGACCGGGAACAGCGTCATGGCGATGGTGCCCTTGCGCGCGGCCGCCTTCAGCTCCTCGACGCTGATCGGCTCGCCGTGGACGTACTTCTCCATGAGGTGATCGTCGACCTCGGCGAGGCCCTCGATCATCTTCTCGCGGTACTCCTTGACCTGCTCGGCCATGTCGGCGGGGATCGCGATCTTCTTGAACTCCTTGCCCAGCGTCTCGTCGTCCTCGTCCCACACGTAGCCGACCTGCTCGATGAGGTCGACGAGCCCCTTGTACTGGTCCTCGCGGCCGAGGGGCAGCTGGATGGCCACCGGGTGCGCGCCCAGCCGGTCGCGCAGCATGTCGAGGCAGCGATAGAAGTCGGAGCCGACGCGGTCCATCTTGTTGACGTAGACGATGCGAGGCACGGAGTACTTGTCGGCCTGCCGCCAGACGGTTTCCGTCTGCGGCTCCACGCCCGACACGGCGTCGAGCACGGTCACGGCGCCGTCGAGGACGCGGAGCGAGCGCTCGACCTCGACCGTGAAGTCCACGTGACCCGGCGTGTCGATGATGTTGACGCGGCAGTCGCGCCAGAAGCACGTGGTGGCCGCGGAGGTGATGGTGATGCCCCGCTCCTGCTCCTGCACCATCCAGTCCATCGTCGCGGTGCCTTCGTGGACTTCGCCGATCTTGTACGAGCGCCCCGTGTAGTACAGGATGCGCTCGGTCGTCGTCGTCTTGCCCGCGTCGATGTGGGCCATGATGCCGATGTTCCGCGTCCTCTCCAGCGAGTACTGCCGCTCCACGTCGTCCTCTGCTTTCTTTCTGTCTTCGTACATGCGAAGAGCGGGACCAGGCTGCGGCCCCCCTCTGCGTGGGATTCCCGCTACCAGCGATAATGCGCGAACGCCTTGTTGGCCTCCGCCATCTTGTGGGTGTCTTCCCGCTTCTTCACGGCCGTGCCGCGGTTGTTGGCGGCGTCGAGCAGCTCGGCGGCGAGCTTCTCGGACATGCTGCGCTCGGCCCGCCGGCGCGCGGCGCCGATCACCCAGCGCATGGCCAGCGACGTACGGCGGTCGGGCCGCACCTCGACCGGCACCTGGTACGTCGAGCCGCCGACGCGGCGTGACTTCACCTCGACCGCCGGCTTGACGTTGTCGATGGCCGTCTTGAACATCTTCAGCGCTTCCTGCTTGCTGCGGTCCTCGATGGCCGTCAGCGCGTCGTACATGATCCGCTCCGCCGTCGACTTCTTGCCGCGGATCATCATGATGTTGACGAACTTCGCCACCAGCCGCGAGCCGTACTTCGGATCCGGCAGCACCTCGCGCTTGGCCGCGCCCGCGCGCCGCATCAGGCGCCTCCGCCCTTCGGCGCCTTCGCGCCGTACTTCGAGCGGCTCTGCTTGCGTCCGGTCACGCCGGCGGTGTCGAGCGATCCGCGGATGATGTGATAACGGATGCCCGGCAGGTCCTTCACGCGGCCGCCGCGGATCATGACGATCGAGTGCTCCTGGAGGTTGTGTCCGACGCCGGGGATGTACGACGTGACCTCCAGCCCGTTGGTCAGCCGCACGCGCGCCACCTTGCGGAGGGCGGAGTTCGGCTTCTTGGGCGTGGTCGTGTAGACGCGGATGCAGACGCCGCGCTTCTGCGGGCACGCCTGCATCGCGGGCGTCTTCGACTTCTTGCGCACCGCTTCCCGACCGTAGCGAACGAGCTGGTTAATCGTCGGCATGGCTCTCCATCGCCGGACACGGCGACAAAACCCTCACTTTATAACCGAACGACCCCTGTCTGTCAATCATGGAGCGCACTTAGACCGCAGCGGCGACCGAGCCGTCGCCCTCCGGCGTCTCCGTCGGCGGCGGATCGAAGCTCAGCACCTGATCCAGCGGCTTCACCGCCTCGCCGCCCGGCGTGAGCACCTCCACGCGCGTGTAGTTGCCGAGGCCCGTACCGGCCGGGATGAGCCGGCCGACGATCACGTTCTCCTTCAGACCGCGCAGGTCGTCGGTCTTGCCGGAGATCGCCGCCTCGGTGAGCACGCGCGTCGTCTCCTGGAACGACGCCGCCGAGATGAAGCTGTCGGTCGAGAGCGACGCCTTCGTGATGCCGAGGAGCACGGGCTTGGCCGTGGCCGGCCGCTTGCCCTGGCCGATCACCCGCTCGTTCTCCTCCTGGAACACGAACTTGTCGACCAGCTCGCCGACCACGAACTCGGTGTCACCGACCTCCTCGATGCGCACGCGCCGCAGCATCTGGCGCACGATGATCTCGATGTGCTTGTCGTTGATCGTCACGCCCTGCAGGCGGTAGACCTCCTGCACTTCATTCACCAGGTACCGCTGTA
Organism: Candidatus Rokuibacteriota bacterium; assembly: GCA_003220225.1. Taxonomy (GTDB): domain Bacteria; phylum Methylomirabilota; class Methylomirabilia; order Rokubacteriales; family CSP1-6; genus AR12. Next base: position 4,132 of record QHRU01000083.1, read on the forward strand.
GTTCTCGATCTCCCAGAACCGCCAAGTAGTCATGCGGATTCGGAGATCCATCCATGAGCGCCTCGCCGGCCTTCACGCGGTCGCCCTCGTGGACGCTGATGTGCTTGCCGCGCGGGATCAGGTACTCCTTGGTCTCGCCGTTGTCGGCGCGAATGACGATCTTCCTCATGCCCTTGACGAAGCCACCCATTTCAACCCGGCCATCGATCTCGGTGATGACCGCCTGCTCCTTCGGCTTGCGCGCCTCGAACAGCTCGGCCACCCGCGGCAGACCGCCGGTGATGTCCTTGGTCTTGGTGGTCTCGCGCGGGATCTTCGCGATGATGTCGGCCGCGAAGACGTCGGCGCCGTCGGCGACGTTGAGGTTGGCGCCCACCGGCAGCGGATAGCGGTGCCGCTCGGTGCCCGCCGTCTCCGGCGAGTTGATGATGACGCCGGGCTGCAGGCGGCCCTCGGCGTCCTCGATGATGACCTTGCGCGCGAGGCCCGTGACCTCGTCGAACTCCTCGCGCACGGTCACGCCTTCCACGATGTCCTGGTACTGCACCTTGCCCGTGAACTCGGTCAGGATCGGGTTGGTGAACGGATCCCACTCGACGAGGACCGTCCGCGCCTTGACCCGCTGCTCCGGCTTGACCTTCAGCTTGGCGCCGTACACGACCGGGTAGCGCTCGCGCTCCCGCCCGCGCTCGTCGGCCACGCCGATCTCGCCGTTACGGTTGGTGGCCACGAGGTCGCCGTCGCGGTTCACGACGGTGCGGAGGTTGTGGAACTTCACCACGCCCGCGCTCTTCGACTCGTGCTTGGACGCCTCGACGACGCGGCTGGCCGTGCCGCCGATGTGGAACGTCCGCATCGTGAGCTGCGTGCCGGGCTCGCCGATGGACTGCGCGGCGATGATGCCGACCGCCTCGCCCAGCTCGGCCAGGCGGCCGGAGCCGAGGTTGCGGCCGTAGCAGAGCACGCAGATGCCGCGCTTGGTGTCGCAGGTGAGGCCGGAGCGGATGCGCACGCGCTCGAGGCCCGAGTCCTCGATCTTTTGCGACGTCTCCTCGATGATCTCGTTGTTGGCCTGGACGATGATCTCCTGCGACAGCGGGTCGCGGACGTCTTCCGCGGCCACCCGGCCCAGGATGCGGTCCCTGAGCGACTGGATGATGTCGCCGCCCTCGACCAGCGGTGTCGCGTCGATGTACTTCACCGTTCCGCAGTCGTATTCGCTGACGATGACGTCCTGGGAGACGTCGACGAGCCGGCGCGTCAGGTAGCCGGAGTCGGCCGTCTTCAGCGCCGTATCGGCGAGACCCTTGCGGGCGCCGTGCGTGGACGTGAAGTACTCCAGCACGGTGAGGCCTTCGCGGAAGTTCGACGTGATCGGCGTCTCGATGATCTCGCCCGAGGGCTTGGCCATGAGACCGCGCATGCCTGCCAGCTGGCGGATCTGCTGCTTGCTGCCCCGCGCGCCGGAGTCGGCCATCATGTAGATCGGGTTGAACTCGCCGCCCTGCTCGCCGCCCTCGAGCTCGCTGAACATCTGCTCCGCGATGAGCTCGGTGGTGTGCGCCCAGATGTCGACGACCTTGTTGTAGCGCTCGCCGTTGGTGATGACGCCGTCCTGATACTGCTGCTCGACCTCGTTGACCTGCTCGCGCGCCTGCGCGATGAGCCGCTCCTTCGACGACGGGATGTGCATGTCGTCGATGCCGATCGACAGACCGGACAGCGTGGCGTACCGGAAGCCGAGGTCTTTCAGCTCGTCGAGGAACTTCACCGTCTCCTCGTTGCCGAGCATGTTGTAGCAGCGGCTCACGAGCGCGGTGACCTCCTTCTTCTTCAGCTCCTGGTTCACGAAGCGCAGGGCCTCGGGGACCACCTCGTTGAACAGCGTGCGGCCCACCGTGGTCTCGAGGAACTCGCCGTTCCAGCGCAGGCGGATCCGCGCCTGGAGATCGACGTCCTCGTTGTCGTAGGCGATCCGCACTTCCTCCGCGTCCGCGAACAGGCGGCCCTCGCCGCGCACCGGGCGCTCCGGCGTGCTGAGCCGCTCCTTGGTCAGGTAGTAGATGCCGAGGACCATGTCCTGCGTGGGCACGGCGATCGGCGCGCCGTTGGACGGCGACAGGATGTTGTTGGACGAGAGCATCAGCACCTGCGCCTCGAGCTGGGCCTCCATCGACAGCGGCACGTGGACGGCCATCTGGTCGCCGTCGAAGTCGGCGTTGAATGCCGTGCAGACCAGCGGGTGGATCTCGATGGCCTTGCCCTCGACGAGGATCGGCTCGAAGGCCTGGATGCCGAGCCGGTGGAGCGTCGGCGCGCGGTTCAGCAGCACCGGGTGCTCGCGGATGACGTCGTCGAGGATGTCCCACACCTCGGGACGCTCCTTCTCCACGTACTTCTTGGCGGCCTTGATCGACGACGCGATGCCGCGCTCCTCCAGCTTCCGGAGGATGAAGGGCTTGAAGAGCTCCAGCGCCATCTTCTTGGGCAGGCCGCACTGGTGCAGCTTGAGGTACGGCCCGACCACGATGACGGAGCGGCCGGAATAATCCACGCGCTTGCCGAGCAAATTTTGACGGAACCGGCCCTGCTTGCCCTTCAACGTATCGGACAACGATTTCAGCGGCCGGTTGTTGGGGCCGGTGATGACGCGGCCGCGGCGCCCGTTGTCGAACAGCGCGTCGACGGCTTCCTGGAGCATCCGCTTCTCGTTGCGGATGATGATCTCCGGCGCCTTGAGGTCCATCAGCCGCTTCAGCCGGTTGTTCCGGTTGATGACGCGGCGATAGAGGTCGTTCAGGTCCGAGGTCGCGAACCGACCGCCGTCGAGCGGCACGAGCGGGCGCAGCTCCGGCGGGATCACCGGGACGACCTCGAGGATCATCCAGTCCGGCTGGTTGCCGGATTTGAGGAAGGCCTCGATGACCTTCAGCCGCTTGACGATTTTCTTGCGCTTCTGGACCGACGTCTCCCCCAGCATCTGGGCGCGCAGGTCGCGAGCGAGCGAGTCCAGGTCCATGTCACGCAGCAGCTCGCGGATGGCCTCGGCGCCCATGCCGACCTTCAGCGCGCTGGGGCCGTGCTCCTCCTGGAGCTTGCGAACCTTGTCGACGCTGATCAGGTCCTTCTTCTTGATGCCGGGGACCTTGTTGACCGCCTCGATGGTGCTCTCGAGAACCACGTACTCCTCGAAGTAGAGGATCTTCTCCAGCTCGCGCAGCGACATGTCGAGGAGCTGGCCGATGCGGCTGGGCAGCCCCTTGAAGAACCACACGTGGCTGACCGGCGAGGCCAGCTCGATGTGACCCATGCGCTCGCGGCGCACGCGCGCGCGCGTCACCTCGACGCCGCACTTGTCGCACACCACGCCCGCGAACTTCATGCGCTTGTACTTGCCGCACGCGCACTCGTAGTCCTTGGTCGGCCCGAAGATGCGCGCGCAGAACAAGCCGTCACGCTCGGGCTTGAACGTCCGGTAGTTGATGGTCTCCGGCTTCTTCACCTCGCCGTGCGACCACCCGCGAATCTTCTCGGGCGACGCCAGCTTGATCCGGATCGCGTCAAACGTGATGGGCTTCGCATGCCGATCGAGGATGCCCCACAGGTCCTTGGTAGGCTTGTCCTCTCTGATCAGGCTGCCGAAAGGCCGATCCGTCAGCATTCAGTATTCTCCTTAAGCTTTCTTGCCGTCTTTGGTCACCAGCTCGACGTCGAGCGCGAGGGACTGAAGCTCCTTCACCAGCACGTTGAACGACTCCGGCGTGCCGGGCTCGAGGAAGTTCTCCCCCTTGACGATCGCCTCGTAAATCCGGTTGCGTCCCTCCACGTCGTCTGACTTGACGGTGAGCATCTCTTGCAGCGTGTGCGCGGCGCCGTACGCCTCGAGCGCCCACACCTCCATCTCTCCGAACCGCTGACCGCCGAACTGCGCTTTGCCGCCCAGCGGCTGCTGGGTGACCAGCGAGTAGGGCCCGATCGAGCGGGCATGCATCTTGTCGTCGACCAGGTGCGCGAGCTTCAGGATGTAGATCTGCCCCACCGTCACTTCCTGGTGGAAGGGCTTGCCGGTGCGACCGTCGTACAGCGCGGTCTTGCCGGTGGTGGGCAGGCCGGCCTGCGTCAGGTGCTCCTTGATCTCCGCCTCGGTGGCGCCGTCGAACACCGGGCTCGCCACCCACAGCCCGAGCGCGCGCGCCGCCCAGCCCAGGTGCGTCTCGAGGATCTGGCCGACGTTCATCCGGGAAGGAACACCGAGAGGATTCAGAACGATTTCGACCGGTGTTCCATCGGGAAGGAACGGCATGTCTTCCTCTGGCAGCACCTTGGAGACGACGCCCTTGTTGCCGTGACGGCCGGCCATCTTGTCGCCGACCGAGAGCTTGCGCTTCACGGCCACGTAGACCTTGACCATCTTGATCACGCCGGGCGGCAGATCGTCGCCGCGGCGCAAGCGGCCGATGCGGTCCTCCAGCATCGAGTCGTAGATGCCGATCTGCTCCTCGGCGAGTTCCTCGATGCGGCGCACCATCTGGGTGAGGTTCTCGTCCTCCTTCACCTTGATCTTCTTCAGCTCGTTCCAGGAGAAGTTGTCGAGGTCCGGGCGCTCGATCCGGTCGCTCTTCTTGGTGACGCGCCGGACCTTGTTGGTCGGATCGAACAGCTCGTTGAGCGACGTCTTGCCGACCAGGAGGTTCTTGAGCTTCTGGTCGCGCTCCATCTCGACCATCGCGATCTCGTCCTGATAGTCCTTTTCGAGGCGGCCGATCTCCTCCTCCTCGATGGACTTGGCGCGCTCGTCCTTGTCGACGCCGCGCCGGGAGAACACCTTCACGTCCACGACGGTCCCCTCGATGCCCGGCGGCACCGTCAGCGAGGTGTCGCGCACGTCGCCCGCCTTCTCGCCGAAGATCGCGCGCAGCAGCTTCTCCTCCGGCGTCAGCTGGGTCTCGCCCTTCGGCGTGATCTTGCCGACGAGGATGTCTCCGGGCTTCACCTTGGCGCCGATCCGCACGATGCCGGAGTCGTCGAGGTCCTTCAGCGCCTCCTCCGACACGTTCGGAATGTCGCGCGTGACCTCTTCCTTGCCCAGCTTGGTGTCACGGGCCTGGATCTCGAACTCCTCGATGTGGATCGAGGTGAAGCGGTCGTCCTTCACGAGCCGCTCGGAGACCAGGATCGCGTCCTCGAAGTTGTAGCCGCCCCACGGCATGAAGGCGACGAGCACGTTGCGCCCGAGCGCCAGCTCGCCCTGGTCGGTGCCGGGGCCGTCGGCGACGACGTCGCCCGCCGACACGCGGCCGCCTTTCTTCACGATGGGTTTCTGGTTGATGCACGTGTTCTGGTTCGAGCGCCGGTACTTCGTCAGGTTGTAGATGTCCAGCGGCAGATCCTGCACGGGATCGGTCTTCTTCGACCGGCTCTCGGCGCGGACCACCACGCGATCGGCGGAGACGTACTCCACCACGCCGGGCCGCTTGGCCACCACCACCGAGCCCGAGTCGCGGGCCACCACGTGCTCCATGCCCGTGCCGACCAGCGGCGCCTCGGGCTGCAGGAGCGGCACCGCCTGGCGCTGCATGTTGGAGCCCATGAGGGCGCGGTTGGCGTCGTCGTTCTCGAGGAACGGGATGAGCGCCGCCGCCACCGACACGAGCTGCTTGGGCGACACGTCCATGTAGTGCAGCTCTTCCGGCGGCACCATGCGGAACTCGCCACCCTTGCGGGCCGACACCCGCTCCTGCACGAACTTGCCCGTGCGGTCGATCTCGGCGTTGGCCTGGGCGATGACGAACCGCTCTTCCTCCAGCGCGGTCAAGAAGATGATCTCGTCGGTCACGCGGCCGCCGTTGACCTTGCGGTACGGCGTCTCGATGAAGCCGAACTCGTTCGTGCGCGCGTACGTCGACAGCGACGAGATGAGGCCGATGTTCGGGCCTTCCGGCGTCTCGATCGGGCAGATGCGGCCGTAGTGGGTCGGGTGCACGTCGCGCACCTCGAACCCGGCGCGCTCACGGCTGAGACCGCGCGGGCCGAGCGCAGAGAGCCGGCGCTTGTGGGTGAGCTCCGCCAGCGGGTTCGTCTGGTCCATGAACTGAGAAAGCTGAGACGAACCAAAGAATTCCTTGACCACGGCGGAGACAGGCTTCGCATTGATCAAGTCATGGGGCATGAGATTCGTGATGTCCGAGATGGACATCCGCTCTTTCACGGCCCGCTCCATCCGCGTCAGGCCGACCCGGAACTGGTTCTCGAGCAGCTCTCCGACTGAGCGCACGCGCCGGTTGCCGAGGTGGTCGATGTCGTCCGTGGGCTTGTTGCCGAGCTTGACCAGCAGCAGGTGGCGGATGACGGAGACGATGTCGTCGCTGCGCAGCGTCTTCACGCTGAGCGGCGCGTCGATCTGCAGCTTCTGGTTGATCATGAAGCGCCCGACGCGGGCGAGGTCGTAGCGGCGGGCGTCCATGAACATGCCGCGGAACAGCGCGCGCGCGGACTCCACCGTGGGCGGGTCGCCCGGCCGCAGCTTGCGGTAGATCTCGACGAGCGCCTCATCGGGGTTCTTGACGTGGTCGCGGGCGAGCGTCTCGTACATCGAGGCGTCCACCTTCTTGTCGGCCGGCTTGACCGTCGGCATGTTCGGAAGCACGAGCACGAGCAGCTTGAATGGCGCCACCCGGCGGCTCATCAGCTGCGACAGCACGGTGGAGGTGATCTCGGTGTTGGTGCCGACCAGCACCTCGCCGCTCTCGCTGTCCACGATCTTGGAGGCCGTGCGCCGCCCCACCAGCGCCTCGGCGCGGATGGCGATCTTCTCGACGTTGGCCTCGACCAGCTTGCCGACGAGCTGCGCGTTCAGGACCTTGCCGGCCTGCACGATCGGCTCGCGGTGTCGTGGCGGCCGCACGTCCTCGGCCACCTTGGCGCCTTCGTGGGCGCCAGGATTGAACTTCACCCAGGCGTCGCCGTCCTCGAAGCCCTGCACCTCTTCCATCTCGTAGAAATGTGCGAGGATCTCCTCGTCGGAGAGGATCGTGCTCTTCTCGAGGAAGTAGAAGGCGCGCAGGTAGGCGGAGGCGTACATCTTGCGCCGCCGGTCCACGCGCACGTGCAACAGGTCGTTGGCGTCGAAGTCGAACTCGACCCACGAGCCGCGATACGGGATGACGCGCGCCGAGAAGAGCGGCTTGCCGGAGGCCAGCGTCTTGCCCTTGTCGTCGTCGAAGAACACGCCGGCCGAGCGCTGGAGCTGGCTGACCACCACGCGCTCTGTGCCGTTGATGATGAAGGTGCCCTTGTCGGTCATCAGCGGCAGCTCGCCGAGGTAGACCTCCTGGCCGCGCTGCTCCCGGATCGTCTTCGTCTTCGCTTCCTTGTCGTGATCGAAGACGACGAGGCGCAGCGTCACCTTGAGCGGAATCGCGAAGGTCATGCCACGGTCGTGGCACTCCTCGACCGTGTACTTCGGATCGCCAAAGTGATACGAGTCGAACTCCAGCAGGGCATTGTCGTTGTAGTCGGCGATCGGGAACACCGACTTGAACACGGCCTGCAGCCCGATCTCCTCACGCCGGTCTGCCGCGACGTCCTTCTGCAGGAACGTCTCGTACGACCGCTTCTGAACCTCGATCAGATTCGGGATCTCGACGATCGACGGAATCTTCCCGAAGTCCTTGCGGCTGCGCCGCCCGCACTGAATCGTGCCTGCCATTCACATTCTCCTGAGAATGAGGGTTCGCTCCCGGTCGTTCCCCCGCAAGGGACTACTTGACCTGGACCGTCGCTCCCTGCTCCTCGAGCTTCTTCTTCATGTCTTCGGCCTCGGCCTTGGTCACCTTTTCCTTGACCGGCTTCGGCGCGCCGTCCACGAGGTCCTTGGCCTCCTTCAGGCCGAGCCCCGTGAGCTCGCGCACGACCTTGATGACCTGGATCTTCTTTTCGCCGGCCGCGCCGAGGATGACGTCGAACTCCGTCTTCTCTTCGGTGGCGGCGGCTCCGCCGGCGGCTGCGCCCGCCGCGCCCGGCATGGCGGCCACCGCCATGGGTGCGGCGGCGGACACGCCCCACTGCTCCTGCAGCAGCTTGCTGAGCTGCGATGCCTCGAGCACCGTCAACTTGCCCAGCTCCTGGGCGATCTGTTCGATGTTGGCCATGTCTCGTTGCTCTCCTTGATCGTTCCTACTTCGCTTCGGATTTTTCGGCCATTTCACCGCTCGCGGCGCCGGAGGCACCGGCTCCGCTCGTACGCCCAGCAACCATTTCACCGCTCGCGTCGCCGGAGGCACCGGCTCCGCTCGCACTGCCACGCTGCGAGAGCACGTACACGAGCTCGCGCTGTGGCGCCTGCAGCAGGCCGACCAGCTGGGCCAGCGGCCCCTGGATGGCGCCGACGATCTGCGCGCGCAGCGTCTCCTTCGACGGCAGGTCGGCGAGGGCCTTGAGCCCGGCCGGCTCCAGCATCTGGCCCTCGACGTAGCCGGCCTTGATCACGAGCGCCTGGTTCGTCTTCGCGAACGTGTGCAGCGCCTTCGCGACGGCGACGGGGTCTTCCCTGGAGATGATCATCCCCGTCGGACCCTTGAGGAGGCTCTTCACCCCGGCGAGGTCCTTCGACAGCGCGAGCTTCGCGAGCCGGTTCTTGACGACCTTGTACTCGGCGGACACCGCGCGCAGCTGCTTGCGCAGGTCGCTGAGCTGCTGGACGCTGAGTCCGCGGTATTCCGCGAGGAGCACCGTCTTCACGCCGCTCAGGCGCCGCTTGAGATCCTCGACGTTCTCGACCTTCTCTTGCGTCGGCACGGTCTCTCCCTCGCCCTAGCCGGTGGCCTTCTTGAAGAGGTTGGCGACCTGCTGGGCGTCGATCGGCACGCCCGGACTCATCGTCGACGACACGCTCAGCGTGCGGAGGTACGTGCCCTTGGCCGCCGCCGGCTTGGCCCGCACGATGGCCTCGATCAGCGCCAGCGCGTTCGCCGCCAGCTGCTCGGCGGTGAACGACCGCTTGCCGATCGGCGTGTGGATGTTGCCGGCCTTGTCCACTCGGAACTCGACCTTGCCCGCCTTCGCCTCGCGCACCGCGCGTCCGATGTCGAACGTCACCGTGCCGAGCTTGGGGTTCGGCATGAGGCCGCGGGGGCCGAGCACCTTGCCGAGCCGGCCTACCTGCCCCATGAGGTCCGGGGTGGCGATGGTGGTGTCGAACTCCATGAAGCCGCCCTGGACCTTCTCCACGAGGTCCTCGGCGCCCACGACGTCCGCGCCCGCCTCGCGCGCCTCGCGCTCCTTCTCGCCCTTGGCGAAGACGGCGACGCGCACGGTCTTGCCGATGCCGTTCGGCAGCACCACCGCGCCGCGGACCATCTGGTCGGCGTGCTTGGGATCGACGCCGAGGCGGAACGAAAGGTCGACCGACTCGTCGAACTTCGCCGCCGGCATACCCTTGAGCGTCGCGATGGCCTCCTCGACCGAGTACGGCTTCTCGCGATCGACCTTCGCCGCCGCCGCGTCGTACCGCTTGCTCACGACCGTGCTCATCATCGTCTCCTTAGAACCATTTTCACCGCTCGCCTCGGCCGTCGAACGGCCTCAGCTCGCACTGCGGGGCGTCCGGCGGCTCGCACTACACGACATCGATGCCCATGCTGCGGGCGGTGCCCTCGATGATCCGCATCGCGGAGTCGATGGAGTGCGCGTTGAGGTCCACCAGCTTGGTCTGCGCGATCTCGCGCACCTGCTGCTTCGTGACCTTGCCGATCTTGTCCTTGTGCGGCACCGCCGACGCCTTCGCGATGCCCGCCGCGCGCTTGAGCAGCACGGCCGCCGGAGGCGTCTTCACGATGAAGGTGAAGGACCGGTCCTGGTAGATGGTCACGACGACCGGCAGGATCAACCCCTCCTGGTTGCCGGTCTGCGCGTTGAAGCCCTTGCAGAACTCCATGATGTTGACGCCGTGCTGGCCGAGCGCCGGCCCCACCGGCGGCGACGGATTCGCCTTGCCGGCCGGAATCTGCAGCTTCACCACCGCCTGGACTTTCTTCACTAGAGTCGCTCCACCTGGTAGTACTCGAGCTCGACCGACGTCGGGCGCCCGAAGACCGGTACGGAGACCTTCATCCGCCCGCGCTCGGGGTTGATGTCCTCCACCGAGCCCTGGAAGTTGACGAAGGGTCCGTCGATGACACGCACCTTGTCGCCGCGCTGGAACACCGACTTGGGCTTGGGCTTCTCGGCGCCCGCCTCCATGTTGCGCAGGATCTCGTCGACCTGGTCCGGCGAGAGCGCGACCGGCTTGTTGCCGGAGCCGACGAAGCCCGTGACCTTCGGCGTGCTGCGCACGAGGTGCCACGTGTCGTCGGTCAGCTCCATCTCCACCAGCACGTAGCCCGGGAAGAACTTCTGCTCGGTCTCGCGCTTCTGCTTGTTTCGGACCTCGACCACCTTCTCGGTGGGAACGAGCACGCGCGTGATCTTCTCGCCCATGCCGAAGATCTTGGCACGCGACTGGATGGCTTCCGCCACCTTGTTCTCGAACCCCGAGTACGTGTGGACGACGAACCACTGCCGGTTCGCGCCGTTGCCGTCCGCAGCCGGCATCGCTTCACCGCTCATCGAAGAATCCTTTCCACCACCTTGGACAGCGCGATATCGACACCGCCAAGGAAAAACGCGAGCACCACCGTCACCACGATCACGATGGTCGTGGAGTTGATGAGCTCCTGACGGCTCGGCCAGGTGACCTTGCGGAACTCCGCAAGGACCTCCTGCACAAACTCCCTGATCCGCGTCACGATCCCCATCGCCTCTCGACCTCGCACGAAGTGGCAGGGGTGGAGGGATTCGAACCCCCATCCCCCGGATTTGGAGTCCGGTGCTCTAGCCGTTAGAGCTACACCCCTAGGCCGCTACTTCGTCTCCCTGTGCGGCGTGTGCTTCTTGCACCAGCGGCAGTACTTCTTCAGCTCCAGCCGGTCCGGGTGCGTGCGCCGGTTCTTCGTCGTGGAGTAGTTGCGGCGCTGACACGTCGTACAGCCGAGCGAAATGATCTCGCGGGGCATCGCTTACTCGACGATCTCGGTGACGACGCCCGCGCCCACCGTGCGGCCGCCCTCCCGGATCGCGAACCGCAGCTCCTTCTCCATCGCGATCGGCGTGATCAGCTCGATCGCCATCGTCACGTTGTCCCCCGGCATCACCATCTCCGTCCCCGCCGGCAACGTGCACACCCCCGTCACGTCCGTCGTCCGAAAATAAAACTGCGGCCGGTACCCGTTGAAGTACGGCGTGTGCCGCCCCCCCTCTTCCTTCGTCAGCACGTACACTTCCGCCTTGAACTTCTGGTGCGGCTTGATCGACCCCGGCTTGGCCAGCACCTGGCCGCGCTGGACATCGTCTTTGTCGATGCCACGCAGGAGGCAGCCGACGTTATCACCGGCTTGCCCTTCATCGAGCAGCTTGCGGAACATCTCGACTCCGGTCACCACCGACTTGCGCGTGTCCGCCATCCCCACGATCTCGATCTCTTCCCCCACCTTCACGATCCCCCGCTCGATGCGCCCCGTCACCACCGTCCCCCGCCCCGTGATCGAAAAGATGTCCTCGATCGGCATCAGAAACGGCTTGTCCACCGGCCGCGGCGGCGTCGGAATGTAGCTGTCCACCGCCGCCATCAGCTTCCAGATCGCCTCCGCCGCCTTCGGGTCCTCCGGCTTCTCGTTGGCCTGCAGCGCCGAGCCCCGGATCACCGGCACCTCGTCCCCCGGAAACTGGTACTTCTTGAGCAGCTCCCGCACCTCCAGCTCCACCAGATCCAAAATCTCCGGGTCGTCCACCATGTCCACCTTGTTCATGAACACCACCAGAAACGGCACGTTCACCTGCCGCGCCAGCAGCACGTGCTCGCGCGTCTGCGGCATCGGCCCG
>QHRU01000162.1 GCA_003220225.1 Candidatus Rokuibacteriota bacterium
CCCTTGCCGCCGATCAGGGTGGTGTTGTCCTTATCCACCACGATGCGCTTGATGTGGCCGAGATCGTCGAGCCCGGTGTTCTCGAGCTTGAAGCCCAGCTCCTCGGAGATCACTTTGCCCGCGGTGACGGTCGCGATGTCCGTGAGCAGCTCCTTGCGCCGGTCGCCGAAGCCCGGGGCCTTGACCGCGCACACCTTCAGCGTGCCACGCAGCTTGTTGACCACCAGCGTCGCCAGCGCCTCCCCCTCCACGTCCTCGGCGATGATGAGCAGCGGCTTGCCCGACTGCGCCACCTTCTCGAGCACCGGGAGCAGGTCCTTCATGGTGGCGATCTTCTTTTCGTGCACCAGGACGTAGGCATCCTCGAGCACGGCCTCCATCTTCTCCGGATCGGTGATGAAGTAGGGCGACAGGTAGCCGCGGTCGAACTGCATCCCGTCCACCGTCTCGAGCGTGGTCTCGAGGCCCTTCGCCTCCTCCACCGTGATCACGCCGTCCTTGCCCACCTTCTCCATCGCGTCCGCGATGATCTTGCCGATCTCCGGATCGTTGTTCGCGGAGATCGTCCCGACTTGTGCGATCTCCTTCCGGCCCTTACTCGGTGCGGAGATCCGCTTCAGCTCCTCCACGACCAACTCGACCGCCTTGTCGATGCCGCGCTTCAGCGACATCGGGTTGGCGCCCGCGGTGACCGACTTCAGACCTTCGCGGAAGATCGCCTGCGCCAGCACCGTGGCGGTGGTGGTGCCGTCCCCGGCGATATCGGAGGTCTTGGTCGCCACTTCCTTCACCATCTGGGCGCCCATGTTCTCGATCGAGTCTTCGAGCTCGATCTCCTTCGCGACGGTGACCCCGTCCTTGGTGATCGTCGGGTTCCCGAACTTCTTCTCGATGACGACGTTGCGACCCTTCGGACCGAGAGTGACCTTCACCGCCTCGGCCAGCTGGTCCACGCCCCGCTTGAGGCGCGAGCGGGCCTCTGTATTGAATTCGAGGTACTTGGCAGCCATCTCTTCCTCCCCCGCTCAGCTGAGCTTGGCGATGACGTCGGATTCCTTGATCAGGATGATCTCTTCCTCGTCCAGCTCGACCTGCGAGCCGGTGTACTTCCCATAGACGACCCGGTCGCCGACTTTCAGCTCCATCGGGACCCGCTGGCCTTTTTCCATCCGGCCGGGCCCGACCGCGATGACCTCACCCTGGATCGGCTTCTCCTTGGCCGTGTCCGGGATATAGAGGCCACCCTTCATCTCCTCGGTCTCTTCCAGCGGCCGGATCGCCACGCGATCGGCGAGTGGGAAGACCTTTAGGCGCGTCTTCGTCGCAGTAGCCATGATGCTCCCCGTGTGCGTGCTCCGTAAGTTTTCTAGGCTCTCCCTAAGGTCAGGCGTTCAACAACGCCTTGGCCGGCGTAACCTCCACCGTGATCAGGTGAGGCTTGGCCGTCTCCGCCTTCGGCAGCGTGATCGTCAGCACGCCGAGGTCGCAGGTCGCCTTGATCTTGTTCGCATCGATCGAGGCCGACAGCCGGAACGACCGCTCGAAGGCGCCGTAGGTGCGCTCATAGCGATGGACCTTCTCCGCTTTCTCCTCCGGCACCTGCTCCTTCGTGCCCCTGATCGTCAGCAGGTTGTCCTCGACCGAGATCTTCACGTCCGAGGGACTGACCCCAGGCAGCTCCGCCACCAGGCGGATGGCATCGGGCTCCTCGAAGATGTCCACCAGCGGCAGCCAGGCGGCCGTCGCGGCCTCGGGTGCAGGCCAGTCGAATGTTCGGAATGGCTCGTTGAAGATCCGCCCTGTCCGGCGCTCCAGCTGGTGCAGGAGATTCAGCATCGGGTCCCTCTGTGTGGTCTCGAACATGTCACTGCTCCTTGCTCGTCGTGAGGCGATTGCAGTTAACTAATTTGGTTCACAGCATCCTGTCGCAAGTTGATGAATGTAGCCATAGTGTACTACACTTGTCAAGTACACTTGATAGTCTTAGATTGATTGTCGACACGAGTTAGAGTACTTGAGAGGTTAATCCGATGACTCGGCCGTAGGAGGCCCTGTGGACGTACCGTTTGTGATCCTGCACCGGTTAGAGGAATTGGGATTGGAGCAGCAAGAGCTCGCGCGCGCCGCTAACGTGACCGAGTCCTACATCTCTCAGTTACTGACGCGGAGAAAAGCGCCCCCCGCGCCGAACCGCACGGACATCTATGACCGCATGGACAAGTTCTTGAAGCTTCCGAGCGGGGAACTGGCCAAGCTGGCGGATCTCCAGCGCAAGGAAGAATTGAAGCGGGAATTGGGGGACGAGCCCGCCCCCTTGTTTCACGAAGTCCGCGAGCTGATCCTGCGCAAGTGTAATCCCGAGAGGCAAAAACACGTCCGCGCGATCTTTGAAACGCAGCCCTTCGGCGAGCTCGAACGCCTCGTCACCCAGACGCTGCTGGACGTGGTGAAGCGCGTGGCGAAAGACGAACTCGAGAATGACTACTGGCTCCGGATGGTGGCTCGGCTCAGTCGCCGCAGCTATGAGGAGATGCGGGTCGTCGTGCTCGAGTTCCTCGATACGGACATCTTCC
>QHRU01000165.1 GCA_003220225.1 Candidatus Rokuibacteriota bacterium
ACTCCCGGCTGGCGAAGTAAGAAGATGCCACGTCCGGCGTAATCACGGTTACATCCATACCCTTTTGCAACCCGCGAGACGCGCACCTAGCCACGCCCTCTCAGCGTCTCCGCTGGATTGTCCCTGGCTCGAAGCCTAAAGGGGTTCTATCTGCAGAAGAACTGCATGAGGCTGATCAGCAACATCGCGTCGTTCAGTCGCGGGTGTGTCGTAGCTCTTATCCAAACGTGCAATCGACGGTGACCTTATCCATGACGCCCTTGAGGACAGCCAGCTCTTTTCGGTTGAGTCGCGCGACAAAGAGATCGGAGACCCCGCGCAGGTGGACCGGCGCCGCCTCGGTTAGGCGGGCCACGCCCGCATCCGTCAAGACGACCACGACACCACGTCCGTCCGCATCGGTGTCGGCTCGACGAACGAGGCCTTCGTCAACCAGCCGCGCGACACGACGGGTCATGCCCGAACGCGAAATGAGCGCCCGGGCCGCGAGGTCGGTCATGCGGAGCTCGCCACCCGCGAGCGCCAGCTGAGCGAGCACGTCGAAATCGGCCAGGGCCAGCCCGGTCTTCTTTTCGAGATCCGCCTCGAGTTGGCGCATGAGCGTGGCGTGTGCTCGCAGCAGTGAGCGCCACGCCTCCATTCCGCGCCGGCCCGGCAGCTCGTTCGCCATGAGCCGGTCGGAGAGAGCTGTGACGTCCGGCTTCGATTTTACTTGCATCCGCAACCTTATACACCACCCGGGGTATAAGATACTTGCACATGCAAGTTATGCCATCAGAACTACGCGGAAGGGACGGCCAATGACCACCGGGCTCTACACAGACCTGGATCGGTCAATCAGACGTCGGTTCGGGACTCTCGGAGACGACGCCCGCGTGAGGCGCACCACGGCCGCACTCGAGGCAAACGGAATGAGCGTTCTTCGGGCGGCGGATGCCGCGGAAGCGAAACGGATCGTGCTGGGTCTCATCCCGGACGGATCCCAGGTGCATCACGGCGCCTCGCAATCGCTCGAGCAGTCGGGCATCGCCGAGGAGATCGAGAAATCCGGTCGCTACGAGCCGCTCCGGCCGCGAATCTGGAGCATGGATCGCAAGACACAGGCCGACGAGATCCGCCGCCTCACCTCAGCGCCCGACGTCGTGCTCGGCAGCGTGCATGCGGTCACCGAGAGTGGATCGCTGCTGGCGGCCTCGTTTAGTGGCAGCCAGCTCGGCCCCTACGTCACCGGTGCGGAGCGACTCATCTTCGTCGTGGGGACGCAGAAGATCGTGTCCGACCTCGAGGAGGGTCTCCGCCGCATCAACGAGTACGTCTTCCCGCTCGAGGATGCCCGCGCCCAGGCGGCGTATGGCGTGCACAGCGGCGTGAACAAGGTCCTCATTGTCAACCGCGAGCTCTTGCCCGGGCGCATCACGGTCGTCTTCGTTGACGAGATCCTCGGCTTCTAGCGCAAGCCGATGGAGGAATCCATGATGACCACCCAAATCGAAACAGCGGGGCACGACATCCTCCTGGTCGAGCACGCCCGTATCCGCCCGATGATGAGCTCGACGTCCTCGAATCCTTGGCGCACCGGCGGATCGCGACCTCACCCGTGGACTTGTTCATACTCGTCCACGAGGCAGTCGTACCGATCACTCTGGGGAAGGCGAGCCTTGATACGGAGCGGTCTCGTCGACCGCCCGCAGCAGGAGCTTTGAAATGAGACCAGCCCCAGCAATTCCTGGATCGACGCTGGGAGTCGGCATCATCGGGGTCAGCCCCGTCCGGGGCTGGGCCGCCACCGCCCACATCCCGGCCCTGCGCGCGCTGCCCAACTATGAGATCCGGGCACTCAGCGGGCACAGCGCGGAATCCGCGCGCGCGGCGGGCGAAGTGTTCAGGGTCAGTTTGGTGTTCTCAGACCACAAGCAGCTGGTGAGGCAACCCGACATCGATGTGGTCGCGGTGACGGTCAAGGTCCCGCACCATCGCGAGACCGTCTCCGCCGCACTGGCCGCCGGCAAGGCCGTCTACTGCGAGTGGCCCCTCGGCCGCGACCTCGACGACGCGCGAGCGATGGCCGCACTCGCCGCCAAGCAGGGGGTGCGCACGGTGGTCGGGTTGCAGGCCCGCCAGGCCCCGGCGATCGAGTTCGTTCAAGAGCTGCTCAGCGACGGATACGTCGGTGAGGTTCTGTCAACGACCATGGTCGGGCTGTCGATCCCGGGCGACGCCGTCGGCCAGCCCAACGCTTACATGCTCGACAAGACAAACGGGGCCAACGTGCTCACGATCGCCGTCGGCCATAGCCTGGACCTCCTTAACCATGTCCTGGGGGAATTCGCCGACCTGTCGGCCGTCTCGAATCTCCGCCGGCCACTGAT
>QHRU01000084.1 GCA_003220225.1 Candidatus Rokuibacteriota bacterium
GTACGTGAAGCTGCTGAGCGGGACAAGCAGGTGCGGTTCACGGCGCTCCTGCACCACGTCTACAACGTCGAGCACCTGCGGGCGGCGTACCACGCGCTGAAGCGAGACGCCGCGCCCGGGATCGACGGTGAGAGGTGGCGGCCCTACGGGGAGGCCCTCGAGGAAAACCTCGCGGACTTGTCCGGACGGCTGAAGCGGGGAGCGTACCGAGCGAAGCCGGTCAAGCGGACCTACATCCCGAAGGCCGACGGGCGGCAGCGGCCGCTGGGCATTCCCACGCTGGAAGACAAGATCGTCCAGCGCACGACGGTCGACGTGCTGAACGCGATCTACGAGACCGACTTCCTGGGCCTCTCGTACGGATTCCGGCCGGGGCGCAACCCGCACAACGCGCTGGATGCGCTCTACGCCGGGCTCCTGACGCGGAAGGTGAATTGGGTGCTCGACGCCGACATCCGTGGGTTTTTCGAGGCCATTGACCACGAGTGGCTGGTGAAGTTCATCGAGCACCGGGTTGCGGACCGGCGCGTCGTGCGGCTGATCCAGAAATGGCTCAACGCGGGCGTGCTGGAGGACGGAACGCGGACGTGGAGCGACAAGGGCACGCCCCAGGGGGGCAGCATCTCGCCGCTCCTGGCCAACGTGTACCTGCACTACGCGTTCGACCTCTGGGTTCGGCGATGGCGGAAGACGCAAGCCCACGGCGACATGATCGTCGTGCGGTACGCGGATGACTTCATCGTCGGGTTTCAGTACCGGGAGGAGGCCGAGCGGTTCCTGACCGAGCTCCGCGAGCGGTTGGCGAAGTTCGGCCTGGAGCTGCACCCCGAGAAGACGCGGCTGCTGGAGTTCGGGCCATTCGCGGCCGAGCACCGACGGCGCGCCGACGAGGGGAAGCCGGAGACGTTCGACTTCCTCGGCTTCACGCACATCTGCGGAAAGAAGCGGAACGGGCGGTTCACGGTGGTCCGGCAAACGATCCGGAAGAGGCTGCAGGCGAAGCTGAGCGAGGTGAAAGCCGAGCTGCGGCGACGCCTGCACGGGCCGATCCCCGAAGTGGGGGCGTGGCTGCGAGCGGTCATCATCGGGCACCTGAAGTATTACGGGGTGCCAATGAACAGGCCGGCGCTGTTCACGTTCTGTTCCCAGGTAGGGTGGCTCTGGTACCGCGCCCTGAGGCGGCGCAGCCAGACTGCCCGGCTCACCTGGGAGCGGATGCGGCGGCTCATTCAGCGCTGGCTCCCACCTCCGCGCATCACTCACCCGTATCCCTTGAGGCGACTTGGCGTTGTCACCTGAGGCAGGAGCCGGATGCGGTAATGCCGCACGTCCGGATCTGTGGAGGGGGTTACGGGCAACCGTCATCTCTACTCCGACTGTCACCGGTCCTTGAGGCGCATGTCTTCGTAGGACGGGAAGGGCGTCATCGGGACGACGTTGATGGCGTGATCGGCCACGCGCGGTCCCACGCCCATCAGCGCGCGGAAGTCCATCACCGGCGCGAACATCACGCGCTCGATCGACAGCTGCTGGATGCGATGGAGCAGCGTCTCCCGCCGGCGGGGATCGCGCTCGCGCGCCTGCTGCAGGAACAGGTCGTCGAGGTCGGGATAGCCGCCGTAGGCGTAGGCGCCCTGCGAGTACATGAAGGCCTCCACGCGACTCGCGGCGTTGCCCGAGTTGCCCGCGGCGGTGAGGAAGATGCCGCGCAGCTTCTTCTCGCGCCAGGCCGCGTAGAACGTCGCGCGCTCCATCGGCCGCATCCTCACGCGGAGCCCGACCGCGTTCAGATAGTTCACCACGGACTCGCCGGCCGTGAAGAACGGCGGGATCGGCACCAGGTCGCCGGCGTCGAATCCCCTCGGGTAGCCGGCCTCGGCGAGGAGCTGGCGCGCCTTCGCCGGGTCGTACGCGGGCGGCTCGACCTGCAGGGCGAAGTCCATCACGCGCGGCACGATGACACCGGCCGGCGGGCAGAAGCCGAGGCAGGCGGCGTCGTTGATGGCCTTGCGATCGATGGCGTGATTGACGGCCAGCCGCAGCCGCTTGTCGTGCCACGGCGACTTCGGGTCCCACTGCTCGGCGAACTCGATCCAGAAGATCGACGCGTGGCGTGAGGACAAGAGCGTCAGGCGCGGGTCGCGCCTCACGTTCTCGGCGTCCTGGCCGTCCAGGGCATAGGCGATGTCCGCCTCGCCGTTCTTGAGCATCGCGACGCGCGTATTGCCGTCGGACACGCTCTTCATGATCAGCCGCTTCACCGAAGGCACACGGCGCCAGTGGCCCGTGTACGCCTCCAGCACGACGTCCACGCCGGGCGTGTGGCTCACGTACCGGTACGGGCCGGCGCCGATCGGGTGCCTGCGGAAGGCGTCCTCGCCGACCTGCGTCAGATATTTCTTGGGGACGACGATTCCGGCGGCGGTGGCCGTGGTGCCGTAGAACGTCATGAAGTCGGGCCACGGCTCCTTCAGGTGGAAGCGCACGGTGAGCGGGTCGACGATCTCCACCTGCTGGACGCGCGACTGCAGCTCCTTGGCGCCCGTACCCTTGTAGCGCTCGAACGAGAACTTCACGTCCTCCGTGGTGAGCGGGTCCCCGTTGTGGAACCTGAGCCCGCGGCGCAGCTTGAACTCGTAGACCAGGCCGTCCGGGCTCTCCGTCCACGACTCGGCGAGGCTGGCTCCCATCTTCTGATTGGGCAGCGGCTTCACCAGCGCGTCGTGCAGCGCGTACAGGATGCCGAACGGCGTGATCTGCGGCGGCGCCGTGGACGGGTCGAACCAGGTCGGGGAGATCGTGACGTGCCAGGCCATCACCGCTTCGCCCGCCGGCGCTGGCTGCCCGGCGGCGGGCGCGACGAGGCCGAGGGTGAGGAGGGCGGCGACGAGCGAGCCGGCGACGGGACGGTGTCGACGCATGGCGCACCTCCGGCGGTTGCGGTCAGGGAGAGAGGGTATCATCCTACGCGCACGACCATGCTGAGCGCGCAAGAGAACGAGAGGCTCACGCGCGTCGGCCGCGGCACGCCGATGGGCGAGCTGATGCGCCGCTACTGGCAGCCCGTCGCCGCCGTCGCGCAGCTCGACGAGCATCCGACGCTGGCCGTGCGCCTCATGGGCGAGGACCTCGTTCTCTACAGGGACACGCGCGGCGGCTACGGCCTGCTCGACCGTCACTGCCCGCACCGGCGCGCCGATCTCTGCAACGGCGTCCCGGAGGAGCGCGGCCTGCGCTGCCACTACCACGGCTGGCTCTTCGACGGCACGGGCGCGTGCCTGCACCAGCCGTTCGAGGAGATCGCGCGCCCCGAGGCGCGCTTCAAGGACAAGATCAAGACCACGGCCTATCCCGTCGAGGCGAAGGCGGGGCTGCTCTGGGCGTACCTCGGCCCCGCGCCCGCGCCGCTCGTGCCCGACTGGGACCTCTTCGGCGAGCGGGGCTACAAGCAGATCGTGTTCTCCGAGATCCCGTGCAACTGGTTCCAGGGCCAGGAGAACTCCATCGACCCGATCCACTTCGAGTGGCTCCATTCCAACTGGTCGGCCGCGCTGCGCGGCGAGCCCGGCGCCCGCGCGCCGCGGCACCTCAAGATCGCGTTCGAGGAGTTCGAGTGGGGCTTCGTCTACCGCCGCGTGCGCGAGGACACGACGGAGGACGACGACCTGTGGACGGTGGGCCGCGTGTGTCTCTGGCCCAACTGCCTCTACACCGGCAAGTTCGAGTGGCGCGTGCCGATCGACGACGAGCGCACGCTGCACGTGGCGTGGTTCAACGATCCGGTGCCGGGCGCCGCGCCGTTCGCGCAGCCGCGCATCCCGTACTGGCGCGGCCCGATCACGGACCCGGCGACGGGACGCCTGTTCACGAGCCACATCATGAACCAGGACTTCACCGCCTGGCTCGGGCAGGGCACGATCGCCGATCGCACCAGGGAGCACCTCGGCGAGAGCGACCGCGGCGTGATCCTGCTGCGCCGGCGCATGCTCGAGGAGGCGGCCGTCGTTGCCAGGGGCGGTGATCCCAAGGCCGTCGTCCGCGATCCCGCGAAGAACGTCGCGCTGGCGCTCCCGCGCGTGCGCACGGGTCGCGGCGCGCTGGTGACGCCGCCCGGCCAGCCGCGCCCGATGATCTTCCACGTCGGCCAGCCGCCCGAGATCGCCGAGGAGATGCAGCGCATCTGGGCCGAGCGCAGCTCCGCCTGAGCATGGCCAGCCTGGTCGGCGTCTTCAACGTCGCTCACAGCCCCACGTGCTACCGCCCGGCGGAGGAATGGAACCAGGTCCGCGCGAGCCGCACGCTGCGCGCCGACGTCCCCATGGACGACCTGGACACGAACCGGAAGAAGAAGGCGCGGGTGCAGGCGGCCTTCGCCACGCTGCGCGACCGGCTCGCCGCGGCGCGGCCGGACGCGCTCGTGATCTTCGGCGACGACCAGCTGGAATGCTTCGACTTCGCCAACTTCCCGTCGTTCGCGGTCTACGTCGGCGAGGCGTTCGAGGGCGCGCTGGCCTCGGGGGAGCGCGCGAAGGTGCGCGGGCATCCGGAGCTCGCCGTCGCGCTGCTGGCGGGGCTGATGCGGCGCGGCTTCGATCCCGCGTTCTGCATGGAGATGCCGAAGCCCGAGCGCGGCGTCGGCCACGCGTTCTTCCGGCCCGCGGAGTCGCTCACCGACCTCACGACGCCGCTCGTGCCGATCTTCCTGAACTGCTACTACGCGCCGCAGCCGACGGCGCTGCGCTGCTACCAGCTCGGCCGCGCGGTGCGCGAGAGCATCGACGCGCATCCGGGCGACCTGCGCGTGGCCGTGGTCGGCTCCGGCGGCCTCTGGCACACGCCGCGCGCTCCCGACGCGTATCTCGACGAGGCGTTCGACCGCGAGATCTTGCGACTGATGGCGGCGGGCGACGCGCGCGGGATGGCGCGCTTCTTCGACGGCTACGAGGTTCCCGCCGGCGACCGCAGCCAGGACGTCGGCACGCGCGGCCGCGGCGCCACGGGGATGCCCGGCCCCGGTGGGCCGCAGGGCGGGACGCGCGAGACGTGCAACTGGATCGCCGCCGCCGCCGTCGCCGACGGCAAGCCGGCGACGATCGTGGACTACGTGCCGGTGTATGCCTCGCCGATCGGCGCCGGCTTCGCGTACTGGCCGGAGGTGTGAGCGCGGATAGTCAGACAGTTCTCACGGGGTCTCTTCGAGTCGGTAGGCGGCGTGGCAGGCCACGCAATAGCCCGTCAAGGCCGCCAGCCGTTTCAGGACGTCATCCCTTGTCGCACCGGTTCTGGTCGCGTCGGCCAGTTGGTCGAACCGCGTGTGGACTCGTCGTCCGAGCTGCAGATAGGACGGTGGCAGCTTCTGCTCGAACCGCGGATCTATGGTCGCCTTCATGCCCGATGCCCGAGCGGCCTCCTCGACCATGACCAGATCCCCGGCAACGAGCCCGTGCATGATCCGGTTGAGCGACTGCAGCATCGTCCGCATCTGGGCGAGAATCGCATCGCGCCCTGCGGGCGCAAGACGAATTCGCTCGCGCGTGTCACTCGCGCCAGGAGCCGGCGCCGCAGCCGATTGCGAGTGCGCTGTCAGAAGCGATGGACGGAACGTCGCCGGGGCCGCGACGACGACGAGCGCGATGAGACCAACGACGAGCTTTACCCTCACGGTCATGTCCGGGCCCATCGACGGCGCAGTGGGTGTGGCGATGGTCGACGGGGGCGGCCGAAGCCGCCCCCGCTGACTCATCTCAAGCGTGTCTAGTCGTCGTTGCCTCGCTTTCAGTGCCCCGCAGTGCGACAGATCTTCCAAACCACGCCCGTCCCGGGAAACTGCACGAGCGGTCCGTCGCCGGCGACCTGGAACTTACTGTCCGGATCGGACTGGCCAAAGTCCCGCACCGCGCCGTAATCCACGAGGTAGGCGCAGTCATCGGGACCGAACTTGAGATCCACCGGACGGTTGATTCCGTGAATCCGACCCACGAAGGCCTGCTCGAACGTGCTGTTGTAGGCGAACCGCTGGAGCTGGAGCTGAAGCGGATCCTTGAAGTTGATGAGCTGGATGTCGTGACCCTCTTCCGGGTTGCCGTTGGCGGCCGCGAACCCGAAGTCGCCCTCGCGCCCGGCAAGGGCAGCGCCGCGCCTGACCGGTCCATGGACGAACGAATCCGGCACGAAGTCGACCCCGACAATTGCCACGTCCGCTGGCTCGAGCGCCAGAGCCGCCGTGATCGCCTGGGGCGGGAACGCCAGGACGTGGCGAACGGGCACGTCAGCGGCGGTGATTGCCGCGCGGCAGGCGGCAGCGTTGAAGACCGGCATGGCCGGCGGATTGCAGAGGTCGTCTCCAGGTCCGCCAGTCGGATTGAACATCGCCTGGGTGGAATCCAGGAAGCCGAACCGATCTGGCCAGCCGTGGTAATCGGGGCTGCCATCGGGATTCTGCTGGGCGAGATGCAGCCGATCCGGGGCGTTCTCGGTCGGCCGCGCACCCCGCTCGTCTTCGCCGTTCTCGGTCACGAACAGCCCGCCCCTCAGCGGATGATCGTCCGGCGCAAACCGAATGCCGTACGGGTTCCGGTATCCCCACGAGAAGGGTTCGACCGTGTCCTTCGGGTTCTTTGCGTGATGATTCGCTCTCAGGATGGCGCCGTCGCAGATGCCCGGCCCGGTCGCGCTCTCGAAGGCCGTCACGGTCGCTCCCGGACGTCGCATGCCGAAAGGAGAATACCCGCTCGTCTTGACACCACCGCCCGAGTCGAACACGTTGTCGCTGAGCTTGATGTCCTGACACGGAATATCTTGCTGGTTGGCGCCACCACCGTTGTCGCGACCCACAACCCCGGAGTTGGTCGTCGATCCCTGGGACCAGTAGATCCAGTCGCCTTTGAAGGTGATCTGCTCTGCCGGGTGGTCCCCCGTGGGAAGGCCGGTGATGAACGGGGAAACGCTCCCGGTGTCGGGATTGACGGTCACGATGCGTGAGCTGTTGTTGTTGCCGGTTGTGCGGAGGCTCTGGTTGGAGTCGGAGGCGAACAGGCGCCCGCCGTTGAACCCGTTCTCGAACGCGATGTCGATCGCCGGGCCGTGCGGCTGGAAGACATCGCTGCCACCCGTGACGCTCGTCGCGTCGGTCGGCTTTCCGAGTGGGCCCGCGATCAGAGTCCCGGTCTCGTTGAACACCAGGATGTCGGGCGTGAAGGGATTCGGGGTCCCCGGCGCGTGTGTGTTCTGGAACTTCTCTTCATCGTTGCAGATACTCGGGAGGCCGTGCCCGGACTCCAGCACGAAGACTTCGAACTTCTTCGCGTTACCGCGGAAGGCGACGGCGGTTGGAGCGTTCAGCCCCTTGGCAAAGACCGACACCGTGAAGCCGGAAGGCACGATGATGTCTTCGCCGTTGCCGGGGTCGAAGAAGACCTTTTCACCGGAGCAGAGCGGGTTCGTGACATCGGCGATGACGAGGCCCGGCAGGAAAAGCAGCAACCCAAGTGCGAGAGTCGGGAGCAGCCAACGAATTCGTGCAGTCTTGGCAGGATGTGGCATCGACCTTACTCCTTGCCTTGAGCGAGCTATCAGTCCTAGGTCGTGGGCGACGTCAGACAGCCGAGGGCCGCGGCGGAGCTCGCGGAGAGGGTGACGCGTAGAGGGCAGGGCGCAGAGCGGCACGAGACGCGCGGAACGCGCCGGGCAAGATCGACCACCACCTCGTCGTGGCGAGTGGCTTCATCGCCGCTCCTGCTCTCAGGGGACACAGCTCAGAGACGGGAGCCAATATGCTCGCGGGCGCGGGGGTCGTCAAGACCGAAACGGCGACATTTCCGCGAAGCTGTCGTTACGACGTGGCTCCGCGCTCAGGACGTGGTCGTCGTGCCCTCGATGTCGCGTGAGCCCGCCGCCCGCTGCAGGAAGTCCGCGGGGACCTCGCGGCCGGCATCGGTATACGCGCGGCGAATGGCCTCGACGTTCGGGCTGAAGATCGTCTTGCGGTTGCCGCGCACCCACTCGTTCGAGCGTCGCGGACCGTCGGCGGAGCCCTGGAAGCGCGGCATCACGTAGCGCGCGAACAGCTCGTACGAGTGAAGCGTCTGCTGGCGGTTCGCCCAGTTGTGGGCGCGGAAGAGCACGCCGCCGAAGCCGCCGTTGCTGAGCGCCCACAGCTTCTCGATGCCCTTGACGACCGTCTCCAGCGTCGCCGGGCGGTGGCTTCGGCCGCCGCCCCGGCGCTCGCGGGCGATCAGGCCGTCAGCGTGGGGCGTCGCTGAATTCGCGGCGCCCGAGGAGCGAGGCGATCGCGCGGCAGAGGTTGTCGAGCCGCACGGGCTTCACGAAGTAAGCGGCGAAGCCGTTCACCTGCATCGCCGGGTAGCTTCGGGGAAAGGCGGTCACCGCGACGGCGGCGATCGCGCCGCCCGCCTCGTGCGGGCGCGCGCGCAGCCACTCGAGGAGCTCCGTCCCCGTGCCATCGGGCAGCACGAGATCGCAGATGACGAGATCGGGCGTGACGGTTTCGAGCGCCGCCCGGGCCTGGGCGACGGAGACGGCGGCGATGGTGCGCGCGCCGCAGATCCGGAGCGTGGTGTTGAGCAGCTCGAGAAAGTCCGCGTTGTCGTCGACGACGAGGATGCTGGTACCGCTCAGCGATGGCAGAGTTCCGACGTCGAGCATCGTCCGCGACCCTACGTCCGCCGCCGCGCGACGGCCTCTTCGACGAGGTGCTCGACGTAACGCAGGTTCGTCGGCTTGGGCACGTAGCCAAAGGCTCCGGCCCTGAACGCCTGGTTCGCCATGCGGCTGTCCGTTCCGGAGATCACGAGAATCGGCAGCGTGGGATCGACTTCGTGCATGCGCTTCATGACGTCGAGGCCATTCATCACCGGCATCTTCAGATCGAGGAGGACCACGTCCGGCATCTCGCGGTGCACGGCGTCGAGGGCGGCCAGCCCGTTCCCCGCCACGGTCACCGACGGCGAACCCGGCAGCCCCGAGAAGAAGTCGGCCATGAGCTCGGCGAAGGCCGGCTCGTCGTCAACGACGAGGATGCGGCGGCGACGTGATCCGTTTCCGGTCGAGCGCATCGAGGTCCCTCCCATGTGTCGGGGCCTCGCATTTCGGTAGCCTGGCGGCCCAGGCGTTCGCGCCGGGGTCCATGGCTTTGCGTCCCAGCCTCACGGCTGGTTTGCCTTTATCGGAGCGGGCAGCCAGAGAAGAGCAACAGGCGTGCCCGACGGGGGACCCGCCCGGAAGCGCCTGATTCACCGCGATTTCCAATCGCGAGCGCGTCACCGAGCCGAATGATATCTGGCCGCCAGATCGGCACAAGCCGGCTAGAACCAAGCCAGGATCGGTCGGCCGTCAGGGGGTGGTGGTCGTGCCCTCGATGTCGCGTGAGCCCGACGCCCGCTGCAGGAAGTCCGCGGGGACCTCGCGGCCGGCATCGGTATACGCGCGGCGAATGGCCTCGACGTTCGGGCTGAAGATCGTCTTGCGGTTGCCGCGCGCCCACTCGTTCGAGCTGCGTGGACCGTCGGCGGAGCCCTGGAAGCGCGGCATCACGTAGCGCGCGAACAGCTCGTAGCTGTGCAGCGTCTGCTGGCGGTTCGCCCAGTTGTGGGCGCGGAAGAGCACGCCGCCGAAGCCGCCGTTGCTGAGCGCCCACAGCTTCTCGATGCCCTTGACGACCGTCTCCACCGAGCCGACGAGCGTGGTGCCCATCTTCACGCCCTCGGTCAGCGGGTCGTCGGAGCGGCCGGGCGGCCGGCCGAGCGTCTCCTCGAAGTAGGTGATCGTCTCGTGGCGCTCGGCGCTCTTCACCTGGCGCATCGCCTCCGCGTCGTCCTCGGCCACGTGGACGTTGACGACGAGCTTCCAGTTCTTGCGGTCCATCGTCTTGCCGTGCTTCGCCGCGACCTCCTCGCCGATCTTCCACTGGTTGGCGAGCGCCTGAGGCCCGCCGGGAATGCCCGCGCCGAGCGAGAGCACGCCGAGGCCGTGGCGGCCAGCGGCCTGCACGCCGGACGGCGTCATCACGCTCGCCACCGCGATCGGGAAGTGCGGCTCCGTGTAGGGCGCCAGGTGCAGGCGCGCCTGGCGCAGCTCGAACCAGTCGGTCTTCAGCGTCACCGGCTCCTCGCCCTTCAGCAGGAGCATGATCGCGTCGAGCGCCTCGTCCATGCGTGGCCGCTGGGTGACCGGCTCGATGCCCATCATGTAGGCGTCGGAGACGAGCGCGCCCGGGCCGCAGCCGAGCATGGTGCGGCCGCGCGTCATGTGGTCGAGCTGCACGAAGCGCTGGGCCACCAGGAACGGATGGTGGTAGGGCAGGCTCGTCACGCCCGAGCCGAGCATGATGTGGCGCGTGCGCTCGGCGGCGGCGGCGATGAAGATCTCGGGCGAGGCGATCAGCTCCCAGCCGGCCGAGTGATGCTCGCCGACCCAGACCTCGTCGTAGCCGAGCCAGTCGAGCCACTCGATCAGCTCCATGTCGCGATTCATGGCGAGGGTGGGGTTTTCGCCGAGGCGGTGGAACGGCGCCAGGAAGATGCCGAACTTCATTCCTTTGTGGGCCATGGGCCTGACTGTAGCACGAGAGGTTTGCCGGCATCTTTTGGCGTACCATGTCGCGCCATGAGACATCCTGTGTCAACCATCGCGCGCTCAGGCGGCGGCGAGCGCCTGCGCGGCGCGATGTCGGCCGACGTGGTATGGGGTGCGGTCCTGCCAGCAGCGCCAGAGAATGCGGGCCCACGCGCGAGCGAGGATCCGGATCGCGTGCTGATGGCGACACCCACGCGCACGCGCGCGCT
>QHRU01000031.1 GCA_003220225.1 Candidatus Rokuibacteriota bacterium
GACGGCGGCGCCCGCCGTACCGGCCACGATCGCGTCCGAGTACGACAGTCCCGCTTGCGCGAGCATGTGGATCTCGTGCACGAACTCGCCCGGCGCGTACCAGCCCCAGGGCGAGTCGGACCCGGCGGTCATCCGCACGCCGGCCTCGCTCATGCGGCGCACGGCGTCGAGCTTCACGTCGAGCGCGCGGCGGGCCGCGTCCAGCTGCGTGACGAGCTCGGGCGTCAGCCGTCCTTCGCGCTCGCGCGCCTCGCGCTGTCGCTCGATCCCCGCCTTCTGCACGTAGAGCGTCGGATTCACCCACGCCTTCGCCTTGGCCAGCCGGTCGACGAGATCGGGCCGAAAGCGGTAGGTGCCGTCGGGCTCGTTGAAGATGCAGTGGATGATCATGTCGACGTCGGCGTCGAGGCAGTTCTGCACCGACTGCGCGGACGTGCAGTGGGCGGCCGTGAGCTTGCCGTGCCGGTGCGCCTCGTCGGTCATGGCCGCGAGCTCGGCCACGGTGATGTCGGGAGTCATCAGCACGACGCGAGCACTGGACGGGACGCGCTCCCACTTGTCCGTCCTGGTGGCAACCCTGGATTGGGCGCACCCGGTCGCGAGGAGGCCAGTCATGACGAAGGGGAGGACGACCGCCGATCGCAGCCGGTCGGAGCCCAGAAGAAATGCGACCGAGAGGCAGCGCGCCATAGGTGTCCTCCTCGATGGAGTCGGACCAGCGCATCGCGCGGGCTGGAGAATAGAGCGGTGGGGTTTGGTGCGTCAAGAACTAAAGCTGCGCACTGTCCGTGAAGCGCCCGTCGACGCTGGCGCAAGATCGGGCCCCTTGGTCGACGTTCAGGAGAAGCCGCCTACGCCGTACCGCGCTCGACGCGCCGGCCCGCCTGGTAAACGTCGAGCACATCCCACAGCGCGGTGATCTCGCGCGTGGGATCGCCGCGGACCACCAGGGCGTCCGCCGTCCGTCCGGGAGCGAGACGGCCGGCGGCCGGCCCGACGCCGATGGAGACGGCGGCGCCCGCCGTACCGGCCACGATCGCGTCCGAGTACGACAGTCCCGCTTGCGCGAGCATGTGGATCTCGTGCACGAACTCGCCCGGCGCGTACCAGCCCCAGGGCGAGTCGGACCCGGCGGTCATCCGCACGCCGGCCTCGCTCATGCGGCGCACGGCGTCGAGCTTCACGTCGAGCGCGCGGCGGGCCGCGTCCAGCTGCGTGACGAGCTCGGGCGTCAGCCGTCCTTCGCGCTCGCGCGCCTCGCGCTGTCGCTCGATCCCCGCCTTCTGCACGTAGAGCGTCGGATTCACCCACGCCTTCGCCTTGGCCAGCCGCTCGACGAGATCGGGCCGAAAGCGGTAGGTGCCGTCGGGCTCGTTGAAGATGCAGTGGATGATCATGTCGACGTCGGCGTCGAGGCAGTTCTGCACCGACTGCGCGGACGTGCAGTGGGCGGCCGTGAGCTTGCCGTGCCGGTGCGCCTCGTCGGTCATGGCCGCGAGCTCGGCCACGGTGTAGGAGGCGCGGTTGGGATCCGAGGTGCGCGTGGAGCCGCCGCTGGCCACGATCTTGATGTAGTCGGCGCCTTCCTTGAGCAGCTTGCGCACCTCCGCGCGCACGGCCGCCTCGCCGTCGGCCTCGGAGCCGAAGTAGCCCATGTGGCCGCCCGTGATCGTGATCGGTCGTCCGCAGATGACCATGCGCGGCCCCGGCGCGAGCTTGCGGCGGATGCCCTCGCGCAGCGAGAAGGCCACCTTGCCCTTGGCGCCGTTCTCGCGCAGCGTCGTCACGCCGGAATGCAGCAGCGTGCGCGCGTTCTTGGCCGCCTGCAGCAGCAGGATGTCGTCGTCTTCTTTCGCGACGTCGTCGCCCAGCGTCCCGTCGCCGGGCGCGACGAGGTGCGTGTGGGCGTCGACGAGCCCGGGCAGGATCGTGGCGGCGCCATAATCGTGTCGGTCGACCGCGGCGCCGGTCGGTGCGTGGACGTCCGCGGCGCGACCGAGGGCCGCGACGCGGTCACCGTCGATGAGCAGCGCCGCCTGCTCGACGGCCGCGGCGCCGCTGCCGTCGAGCAGACGCGCGGCCGTGATCAGCGTGTAGCGGGGAGCGGGCGCGCTCACCGCGGGCGTCAGTCGATCACGATCTGGTAGACGAGGTTGCTGGCCGGAAGGGCGATCGACCCCATGAGACGGCGAGAGTAGCCTCCCGGGCGCGCGCGGTCAATCGCTCGGGCCTTTCGCCCGACCTGCATCCGGTCCGCGTCGCCAACCGTCCCAACTTATCCGCGCAAACCGCGGCTCTTCCTGGATGTTCGTGTCCGGCACTCGCCTTGCCCTGTGCCCCGGCCAAGGTCCCACGTCCCGTCGGGAAAAAGGAGGACATGGCCATGGCGGAAGATCTACTCGTGACCGCTGGAGTCCTGGTCGCGTCGGCCGTCTGCGGATGGTACGTCGTTCACGCCATCAGCGGCGTCGTCCTCAGCATCCCCGCTGATGACATGTGCACGACCGCCGCCCAATGTCTGGCGCTCGTGGGCGGCTAGGATCTCACCGAGCAGCCGAAAGCCGAGGCCCCGGAGCCGACTCCGGGGCCTTCGTTCCTCGCCCGGGTCGATCAGCGGGCCGTGAGCTGGCTGGCGAGAATGGCGCCGGCGAGCGCCTTGTGGTGCGAGCAGACGTTCTCGAACTCGCAGGGATCCTGACGGTCGCACGCCATCTGCTCGCGCAGGGCGTCGCGGTCCTCGCTCACCGCCTTCTGGATCTCGTCCGCGATGATCTTCTGGAGCAGGCTCGGCTCAACCGTCGCCGAGCCGGCGCCATCCCGCGAGTACACCGTAAGGACGTGACGAGCGTGGCTGTCAGCCGTCGTCATCATGAGGGGCCTCCCCGCCTTTTGGGCTCTCCGTTATGTAGGCAAGGAGTACGCCAGAGGGGCTTTGGGCCGGAAAATCAGGACCTTGCAAAGAGCCTGAGTCTTGCCGGTGTCACCGAAATGACGCGGCCTGCCTGCGTGACACGCCGGATGTGATAGTCTCTCCGGGCAACGCAAGGAGGCTTAACGGTGCAGGTCACCGCATTCTCGACGCCGAAACGACCGGACTGGCGCTGGCGTATCGTCAACTACGCGGGCGAGACCATCGAAGAGTCGCGCGACGTGTTTCCGACCATCGCCGCCGCGGTGGCGCGCGGCACCGAGCACATGAGCCGACTCAACGTCGACCGCTCCGCGCCCGCCCGGGCGTGGCGCTCGACGTCGCACCTGCGCAGCCGCTGAGCGGACGGGAAGGCTAGCGCGCGGCCTTCCCCTGCGGCAGGTCGTACAGCCGGCACACGTTCTCGAACACGATCTTGCGGCGCACGCGCGGCGAGATGGCGGCCAGGTTCTTCTCGATCGTGGCGTGCGACTCGGGCCAGATGCAATCCGGGTGCGGGTAATCGGCGCCCCAGATGATGTTGTCCTCGCCGATCAGCGGAATGATCGGCTCCAGGTACATGTCTTGCTGGTACGTGACGAAGCCCTGCCGCTTGAAGTAGTCGCTCGGCTTGAGCGAGAAATTCAGCGCGCGCGCCCGGTCGTGGTACTCCGTGTCGAGCCGGTCGAACACGTAGGGCAGCCACGTCACGCCGGACTCGCCGAGCACGAAGTTGAAGTCGGGGTACTTCTCGCAGGCGCCGGAGGCGAGCAGCGAGACCAGCACCTCCATCGTGTCGAGCTGGAAGAGCGCCGAGCGCACGAGCCGCCACTGGAGGTTGAACTCCTTCTCCATCTCCGGCGTGTCGGGCGCCCGCAGCCCTTTGAAGCCCGTCGAGTGGAAGGAGATCGGGAAGCGGCACTCCGCGGCGGCCTCCCACAGCGCGTACCATGCGTGATGGTAGAGCGGCGGGCTCATGCGCTTGAAGGCGAGGTCGCCGCCGCGCAGGCCCATCTTCGCGCAGCGCCGAACCTCGGCGGCCGCCTCGACGGGATCGGTGTTCGGGATGATCGCCAGCGGGAACACGCGATTGGGGTCCGCCCGCCTGGCGAAGTCCGCGGCCCAGTCGTTGTAGACCTTGTTCGCCCATGTGCGCTGCTCGGCCTTGTCGATCAAATCGTTGATCATGAGGCAGCCGTAGACGACCTCGGCCTCGACGCCGTCCCGCTCCAGGTCGGCCAGCCGTAGCTCCGGCGTCGTCGGTCGCGGCTGGATGCCCGGCGCGTTGCCCCACTCGAAGCCGAGGTCCTTCATCTCGTCGATGTGGCCGAACATGCCCTTCTGGTACTTGAGGAACCCGGGCCCCACGCCGTTCCACATCCCCCGGTCCTGCGCGTCCACGAACCAGTGCAGGCCGTCCTCCAGCTCTTCGACCCGCGGCGCCAGCAGCTTCCACTTGGCCGGCGCCTGCGAGGACCAGAGGTCGGGCGGGCAGTAGGTCAGGTCGATGTGGTTGTCGCCGGAGATCAGCCGGTCTTGCATGTCGCGCTCCCTGGGTGCCGGGTCACGGCTCGATGGTGGCGAGATCGTAAACCGGATCGGGCGCGGGCGCCAGCCGCGGCCGGCGCCCTCACACGAGCACCTTGTCGAGGAATCGCCGCAGTCGCTCGTGGCGCGGACGGCCGAAGATCTCCTCGGGTGTGCCGACCTCGAGGATCTTGCCCTGGTCCAGGAACACCACGCGGTCGGCGACCTTGCGCGCGAAGCCCATCTCGTGCGTCGCGACCACCATCGTCATTCCCTCGCTCGCCACCTGCTCCATGACGCGCAGCACCTCGCCCACCAGCTCGGGATCGAGCGACGACGTCGGCTCGTCGAACAGCATGACCCGCGGCTCCATGGCCAGCGCGCGCGCGATGGCCACGCGCTGGCGCTGGCCGCCGGAGAGATGTTCGGGATAGACCTCCATCTTGTCGGTGAGGCCCACCTTCTCCAGCAGCGCGCGGCCCTTGGCCGCCGCCTCGCCGACGCCCATCCCCTTCACCGTCACGAGGCCCTCGATGACGTTCTCGAGCGCGATCATGTGCGGCCAGAGATAGAAATGCTGGAAGACCATCCCGATCTCGGCGCGCGTGCGGGCCAATTCGCGCGCGCTCACCCGGCGCGTGCCCTCCCGGCCGACGCGCTTGCCGTTCACGCGGACGACGCCGGAGGTCGGCTCCTCCAGGAAGTTGATGCAGCGGAGCAGGGTGCTCTTGCCCGAGCCGCTCGGCCCGATGAGGCACACCACCTCGCCGGCCGCCACCGACAGGCTGACGCCGTCGAGCGCGCGCACGGCGCCGAAGTGCTTCACGAGACTCTCGACTTCGATCACGCGCGCTCCATCACGAGGCCGGCATCGTCGGCAGCGGCGCGTCCAGCCGGAGTCGCCGGCGACGGCCTTCGCCCAGCCCGCGCTGCTCGTAGGCCGTCAGCCGCTCGCCGTACATCTGCAGCGCGCTCAGGCAGCTCGTCAGCACCAGGTAGATGGCGCCGGTCACGGTGAGGATCTCGATCGCGCGATAGGTGCTGCTGTAGATCATCTGCGCGGTCAGCATCAGCTCCGGCACCGTGATCACGGACGCGAGCGACGAGTTCTTGCAGTGCGAGATTGCGTTGCCCATGTAGGGTGGGATGATGATGCGCACCGCCTGCGGCACGATGATGCGCCGCACGACTTGCCCGTAGCTCATGCCCACCGCGTACGCCGCCTCGAGCTGACCGCGGTGGACGGCCTGGAGGCCGGCGCGGATGATCTCGGCGTTGTAGGCGGCGGCGCTGGCCGACATCGCGATGATGGCGGCGGGGAACGCGTCCAGCGTGATGCCGAAGGCCGGCGCCGCGTAGTACACGAAGAAGAGGTGCAGCAGCAGCGGCGTGCCGCGCACGACCCAGATGTAGGCCATGGCCGGCCGGCGCAGCCACGCGCGCGGCGACATGCGCGCCAGCGCCACGAAGAACGCGGCCGCGGTGCCAAGGACCTGGCTCAGCACGAACAGCGCGATGGTCATGAGCGAGGCCTGGAGCAGGATCGGCAGGAACTTCCAGGCCACGCCGAAGTCCAGGTGCATGTCAGGGCACCTGGTCGATCAGCTGCGCGCTGAAGTTGTCGATGCCGAAGTACTGCTTGGCCCAGCGATCGAGCAGCCCGTCCTTGCGCATCATACGGATGGCCTCGTCCATCTTGGCCTTGAGCTGCGTCGAGCCCTTCTGCATCGGCACCCCGACGTAGCGCACGACGTACGGCTTGCCGACGATCTTCGCCACGCCCGGCTTGTCCTTGATGAAGTTCGCCGCCGCCGTGTCGGGCGCCACCGCCGCCTCGATCCGTCCGATCTCCATGTCGGCGAACATCTCGGCGTAGCCCGCGTAGCCCTTGAAGCCCTTGAACGCGCCGTGCTCCTTTTCGATGGCCTTGGCCGGGATCTCGCCGTCCATGCCGCCGGAGATGGCGCCCACCATCCGGCCCTTGAGATCGGTCGGCCCGTGGATGTCGGGGACGTTCGCCTTCGCCACGACGACGACCGCGGAGCGCGAGTACGGGATCGAGTAGTCGAAGATCTCCTTGCGCTCCGGCGTCACGTTGACGTTGGAGAAGACGGCGTCGAAGCGCCCGGTCTGCAGTCCCGGCAGGATCCCCTTCCAGTCCAGCCGGACGAGATCGAGCTTCACGCCGATGTGCCTGGCGATGAACTTGCCGACCTCGATGTCGTAGCCGACCAGCTCGTTCTTATCGTTCAGGAAGGTCACGGGCGGCAGGTTGCCGCTGGTGGCGGCGACCATGTGGCCGCGCTTCGTGATCTCCGGCAGGTCGGCGGCGAAGACGCTGGTCGCGGGCAGCACGAGCGTGAGCGACACGAGCAGGCGGACGAGTCTCATGGTCGGGATCTCCTTTGTGTCATCAGAGCGTCCGGGCGACACGGGTGCCGTCGAGGATGGCGTCGTGGACGCGACGCGGAGAGTACGCGTCGCCGATCACCTTCAGCTCCGCCACCTTGCCTTCCAGCTCCCGCGACAACGGATCGTTCGCTTTGCCGCCGAACGCCAGCACCACCGAGTCGGCCTCGACGATGGCCTCGGTGTTCGCGAACGTGTGACGCGTGCGCACGCCGCGGGGCAGGATCTCCCTGGCCACCGTCATCGGGATCAGGGTCACGCCGCGCGTGAACAGCCGCGCGTAGAGATCGGAGCGCGTGCCCTCGTCGATGTCCTCGCCGACCATGAAGTAGCGGCACACGATGGTGACCTGGGCTCCGCGCTCGGCCAGGAAGTCCGCCGTCGTCGGCGCCGCGAAGTAGCCCTCCTCGTCGACGATGACCACCCGGCGGCCGGTGGCGGCGCGGCCCGTGAGGACGTCCACGGTGGTCGCGACGTGCGGCAGCGTCACGCCCGGGATGTCCGGCCGGCGCTGGGTGGCGCCGGTGGCGAGGATGACGGCGTCAGGCTTCAGCGCGAGGACGTCGGCGCCCGAGGCGGGCGTGTCGAGGCGGATCTCGACGCCGGCCTTCTTCGCCTGGTTGGCGAGCCATGCCGGGATCGACGCATAGTCCTCGCGCTTGGGCGCGCGCGCGACGGCAAGGACCTGGCCGCCGACAACCGAGGTCGCTTCGAGCAGGATCGTCTGGTGACCGCGCAGCGCGGCCACCCGCGCGGCCTCGAGCCCGGCCACGCCGCCGCCGACCACGACCACGCGCCGCCGCGTCAACGCCGGGCGGATCTCCATCAGCTCGGCCTCGCGGCCGATGGCCGGGTTTTGCACGCAGGTGATCGCCTTGCCCTGCCGCAGGCGTCCGATACAGCCCTCGGCGGCGCCGACGCACACGCGCACGTCGTCGGGCCGGCCCTCGCTGACCTTCTTCGGCATCTCGGGATCGGCGATCAGCGCCCGCGTCATGCCGACGAGATCGCACACGCCCGCCGCCAGGGCCGCCTCCGCCTGCTCGGCGGTCACGATGCGGCCGGCCACGATGACGGGCACGCGGACCACGCTCTTCGTGAGCGCGGCGAGGTCGTTGAAGACGCCGCGGGGGTGGTAGTGCGACGGCGTGACCGCCGCCTCGTATTTCAGCGTCTCCGTGTTCGATCCGCTGACCATCCAGTAATCCGCGATGCCCAGCGCGTCCAGCTGCCGCGCGATCTCCAGCAGCTCCTCGCGCGTGAGCCCACCCTCCACGAAGTGATCGCCGCTGTGACGCAGGCCGATGATGAAGTCGCGCCCCACCGCCTCCCGCAGCGCACGCAGCACCTCGCGCGGCAGGCGCAGGCGATTGTCGAGGCTGCCGCCGTACTCGTCGGTGCGCGTGTTGGCGAGCGGCGAGATGAAGTTCTCGAGCAGGTGGCCGCCGTAGAGCGGGATGTCCGCGCCGTCGTAGCCGCCCTTCTTGAGCCGCACGGCCGCCGCCGCCCACGCGTCGACGACCTCGCGGATCTCGGCTCTGGTCATGACGTGCGGCCACTCGCGATGCCGCTCCTCCCGCGTGTCGGAGGGCGCCCACAGCGGAACGCCGGAGTACCACGAGTGGCCCCGGCGCCCGCGATGCGAGATCTGCGACAGGCAGAGCGCGCCGTGGCGGTGGATGGCCGCGCTCATCTGCGCGAACTGCGGGATCACGCCGTCGTCCCAGTTGTTGACCTCTCCCCAGTCGTTGATCGATGTCGGATGGATGCTCGAGGAGCCGAACATCATCACGACGCCGCAACCGCCCTTCGCCTTCTCCTCGTGATAGCGGATGTAGCGGTCGGTGATGTTGCCCTTCTCGCCGAACGCGGCGCCGTGCGGCGTCGAGACGATGCGGTTCTTGGCCGTCGCGTGGCCGATTCTGATCGGACTGAACAGCCGAGACAACGCCGCGCTCATCACTTCAGCCGCGCGTCGTACAGGAACAGCATATTGTCGATCCAGGGCTTCCAGTCGAGCCGGTTGCTGATCCCGAAGATGTGCGCCTGCTGGTACGCCTTGATGATGGGCGCGTCCTCGAAGACGATCTCCTGGGCCTTGAAGTAGAGCGCTCGGCGCTTCTCGGGATCGTTGGTGCCCTGCGCCTCCTCGAGGATCTTGTCGAGCGCCTCGTTCTTGTGGATGGCGAGCGCGGACTTGCTGTGCAGGGAGTTCACGAGCAGGTCGCCGTCGAAGACGCCGGCGCCGCCCCAGGCCGTCATGTAGGCGGGCAGCAGCTCGCGCTTGCGCCACTTCGTCGTGTAGACGCTCTGCTCCCACACCTGCACGTTGGCCTTGATCCCGACCTTGCCCAGCATGGCCGCCATCGCCTGCATGACCTCGATGTCGTTCATGTAGCGGCGGTTCGGCGCGTGCAGCGTCATCTCGAAGCCGTTGGCGTACCCGGCCTCACGCAGCAGCGCCCTCGCGCGCTCGGGGTCGTAGCCCCACCACTTCATGGCCGGGTTGAAGCCGAACGCCTCGCGCTCCAGCGGGACGCCGAGCACGTGGCCGTGCCCCTCGAGCACGGTCTTGATGATGGTGTCCATGTCGATCGCGTAGTTGATGGCGCGCCGCACGCGAGCATCCTGCCAGGGGCCCGGCATCAGGTAGTTCGTGATCTTCACCATGATGACGAAGCCGCCGAGCGTGCTCACCTCGGTGCGCGCGACGCCGCTGGCCTTGATCTTGGCCATCTGGTCCGGCGGCACGTCGCTGACGAGATCGGCCTGGCCGGAGAGCAGGGCCGCCACGCGCGTCGTCAGCTCGGGCACCGGACGGAAGACCAGTCGCTCGATGGCCGGCGCCCCGCGGTGGTAGTCGCGGTTGGCCTCGAGCACGAGCCGCTCGTCCTTCACCCACTCCACGAACTTGTAGGGACCGCTGCCGACGGGCTTGACGGCGAAGCCGGCGTCGCCGACCTGCTCGATGTACTTCGGCGGCACGATGCCGACGGTGCCGCAGTGGCCGGGACTCATCCGTACGGG
Source organism: Candidatus Rokuibacteriota bacterium (assembly GCA_003220225.1). Taxonomy (GTDB): domain Bacteria; phylum Methylomirabilota; class Methylomirabilia; order Rokubacteriales; family CSP1-6; genus AR12. Next base: position 9,872 of record QHRU01000031.1, read on the forward strand.
CAGCAGCGGAAACGGCTTGCTCGTCACGACGTTCACGGTGGAGGCGTCGACCACGTCCACGTGATCGATGGTCGCGATGCTCGTCCGCCCCGGCGCGCCCTGCTTGGGATTGAGCATCCGCTCGATGCTGTACTTGACGGCGGCCGCGTCGAGCGGCTCGCCGTTGTGGAACTTGATCCCGCGCCGCAGCTTGAACTGCCACGTCGTCTCGTTGAGCAGGCGCCAGGACTCGGCGAGATTGCCCTCGAGCTTGAGCGTCTTGAGGTCGCGCCGCAGCAACGTGTCGAAGATCTGCCGGTCGGGCTCGTGGGCGTTCTTGTCGCAGTGCATGTGCCAGTCGAGCGTGGCCGCCTCGCCGGACTGCACCACGATCACGGGCTTGGGCTGCCCCTGCGCGACGCCGGCGAGCAGGACGACAAGCGCGAGCGCTCCGAGCACGATCCTCATGGTCGAGGCCTCCCTAGAACCGATCGACGGTTCCTCGAGTCTGGAGATACGGATCGAGCGCGTCCCGCAGGGCGTCGCCGATCAGGTTGATCGCGATCACCGTCGCGAAGAGCGCGGCGCCGGGCGACAGCGCCAGCCAGTAGCGCGTGTCCACGAACTGCCGCCCCTCGGCGAGCATGCCGCCCCACGACGGGATGCTGAGCGGCACGCCGAGGCCGAGAAAGCTCAGCCCGGCCTCCGTCAGGATCGCGCCGGCCACGCCGAAGGTGGCCACCACGATGAGCGAGGCGCTCACGTTGGGCAGGATGTGGCGCCAGACGATGCGCGGGACCGACATGCCGAGCGAGCGCGCGGCGTCGACGTACGCGCGCTCGCGCACGGCCAGCGTCTCCGCGCGCACCACGCGCGCGTAGGTCGCCCAGCTGCTGAGCCCGACCACGAGGATGATGTTGCGCACGCTCGGGCCGAGCACGCCGATGACCGTGATGGCGAGCAGGATGAACGGGAACGCGAACTGCATGTCGGCCAGCCGCATGACGAGATGGTCGGCGAGGCCGCCACGGATGCCCGCGGTGAGGCCGAGGCTCGTGCCGACGCTGCCCGCGAGCAGCACCGCCGACACGCCGATCAGCGCGGAGGTGCGCGCGCCATGGATGACGCGGCTGAGGATGTCGCGCCCGAGCTGGTCGGTGCCGAGCACGGCGAGGTCGCCGTCAGGCGTGCGCGCCGTCGGCGGCGTGAAGCGCGCGAGCAGGCGCTGCTCGTTCGGATCCGCGGGCGCGAGCAGGCCCGGCAGCAGCGCGCAGAGGGTGACGAGCGCCACCGCCAGCAGGCCGAGCCCGGCGGCGGGCGAGCCGATCAGCGCGCGCGTGCGGCGGCCGCTAGGCAAGGCGCACCCTCGGATCCAGCGCCATGTACAGGAGGTCGATCGCGACGTTCAAGAGGATCAGGCTCGCCGCCACCGTGAACACGACGGCCTGCAGCAGGGGGACGTCCTTGTTCACCACGGCCTCGACGGCCAGACGCCCGACGCCCGGGTACGCGAAGACCGCCTCGGTGATGACGGCGCCGCCCAGCAGGTTGCCCAGCTCCAGCCCGATCGCCGTCACGATCGGAATCGCGCCGTTCCGCAGCGCGTGCCGGAGGACCACGCCCCATTCGCTGATCCCCTTGGCGCGCGCCGTTCGCAGGAAATCCTGGTGCAGCACCTCGAGCATGCTCGAGCGTGTGATGCGCGCGGTGCGTGCCATCGCCCACACGCCGAGCGTCAGCGCCGGCAGCGCGAGCGCGGCGAGGCCCTCACCGCCGTAGACCGGCACCCAGCGGAGCTGCACGGCGAAGACGAGGATCAGCAATATTCCGAGCCAGAACGTGGGCATGCACTGGCCCGACAGCGCGAACGCCATCGCGAAGGTGTCGAGGACGGAGTTGCGGCGCAGCGCGGAGAGGATGCCGAGGGGCAGCGCGAGCGCCACCGCGAGCGCCATGGCCACGAGCGCCAGCTTGAGCGTGGCGGGAAAGCGCGTCAGCACGAGCGGCAGCGTCGGCTGCTGGTGGCGCAGCGAGCGGCCGAAGTCCCCCTGCACGGCGCGGAGCAGGAAGCGGCCGTACTGCTCCGGCAGCGGACGGTCGAAGCCGAGCGCAGCGCGGACCATCTCGTAGTCCTCGCGGGTGCCCTCGGGACCGACGTAGAGCGCGGTGGGATCGCCGGAGAGGTGAACGACGAGGAAGACGGCCAGCGTGATGCCGAAAAGCAGCACCACCGCCCAGGCGAGCCGGCGGAACAGGTACGCGATCACCAGCGGAACGTACAGCACAAAGCGGCCTCCGACCAAGAGGGGCCGGATTGAACGAACCCGGAGGATCTTCTCAGATACCCGTCTACTGCAAGTTCACCGTCCTCACCCCGGGTCGCTCGAGGTCGGACATCCGCGGACACTCAGAGCTTCAGCAGCCGCTCGAGGTTCTTCCAGAGGATCGCCTCCTTCTCGTCCTGCGAGAGGCTCTTCATGCCGAGGATCCACGCCACAGGCCAGTCCAGGGCCATGTCGTAGGGCCAGTCGGTCCCGAACACGACCCGGTCGACGCCGACGGTGTCGATGAGATAGCGCAGCGCCGGCTCGGTGTAGACGATGCAGTCGTAGTAGAAGCGCCGCAGATACGCGCTGGGCGGCTGCGTGACGTGCACGCGCGCCTCGGAGCGGACCTGCCATGCGTGGTCCATGCGGCCGATCCCGTAGCACGTGTACCCGCCGCCGTGGCCGAGCACGATCCGGAGCTCCGGGAACGCGTCCATGACGCCACCGTGCACGAGCGTGGCGAACGTCACCGCCCGGTCTACGAGGTTGCCGATGCTGTTCGGGAGGTGATAACGCTTCGTCCGCGGAGTCACCAGCGTCTCGCCCCCCTGATGGAAGAAGATCAGCGCCCCCATCTGCTCGGCGGCCTTCCAGAAGGGGCGGAAGTCCGGCTCGTCCAGGGTTCGGCCGTTGACGTGATCGTTGATCTCCACGCCCTTGAGGCCGAGCTGCATCATGCCGCGCTCCAGCTCCGTGATCGCGGCCTTCACGTCCTGCATGGGCAGCGTCCCGAGCCCCGCGAACCGCTGGGGCCGGGCCCGGACCATGTCGGCGATCTCGTCGTTCGTGGCGCGGGCGGTCGCGACCGCGGCCGTGGTGTCGAGGTGATAGTTGTAGAACCCGACGTAGGGCGAGACGACGTGGACGTCGACGCCGAGCGAGTCCATGTCGGCCAGGCGCTCTTCGGGCGTCCACTTGGCCCGCGGCGGCAGCGGGTGCCGCTGGCCGCCGACGATGGCGGACTCCCTGCCCCGCGCATCCTTCTCGCGCTTGATGGTGTGCCAGTCGCCGCCGTTCTCGGTCGCCCGCCAGAAGCACTGCGGAGTCAGATGGGCATGGATGTCGATGGTCCGCATGGCTCTCCTTGGTCCTGCTCGTCATCGCGCTCCTGCGCGACGGCCAATGCGGACGGACCGCCGCGGCGCTGAGCCGCGCGCGCGCCGAGACGGCTCAGGCCCGTGCCGCGGCCGCGTCCGCCTTGTTGAAATCGGCCTCCGTGAAGCCGTAGAGGTGCGCGCCACCTATCAGAATTTGCGCGGCGATCTCGCGCGGCACGTTCTTGAGGAGGTTCTCCGAAACGTGCGGGAAGTTGGAGTCGAAATGCGGGTAGTCCGTCGAGACGCACATGCGATCGGCGCCGATGAGCCCGGCCGTCGCCTCGATCTCGGGCTCGCTGCCCTCGACGGCGGCCCAGCAGTTGCGCCGGAAGTACTCGCGCGGGGTCAACGTCAGGTACGGCGCGTGCGAGTCACGGTACTGCGGGTAATCCCACTCGATCCGTGACAGGAGTCCCGGCGCCCACGAATTCTGAGCCTCGAGGAAGCCCACGCGCAGCCGCGGATGAAACTCGAACACGCCGCCGATGATCATGGCGACCATCGCCTGCTGCATCTCGATCCAGTGGCTGGCCACGTGACGGTAGAACCGGTTCTCGCCGTACAGCGGGATCATCCGCGAATACACTGCGCTCACGCCCTCGTGAAAGCCCCAGGTGACGTTCAGCTCTTCGTGCACGCTGTAGAGCGGGTCCCAGTAATTGGAGTGCCAGTAATGATCGTTCACCAGATTCGGCCGGATGAACGAGCCGACGGCGCCCAGCTCGCGCACGCACCGGATCAGCTCGCGGCAGGCCAGGTGCACGTCGTGGACGGGCAGCATCGCGACCCATTTCAGGCGATCGGGGCTGTAGCGGGTGAACTCGTGGATCCAGTTGTTGTAGGCCTGGCAAATGGCGAGCGACAGGCGCGGGTCCATGTTGTCGCGGGCGATGAGAGCCAGCCCGCTGGTGGGATAGAGGACGGCGATGTCGACGCCCTCCAGCTCCATGCCCATGACCTGCGCCTCGGCGTTGTAGTCGCGCTCGATGGCGAAATCGAGCCGGCCGGTGTCGAACAGCCGCGAGCCCGAGAGGGGTTGGGTGGTCTGCGAGCCGGCCGGGCGGACGCGCTTGCGGTACTGCTGCAGGTCCATGTCGGACGTCGGCAGCCCGTCGATGATGGTGAGGCCCGCGACGCCGCGCTTGGGACGGCCGTCGGCGCCCACCGGCACGCTGATGCGGTGCCTGAACGCCGGGTCCAGGTAGCGGTCGAAGAGATCGGGCGGTTCCATGATGTGCATGTCGGAATCGACGAACCGGAGGCCGTCCTTCATGAGTTCCTCCTGCGCGGGTGACCGAGGTGGCCGAGTCGCGCCTGGTCGCGGTTGTTCCGGACTATAGCGGGCTCGGGCGCGGAGTCAAGCGGCGCGCGGCCGGGCGCGGCGCCTCCCGGCCCGAACTGGCCGCCGACGAAGAAATCGTGGTAGCGTACCGCCGCTCCAGGAGGTCCACCCATGAACGCATACGCGACGCGCGCTCGCGTCGTCCTGCTCGCCGCGCTGGCGGTCGCCGCCGCCGCCGCGCCGGCGCTCGCCGCCGAGCCTGCGGGCGAGGTCACCGTCTCGTTCCACGTCACGCTGGCGCCGGCCTGGTTCGATCCGTCCACCGCCCCGCCCCAGATCACGCCGTTCGGCGTGATGTACGCGATCCACGACGCGCTGGTGCGGCCGCTGCCCAACCAGAAGATGGGCGCCAGCCTGGCGGAGTCGTGGACGGAGAGCCGCGACGGGCTCGTGTACGAGTTCAAGCTGCGCCGCGGGCTCAAGTTTCACAACGGCGACCCGCTCAGCGCGGAGGACGTGAAGTTCAGCTTCGATCGCTACAACGGCGCCGGCGCGCGAGAGCTGCGCGCGCGCGTCCGGCAGCTCGAGATCGTCGATCCGCTCACCGTGCGCTTCACCCTCAAGGAGCCGTGGCCGGACTTCATGACGTTCTACGGCACCACGGCCACCGCGGCGGGCATCGTGCTGCCGAAGAAATATTTCGAGTCGGTCGGCCCCGACGGCTTCAAGCAGAAGCCCATCGGCGCGGGCCCGTACAGGTTCCTCAGCCAGCGGCCCGGCCTCGAGATCGTCCTGGAAGCGAACACGGCGCACTGGCGGCACGCCCCCTACATCCGGAAGCTGACGATGAAGAGCGTGCCCGACAGCACGACGCGGCTGGCCATGCTGAAGAGCGGCGAGACGGATTTCGCCCTGTTCCTGGACGGCCCCGACGCGCTGGCGCTCAAGGGCGACGCGCGCTACAAGCTGGTCGACACGCGGCATGCGTCCATCTTCTGGATCGAGTTCCCGGACCAGTGGGACCCGAAGTCGCCGTGGGCCGACAAGCGGCTGCGCCAGGCCGTGAACTACGCCCTCGATCGCAAGTCCACGAACGAGGCGGCCTGCCTCGGCTTCTGCCCGCCCGCCGGCGTGATCGTGCCGCGCGTGATGGATTTCGCGCTCCAGGTCCCCCCGCACCCCTACGACCCGCAGAAAGCCAGGCAGCTGCTCGCCGAGGCCGGCTATCCGAACGGCCTCGACGCCGGCGAGTTCACGCCCATCCCCGGCTTCTCGACCGTGGGCGAATCCGCGCTGAACAACCTGAACGCCGTCGGGATCCGCGTGAGGATGCGACTGATGGAGCGCGCGTCGTTCTACGCCGCGTGGCAGGAGAAGAAGCTGCGCGGGCTCTTCCTCACCGCCGTGGGCAACTCGGGCAACGCCGCCACCCGCGTCGAGACGTTCATGTACAGCAAGGGCCCCTACGCCTACGGCGGCTATCCCGACCTCGACGAGATGTTCCTGCAGCAGTCACGCGAGCGGGATCCCGTCAAGCGGGAGGCGATCCTGCATCGGATCCAGCAGCTCACCATCGACCGCGTGATGTACGCGCCGATCATGGACCTGCGCGGCCTGATCGGCATCGGCCCCCGCCTGAGCGAGCACACCATGAACGTGATCCCGATGTACTCGTTCCCGTCGTACGAGGATATGCGGCTCAAGGCTCAGTGACGCCGGTCCTCCGCGCGATTCCCTCGACCGGCGAGAGGATCCCTGCCCTCGGGCTCGGCACGTGGCAGGCCTTCGACGTCGGCGATCCCGCCCGGCGCGGCCCGCTCCGCGAGGTGCTGCGGCGTTTCGTCGATCTCGGCGGGCGCGTCGTGGACTCTTCGCCCATGTACGGCGCCGCGGAGGCGGCCGTCGGCGACCTCGCCGCCGAGCTGGGCGTGCGCGACGCCCTCTGGGTCGCGACCAAGGTGTGGACGACGGGGCGCGCGGCCGGCGTCGCCCAGATGGAGCGCTCGCTCGAGCTCCTGCGCGGCAAGGGGCTGGACCTGATGCAGGTCCACAACCTCGTCGACTGGCAGACGCACCTCGCGACGCTGCGCGAGTGGAAGGCCACGGGCCGCATCCGCTATCTCGGCGTGACGCACTACAGCGCGGCCGGCCACGACCCGCTGGAGCGCGTCATGCGCAGCGTGCCGCTCGACTTCGTGCAGCTCAACTACTCGCTGGCCGAGCGCGAGGCGGAGCGGCGGCTGTTGCCGCTGGCGCGCGAGCGCGGCATCGCGGTGCTGGTGAACCGCCCCCTCGCCCAGGGCGCCCTCTTCGCCCAGGCGCGCGGCCGTCGCCTGCCGTCGTGGGCGGCGGACTTCGACTGCGCGTCATGGGCGCAGCTCTTCCTCAAGTGGATCCTGGCGCACCCGGCCGTGACCTGCGTGATTCCGGCCACCCGCCGGCTGCCGCACCTCGAGGACAACATGCAGGCCGGCGTGGGGCGCCTGCCCGACGCGGCGACGCGCGAGCGCATCACCGCGCTGTTCTGACCGGCGTTACCCGCCGCGGATCTCTTTCAGCCGCTTCTTGAGCGTCGTCATGCGGTCGTTCATCTGCTCGGACAGCCGGCTCGACGGCGACCGCCGCTTGGACGCCGGCCGGGCGGCCGGCGTCGTCGTCGTGCGCGCGTGGCAGTACACGCATCCTTGCTTCAATCCGTGCTTGCACTCTTTCGTCGTCTCCATGCATTCAGACTACCGCATTCTTCAGCGCGCGATCCAGCTCATCGGCCAAACCGCTGGAAATCCGCGTCAACGGGAGGCGACATTCGGGTGACGTGATCAGCCCCTGGCGCCACACACAATGCTTGATCGGCATCGGATTGGCTTCCTTGAAGAGCAGCGGCACCACCGCCTCGAGCCGCGACCAGATCGCGCGCGCCGCGTGGTGGTCGTTGGCGGCCATGCGTGCGTGGACGCCGACGAACCCCTCGGTGGCGACGTGGCAGGAGGCCAGGATCCCGCCGTCGCCGCCGTGGGCGAGCATCGTGTAGAAGAGCGCGTCGTCGCCCGTCATGACGGCGAAGCCCTCGGGCCGCTGCCGCAGGAGATCCAGCGACTGGGCGAGGTTGCCGGACGAGTCCTTGACGCCGACGACGTTGGGCAGCTCCGCCAGCCGCAGCAGCGTGTCGTTGGCGAGGTTGACGCTGGTCCGGTACGGGATGTTGTAGACGAGGATCTGCCGGTCGGTGGCTTCCGCGATGCGCGTGAAGTGCTCCCGCATCCCGTCCTGGCTCGGCCGGTTGTAGTACGGGCACACGGAGACGATGCCCTCGAAGCGATGACGCTCGAGCCGCTTCAGGGTCGCGAGCACCTTCCTGGTCGCGTTGCCGCCGACGCCCACGAAGACGGGCACGCGTCCGGCGACCACGCCGACGGTCCGCTCGACGAGCGCCTCCATCTCGTCGTCGTCGATGGTCGGGCTCTCGCCCGTGGTGCCCAGCGGGAAGACGCCGCTCACGCCCTTGCCCAGGTAGTGCTCGAGCAGCCGCTCGTAGCCGGCGAAGTCGACGGCGCCATCCACGAACGGCGTGACGATCGGCAACCAGACTCCTGAGATCATGCCCCTCTCCTTTGCTCGCGTGCGCAAACGAAAACGGCCCGCGACCTGGTGGTCGCGGGCCTCGTCGGTCCGAGAACGTGGCTGAGACTTCGCTAGGGCTCTCCGCCGGCGCGCGCCACCACCGTCGCTGGGCGTCCCTTCGATGGGGACCCCAGCCGGCTCTTGTCGGTCGCGCGCTTGATCCGGGACGCCATGCCGGCGTCCTTTATACACGTGTATATACGTGCGGCGGCGCCAGGCGTCAAGGTCAGAAGCCCGCCTTGCGCATGCACGTCCGGTAGGCCGCCTGGTACACAGGGTCCTTGGCGCCGTCGGGGTCCATGCCGTCGGTCTGCGGATCGGCCGCGCGGGTGTCGCCGCTCACGGTCGCCGACGGCGCGTCGCTCCGGCGGGCGTCGGCGGCCCGGCTGTGGTCCTTGGTGTTCGGCGAGGCTGCCCGAGAATCGTCGCCCTTGCGGGCCGCTTCCTGCGCTTCGTCGTTACAGGCCATGATGTCGTCCGGCTTCGGAACGTCGGCGTGACCAACGCCCCACGCTCCGAACAGGATGACGGCGGCGATGAGAGACATGGACTTCAGTGGCATGGGAAAACCCTCCATGTTGAGATTCAATCTACACCGCTACGGCTTGCCCAGGACCACGCGGAGCCGGTGCTCCGCGCCGTCGTCGGCGAGCACGACCTCTGCGCAGCCGGCGACGGGGCGTCCGTCGAGCTCGAGCGACGACACGCCTCGGCTCACGCCCTCGGGATTCTCCACCACGATGTCGTACCGCGCGGAGCGATGGCGGAAGGCGATCGAGAACCCCGGCCACGCGCGCGGGATGCAGGGATCGATCAGCAACCGGGTACCGTGGACGCGGAAGCCCAGCAGCGACTCGAGGCCGGCGCGATACAGCCAGCCCGCGGAGCCGGTGTACCAGGTCCAGCCCCCACGGCCGACGTGCGGGGCTTCGGCGTAGACGTCGGCCGCGACGACGTACGGCTCGACGGCGTAGCGCGCGACGCCTGCCGGCGTCGCCGCGCGACCGATCGGATTCAGCATGGTGAACAGCTCGCCGGCCTTGTCTCCGTCTCCGAGCGCGGCAAAGGCCATCACCGTCCAGATCGCCGCGTGCGTGTACTGGCCGCCGTTCTCGCGCACGCCCGGCGGGTAGCCTTTGATGTAGCCCGGATCGAGCGCCGTGGCGTCGAACGGCGGCGTGCAGAGCACGATCAGACGATCGGCCGGACGGACGAGGTACTCGTCCACGGCGGCCATGGCGCGCTGCGCGCGATCGGGAACGCCTGCGCCCGACAGCACGCTCCATGACTGCGCGACGGAGTCGATGCGACAGGCGTCGTTGAGCACGGAGCCCAGCGGCGTCCCGTCGTCGAAGTAGGCGCGGCGATACCACGCGCCGTCCCATCCCTCGCGTTCGAGCGCGGCGCGCAGCGCGCGCGCGTGTCGCCGCCACGTGTCGGCGCGCTGCGGCTCTCCCCGCGTGCCGGCCAGCGGCGCCCATTCGCTCAGCACGGTGTGGAGGAACCACCCGAGCCACACGCTCTCGCCCGTCCCGCCGACGCCGACGCGGTTCATGCCGTCGTTCCAGTCGCCCGTTCCCATCAGGGGCAGACCGTGGGGCCCGACGCGCAGGCTCCGCTCGATGGCGCGGCCGCAATGCTCGAACAGCGTGCCGGCTGTCTCGGCGCGCCGCGGCTGCAGATACGCCTCGGTCTGCTCGGCGGCGAGGAGCGGCGCCTCGAGATAGGCGACGACTTCATCGAGAATGCCGGCGTCGCCGGTGACCTCGAGATAGCGGCTGACGACCCAGGGCAGCCAGAGCAGATCGTCCGAGATCCGCGTTCGAACGCCCCGCCCCGCCGGCGGGTGCCACCAGTGTTGTACGTCGCCCTCGACGAACTGCCGCGCCGCCGCGCGCAGGACGTGCTGGCGCGCGACGTCGGGGCGCGCCAGCGTGAGCGCCGCCACGTCCTGGAGCTGGTCGCGAAAGCCGTAGGCGCCACCGGCCTGATAGAAGGCGGACCGCGCCCAGACCCGACAGGCGAGCGTCTGGTAGAGCAGCCAGCGGTTGAGCAGGACGTCGAGGCTGCGATCGGGCGTCGAGACCTGCACGGCGCCGAGCACCTCGTCCCAGTGGGACACGACGCCCGCCAGCACCGCCTCGACGTCGCATGCGCGATAGCGCGCGATCAGCTGCGTTGCCGCCTCGCGAGACGCCGCCTGGCCGAGCAAGAACACGACGTCGGCGCGTTCGTCGGCGGCCAGCTCGATGGTCGTCTGCAGCGCGCTGCACGGGTCCAGCGCGACGCCGACCCGTCCCGAGAGCGGTTGGCCCCGCTCCAGCGCCGCCGGATGCTCCGGCGTTCCGTGGCGCCCCAGGAACTCCGTGCGGTCGGCCGTCCACGCGGTCTGCCGTCCACCGAGATCGGCAAACGCCACCCGGGAGCCGAAATCCACGCTCCACGGGTTGCGGGCGAGCATGGCGCCCGTCTGCGGATCGATCTCGGTCACGACGAACGGCGCCGAGACGCTCCGCGACGCACCGAGGACCCATTCCACGTACGCCGTCACCGACAGCCGCCGGCGGCGTCCGGACGCGTTCGTCAGTGTGAGACGGCAGATCTTGACGGGATCGTCGAGCGGCACGAGCTGCAGGAGCTCGAACGCGACGCCGTGGGAGCGATGCGTGAAGCGGCTGTAGCCCTGCCCGTGCCGCGCCACGTAGGTCTCGCTGTCCTGTCGGATCGGAAGCGCCGTCGCACTCCACACCTCGCCGGTCTCGTCGTCCCGGACGTAAACGACCTCGCCCGCCGGATCGCTCACGGGATCGTTCGACCACGCCGTGAGCTGGTTCTCCCGGCTGTTGACCGACCACGTGTAGCCGGAGCCCGACTCCGAGACCTGGAAGCCGAAGGCCGCGTTCGCGACGACGTTGATCCACGGCGCGGGCGACCAGCGCCCTTCGTCGAGAATCGTAACGTACTCCCGCCCCTTCGCGTCAAAGCCGCCCAGGCCGTTGAAGAACTCGAGGTCCGGCAGCGAGGGCGAGGCGGCCGCCGCGGATTTCCTCACGGCCGTGTGCCGCGCAGGTAGGGCGGCCGCCGGCTCGGCGCGCTCGGCGCGCAGGACCTGCTCGGACAGCGTCCCGCGGCGGCTCAACAGGATGGCGCGCGCGGCCGCCTGGAGCACGTCGCGCTGCGCGGCGGTCGTGAGATCCGCGCGCACGATGAACACGCCGCCATGCGTCGCGCGCCCGGTGGAGGCCGCGTAGGACGGGCTCGTGCGAACGACGGTCTCGAGCAGCGTTTGCAAGTCCTGAAGGTAGGACGGGGCGTGCTCGTTCAGGATCACCAGATCGACCGCGAGCTGCTTCATCCGCCAGTACTCGTGGGCCCGGAGCAGCTGCCGCACGATCTCGACGTCGTCGACCTCGTCGATCCGGACGAGGACGATCGGCGTGTCCCCCGAGATCCCGTGCGCCCACAACGCGGCCGGGCCCTCCACGTGGCGCGCCAGGACGTCCGCGGAGGCCCGCAGCGTGCGCTGCGGATAGAGGATGTGGGCGGCGAGACTCTGAAAGAGGTGCGCCTCGTCGGGCTTGACGCCGAGGTGATGCAACTGGACCTGCGCCTGCGTCCACGCCAGGGTGGCGGCGCGGTCGAAGGTGGCCGCGTCGCGGTACTTGTCGGCGAGCGCGACCGCCTCGTCGCGCGAGGGCGCCACGAGCGTGGAGAACACGACGCGGACCGTCTGGCCCGGCCGCAACCGCACGCGGTGGCGAAGACTCACGATCGGATCGAGCACGGTGCCGACGGTGTTCGACAGCGGCCCGCCGTCGAGGATGGCCTGCGGCGTTCCGATGCCGCGGCCCCGTCCGAGGAACCGCGCCCGATCGGTCTCCCACTGCAGGGCGCCGATGGCCTCGCCCTCGACCCGCGCGACGTGCGCCAGCCACACCGGCGTCTCGTCGCGCGAGCGCGCGCGCCGGGTGGCGAGCAGGGTGTCCAGCTCCGGCACCGCCTCCGTCTGCACGAACAGGTTCGAGAAGGCGGGGTGCGACGCGTCGGCCGCCGGCTCGGCCAGCACCACCTCGGCGTACGAGGTCACGTCGATCTCCCGCGTCCGCGTTCCGTGGTTGGTCAGCGAGACGCGGCGCATCTCGGCGTCGTCCTCCGGCGAGACGATCACCTCCAGCGTGGTGGCGATGCCGCGATCCCGCCGCACGATCTCCACGCGGTCTTCGGCGAACCGCACCTCGTAACGGTCGGGCGCGCGGGCGGTCGGCTGGTAGCCAGCCGACCAGGTCTCACCGCTCTGCACGTTGCGCAGGAACACGTAGGTGCCTCCGAGATCGCGCGTGACGTCGTCGCGCCAGCGCGTGATCGCGAGGCTCTTCCAGCGGCTGTAGCCGGATCCCGCCGCCGTCATCATCACGGCGTAGCGCCCGTTCGACAGCAGATGGGTCCGCGGTGTCGCCGCGTGGGGCGAGGTGAACCGGCGCACCACGGCCGGGGCGAGCTCCCGGACGTCGGCGACGCCGCTCACCTCGTCGCGGCGCGGGCGCGTGACGGCCACGTCCCGGGGCGTGCGTTCCTGCAGCAGGAGCTCGGTCGCCTGTACGATCGGCTCGGCGTGGAAGCGCGCGCGCATCGCCCCGTCGTGCAGCACGTTGGCGATGGCCACGATCACCATGCCCTGGTGGTGCGCCATGTACGTCCGGACGATCGCCACGCCCGTCCCCTCGGGCCGCCGCTGGGCCGTATAGTCGAGCGCCTCGTAGAAGCCGTACGCGCCCAGCGCGCCGGCCTCTTCGAGACGCAGGAAGTTCTGGACCGCCGCCGACGGATCGATCATGGCCGCCAGTCCCGTCGCGTAGGGAGCGATGACCACGTCGTCGACGAGGCCGAAGCGCAGCCCCAGACCCGGAACGCCGAAATTCGAGTACTGGTAGGTCATCTCGAGGTCTCGGACGTTGTAGCTCGACTCGGAGACGCCCCACGGCACGCCCCGCTCCGCCCCGTACGAGATCTGGCGCGCGACGACGAGCTCGCCGGTCTGGGCGAGCAGGCTGCCCGCGGGCACGCGCATCACCAGGGCGGGCATCAGGTACTCGAACATCGATCCGGACCACGAGACGAGGACCGAGTCGCTTTCCACCGGCGTCAGGGCGCGGCCGAGCCGGAACCAGTGCGACACCGGGACGTCACCCCTCGCGATCGTGAGGAAGCTCGTCAGCCGTGCCTCCGAGGCCAGCAGGTCGTAGCGCCCCGGATCGAGCGTGCCGTCCGAGACGCGATAGCCGATCGAGAAGAGCTTGCGGGCGGAGTCGAAAAGGAACGTGAAGTCCATGCCGGCGACGAGCGTCTGGGCACGCTCGGCCAGCGCCGCGAGACGCTCGGCCAGCGCCGGCGCCGGCGTCTGCAGATCGCGCAGGTGGCTGTCGACGCACCCGCGCAGCGCCTCCGCCCAGTCGAGGACGGGCTGCGCGCTCTCGGCGTCCTCCTCCGCGATGGAGCGGGCGATGGCCGTCACCATCCGGGCGCCGGCCTCCAGCTCTGCCAGCCACGCCGCCCACGCGCCCGGCGTGTGGACGCTGCTCTCGATGGCGGCCGCCATGATGTCGAGCGCCCCCTCCAGACGTCGCGCCACCGCCAGTACGCGCCCTCGGTCCGCCAGCGCGTTGAGCGATTCGCGGACGAGCGACACCGCGTCCGCGATGCCGGCCAGCGCCGCGCCGGGGCGCGGACCGTCGATCAGCTCGCGACAGGCGTGGGCGAGCGTGATCAGATGCCCGGCGAGATTTCCGCTGTCCACCGACGAGACGTAGCGGGGATCGAGCGCGCGCAGGTCCCGCGTGGCGTACCAGTTGTAGAAGTGGCCGCGAAAGCGCTCGAGACCCATCATCGTCTGAAGCGTCGCCTCGAGTCGCTCGACGGTGTCCACGGTCCCGAGCCAGCCGAAGTCGCGCGCGGCCACCGTGGCCAGCAGGTAGAGCCCGAGATTCGTCGGCGACGTCCGGTGGGCGACCACGGGGTTCGGATCCTCCTGGAAGTTGTCGGGAGGCAGCGCATGGTCTTCGGCGCCGACGAACGTCGTGAAGAAGCGCCAGGTGCGGCGTGCGATCAGCCTGAGCGCGCGCGCCTCCGCAGCCGAGGGCGCCTTCGTGCGCACGGCCAGCCACGGCAGGCTGCTCCAGCGAGCGACCGCCGGTGACGCCGCCCAGAGCAGGAGAAACGGGAGCGCGATGGGCCACGCCGCCGGACGAACCCACACGCTGAGGACCGCGGCGACGCAGGCCAGGGTGACGCCGCCTGCCATCCGCCGGTAGAAGCCGCGCAGGTCCAGGCGCAGCCCGGCTTTCGCCCGCGCCGCGGTCGTCCATTCCAGCCGCTTGCGATGGGTCACGCCGACGCGGACCACCGTCCGCACGATCGCGTCGGTCATCAGCCAGGCCTGGTACGCCAGCAGCGTCGTCACGAACGCCGTCTGCGAGGCGGCGAGGACGAGGTCCCGGCCGACGGCACGCACGTGGCTGCGCTTGGAGATCCCGCGGCCGCGCGGGATGGCGCCGGTGAGCACGGGCAGAAGTGTCGGGAGCCCGATGGTCGCCAGGACGAACGCGGTCCAGACGACGGGCCACGCCCCCGGAAGCGTCCAGCCGACAGCCAGCGTGAGCAGCGCCGCCGGCGCCGACAGGGTGCGCCGGAGGTTGTCGAGCATCTTCCAGCGCCCGATCGCCGGGATCGAGCGGGATCCCGAGGCGAAGATCCACGGCAGCAGCTGCCAGTCGCCGCGTGCCCATCGGTGCTGACGCGCGGAGGCCACGCCGTAATGCGAGGGGGCGTGCTCGAAGAGCTCGACGTCGCTGACGAGGCCGGCGCGCGCGAACGCGCCCTCGAAGAGGTCGTGGCTCAGCATGACGTTCACCGGGACGCGGCCCGTCAAGGCCGCCTCGAACGCGTCGACGTCGTAGATCCCCTTGCCGGTGTACGAGCCCTCGCCGAAGAGGTCCTGGTACACGTCGGACGTGGCCGCTGCGTACGGATCGATCCCGGCCGGCCCCGCGGACAGGCGCTGGAAGACTGAGCTCTCGCCGCCGGGCAAGGGCGGCGTGATGCGTGGCTGGAGCACGCCGTAGCCTTCGACGACGCGGCCGCAGCGCGCATCGAAGCGCGGTCGATTGAGCGGATGCGCCATCGTGCCGACCAGGCGCTTGACGGCTTCGCGCGGCAGCTGGGTGTCCGCGTCGAGCGTGACGACGTAGCGGACGTCGGGCGGGACGCCGTCGGACGCGCCGTTCACGGGCGCGAAGCTCGTGTCGGTCGCTCCCCGCAGGAGGCGGTTCAGCTCGTGCAACTTTCCGCGCTTGCGCTCCCAGCCCATCCACGTCCGCTCTCCTGCGTTCCAGAGCCGCCGGCGATGGAAGAGGAGAAAGCGGTCGCTGCCGCCCGGTGCTCCGCCGTGACGGTGGTTGAGGCGCGCGACGGCCGCGCGCGCCGCCGCGAGGGTCTCCTCGTCCCCCGGCATGTGCTCCGCCGTCGCGTCGGTCCAGTCGGACAGGACGGCGAAGCGGAGGTCACCATCGGGATTCGACAGGTAGTGCACCTCCAGCCCTTCGATCTGCGCCGCGGCCTGGACGGGATCGGCGAGCAGGGTGGGGACGACGACGAGGGTCCGCAGCGTGGAGGGCACGCCCTCGCGCAAGTCGAGCCGCGGCAGAACGCTCGGCGGAAGAAGGGTCGCGAGACCGCGATTCACGAGCGCGATCACCAGATCGGACGCGGGAACGAGCGCCAGACATCCGAGCACGAGCAGGATCGCGGGGCCGACGCCCGAGGCCGCGGTCCGGACGAGGAGGACCGCGAGGAGGCATCCGGTGAGCACGGCGATCGTTCCGAGATAGGCGGGAACCGCCGCCCCGACGAAGGCCCGAAGCCACCGACGCATCGGGGGACCGCGGAAGCGGAGCGACTGCTCGAAGGTCGCGCGCCCGTTGCCGACGAGGTAGTAGCCGACCTCGTGATGCCGGGCATCGTGCGGCTCGCCGGCTTCCCCTGCCCCGGCGCGCTCCGCATAGAGCGCCGCCGCCCGGGCGACGTCGAGCTCGGACCGACTCGACCCACGCGCCAGCTCTTCAATCGCGTGGCGGTAGCTGTCGCGGGTCGTGAAGTCCATCGCGCGATAGGTCGGCGTCGCGCCGAGGACGCCGTCGACGAGGCTGACGCTCTCGAAGAGCTCCGCCCAGTCGAGCGACGACATCAGGGTCATGCTCAGGATCACGTTGCGGACCGTCACGTTGGTGGCGGCCTGCCGCTGGTGCTCGACCCGGACGATCTCGTCGGCCGTCGTCCCCTGAGCGGCCAGACGCTGATCCAGCCACAGGAGCGCGGGGGTAACGGCCGGATCCTGATCGCGCAGGCGCTGGACGAGCTGGACAGCGAACGCGGTCACGAGCGGGCCGTCGTCGAGCCACTGCAGCCCGATCGCCGCCGGGTCCACCGGGCCGCCGCGGAGCCCGAGCACGTCGTCCGCGAGGGCGTCGGCCTCCTGGCGCGCCGCGCGCCCGCGCACGATCGCCTCCGCCACCCGGCGGAGGTTCTCGACGAGGACGATTCGGATGGTGATCGCGACCGCCCACAGCTCGCCGATCGTGAGCGGCTGCACGCGCTGGTACGCGTTCACGAAGCGGCGCAGCGTGTCGGGGTCCAGGCGGCTGTCGGTGTGAGCGACGAACGCCCACGCCAGGCCGTAGACGCGCGGATAACCCCGGTGGGGGCCCTCGGCGAGTTTGGGCAGCTCGCGATAGAAGCCGGCAGGCAGGTCGTCGCGGATCTCGCGTAGCTGGTCCTCGACGACGTGGAAGTTGTCGACGAGCCATTCCGCCGCCGGCGTGATGGCGCGCTCCTCGCGGATAGAGCGGCTGATCGCGCGATAGGCTTCGCGCAGGACGCGACCGTTGTCGTGGACGCGCTCCAGCAGGCGATGCCCGCGCTCCGAGCCGCGCCACACGGGCTGCGCGGCGGCCAGGCTCTCCGCGTGCTGCTCGAGCCGCTCGATACCGAAGAGCTCCGACCGAACCGGCTCCTCGACGCTTATCCGTCGCCCTTCACGATCCGGTAGACGATCCACCCGCTGCCATCCTGGCCTCCGACGCGCTCGGCCCGTTCGAAGAGGCTCGGAGGCCCCGGAGCGCGCGCCGGCGGATACTCTGCGAGCATCGCCTGTCGGCCCGACACGACCGCCGACGCCGCCGACGGCGCGTCGACGTCATAGCGCGCCACGAGCGCGCGCCGCTGGTTATAAAAGTCGACCACCCACCTCATCCGCGCGGCTCAGCTCCGCCGGCCGCCCGTGAAGCGGAGCAGGATGAGGAAGAGGTTGATGAAGTTCAGGTAGAGGGACAGCGCGCCGACGATCGCGTACGCGCCGCTGCGTCCCTCGGGAAGCTCGGTCGCCATGTGCTTGAGGCGCTGGGCGTCCCATGCCGTCAGCCCGGTGAAGACGATGACGCCGACGACGGAGATCAGGAACTGAAGGGCGTCGCTCTGCCAGAACAGGCCGAGGATCGACGCGAGGATCAGGCCGACGAGCCCCATGAAAAAGAACTGTCCCGCGCCGGCCAGACTACGCTTCGTCGTCGAGCCGAACGCAGCGAGCGCCCCGAACATCCCGGCGGTGACCACGAACGTCGTCGCGATGGAGGCGCCGGTGTACGCCAGCAGCACCACCGAGAGCGTGACGCCGTTCAGGCCCGAGTAGAGCAGGAAGAGCAGCATGGCCGCGTTCGGCGCCAGACTCTGCACGCGCGCCGAAAGGTAGAAGACCAGCCCCAGCTCGACCGCGAGCGCGCCGAGGAAGAGCAGGTGATTCGACGCGATCGTCTGCACGACGGCGGCCGAGGCGGTGATTGCATACGCCACCACCGCCGTGACACCGAGACCGACGCACATCCAGCCGTAGACGGCCCGTAAGAATGCGCTGACGCGCTCGGCCGCCGCGGCGGAGACCCCGGACACGCGTGTCGCGGCAACATCGTTCATGAGCGTTCCCTCCGAGGCCTACGTGGCATGCCGGGCGGAGCGCCAGAGACCGCGCTGGGCGACGATCGCCAGCCCCGCCCCCACGCCGCCGGCCAGGAGCATCGTCGTCATCGCGGGATCCCGCGAGGTGACTCCCCACACGACCGCGCCCGCGATCATGCTGCCGGTGAGACCCAGGAGCGTATCGGGGATGAACCCGTAGCCGCCGGCGCGCACGCCCGCCTCGGCCAGCCACGCGGCGATGAGCCCGGCGAGAACGAGCATCGGCACCATCTGCACGAGGGTCTCAGACATGGACGTCATCCGCCCGCGGGGACCAGGTCCCGGCCGCGTACTCACCCAGCGCGCGCGCGAGCACCCGGCGCAGCGTGGTGCCCTCACTCACGGCGCGCGCGCGCGCCGAGCGCTGGATCTCGAGAGGAATGCCGCGCACGAGGTAGATGCCCGTGATCGCCATCCGCACGAGCGCGCGGCTCGGCCGGCCCGACCGCGTCACTCGACACCGACCGCTGTGAAGCTCATGAGTGGTCCTCCTTGCATTGTGTCGCGTCGACGATGTCCCGGCCGCATTTCATCTCCGCCCCGGGCGGGGGTGCCACGGCCGTGTCGCCGCGTCCGAGCGATCGACCACGTTCAGGCTGGCCAGCCGCTCCGTCCCCGCGGCCACCGCCGCCGCGATGCTGGGAAAGCCGACGTTGGATTCCTCCACGGTCTCGCCGGCGTAGTCCGTGATGCGCCAGCGCCATTCGGGATATCTCGGCGTCGAGATCGCGGTCACCTGCACTTACTTCGGCTCGGCGATCGTCACGGCGAAGGTGACGGCCTCGGCCTTGTACGGCGACTGGATGTACGTCAGCTCGAGGCGGATGTCCTTCAACGACTTCGCCTTCAATGCCGCCGCCGGGAACTCCACGTCCACGGCCTGGGTCGCTTCCTGCCCCGGGTCCAGGCGCTCGGCGCCGTAGCCGTCCAGCTTGAGGATCGGCGCGGTTCGTGAGTCCTCGAGGTTCATGGGTCGTCCCTGACCATCGAGATAGAAGATCTTCGCCCCGATCAGGCGCACGCTCTCGTTGGCGGAGGTGTTCTTCAGCTTCAGCGAGCCGGTGAGCTTCGCGGGAGTCACGATGCGGCCGGAGCCGGTCTCGATTCGCTCGGTCACCTTCATCTCGCTCATCGCGCCCGTGACGACCCCGGCTTTCACCGTCACCGTCGCCGGCGTGAGCGCGTACGTCTTGTCTTCGACCACGACCGCCGCGCGGGACTGCTGCGCGCACCCGTAGGTCGCGGCCACGGTCAGCATCACGATCGCCACGCCGATTCCTCTCAGCATCGCTGTCTCCTCAAGCATCGGTTCCCGGCTAGAGCCTGCGGCCGCCGCGGCGCCGCCGTCGCCGAGCCGCGGTCCGGCCGGGCGCGTAATGGGTGCGCGTGGCTTTCAGGCGGCACGCTTCGTCGCAGTACCCTTCGATGCTCGCCGGCAACGCGGTCTTGCACGTGAGACATCGTGCGATCACGGGCATGGACGTCATGGACATCTCCTGTCACGAAGAGATCAAGTCTCGCCGACGCCGTCCGGCCATCCAATTGGACCTTGGTCCAACTGATTCGCCGCCACTGCCCGACTGATCGCGCCCAGTACCGTCGCGGCGTCGAAGGGCTTTCTCAGGTGGGCGGCGGCGCCGGACTTCTCGATGCGCGCGCGCATCGGCCCATCGTCGTGGGCCGTGATGAAGATGATCGGCACCGCGAGCCTTTCTTGGAGATCGAAGCCGCTCATCCCGTCCATCTGGACGTCGAGCACGAGACAGGCCGCTCGACCCGTGAGGAGCCACTCGAGGAACGCACGCGCAGATGCGAAGGCCTCGGCCTTGTAGCCGGCCTTCCGGACGACGCGAAGGAGCGAGCGGCGGACCGAGACGTCGTCGTCCACGATCGCGATCACGTGCGCATCGTTCATGCAGAGCCCTCCCCTCACCACCCTGGGCGTGGAGGCGCCGGGGCGCTATTGGACCTTGGGGGCACTCGGGCGGAGCGGGGGTGGGACGCGAGCGGCGAGCGATCAGGCCCGCGTGACGATCACGCCGACGTCGGCGGCGAGCCGAACCAGCTCGGCCACCGACCCCGCCCGCATCTTGTCCATGACGCGGGCGCGGTGCACCTTGACGGTCTTCTCGACGACGCCGAGCTCCGCGGCGATCTGCTTGTTCAACATGCCGGCGACGACGAGGGTGAACACCTGCCGCTCGCGCGGGGTGAGCGTCTTGACGCGCGCCTGGATCTCCTCGGTGCGGGCTTCGGTGCCGAGGTTCCGCGTGTCGCGCTCCACGGCGCGCTGGATGGCGCCGAGCAGGTCCCTGCTGGCGAACGGCTTGGTCAGGAAGTCGACCGCCCCGGCCTTCATCGCCGCGACGCTCATCGCGACATCACCGTGACCGGTGATGAAGACGACCGGGATCTGGTGCACGGCCTGCGCGAGCGTCTTCTGGAGATCCATCCCGGTGACGCCGGGCATGCGCACGTCCAGGACGAGGCAGCAGGGTCCCGTCACGGGCGCGCGCTCCTGGAATTCGCGCGCCGAGACGAAGGTCTCCACGGCATACCCCGCCGCCGCGATGACGCGGGTGAGGCTCTTCCGCACCGAAGGGTCGTCGTCGACGACGAACACCACGGCGGTGGCGACCGCCATCAGCGCCCCCGGTCGGCGGCCACAGGCAGCGTGAACTGAAACGTCGCGCCGCCTGCCGCGTTGTTCGAGGCGCGCAGCCGACCGCCGTGCGCGTCGACGATCGTACGCGCGATGGCGAGGCCCATGCCGAGTCCCTCGGGCTTGGTCGTGTAGAGCGGCTGGAAGAGCCGCTCGACGTTCTCCATGTCGATGCCCGCCCCCGAGTCCTCGACGGCGACCCTGACGGCCGCGTCGCCGGCCCTGGATGTCCGGATCACAAGGGCGTGCGCCCGGCCGTTGGGCTCGACCATGGCCTCCAGCCCGTTGAGAACCATGTTCAGAATCACCTGCTGGAGCTGCACCCGGTCGCCGCGGACAACCGGCAGGCCCGAGGCGAGATCCACCGTCATCGGCACGTTGCGGAGAACGACGTCGTTCCGCACGAGCTGGGCCACCTCGCCGACGACGTCGTTGATGTCGAGCGGCGCGTGCTCGAGCGTGCCCTTCTTGAGGAGAGCCCGCAGTCGCTGAATCACCTCGGCGGCACGCTTGTCGTCGGCCACGATGTCATCGAGGATCTCGCGCAGCTCCAGGCGATTCGGAGCGGCGGCCTGGAGGTGCTGCTGGGCGACTTCTGCGTTGTTGAGAATCGCCGTCAGAGGCTGGTTCAGCTCGTGCGCCAGCGACGCGGCCAGCTCCCCCATGGCCGAGACCCGGCCGATGTGCGCCAGCTCCTGGCGGAGGCGTCCTGACTCGCGCTCCGCCTGCCCGGCCGCGAGGGCGTTCGCCACGGTTTCGCCGACGAGGTGCAGCTGTTCCAGCAGCTCGTCCGACCACGCGCGCCCGGCGCCGACCGTCGCGACCACGAGGCCACCGAGGATGACACCGCCGGACCGCAACGGCAGGGCGACCAGGTCCTTCATGCCGTCCGGAAGCTCCGCTGGCGGCGAGACGCGAACGACGTCGCCGCTCTGCAGCCGGGGCATCAGCCACGAAAGCCGGCTCATGTCCGTGGCGCCGTCGACGCTCCACGACGCCTCGGCCCCACCCCGTGTCGGGAACGCGATCAGCGCGGCGCGATCCACGCCCAGGAAGTCGACGATCGAGCGCAGCGCGCCGTGAACGGCTTGATCGAAATCGAGGGCCGGCACGTTGGCGAATCTGACGGACAGATCCGAGAGCAGCCGCTGGAAGCGCAGCCGCTCGGCGAGCGCCAGCTCCATGCGCTTGCGCTCCAGCGCACCGGCGAACGCCTCGCTCAGCAGACGGAGCCGATCGACGAGCTCGTCCGGCCAGTCGCGCTCGGCACGAACGGAGTCGAACGACAGCACGCCGAGCATCGGCCCGCCGGCCTGCAGCGGAATCGACAGGTGCGAGCGCGTGCCGAGGCGCTCGTAGCCTGCCCGGTCGGCCGCCGCCGCCGCGGGCAGGGCATCGGTCCGCCGGAATCGGACGACACCCCCGCGTCGCAGCGTGCCGGCCGTCCACACGAAGTGCCCCGCCGCCAGAATCGGCGGCAGCTTCTCGATGCCCGGCTCGGTCCACGACACGCGGGCACCGGGCCGGCCCTCGATGTATTCGTCGAGATTCCCCCGGTCCATTCCGAGGAAGGCGACGACCTGCCGGAGCGCGGCCCCCAGGGCGGCGTCCAGACCGCTCGCGTCGACGTGGATGAGCTTGGCCGAGAGGTCCGAGAGCAACGTCTCGAACCGGAGGCGGTCTTCCAGCAGCCGCTGCGCGCGGCTGCCCATTGCCCGGTGGCGCAGGAGCCAGGCCAGGAAGGCCGCCTCGACGACGATCAGCGTCATCGCCGCTGCATCGAGCCACGTCAGGCCCATGCCCGGTACTCTACGCTCCCCGCCAGCCCCACAGCGACATTGGCCCAAGGTCCAATATCGGCCGTGTCGAGCCGCTGCTACCTTGTAAACGCGGAGTCCGCCATGACTGATGGATCGCGGCTCGAAGGTCTGCGGGTGCTGGTCGTCGATGATGCGCCCTACGTGCTCGACGTCGTGAGCGACATCCTGCAGGCGGATGGCGCCGTGGTGACGGCGGTCGGCTCCGCCGAAGAGGCGCTGGAAGTCCTGCAGCGCGAGCGCCCCCACGTCCTGCTCAGCGACCTCTCGATGCCGGACAAGGGCGGCTACTGGCTGATCGGGCAGGTGCGCGCGCTGCCGCCGGAGCGCGGTGGCGCCACCCCCGCCGCGGCGTTCTCCGCCTACACCAGCCCCGAGCATCGCGCGGGCGTCCTGCGCGCCGGATTCCAGTTCCACGTCGACAAGCCGGTCGGCGTCCTCGAGCTCGTCGAGGTGGTCGCCGCCCTGGCTCGCAGCCAGGGCGTCCAGGGAGCCGACGCCGCGTCGTCGATGCGCTGAGAGAGGGATCGAAGATGCCCGAGACCGAGCACGTCGAGTTCGTCCAGATCGCGTCCGCCAAGGATCACCTCTACGGCCTGACACGGTCGGGGGCCGTCTGGAGGTACGACGACGTTCGGCGACTCTGGGAGGCGCTGTCGATGACCGTCGCGACGACGCTGAAGAAGCCGGCGTTCGGGGTTCGAACATGAGCACCGAGATGATCGCGGTGGTCGTCGTCGGGCTGCTCGCCGGCTGGGTGGCGGACTCCGTCCTCAAGGCTGGCGGTTACGGTGTCGCGGGCGACCTGGGCCTCGGGCTCGGCGGCGGCATCCTGGCGGCCATCCTGGTCCAGGCGGCGGGCATCGGTATCGACGCCGGCTGGTTCGCGATGGGCCTCGTGGCGCTGGTCGGGGCGACGGTCGTGATCGGCGCCCAGCGCCGGTTCTGGAGTCGAGAGGTCAGCCTCTAGCGCGTCTTCAGATGCTCGTCGCGGCGCGCCTGCAGTCCCGCGTCGGCGTACTGCATGAGGTCGGGCGTCGCGCGGCCGAGCATCACCTGCATGTAGGCGGGCTCGAGGCCGACGTTCTGAAAGCCGTGGATCACGTTGGCCGGCGCCGACACGCAGTCCCACTCGCCCAGCACCGCCTCCGCGCGCCGGCCCGTGCCATCCTCGAAGAAGACCAGCACCTGGCCGTGCAGGACGAAGAAGACCTCTTCGACCTCGTGGGTGTGGGCGGCATTGCCCTGGCCGGGCGGGACGAACATGATGCTCAGCGTGAAGTGCTCGGCGGGGATCGCGTTGGGATCCTTCTTGCCCGACGCGCCGGCCCCGATGAAGCGGTGCTGTGCGCGCCGGAAACCCTCGACGCGCGCGTCGGCGAAGGCGTCCCAGTCCGCCCGGCGATCCACGAACCGCGCCACCCGTCGCTTCAGCAGCTCGTCCATGCTGGCGTCCATGACGGTCTCCTCTCCGGCTCATGATAGGTGATGGCACGCGGAGGTGACTCAGAACGTCACGGCTTCACCACGACGTCGTGCAGGAAGGCGCCCACGAGCGGATCGGAGTAGACGCCGAACGCGTCGACCAGCGTCCCGCGCACGCCGCTGCGCGTCTCAATGGCGCACAGGATCGACATGTCGTCGGGGTCCGAGACGCCTTCGAACCGGTGACACTCGGGGATCGAGACCTGGCTCGGCGTGAACGTGCCCCCGCCGTTCACCGCGCGGAGCCGGCTGCCGTCCAGCACGCGGAAGTGCTCGGCGAAGCCCCGGCGCGTCAGGTCGTCCAGCACGCCGGCCAGGGTCCGCGGCTCGAGCGGCGGGTCCTCCACGGCGCTACTCCCGGCCGTGACGCGTGCCGCGGTAGGGCAGCGGCACGTACTCGACGGCCGGCCGCGTGCGTGCGGGCTGCGGGAAGAGCGCCATGAAGTCGTAGACCTCGTCCGTTACCTCGCGAGCGGATCCGGGCGCAGCTGGAACTTCACGACCTTGCTCGTCGTCCCCTTGCCGCCTTCCATGTGGAACGGCGCGCGGGTGCTGACCGTCGCCCACAGGCCCTTGCCCTTCCAGCCCGCGCCCGGATCGTCGATGCGCCCGTCCATCCACTTCGTGTAGAAGCCCAGCGGATACGGCACGCGCAGGTTGACGAACGTGCCGTTCACGAGCGCGAGGAGCGATTCGTTGAGGTTGCCGGTGGCCATCGGCACGTCGCGGCCGAGCCCGAACGTGTCGAACTGGTCCACCCACGTGTAGTAGCTCGCCTCGGCGCTGCCCGTCTCGCTCACGTTCGCGAGCTGCGGGCCGGGGAAAGGATAGAGGGTCCAGCCTTCCGGACACTGCTTGCCCGTCGCGGTCGGCCCGTTCAGCGGGCCCCTGCACTTCTTCCGATCGAAGCTCGCCATGTGTCCGCTGGACAGCGGCGTCCACACGACGCCACGCCGATCGATGTCCATCCCGCGCGGCCCGTAGCCGGGCAGCGGCGGCTCGAAGACTTCCGCCAGCGCCGTCGCGGGCGGATTGGATCCCGGGTCGAGTCGGATGACGTAGCCGGGGAAGCCGAGCACCGTCCCCCAGATCGTTCCGTCGCTCGGGTTCACACCGATGCCGTAGAACGCCGCCACGATGCGCTTGTCCTTCGCCGGATCCACGGGCTGGTTCGGCTCGACGTAGTCTTCGTCGCGCTTGCCGTTGCCGTTGGTGTCGAGGATGAGCGCCGTCCAGCCCTGGGATCTCACCTCGTCGCCCGTCGCGTCGAACATCTTGCGGTTCAGCCAGCCGATCACGCCGCTCTGCGGGCCGCCCGCGCTGGTCCACAGCGTGTTGTTCGCGTCCTCGGCGAAGACGAGATGGTGCGTCGGAAAGCACGTCCGGATCAGCGTGATCTTTCCGGTCTTCGGCTCATAGACCGAGAGGTGGCGGTTGGACGACTCCACCGGGGTGAGCTTCGCGGAGGGATGCTCGGAGCCCCGCTTGCAAAAATCCGGGTTCGCCGCCGGCCCCACGCGCGAGGTGAACCACACGCGGCCTTTCTCGTCGAGCATGGGGTTGTGCATGCTCGTCTGGCTGTCCCAGATCCGCTCGTCGCCCCAGAATGGCGACGGCAGCATCGGGTTCTGCTTCGATGACGGCGTGGCGGGATCGCGGACGAGCATCCTCACCTGCGTCACCTTGTGCTTCACGGGATCGAGCACGGGGAAGAGGTCCGTGCTCTCCTCGGTGGCGCCGAAGATCGGGCCGTTGGCGTGCAGGCGCGGGTTGCGCTTGTCGGTCGAGACCTCGTCGTGCAGGTAGTCCTTCGCCCCCGCCCAGTCCCAGAGCGTGAGGACGACGTTGCGCTCCACGCCCTGCGGCCGCATCGGCTTCGACGTGGGCAGTTCGCCGGCGGCGATCCGATCCGTCCAGTCCGCGAAGAGCTTCAGCGCGCGGGGCGCGCCCATCCGGCCGAGGTTGGTGGTCATCTGGGTCAGGGCCTGGCCGGACTGGATCCGGCGCTGCCACGCCTCCGTCGAGCTCGCGAACGTACCGAGCTCTCTGGGGATCGCGCGCATCGCCCGGGTGCCGAGCGAGTGACAGCCGTTGCAGCCATTGGTCTTCACGATGTCGAGCCATTGCTCCTGGCTGGCGAGCGCGGGGTTGATGCCGTTGCCGTCGGGCCCCGTGCCCGGGAACTCGCTCCTGTCCGGCACGCGGAGCATCGAATACCAGTAGATCGCCGGGTAGTATTCCGCCGCCGCGGCCGCATTGCGCGCCGGCACCGCGGTCAGGTTCAAGATCTTGCCCGGCGCCGTGCGAACTTTCGGCGAGTCGACGAGCCCGTAGCCGCGCACCCACACGCTGTAGCTCGCCTTCGGCAGCTCGGGCAGCACGTAACGGCCGCGGTCGTCGGTGACCACGATCTTCGCGAACTTCGTCGGCAGCTCGGTCGTCTCCGCGATCACCCACACGCCGGCCTCCGGCCCGTTGGCGCCGGTGACCACGCCGCCGAGATCGGTCGCGCCGATGCGAAGCGCCGGGTCCACCGCCGGCTGGGCGTCCAGCCGAGCCTGCCCGGCCGCGAAGAGCGCCGCCGCCACGATCGTCAGGGAGATCACGCCGGCCGTTCTCATGGGTCCACTCCTCTCGGGTCCCGACCGTTCGACGGCTGGACACCAACGGCGGACATGGTAACGCCGATTCGAGCCCGAGGCGGAGCGGCGGCGGGCGCGGAGCTACGGCGGGCGCACGCCGCGATGCTGTGCCATCGCGGCGGACAGGACGCTACTTGCTGGAGGCCGTCTTGAGCAGTACGGACGTGCACGCTTCCGCGACGTCGCGGTTCGGGCCCTCGCTTCCCGGCACGGTGGCCCAGCCCGTCTTGGTCACGAACTCGTGCTGCTCGTAGGACGACGTGATCGCCCGGAGCGCGGCGAGCTTTTGCGCCGCGCCGCGATCGGCCTTCGACTGCGCGACGCACAGCGGGACCAGCGCCGCGGTCACCGCGGCATCGGCACGCTGCTTCGCCTGCTGCAGTGCGGTCCCGCTGGTCGTCCACCCCCCATAACTGAATCCGACGATCATGGTCAGAATGCTTCCGAGAACGACACCCCAGGCAGCCGGCTTCACCCAAATCGGGATCATCATGAAATCCTCCTTGCCTTCCGGGCCAGACTATAACTTAAATAATTTATATAATTTGAATATTTTATATCGCCAGGCCCGACGACTCGGACGGGGCTATTCCGCGTAGAGCCGACCGGCGACCGCGTAGCCGCCGTCGTCCCGAGGGCGCAGGACGACGAACTCTCCCATCCGGATCGCGAAGCCCGTCAGGTCGTTGACGACGCTGCCGTGCGTGACGAGGACGAGCGGCGCGGCGGCCCGGTGCGCGGCGATCGCCCTCTTGATCTCGACCAGCTGGCGCCCGCGGAGCCCCTCGTCCCTCAGCGCGCCCTGCAGCACACTCCAGGCCTCGACGCGGCCGAAGGCCAGGCGGGCGGTGTCCAGACATCGGCAGCGCGGGCTGGACCGCACCGCGCCGACGACGATCCCGTTGTGCTGGAACGCCTCGCCGATGCGTCGGGCCTGCGCCCGGCCGCTCTCGTCGAGATTGCGTTGCGTCGAGCAGTCATCGAGCCTGGCGTCGGGCGGATCGAACCCTCCGGGCGCGAAGCTGTGGCGCAGGACGACGACGGAGCCGGGCGTGCGAAGCACGTCCCACACCGGTTCGCCCGCGTGCGCGACCGACGCCAGGCACGTCCACAGGACGACCGCCGTCAGCCACCGCACCGTCAGCTGCCCTCCGGTCGGTCTCCGTCGTAACCCGGCGGCCGGGCGAAGCCGCCGAGCTCGCGCCCGAGGAGCGCGGCAAAGCGGATCGGCGTGCGGTCTTCGAGGTACGGACCGACCGCCTGGAGCCCGATCGGCAGGCCGCCGCGCGTGAGACCGACCGGAAACGCCGTGGCCGGCTGACCGGCGAGCGTGGCCAGCGCCGGGTAGAACAGGCCGAGCTCCTCCAGCACCGGGGTGCCGTTCACGTCGACCGTCTTGCGGATGGAGTCGGGTGTGTTCGGCCACGGCTTGTCCCAGTGCGGGTAGGCCGGCGTGAAGAACGCCGGCGCCACGAGGACGTCCCATTCCCGGAAGAACGAGCGCCAGGCCGCGCGGTACTGCTCACGCTGCGCGATCCAGGCGATGTAGTCCGGCGCGCCGCTCTCGATCCCCCGCTGCAGCGCGCGGCTCCATTCGTCGTCGCGCGTTCGCATCACCTGGAGGCGCGCGACGCGCTGCTCGGCCGGGATGCGGCTGGAGGTGACCGCCGAGAGCAGCGTCAGATAGAGCGCGTAGTGCTGGCGATGGTCGCCGAGCGCATCGGGCTGCGCGACCTTCACCTGACAGCCGAGGCGCCCGAGCCGTGAGGCCACGGAGTCCAGCGCGGCGGCGATCTCGGCGTCCAGAGGCATCCAGTCGATCGGCGGCAGGACGGCGACGCGGAACTCGGCCAGGCGCTGGTGGCGCGCCGGAGGAATCCCGAGCCGCCAGGCGACGTCCTCGCCGACCTCGGGCCCGGCGGCGACGTCGAGCGCCAGCTCGAGATCGTCGGCCGAGCGCGCCAGCGGCCCCTGGACGCCCATCACCACCGCGGCGTTGGGCATCGGCGGATAGGGAAACTGGCCGCTGCGCGGCATCGCCGTCTCGCTCGGCCGATGACCACAGACGCCGCAGAAGACCGCGGGCACGCGGATCGAGCCCCCGATGTCGCTGCCGAACTCCAGCGGCGTCAGCCCCGCGGCCAGCGCCGCCGCACCGCCGCCCGTCGAGCCGCCCGGCGTGCGTGCGAGGTCCCACGGATTGTTGGTCCGGCCGTGGACCGGGTTGGCCGACTGCCAGTCGGCCAGCATCTGGGGAACGTTCGTCTTCGCCATGACCACGGCGCCCGCGGCCTTCACGCGTGTGGTGACCGGCGCGTCGTGCTCGGAGCGAAAATCCTTCCACATCTCCATCCCGATCGTCGTGCGCAGGCCGCGAACGTTGATGGATTCCTTCAGGGTCATCGGCAGCCCGAGCAACGGCGCATCCTCGCCGCGGGCGCGCCGCGCGTCGGCGGTCCCGGCGTCGCGCCGCGCCCGCTCGAAGTCGGGCTCGACGATGGCGTTCAGCGCCTGGTTGTAGCGCTCGATGCGGCGGCGGTGCAGGTCGAGCAGCTCGACGGCGGAGACGCGGCGGGCGCGCAGCGCGGCGAGCATCTCGACGGCGCTCGCGAACGCATCGATCCGATCGCTCATTGCCGTGGCCCTTCTCCGACACGGTAGAGCCGCGCGCAATTGTCCCAGAGGATCTTGGCCTTCGTTTTGTCGCTCACGCCCTCGAGCGCGACGAACTCGCTCATCGCCTCCGGGAACAGCCCGTCGGAGTGCGGGTAGTCGGTCGAGACGACGATGTTGTCGTCGCCGACCGCCTCCACCACCTGCCGCAGCACCTTCTCGTCGGCGTCGGTGGCCACGTAGCACTGCCGATAGAAGTATTCGCTGGGAAGGCCCGTGATCTGCACCTCGGAGCCCGGGCCGAACTTCTCCCACGCCTCGTCCAGGCGCCAGAGCCACCACGGGAGCCAGCCGCACGTGCCTTCGAGGAACGCGCAGCGCAGGCCCGGGTGACGCTCGAGCACGCCGCCGGCGGCCATGCTCGCGAACGCGAACATCAGCTCGACGGGATTGCGTCCGGCCACGCCGATCACGCGGCCGTTCGGGGTATCGAGGTAGCGCCGCGCGATGTCGTCGCGCAGCGACGCCTGACCCGTCGGATGAAAGCCGATCGGCACGCCGAGCTCCTCGATGGCGTCCCACAGCGGCTCGAGCTCCGGATCGTGGACGTGCCGGCCGTTGATCGGGTTCGGGTTGCCGATGACGGCCACCGCGCCCCGCTCGCGCACGGCGCGCCGCGCCTCGCGGGCCGCGAGCTTGGGATCGTGGAAGGCGACCTGGGCGGCGAACTTGAGGCGCTTGGGATCGTACTGGCAGTAGTCGGCCGTCCAGTTGTTGTGCGCCCGCGCGAGCGCGTCGGCCACGAGCGGATCGAGATCGTCGTGCATCTGCACCTGGCGCCCGCGGGTGCCGTAGAGGATCGCGACGTCGATGCCCTCGATGTCCATGGCCCGGACGTGGGACTCGGCGTCGTATCCGCGCGCGTGCGCGACCTCGTAGTGGGGCGAGCGCTCGAAGGCGCGTCGCTGGAGGTCCTTGCCGACGACGGCCGTCCGTGGCCGCTTCGACATCTCCCCGATCTCGAGGTCGCCGATGCGGATCATCGGCTGATTCGACGCGTTGTCCGTTCTCCGGATGAACTTCGGCGCGAACTTCTTGAAGGGCTCGTCGAGGTAGCGCTCCCAGAGACCGTCCGGCTCCATCGTGTGCAGGTCGCTGTCCATGACCTTGAACCCGTTCTTCATGGCGTCCTCCGATCCGGAGTGTAGTCCAGCGCCAGCGCAACTTCACGCCCCTCTCGCAACGACTGCTCGACGGCGAGACACACGGCCACGGCGCGTCGAGCATCCTCGCCGGACACGAGTGGCCGCCGCTCCCGAAAGGCCGGCACGATCCGTCGGAGCTGCTCCTCGAGCTCGAACAGCTCACCCGAGGCCGCGAGCGGAATGGCCTCGGGCGCCGTCGCGCCCCGCCGGCGCACCTTCAGCTCGAAGGCCGCCTCCCGGCTGCGGTCCAGGACGCCCGACCAGAAGCCGCGCAGCGCGCCCTCGGTCCCGATCACCTCGGCCGTCAGGTGATATTCGAAGCCGGCGAGCGTCTGCGTCACCACCGCGTAACGGCCTCCGGGAAACCGCAGCGTACAGCTGACGGCCTCGGACATCGCCGCGTCGGCCGCCGACGAATGACCGACGGTGCTCACCGACACCGGCTCACCGCAGCGCGCGAAATACCAGAGGAGCAGGTCGAAGTGATGCACCAGCTCCTCCATGATCCAGGAGCCGATCCGGCGCCGCTCGTAGCGCCAGCCGTCGGAGCCCGGCCGATACGGGAATCGGAACAGGTTGATCGTCGCGCACCGCACGTCGCCGAGGTCGCCCGAGTCGATGGCCGCCTTGATGGCGCCCCACTGGGCCGACAGGCGTAGCTCGTGGCCGACGGAGAGCACGCGGCCCGTCCGGCGCGCCGCCATCAGTAGACGGTCGCACTCGGCGAGCGTCGGAGCCAGTGGCTTCTCGAGCAGGACGTCCTTGTCCTGCTCCAGCGCGGCCACCCCGCACTCGGCGTGGAGGTCGTTGGGCAGAACCACGTCGACGGCGTCGACGTCACGCCGCGCCAGCAGCTCGTGATAGTCGAGGTGCACCGGCACGCCGGGGAAGTCGCGGCGGGCGTCGGCGGCCGTCGCCTCGCTGCGGCACGCGATCGCCGTCAGCGTCGCGCCGGGCGCGCGGGTGATCGCCCGCGCGTGATGCCGGCCCCACAGCCCGTAGCCGACGAGGCCGAAGCGCACGCTCATCCCTTGAGCGCTCCGCTGACGAGCCCGCGGACGACGTACTTCTGGAGCACGACCACGAGGAGGAGCGTGGGCGCCAGGCCCAGCAGGCAGATCGCCATCATCAGCGTGAAGAAGACGAAGTAGTCGGAGACGAGCCCCGCGAGGACCACCGGCACCGTCATGGCCTCGGGCCGGCTGACGACGATGAGCGGAATCAGCAGCTCGTGCCACGACAGGATGAACATGATGGTGGCGCACGCGGCCAGCCCCGGCGTGGCGAGCGGCAGCACGATCCGCCGGAACGCGCCGAAGCGCGTGCAGCCGTCGATGCGCGCGGCGTCCTCCAGCTCGGCCGGCAGCGAGGCGAGATACGGCGCCAGGATCAGCACGGCGTACGGGACCAGGAATCCCACCTCCGCGATGACGACGCCCGTCAGGGAGTTGAGCAGCCCGTACGTCCGGAACAGGACGTAGAGCGGCACCATCAGCACGATCAACGGCACCAGCCGGCTCGCCACCGACAGCGAGAGCATCGCCTTCACCCACCGGAGGTTCAGGCGCGCCACCGTGTAGGCGGACAGGCTTCCCAGCACCAGCGTGAGGAGCGTCACCGCGCACGCCACGATCAGACTGTTGGCGAACGCCGCCGGGAAGCGGTCGACCGACTTCGGCAGGTACGTCACCTGCTCGAAGATGGGGCCCCGCGTCGCGCCGCCGGAGAGGATGAGCTGGAAGTTCGCGAGGGTGATCTCGCGCGGGAGCAGCGCGCGGACGTCGCGCTGGATCACCTTCTCGGACTGCAGGCTGGCCAGGACGACCGGGGCCAGCGGCGCCAGCAGAAATGCGATGGCGGCGAGATTCGCCAGCCACAAGAGCGCCCGCCGACGCCACGAGAGGCGCCACGCCACGGCTCAGGGCTCCAGCCGCCGGCCGACGAGCCGCGCGTACGCGAGGCCCGCCACCGCGAGGATGAGCGCCATCACCCACGCCGAGGCCGAGCCGAGGCCGACGTTGAACGGCGGCTGGAAGGCCGCCCGGTACGTGTACCAGGCCGCCACCCACGTGGCGTTGCCCGGCCCGCCCTGCGTGATCGCGAAGATCTCGTCGAAGACCATGAACGCGAACGCCGTCCTCAAGATGAGGCTCACGGCGATGACCGGTCGCAGCAGCGGCAGCGTGATCCGCCAGAAGCGGCTCCAGCCCGAGGCACCATCCACTTCCGCCGCCTCGTAGTAGTCGCGCGGGATCCCCTGCAGGCCCGCGTGGTAGAGGAGGATGTTGAACGGCGTGGTGCGCCAGACGTACGCGGTGATCACGGCGCCCATGGCCAGCCGCGAGTCGCCGAGCCAGTTGACGTGCTCGGCGATCAGCCCCAGCGCCAGCAGCGCGCGGTTGAGATAGCCGTACTGAGCGTTGAAGATGAACGACCAGAGCAGGCCGTTGACGACCGGCGGCACGCCCCACGGCACGAGCAACAGCCCCCGCGTCACCCGCGAGAGCCACACGCGCTCATCGTTGATCACGAGCGCGATGGCCAGCGCGATCACCACCTCGAGCGCCACCGAGATCGCCACGAACACCACGGTGTGCGAGAGCGCCAGCCAGAAGACGTCGTCCCGGAACAGCCGGACGTAATTGGCGGCACCGGCGAACGGGAACTCGCCCGTTCTCAGCTGCCGGATGCTCACCTCGTGCAGCGAGAGCCAGCCGGCGTAGAGCACCGGCCACGCCAGGATCAGCGCGAGCCAGAGGCCGGACGGCGCGTTCATCAGGAGCGCGAGCACTCCCGCCGTCGGCTCGCGGCGCCGGAGGGGGACGCTCAGGCTCGCTTGGCCTTCGCGACGGCGGCGACCATGTTGTCGCACGCCTGGTCGGCCGTCACCTTCCCCTGCAGGCACGCCGTCAGCTCGACGTTCATCATGTCGCTCCAGCGCGGGTACCACGGCTGGGAGACCGTCGGCACGACCTCGGCGAAGTTCGTCGCGCCTTTCCAGGCGGACAGGATCGTGGGCACGTCGCCCCACTTCGACCAGCCCTTGCGCAACAGCTCGCTGTCCATGACCGACTGGTAGCCGCTGCCGAGCATCGCGTCGGTGGCGAGGCGGTTGGCCTGCGTGTACTCGCCGTTCTTCGTCCGGCCGCCGAGATACTGCAGCAGCTTCCACGCCCACTCGCGGTCCTTGGTATTGCCGGTGAGGATGTAGAGCATGGTGTACCCGATCGTCTTGCCGTCGCCCGGGTGACCGAGCACGCGCCCCTTACCGGCGATCGGCGACTGCGCGGCGTCGTTGATCAGGCTGACGTAGTAGTGGTGCAGCGTGCCGAGGTAGACGTGCTGCCCGGCGTTGAACGCTTTGACGGCCGGGATGAATCGCAGGTTGAGCGAGTTCGGATCGGCTAGCTCGTCCTTGAACGTGCCCTGCCACCAGCGCAGCGTCTCCCGCGCGACGGAGCCCGCGCCGAGCTGAGGCGCCAGCTGCCGATCGAAGATGACGCCACCGCGGTTGCACGTGAGGCTGAACCACGTGCCGGGCAGCTGCTCGAATCCCTGGCCCCCGATCCACAGGATCGGGTACCTGGCCACACCGTCGCGCTTGGCCTTGCGCGCCTGGTCGACCAGCTCCGGGTAGCTGCGAAAGGGCTTGTCCTTGAACCCGGCCCTGGTCAGCAGCTCGTCGTTGTACATGAAGGTCCACACCGTCGAGAAGTACGGCAGGCCCCACGTCTTGCCGTCGCGCTGGGCAATCGCCCGCGTGAACGGCGTGAAGTCGCGCACGTACTGCTCGACGCCGGGCAGGCCGTCGATCGGCAGGGCGATGCCCTGCTCGATGTAGTTCGCCAGGTATTGCATCGGCGACTGCGAGACGTCGACCGTATCGCCGGCGGCGTACATCGCGGTCAGCTTGGCGACCTGCGGCTCGACGTTGGGCTCGATGACCTGATTGACCTTGACGCCCCAGTCGTCCTCGAACTGTTTGGCGATCTGGTCGTAGATCTTGCCGTACTGCCACACGACGAACGTCACCTGGCGTGGATGGCCGGGAGGCCGCTGCGCCCATGGGCCGCCCTGGGCGGGGACCGCGCCGGGCAGCAGGCCGGCGCCCGCCGCGGCCGCCGCCGTCCCGATGAACCGCCGACGACTCCAGCGTCCGGCGTGTGGTGTGCTCGGCATCGGCGTCCTCCATCCGCGGATGTCGCGGGCCTCACGGATAGCGCCGACGGCTCGGGGTGTCAAGGCTGCTGACGCAGCCGCGTTGCTGCTGACGCAGCCGATGGCGCCGATTGCGCTCGGCCTCCGCCGAGGCGTAGGATTCGCCGCGTGACGGAGACGGTGTTCTATCTCGCGTCCAGCTTCTGGCTCGGCGCCGTGCACGCGGCGACGCCGGGACACGGCAAGACGATCTCCGCCGCGTACATCGTCGGCGCGCGCGGACGTCCGGTGGACGCCCTCGTGCTCGGCATCTTCGTCACGCTCTCACACACGAGCGGCATCATCCTCGTGGCCGTGCTCGCCACCATGGGGTCGGCATGGCTGGTGCCGCAGCGCGTGGAGGCCTACCTCGGCGTCGGCACGGGCCTGCTCGTCGTCGCGATCGGCCTGTGGATGCTCCGGATTCAGATGTCGCTCGCATCCGACGGCAGCGACGCGCACGCTCACGACGCGGAGCCTGACCATGAGCACGAACACGCCCACGAGGGCCACACGCACGCTCACGCGCATGGCCACGATCACGTCCACAGTCACGGCTGGGGCGTCCGGCACAGTCACCGCGTCGATCTCGACGCCCTCACGCGTCCGCGGCTGCCGATCCTGCTCGGTCTCGGCATCGCGGGCGGTCTGCTCCCCGACCCCGGCGCTCTGGCCATCCTGCTCGCCGCCCTCGCGAGCGGGAAGCTGGTGCTGGGCCTGTTCACGGTCGTCGTGTTCAGCATCGGGTTCGCGTCGGTGCTGGTCATCGTCGGCGTGGTGGCCGCGCGCGTGGGGGCGGTGGTGCTGACCTGGCTCAGCGGACGCTGGATGGGCTGGCTTCAGGTGGGGGCGGCGCTGCTGATCGTCGCCGTCGGCCTCGGTCTCACGGTCACGGCGTGGCGGAGCCTCGTGGCGTTCCACTAGGTGCGGCCGCCGACATGATCACCGCGCTCACGCTCGTCGCGCTCGGCTTCTTCCTCGGGATGCGGCATGCCACGGACGCCGATCACGTCATCGCCGTCAGCACGATCGTGACGCGACAGCGGACACTGCGCGGCGGCGTGCTCATCGGCGGCTTGTGGGGGCTCGGCCACACCCTGACCATCATGGGCGTCGGCGGCGCGATCATCGTCTTCAGCCTGGTGATCCCGCCCGCGCTCGGCCTGACGATGGAGATGACGGTGGCCCTCATGCTGATCGTGCTCGGGTTGTGGAATCTCACCGGAATCATCCAGACGCTTCGCGACCACCTCGGCGGGGGCGCCGGGCTGCACGCCCACGCGCACCGACACGGCGACTACGTGCACAGCCACCGCCACGGACATGGGGCGCAGGATCACGGACATCGCGAAGATGCGACGCCGCAAGCCTGGCTCGATCGCCATCTCGGTGGGCTGGGCCTGTACCAGATGGTCCGCCCGCTCGTCGTGGGCCTGGTCCACGGCCTGGCCGGCTCGGCGGCGGTGGCCCTCCTCGTGCTCACGACCATCGGCGACCCTCGATGGGCGATGGCCTACCTCGTGCTCTTCGGCATCGGCACCATCGTGGGAATGATGCTCATCACGGTGGTCATCGCCGCGCCGATGGCGTACGCCGCCAGGCGATTGACGCACGTCGAACGCCACCTTCGGGTGGCGTCCGGTCTGTTGAGCCTGGGCTTCGGACTCTTTCTCGTCTATCACATCGGGTTCGTGAGCGGCCTGTTCACGGGCCATGCCGTCTGGACGCCCAAGTGAGACGGTGAAGTCGGGCGTCATCGCCGCGCTCGCGCAGGTCGTCCTCCTGTGGTCGAGCGCCGTCTCCGCTCACGATGCGAGCGCCTGGGGTGGGCTGTTCCGGTCACGCGATCACGGCGCGACGTGGTTTCTCGCGAGCCCCGGAACGTACCCGACGGCCGCCATCGCGCTCGCGGTCAGCCCGACCGACGGCAATCACCTGCTGCTCGCCACCGACAGCGGCCTGCTGCGCTCGCGTAACGGGGGTCGGGACTGGAGCCGCGAGGCGTCGAACGTGTTGACCGGCGCCGTCTTCGCCGCCGCCTTCGCCGGCGACGGCCGGCGCGCGCTGGTGTCGACGGGCACGGAAATCTTCCGGAGCGACGCGGACGGCGAGTGGCGCCCGACGCGGCCGCCGCGCGGCACTCCGCCGGCCCGCGCCATCGCACGGGGCGCCGCGCCAGGCCGCGCGTACGTCGCCGGCTGGACCGGGTTCGTGCGCACCGATGACTGGGGCGCCTCCTGGTCCGACGCCGCCGATGGCCTTCCTGGCTCCCCGGTGACGTCGATGCTCGTGGTGCCGGGTCGACCCGAATCCCTTCACGTCCTCGTCGAGGGCCAGATGTGGTCGAGTCACGATGGGGCACAGACCTGGGTGAAGCGAGAGGCGGGGACGGAGGGCGTCGATGCGCTCGGGGACGATGCCGGCGTCGCGGGGCGGCTCTGGGCGGCGCGAGGCGATCGGCTGCTGAGGAGCGACGACGGCGGCGCGAGCTGGCGGGCGGCGGGTCGCCCGCTGCCGGAGCCGAACACGTCGGTGCGCGGAATCAGCGCGAGCGGAGACGTCGTCGTCGTCACCACGGATCGCGGGATCTTCCGCGCGAGCGACGGCGGGGAGCGCTGGACGCCGCTGGTCGACAACCTGCCCGCGCACCTCGAGGCGGGGCCGCTGGTGCGCGACCCGTCGGAGCCGGCGAGGCTGTTTGCGGGATTCGCCGTGACGCCCTATCCGGAACTCTGGCGTCGCGCCGTCGAGGGCACCGCGGCGTGGCAGCGGATCGACCTCTCGAGCCTCCTCGGCGCCGCCGCTTTTCTGACGCTGCTCGTCGTCCTCAGTTTCGTCGCCCTGCGCCGGCTGCGCCGGCACTATCGAGCGGACCCCCTTCGATGAGCCCGGCCGCGATGCCGGCCGCCTTGCGTCGTCACGCGTGGCTGACGGTGGCGGGCCTCGTGATCGTCGCCGGTCTCCTCGCGTTCGTCTGGGGGCCCTGGCGCGACTCCGGATTCGTCGAGCACCGCATGCTGCGGCGCACGGACATCCCCGCGGCCATCGCGGTCGCGCCGGACGGCGCGGTCTGGTTCACGATCGAGATGTCGGACGCGCTCGGCGTGCACCGCCACGGCAAAATCGAGCGTCTGTCCAAGCAAACGCCAAATCTCGAATCGCTGGGTCTCGACGTCGACGCCGACGGCGGCGCCTGGTACACGGACGCAAGCGCCCGCGCCGTCGCCCGCATGGCGGCCGACGGCAGCATTCGAGCGTTCCCCCTGACCACGCCCATCGTCAGGCTCGGCCGACTGGCCGTCGCGCCCGACCGCGCGGTGTGGTTCGCCGATGCCACGACGGCCAGCGTGACTCGGCTCAAAGACGGCGTGTTCACGCGCCACGTCTCCCGCTCGTCGGGCGCCGTTCCGTGGGGCGTCGCGGTCGACGCTCGCGGCACGGTCTGGGCCACGTTGCCGAACGTGAACCGGCTGGCCCGCATCGCCGGAGACGGCCAGGTGACGGAATTCGATGTCCCGACGCGCGGCAGCGGGCTCGGCGACGTGGCCGTCGATGCCAGCGGCGCCGTGTGGTTCCTCGAGCAGCAAGCGAACCGGATCGGGCGCTTCGCGGACGGTCGATTCTCGGAGTTCGCGATTGCCACGCCCTCGCCCGGCCTCACCGCGCTCGCCGTGGCGCCCGACGGCGCCGTGTGGTTCAGCGAGCTCCGGAGCGGGCGATTGGGGCGGCTGCGCGACGGCCGCGTGACGGAATTTCGTCTGCCACGACCCGATGCCCGTCCGTTCGGCGTCACCGTCGATCGCGCGAACAACGTCTGGTACACCGATCTCGGCGGGTGGCTCGGGATGTTGCGCGCCGATCACGCGACGGGCGGATAGGTCAGTCCAATTAGCCGCGCTACTCGTTGACAATGGATGTGACGCGGAATAGCGTATGCGCGCCCTACTTGGGCTAGCCCATGATGCAGGTCGAGCCGAGCCGATGATGCCTCGAGCGGAGAGACTCTCCCCGAGCATTTCCCGCCGCGGTCTTGTCCTGATCGCAGTCGGCCTCCTGATCCTCATCGGGATCGTGATCGTCGCCGTCGCCCGCGAGGCGACCTCGCGCCGGGTCGTTGCCGCGGCACTCTCGCGCCCTGCGGCGCCGGCGAGGCCGCCGCTGACCCCCGCCGAGGAAACGTACATCCAGGCCTTGTGGCCCATCCACGGTGCGGTCGAGCGCAGCGCGGTGCGCATGAGCCTGGGCCAGATCTTCTACGTGACCAAGGACGTGGGACGGACCGAGCTCAAAGCCCGGGTCGACGAGGCGCTGACGACCTTTCAAAAGGCCGAGGCTCAGCTGCTCACGCTCGAGCCGCCGCCGTCGTTGCGGCCCGCCCACGACGAGTATGGCGCCGCCGTTCGTCTCTTCCACAAATCCGCGGTCGAGGTGTCGAAGATCTTCGCGGACGGCCGCGAAGACCACCTGCGAGCCGCGTATCCGCTGGCTCAGGAGGCCTCCGACAAGATCCGAGAGATCGGCGGCAGGTTCTGGCCAGGTGAGTTTCCACCCAACTGAGAAGGAGGTGTGACGAAAGGTCGCATCGCTCGTTGTGCGTTCGTGTCCCGGTCACGCTATCGGGAGGTAAGAGATGAGAGGAAGAATCGTACGTGTCGTGTCGGCTCTTGCCGCCATCGCGGCGCTCGGCGTCCTCGTCAACGTGGGGACGCTCGCCGCCGACAACAATGACAACGACAACAACGGAGGTCAGCACAGACCTCCCCAGACACTGCCGCAGGGCTTCGAGACCCACCGCGAGCTGCTGCACGACGCCATCCGCTCCGACGAGGCGCCGGAGAATTCCGCCTGGATCCTCGAGAGCACCCGCTTCATGGGCGTGCCGTTCCGTTCCTTCATGCCGGACCGTGGCGACAAGCCCACCGTGGATCTCCCGGTGAACGTCGGCATCATCAAGGGGCCGGATGGAAAGCTCGGGCTGTACGACAGCGGCTGGAAGCAGCTGCACTACATCTTCGACCTGAACACCTCGTGCTGCTGGGCCCCGATTCGCCAGCAGATGACGGCGATCGGGCTCAATCCCAATGACGTCGAATGGATCGTCATCGGCCATGGCCACTGGGACCACGCCGGCCAGATCAGCGAGTTCCCGAACGCCATCCTGTACGTGCAGAAGGAAGAGCTCAAGCAGATCGACTTCTTCCTCAACTACCCGTCCACGTTCGACGGTGGACACATCAGCCGGGTGAACACGGATCCGGGCGGGTGCGCGCGCAGCCCCGTCTGCGGATATCCGCCCCAGACCGTCAACGAGATCCTCGGCAAGGTTCTCGGCGGAAAGGCGCACATCGTCGACGGACGCCACGAGATCCGGAGGGGCGTGATCATTCATCCTGCCTTCCGGGGCCACACCTACGGCTCGCAGCTGCTGCAGGTGAACACGCCCCGCGGCCAGCTGGTGTTCGGCAGCGACACGTACTCGTCCTGGGAAGGCATTCGGGACTGGAACGTCGCGAACATCCAGCAGACGGACACCATCCAGCAGATGCTCGCCTACGAGAAGTGCTACGTGCTGACGTCGCGGCCGGGAGACATGAGCTTCCACAACTGCGTGTCGGCTCACGAGCCAATCTCTTACACCGCCGGTTATCCCCTCACGTCCAACTGGTGGCTGATCCCGGGTGGCAACTGCTCACGCGCCGCCGAGCTCACGCTGGCGAACGGTGAGGGAACCCACGTGCCGAACCCGCCGCCCCGCGGAGCGTGCACGCCGGTGATTCCGCCTCACTAGCTTTCGGCTCGCGTCGCTGAGCGTGTCGGCGTCCGGAGCCCGTGTCAGCACGGGCTCCGGATGCCGGCGACACCGAAGCTCACGCCCAGGCGTCATGCCCGACGCGTTGACAGACATCGCTGCGCGACCTAGGGTGTCGCACCATGGCGGACACGGCGGACGTGGTGGTCGTCGGCGGCGGCGTCATCGGCACGAGCATCGCCTTCGCGCTGGCCTCGGCCGGCGTCAAGCGCGTCACGCTGCTCGAAAAGGGCGCGCTCGCCAGCGGCGCCTCGGGCCGCTCGAGCGCGCTCATCCGCATGCACTACGTCAACGAGGAGGACGCACGCCTGGCGTGGGCGAGCTTCCCCGTGTTCAGGGACTGGCGCGAGCGCATGGGCGGGCCGCCCGTGTTCACGCAGACGGGCTTCGTGGCCGTGGTCGGTCATCGCGATGCGGCGGCGCTGCGCGCCAACGTCGAGATGCTGAAGAAGATCGGCATCGACACGACCGCGCTGTCGCCGGCCGAGCTCAAGACGCTCCAGCCGTTCGTGAACGTGGACGACGTCGGCGCCGTCGCCTACGAGCCGGCGAGCGGCTACGCGAGCCCGGCCGACGTGGTGGAAGGCTTTCGCCGGCAGGCCCAGGCGCGCGGCGCGCACATATTACAGTGGACGCCGGCGACGCGCATCGTCCGGCGCGAGAGCGCCGTGGTCGGCGTCGAGACCGCGGCCGCGCGCATCGACGCCGGCGCCGTCGTGGTGGCGGCCGGCGCGTGGGCGCCGCGGCTCTGCCGCGAGATCGGGATCGCGCTCGACGCGCGGCCCAAGGCCCTCGACACGATGCTGGTGACGCGCCCACCGGAGATCGCGAAGCCGCACATGGTCGTGATCGACCACGTGCTCGGCACCTACTTCCGGCCGGAGGGCGACGCCCAGACGATCGTCGGCGTGCCGTGCCAGGTGTGGGACATCGATCCCGACACGATGCCGACGGGCCTGCCGCCGTCCGCGCCGGTGGAGGGCGCGCAGATGCTCACCCACCGCATGCCCCCGATGGAGCGCGCCGCGCTCTCGCGCGGCTATCGCGCCTTCGACTGCTACAGCGCCGACCGCCACGCGATTCTCGGCGCGGTGGGCGGGATCGACGGCCTGTATCTCGCGACCGCCTTCAGCGGCTCCGGCTTCAAGATCGCGCCGGCCGTCGGCGCGTGCCTGGCCGAGCTGATCACCGAGGGCCGCGCGCGCACCGTCGACATCTCCGCGTTTCGCCCCGAGCGGTTCGCCGAGGGCCGGCCCATCGCGGGTCGGCACCCATACGCGCCACGCCGCGATCACGTGGAGCCGACTCGTTCGGCTTAGGAAGCTGTCGCGGGATCGAGGGGTGTCACGGCTTCGCCGGGGCGCCCCGAGCGCTGGGGGGTATGGGGGGCCATTTCGGGGCCCCCCATCTCAATAGACAAAGCGGTCGGGTCGGAACGGTGCCAGCGACGGGTGGGGCGCGCCACCGACGACCTCGTCGGTGATCAGGCGACCGAGCAACGGGCCCAGCGTGACGCCACTGTGGGTGGCCACGACCCAGATGTTGTCGAAGCCCGGCAGCCGCCCCGCGATCGTGTGACGATCGG
The DNA here is from genome assembly GCA_003220225.1 of Candidatus Rokuibacteriota bacterium. GTDB lineage: Bacteria > Methylomirabilota > Methylomirabilia > Rokubacteriales > CSP1-6 > AR12. Next base: position 52,255 of record QHRU01000031.1, read on the forward strand.
CGGGCATCGGGCGCACGCCGACGCGGCGGTCGACCACCTTCACGCCGCGCGCGGCCGGCACCACGTGGGCCGCGCGCTCGAGCAGGAGCGCCGCGAGCTCGTCGAGCCTCGACGGCGAGCGCGCCTCCGCGGCGGGCGCATCGACGTCCTCGGCGCCGAGCAGCAAGCCCCCGCCCGCATCGGGCCGCAGATGAATGCCGGGCGCGTGCACGACGCGACGCAGCGGCTGCGCAGGCGGCGACGTCACGGCCAGCAATCCGGGGACGCGGCCGACCGGGACACGGACGCCCAGCGGGGCGACGAACGCCTGCGTCGAGGGCCCGACGCAGACCACCAGCGAGCCGGCCGTCACCTCGCCGTCGTCGGCGACCAGCGCCTCCACGCGGCCGCCGCGCGCCCGCAGCGAGCGGACGGGCGCGCGCTCACGGATCACGGCGCCGCACGCCGACGCCGCCCGGAGGAGCGCTCGAATCAGGCGGGGCGCGTCGAGCCAGGCCTCAGCGGCGTAGAGAGCGACCTCGCGCACGTGATCGCCGACGACCAGCGCCGGCTCCAGCGCCCGGGCGCGCTCACGACTGATCCACTCCGCGGGGTAGCCACGACGCGCGAGCCGCTCGACACGAGCGCGAAGCTCCCGCTCCTGCTCGTCGCCCTCGGCCCATTCGAGCGACCCGCCCGGGTGATGGCCGGCGTCGCCCCCGAGCTCGCGCGCCAGCTCGCGGTGCGCGGCCATCCCGTCCGCGTTCAGCCGATGGTAGACCTCCGGCTCCTTCCTGGCGGCGTTCAGCCATGCGAAGGAGGTGCCGCTCGTGCCCTCGCCCGGAGCTCCCGCGTCGAGGGCCACGATGCGCGCGCCCGCTCGCGCCGCTGCGTACGCGACCGAGGCGCCGACGATCCCGAGGCCGACGATGGCGAGGTCGTGCTGCGTCGTCACGCCGTGGACTGTATCAGACGGCGACGATCGGTCACCGCTTGACAGCCCAACACGCCGGCATATAGTCGCGCCGATGCCCCGTCACGCCGCCGTGACCCACCCGGCAGTCCCCTCACGTTCGGAGGCGGTTCCGCACCGGCGTCTCGAGCGCGAACGAATCCGCTCGGGCGGCGGCACCCTGCCGGGCGACGTCAGGAAGCCTTCGGAATTCGGCCCGGCGCCGGCGGCGGAACCTGGTCGGCTCCAACGCGTGCTCGTCGGACTCCGCGTCCTCGTCGTCGATGACCACCCCGACGTCCTGGAGCTCTTCGCGGTGGCGCTGACGGCCTGCGGCGCCGAGGTGACGACCGTCGACAACGCGCGCGACGCTCTCGCGCTCGCGACACAGACGCGGCCCCACGCCGTCGTCAGCGACATCGCGATGATCGGCGAAGACGGCTACTGGCTCGTTCGGCAATTGAAGCGGCTGCCCGGCGCGATGCTGGCCGACGTTCCCGTCATCGCGGCCACCGCCTACGGGCACGAGCATCCCCGCGCGCGCGTCCTGGCCGCGGGGTTCGCCGAGCATCTCCAGAAGCCCATCGACCCCGAGCTGCTCTGCCGGCTCGTCGCGAGCGTGACGGGGCGCTAAGGCCCGTCGCCGCGCGCGGGCGGCGCGAGCGGCAGTCGCACCACGAACGTGGCGCCACGCCCCTTGCCCGGACTCTCCGCGGTCACCGAGCCGCCGTGCAGCTCGACGATGTGCCGGACGAGCGCCAGGCCGAGCCCGAGCCCGGCGTGGGCGCGCGTGCTCGAGCTGTCCTCCTGGCGAAACCGGTCGAAGATGTAGGGCAGCACGTCCGGGCCGATCCCCTCGCCCGAGTCGGTCACGGTGATCTCCGCCGCGGTTTCGCCGCGGCGCAGCCCGACGCGCGCGCGCCCGCGGCGGGGCGTGAACTTCACCGCGTTCATCAGGAGATTCCAGAGCACCTGCTGCAGGCGGTCGGCCGCTCCCATCACCGTGGCCGACGGATCGAGCTCCTCGACGATCTCGATGTGCTTCGCGGCCGCCTCCGGACGAACCGTCTCCAGGGCGGCCTCGATGACGTTCCGGAGCTCCACGCGCCGGAGGTCGAGCCGTAGATTGCCGGTCACGACACGCGAGACGTCCAGCAGGTCTTCGATGAGCCGGACCTGCGCCGCGGCGCCGCGGACGATCGCGGCCAGCCCGCGCTGCCGGGTGGGCTCGTCCACGTCGGCGGACTGCAGCATGCGCGCCCAGCCGAAGACGCCGTTGAGCGGCGTGCGCAGCTCGTGCGACACCACGGCCAGGAACTCGTCCTTCGCACGGTTCGCGCGCTCGGCCTCTTCGCGCGCCCCGCGCTCGCGGCTGAGGAGCTGCCGGCGCTCCTCCTCGATGCGGCGCGGCTCGGTGATGTCGCGGGCGATCTTCGAGGCGCCGACGATGCCGCCCGCCGAATCCCTCACCGGCGACACCGTGACCGACACGTCGATCAGCCGGCGGTCCCGGGTGATGCGCACGGTGTCGAAATGCTCGACGCGCTCGCCCCGACGGATCCTCGCGATGACCTCGTCCTCCTCCGCGCGCCGCTCCTCGGGGACGATCAGCGTGATGGGCTGGCCGATCGCCTCCGCGGCCGTCCAGCCGAACATCCGCTCGGCGGCGGGGTTCCACGAGGTGATCACCCCGTTCAGGGTCTTGCTGACGATCACGTCCTCGGACGAGTCGACGATGGCGGCCAGCCGGGCGCGCGTCTCGTCGGAGCGCCGGCGCTCCGTGATGTCGCGCGCGATCTTGGACGCGCCGACGATGCGCCCGGTCGAGTCTTTCACCGGCGCGACCGTCAGGGAGATGTCGACGAGGTGCCCACCCTTCGTGACCCGCACGGTCTCGAAGTGGTCCACCACCTCACCGGCGCGCACGCGCGCCAGCACGTCCGCTTCCTCTCCGTATCGTTCGGGCGGAATGATCAGTGTCACGTGCCGCCCGAGCGCCGCCGAGGCCGGCCATCCGTACATCCTCTCGGCCGCGTGGTTCCAGGACGTGATGATTCCGTCCAGCGTCTCGGTGACGATGGCGTCGTCCGATGCGTCGACGATGGCGGCGAGACGCGCGGCCGCGTCGCCGGGGAGGTCCGGCTGCGTTGGAGCGTCCGGCCGGCGGGGCGCCGGTGTGGGGCGCGGGCGCGGCGCCTTCATCTGATTCACGATACACCGAGCGCCTCGGGTGTGATGACGTAGTGCACGACGCGGACGCCTGTGTAGTCGACGAATCCCCGCTGGGTGAAGCCGACCTTTTCCAGCACGCGCTGCGAGGCGAGGTTGTCGGGATAGGTCACGGCCACGAGCCTCGGCAGCCTCAGGGCCCCGAACGCATGGCCGACGAGCGCGCGCGCGGCTTCGGTGGCGATCCCCTGGCCCCAGCTGTCGCGTGCGAGACGATAGGCCAGCTCGATGTCGTCGCCCGCTGGCATCCGGAGCAAGGCGCAGAGGCCGTGGGCGACGCCGGCACGACTCTCCACGAGCCAGAAGCCCAGCGGCGCCTGATCCTCGGCGATGCGCTGTCGCACCCGCGCGGCCGTCTCGTCGGCCGGTCGTGTCCCCGCCGGGCTGCCCACGTGGCGCATGACTTCCGGGTCGCTGTCGAGCGCGATGAGGTCGCCCTCGTCGGAGGGACGCAGCCGTCGCAACCGGAGTCGCGGAGTCTCGATCACGGAGCCGGATCCTCGCACCGGATCCTCGCATACTTGACTGCCTTCCCCGGGCGCGGCTATTGTTCGACTCCCTGTGACCGCTGGACCGTGAAGTCATCCCCGAGGAGGCCGCCATGCGCCGCACGCTCGTCAGTGGATCGGCCCTGTTCCTGCTTCTGGCTCTCGGCTGCCCGCCGGCGGCAGACGCGCAGACCAGGGACGACACGCTCGTCTACGCGCTCCAGTCGGACGTCGACACCTGGGACCCGCCCAATTCCGTGCTGCGCGAGGCGATCATCCTCGGCTACCACGTCTTCGATCACCTGGCCGTGCGCGATCTCAAGACGCGCCGGGTGGTGCCGAATCTCGCCCTGTCGTGGAAAGCGCTGAACGACACCACCTGGGAGGTCAAGCTGCGCCAGGGCGTGAAGTTCCACGATGGCAGCCCCTTCACCGCGCGCGACGTCAAGGCCACGTTCGAGCGCGTGCTCGATCCGACCAAGAAGATGACCGCGCGAGGCAACCACGCCAAGATCAAGAGCGTCGAGATCGTCGACGACCACACGGTCAAGTTCCACACGGACGGCCCCTACCCCATCTTCGTCGAGCGCCTCACCGCGCTCGTCATGGCGTCCGAGAAGGTCATCAAGGACAAGGGCCACGAGTGGATGCAGGAGCACCCGATCGGCACCGGCCCCTACAAGCTCGTCAAGTGGGACCGCAAGCACGAGCACCTGCTCGTGCGCAACGACGAGTACTGGGGCCCGAAGGCCCCCTACAAGTACGTGCGCATCCGCATCATCCCCGAGCAGGCCACCCAGATCGCCGAGCTGATCTCGGGCGGCGTGGACGTCATCAAGGCGGTGCCGCCCGATCAGATCGACGTCATCAACAAGTCGGGGCAGGCGCGGACCGCGAGCTCGCCCATTTTGCGGACGGCGTTCTTGCAGCTCGACCAGGCCGCGCGCAGCGGACCGAATCCCTTCACCGATCGGCGCGTCCGCCAGGCGGCGAACCTCGCCACCGACATGGACGGCATCATCAAGCACGTGCTCAACGGTCTGGGCGACCGCGTGGCCACCGCCGTCAACCCCATGGCCTTCGGGTTCGACGCGGGCCTCAAGCCGTACAAGCAGGACCTGGCCGCGGCCAAGAAGCTGCTCGCCGAGGCGGGCTATCCCAACGGCGTCGACATCGTGTACAACCAGGGGCCGCCGACGGTCGAGCCCGGACTGCTGCAGACCGACGAAGCGATCGTGGCCGACCTCACGAAGGCCGGCTTCCGGGTGAAGCAGAACTACGTCGGCGACAACACCGTGTTCGTCGCCCGCATCAAGGACAGCAAGGCCGGCCCCATGTTCTCGTTCTCCTGGGGCTACTACTCGGTGTTCGACGCCGACGCGATCCTGTACGACATCTTCAAGTGCAAAGAGACGTACGCCTATTACTGCAACCCCGCCATGGACGACCTCATCATCCAGGGGCGCTCGACGCTGGATCAGAAGAAGCGCGCCGAGGTCTACGCGAAGGCGCAGAAGCTGGCCTTCGACGACGCGGCCTACCTCTTCAAGTGGGGCCTTCGTGGCGTGTGGGGCATCTCCAACCGCGTGGACTACCAGGCGCCGCCCGACGAGGTCGACCGCATGTTCCTCGTGACGCCGCGAAAGAAGTAACTCGCGTGTGAAGCGCTACGCGCTGCGACAGCTGCTGCAGCTCGGGGTCGTCGTCGTCGGCATCTCGATGCTGGCGTTCGCGATCCTGCACGTGATCGGCGACCCCGTGCTGCTGCTCCTGCCGCTGAACGCGGGCAAGGAAGAGTACGAGCGGTACCACAAGCTGCTCGGCCTCGACAAGCCCGTGTACGTGCAGTACTGGAAGTTCGCGAGCCGCGCCGTCCAGGGCGACTTCGGCAAGTCCTGGTACACGGACACCCCCGCCTTCACGCTCGTGCTGGAGCGCATGCCGCCGACGCTCTATCTCACGTCGGCGGGCCTGGTCGCCGCGCTGCTCATCGCCCTGCCGCTGGGAATCCTCGCGGCGCTCAAACGACACTCCCTCGTGGACAACCTCTGTACCATGCTCGCGGTGGCCGGCCAGGCCATGCCGATCTTCTGGCTCGGCATCATGCTCATCATCGTCTTCGCCGTGCGCCTCAAGGCCCTGCCCGCCTCCGGCTACGGCACCTGGCAGCACTTCCTGATGCCCGCCTTCACCCTGGGCGCGTTCCTGGCGCCCCTCACCATGCGGCTGGTGCGCTCCGGCGTCATCGAGATCATGAACATGGACTACATCCGGACGGCGCGGGCCAAGGGTGTCGGCGAGAACACCGTGGTCGTCAAGCACGCCTTCCGCAACGCGTGCATTCCCATCATCACGGTGCTGGGGCTGCAGTTCGGCCAGCTGCTGGGCGGCGCCATCGTCACCGAGACCGTCTTCGCATGGCCGGGCGTGGCCACCCTCACCGTGGAATCCATCCGCAACCAGGACTTCCCGGTCGTGCAGTGCGCGGTCGTGCTGCTGGCGCTCATCATCGTGAGCGTCAACTTCCTCGTGGACATGATCGTCGGCCTCATCGACCCGCGCATCCGGCTCGGCTGATGAAGGCGGTCAGCGCCCGCGGCGAGGTGGTCCTCGAGGCCGACGAGCCCGCGGCCCTGCGCGCCGGCCCGCCCCGCATGTCGCTGCGCCGGCTCTGGCGCTTCAAGTGGGGCGTGGCAGCCACCGCGATCATCCTGACGATCGTCGGCAGCGCGGTGTGGGCGCCATGGATCTCGCCCTGGGACCCGCTGTCGGTGGACATCCGGCACCGGCTGGGGCCGCCGGCCTGGATGGACGGCGGCACGCGCGCGCACGTGCTGGGCACCGACCAGGTGGGGCGCGACCTGCTCTCGCGCGTGATCTACGGCGGGCGCGTGTCGTTGATCATCGGCGTGGCCGCGGTGCTCGTGTCCTCGAGCATCGGCGTGCTGCTCGGCCTCGCCGCGGGCTACTTCGCCGGACGCATGGACTGGACCATCATGACGCTGGTCAACGTCATGCTCACGTTCCCCTTCGTGCTGCTCGCCCTCGCCGTCATCGCCGTGCTCGGGCCGAGCCTCGTCAACATGATCATCGTGCTCGGCATCGCCGACTGGCCGCTGTACGCGCGGGTCATCCGCGCGGAGACGCTGGCCATCCGGGAGCGCGAGTTCATCCTCGCGGGCCGCGCGCTCGGCATGAGCCACGCGCGCCTCGTCTTCCGCCAGATCCTGCCGAACCTCGTCTCGGTGATCGTCGTCATCGCCACGCTGCAGGTGGCCCGCGTGATCATCCTGGAGTCGTTCCTGTCGTTCCTGGGCCTGGGCGTGCAGCCGCCGACGCCGGCCTGGGGCAACATGCTCGGCGAGGGGCGCGTCTACATGCTCAACTCGTGGTGGATCGCCACCTTCCCCGGCCTCGCGATCTTCGTGACCACGCTGGCCATCAACCTGATGGGCAACGCGCTGCGCGACTGGCTCGACCCCCACATGAAGCTGTGAGGGTGGGTCTGGTGGCGTTCCTGTGAGAAAATGCGCGCTCGTGAGGCCTGACGCACGCGCCGCGCAGGACGCTCGGAACGGGCACTCGCCTGCCGCCATCCTGTTCGACTTCGGAGGCACGCTGGACGCCGGGGCGCTCACCTGGAAGGAGCGCATGTTCCGGCTCTGTCGGGCGGAGGGCGTGGTGGTCCCGCCGGAGCGGTTCGACGCGCTGTTCTACGGCGCCGACGACGCGCTGGTGGGAGCCATCCCCGCGACGCTCTCGCTCGACGAGACCGTTCGGCGGCTCGCCACCGGCCTCGGCGCCGCGTTGGGTCTGAGCGACGGACGGCTCGTCGACCGTATCGTGACGCGCTTCCTGGACGAGGCGACCCGCTCCGTCCGGGACAACGTCTCGTTGCTCTCCGAGCTCGCGCGCCGTTACCCTCTGGGCATCGTCTCCAACTTCTACGGCAATCTCACGGCCGTGTGTGACGACCTCGGCATCCGGTCGCTGTTCCGCGTGATCGTCGATTCCGAGACCGTCGGGTGCAGGAAGCCCGATCCCCGCATCTTCAGGCACGCGCTCGACGGGCTCGGCGTGGAGTCGGGCGACGCGACGTTCGTCGGCGATTCTCCCTCGCGTGACATGGCCGGCGCGCGCGGTGTCGGCATGGCGCACATCTGGCTCGTCGGCGAGGCCACGTGGCACCCGCCACCGTGCTGCCCCGGCGATCGCGTGATTCGCGCGCTGGGAGAGCTCCGAGGGTTGCTTCTGTGAGAATCCCCACGGGTTGCCCCGGCGGGATCATCGCCGCCGGTGACGGCAGCCGCCTGCGGGCCGCGGGCTTCGCGATGCCCAAGCCGCTCGTGCCGGTCGCCGGCGTGCCGCTGATCGAGTGGGTCATCGGAAACTTCCTGGCCGCGGGCATCACGTCGCTCGTCGCCATCGTGAATGAGCAGGCCCGGGAGTGTCGCGACTTGGTCCACGCCCGCTTCCCGGACCTCGACGCCGAGGTCATCGTCAAGACGACCCCGTCGTCGCTGGAAAGCTTCTTCGAGATCAATCGGCGCCTGGGCGGCGGCCGCGCGCTCGTCTCGACGGTGGACGCGTGGTGTCGGACGGACGACTTCGTGCGCTTCGTCGAGGCGGCGCTCCGCCGCCCGCCCGACGCGAGCGTGCTCGCGGTGACGCCGCTCGTGGCCGATGAGAGTCCGCTGTGGGTCGACGTGGACGCGGCGAGCCGCGTGCGGGCCCTCGGAGGAACGGCGGGGACGCACGTCACCGCCGGCATGTACCTGTTCTCCGCGCGCGCGCGCGCCGCGACACCGCCGCCGCTCGGGAGGCTGCGGGAGTTCCTGGCATGGCTGCACCGGCAGGGAGAGCCGTTCTACGCTGAAACGATCGAAAACGTGGTCGACGTCGATCACGGGTCCGATGTCGCGCTGGCCGAAGCCCTCGCAGGCTCGGGCCGCCGCGTGAACCTTCATGGGAGATGACTGGTGAGTGAACCGTACTGCTGGGGGATCTTTCGAGAACAGGAGCATTCGCCGGGCCGAGAGAACGATGACGCCGAGATCCTGAGACTGACGGGCAAGCATCTGGAGGCCCGCGGGTTCCAGGTGACGTTCAAGACCCCGGAAGAGATCGGCCCCGCCGATCCCCGCCCCCTCGGCGTGTTCCTGATGTGCGAGCGACTGGAGATCCTCGATCGTCTGCACGCGCTCGAGGTCCGCGGGATCCCTCTCGTGAACAGTCCGCGGGCCGTGCTGAACACGTACCGGGAGCGCATGATCGCGCTCTTCGACGAAGCCAACGTCGCCTTCATCGAGAGCCGGCTCGTCGCCACCGACGCGCGCAATGACGTCGGCGCGCTCCCGGTGTGGGTGAAGCGCGCGGACGTCCACAACACGCAGGCAGGGGACGTGACGTTCGCGAGCACGCGCGAGGGTGTGACGGCGGCGCTCGAGGCGCTCGCGGCCCGCGGTATCCGGCGCGCGGTCATCCAGCCCAACGTCGAGGGCGACCTCGTGAAGTTCTATGGCATCGGCGCCGCCGCGCGGTCCGACGGCGCGCCGGGGTGGTTCCGCTGGTTCTACCACAAGGAGCAGCGCGTGGCCGGCCACCCGTTCGAGCCCGCCCAGCTGGCGCGGGCGGTGCGGCGGGCGGCGCTGGCGCTCGGGCTCGACATCTACGGCGGCGACGCCATCGTGACCGCGACCGGCGGCGTCGTGCTGCTCGACGTCAACGCCTGGCCGAGCTTCGCGCTCTTCCGCGAGGAGGCGGCCGAGCGCATCGCCGCGCACGTGGCGCTCCGCTTCGCCGGAGCCTCCCGATGACCGCGCGACGCGAGGTCGGGCCACGCTCGCGTGAGATCGTCGCCCAGGAGCGGCGCCACATCGCGCCCGGGCTGCAGTCGTTCGCCCTCACGGCCGGCGTCGCGATGGCCCGGGGCGAAGGCTGCACGCTCGTCGACGAGGACGGCAACGAGTACATCGACTTCATCGCCGGCATCGGCGTGGGCAGCGTCGGCCACTGCCATCCGCACTACGTGGAATCGCTGAAGCGACAGCTCGAGCGCCTGACGTTCGGCAGCTTCACCACGGACACGCGCGCCCGCTTCCTCTCGCAGCTGGCCAGCCTCACGCCGCAGGGGCTCACCCGCATCCAGCTGTTCTCCGGCGGCGCCGAAGCCGTGGAGGCCGCCCTGCGCCTTGCCAAGGCCGCCACCGGCAAGCACGAGGTCCTCGGATTCTGGGGCGGGTTCCACGGCAAGACGGGCGGCGTGCTGGGCCTGCTCGGCAGCGAGTTCAAGCACCACCTGGGCCCCTTCATGCCCGGCCGCCACGTGTCGCCGTACGCGGACTGTTACCGCTGCCCGCTCAAGCTGCGCTTTCCGGACTGCGGGATCGCGTGCGCGGACTTTCTGCGCGACGTCGTCCGCTATCAGACGGGCGGCGAGATCTCCGCCATCATCGTCGAGCCGATCCAGGGGACGGCCGGCAACGTGGTTCCGCCGCCGGGGTTCTTGCGGGCGGTCCAGGCGATCGCCAGGGAGCACGACGCGCTCCTCATCGCGGACGAGATGCTGACGGGCTTCGGGCGCACGGGTGCGATGTGGGGCTGCGACCACGACGGCGTCGTGCCCGACGTGATGACGGTCGGCAAGGGCATGGGCGGCGGTTTCCCGCTGAGCGCCGTCGTCTCCACCGACGACCTGACGGGCCGCGCCCCCTGGTCGAACCCCAGCGCCAGCTCGTCCAGCTACGGTGGGAATCCCCTGGCGGCCGCCGCCGGGCTCGCCACGCTCGAGATCTTGCTGAAGGAAGACCTCGTCCGCAACGCCGAACGCGTCGGCCAGGTCATGCTCAGACGGCTGGAGGCGCTGAAGGAGAAACACCGGTGCGTGGGCGAGGTGCGGGGCAAGGGCCTGATGCTCGGTATCGAGCTGGTCCGTGACCGGCAGACGAAGGAGCCGCTCGCCAAGGAGGTGACGCGCGCGCTGTACCAGGAGTGCCTGCGCCGCGGCCTGGTGGCCATGACGTACTCGCCCTCGATCCGAATCAACCCGCCCCTGGTCATCCGGGAGGATACCGCCCTCGCTGGCCTCGCCATCCTGGACGAGGCGCTGGAGGCCGTCGGGCGCGCGCACGGGCTCCGCTGAGCGGATGCTACGCGGGGCGATCATCGGCCTCGGGAACGTGGCCCTGGAGGGCCATCTGCCCGGCTGGACCCGTCGCGACGATGTCGAGATCGTTGCCGTCAGCGACACCGAACGCGGGCGCCGACAGCTCGCCGACGCGCGACTGCCGGCGGCGCGCTGGTACGACTCGGTCGACGGGCTTCTCGCGCACGAGCCGCTCGACTTCGTCGACATCTGCACGCCGCCCGCGAGCCACGGCCCCCTGGTGTGCCGCGCGCTCGAGCGCGGGCTTCACGTGCTCTGCGAGAAGCCCCTCGTCGTCGGCCCGGACGACCTGGCCCGGGTGAGCCGTCTCGCCGAGGCGACTCGCCGCGTCGTCCACACCGTTCACAACTGGCATCACGCGCCGATCATCAAACGGACGATGCAGCTCGTGCAGCAGGGAACGATCGGGCCGGTCACGCGGGTCGTGTGGCAGACGCTTCGGACGCGCCCCGCCGCAGCCAGCAATGCGAACGGGGTGAACTGGCGCCTCGACCCCGCGCTCGGCGGCGGTGGCGTGCTGACCGACCACGGCTGGCACGTGTTCTATCTGCTCCGGAACTGGATCGGCGACCGGCCGACGGCGGTGAGCGCGCGCCTCGAGCGACGCCGGCACCTGACCTCGCCCGTCGAGGATACGGCGACGGTGCAGGTGACCTTTCCCCGCGCGACGGCCGAGATCTTCCTCACCTGGGCCGCCGACCGGCGCGACAACGTCGCCGAGCTCGTCGGAACCGACGGGCGCATCGAGCTCCACGCGGAGACGCTGCGGCTCGAGCGCGACGGCCGCGAGCAGCGGTGGTCGTGTCCGCCCGCCCTGTCCAACGGCTCGGCGCATCCGGAGTGGTTCGATCCCGTCGTGGATCAGTTCCTCGGCGCAGTGACCGGGACGGCGCCGCGCGACTCCAACCTCGCCGAGGCCCGGCTCTGCAGCGTGCTCGAGAGCGTCGCACGCGAGTCGAGCCGCCGCGGCGGGGTGTCCGTCGCCGTGCCGAGCCTGCCGATCGCATGATCCTCGTCGTCGTGCCGTCCGCGTCGGACGGCGCACCGTCCGTCGCTCCCACCCGCGTCGTCGCCGGGCTTCCGCTCATCACGAGGATCGTGCGGGCGGCGAGGGCGGCTGGATTCGAGCAGGTGTTCGTGTGCGACATGGGCCCGGCGGTGCGCGGGCTCGTCGACGGCGCGGGCGCCGCCGTCCTGACGCCGTCGACCCACATTCCCCCGCTGTCCAGGCAGCGGATCGTCCTGGTGCCGGCGAACGTCGTGCCGCAGCCACGCTGGCTGCACGCGCTGCTCGAGATGCCCGTCGAGCCGGAACGGCTGTACGTCGACGGCGCCTGCGCGGTGGTCGTCGAGACCGAGCGGCCCGGCGTCGTCCTCGCCGCGGCGGCGCGCTCGACGCAGCCCGGCCTCGTGGTCGAGCTCGCCCGCACGTTCGGCAACCCTCCGCGGCCGCTCGCGCTGGACGGACGGTTCCCGCTCGTGTCCGCGACAGACGTCGCGACGGCGGAGACCTTGCTCCTGAGGTCCCTGATCAAGCAGAACGAAGGCTTCATGTCGCGTCACTTCGAGCGCACGATCTCGCTCGCTCTCACCCGGCGCCTCGCCTCGACCTCCGTGACCCCCGATATGATGACGCTCACGAGCGTCGCGGTCGGGCTGGCCGGCGCGCCCTTCTTCCTGGGCGAAGCGCCGGCGCTCCAGCTCACGGGGGCGATGCTCTTTCTGGCCCACTCGGTGCTCGACGGCTGCGACGGCGAGCTCGCCCGGCTGAAGTTCCAGCAGTCGCGCCGCGGGGCGATCCTGGACTTCTGGGGCGACAACACCGTCCACGTCGCGGTGTTCATCTGCATGGCCGTCGGCTGGGCGCTGAGCGCCAGGACGGCGTGGCCGCTCGTGCTCGGAGCCGCCGCCGCGCTGGCCACGCTCGGCTCGGCGGCCCTCACGTTCGAGCGCACGGCCGAAGACCACGCGGTGGGCGCCGACAGCCCGCGCGCCGCCCGTCTGGCCGCCGCGCTCGCCAGCCGCGACTTCATCTATCTGGTCATCGTGTTGTCCGCCTTCGGGAAGGCGTCGTGGTTCCTGGTGGCGGCCGCGGTGGGAGCGCCCGCGTTCCTTCTCCTCGTCGTCTGGAACCGACGCCATGGCCGCGTTCGCTGACGTTCTGCTGCGCGGGCTCAACCTGTCGGGGCAGGCCATCGCGATCGGCGGCGTGGCCTTCGCGCTCATCGTCCTCTGGTCGGGGTGCGCCCGCGAGCAGGCGCCGCTGCGCCGCGTGTGGCCCCTGCTCGCGTTGGGCGCCGCGGGCGTCGCGGTCACCCAGTGTCTGTCGCTCGGTGTCGTCGTCGCCGCGCTGGGCACCGGCGCCGACTGGCACGCGCGCGAGCTGCTCGCCACCTCCTACGTCAGGGCCAGCGCGCTGCGGGTGTTCGCGAGCGGTGGGCTGATGGTCGGCGCCCTCACGCTTCGCCGGCCATCCCAGGCGCGGGTCCGCTGGGCCCTGCTCGCCGCGTGCACGCTGAGCCTCGTCGTCGCGGGCGCCTGGACGAGCCACGCGGCGGCACGCTCCGGCCATCGGGCGACGCTGATGGCGCTCGATGCGCTCCACCAGCTCGCGGCCGCCGTCTGGATCGGCGGCCTGTTCCACCTGGTGGTGGCGGCGGTCGGCTCGATCGAGCGCCCGTGGCCGCCGCGGCTGCTTCAGGGCTTTTCGGCGACGGCGCTCGCCGCCGTCGGCGTGCTGATCACGGCCGGCGTCGGGCTCACGCTGGGTTACGTCGGCGGCGTCCACGCGCTGCTGGGAACGGCCTACGGCGTCATGGTGCTCACGAAGATGGTGATCCTCGCGGGGCTCCTGGTCCTGGGCGCGGCGAACTTCTTCGCCGTGCGTCGTCTCGCGGGCCAACCGCCGATGTCCCTGCAGCGCGTCCGGCGCTTCGTGGAAGTCGAGCTCGGGCTCGGGATCACGGTGCTGTTCGCCGCCGCGTCGCTGACGTCGCTGCCGCCGGCGATCGACGTCGTCGCCGACCGGGCGACCCTGGGCGAGGTGGCCACGCGGTTCACGCCGCGCGTGCCGAGCTTCACCTCACCGCCGATCGACGAGCTCCCTGTCGACGACAGGAACGCGCCCCGGACCGACTCCGACCGGGCGTGGTCGGAGTACAACCATCACGTCTCGGGGCTCTTCGTGCTGTCGATGGGGACCCTCGCGATCCTTCACGTGAGCGGCCTGGCGCGCTGGGCGCGTCACTGGCCGCTGGTGCTGCTGGGCCTGGCGAGCTTCATGTTGGTGCGCAACGATCCGGGAGCGTGGCCGCTGGGCCCGCAGGGATTCTGGGAGAGCATGGCCGAGCCCACGGTCTTGCAGCACCGCGTCTTCGTGCTCCTCGTGGTGGCCTTCGGCCTCTTCGAGTGGATGGTGCGCACCCACCGGCTGCGCTCGCCGCGGTGGGCGCTCGTCTTTCCTCTGCTCTGCGTCGTCGGCGGCGGCCTCCTGCTCACGCACTCGCACGCCAGCCTCAACCTCAAGGCCGAGTTCCTCCTGGAAGTCACCCACGCTCCGCTCGGCGTGCTCGGCGTCGTCATCGGATGGGCCCGCTGGCTCGAGCTGCGGCTGGCGGCGCCGGAGGATCGCCTGCCGGGTCGCGTCTGGGCGGCGGGACTGGCGGTCTTCGGGGTCCTGCTGCTGCTCTATCGAGAGAGCTGAGCCGTCCCGGCTGCCGCATGAAGCTGCTTCGCGTGCTGCTCCTCGTGCTCGGCGTCGTGTTCCTGGGCGTCCTCGTCGCCACGAACGACCCCGCGGCGATCCTCGCCGCGATCACGGGCCTGTCCTGGCGGCTCGCCGTGGTCGCCGTCTTTCCCTTCGTCCTGGTCACGACGTTCGACACGCTCGGCTGGCGCTACGCCTTCCTCCGCGATCGCGTGCCCTTTCGAAGGCTGCTGGCGATGCGGATCGCGGGCGAGGCCTTCAACCTGACCACACCGACGGCGTCGCTCGGCGGCGAGGCCATCAAGGCATGGCTGCTGCGCCGTCACGTGTCCCTCGACGAGGCCGTGCTGTCGGTGGTCGTCGCCAAGACGACCATCACGCTCGCCCAGGGCCTCTTCCTCCTGCTCGGCGTCGTCGTCGCGTGGATGGCCGGGTTGCCGAACTCCTCGCTGCTGCACGGGATGATGTGGCTCCTCACGCTCGAGGTGCTGGCCCTCGTCGGCTTCGTGGTGGCGCAGATGCGCGGTCTCTTCGGCCCGGTCCAGCGCTGGCTCGCCCGGATCGGCCTGCGCCTGGCGCGGCACACGGAGACCGGCGCGCGCGTCGATCGCGGCCTCGTGAGGTTCTATCGCGAGGAGCCCCGGCGGTTGATGCTCTCGATCGCGTTTCACTTCGTCGCCTGGCTGCTCGGCGTGGTGGAGGCCTTCCTCGCGCTGCGCTTCCTCGGGGTGCCCGTGTCGCTGACCACGGCCACCATCATCGAGGCGTTCGGAACGGCCGTGCGCTTCGCGACGTTCCTGGTGCCCGCGAGCGTCGGCGCGCAGGAGGGCGGCTACGTCGTGACGTTCGTCGCGCTGGGGCTGCCGGCCTCGACGGCGGTGGCCTTCGGCCTCGCGCGGCGCGCGCGCGAGATCCTCTGGATCGTCGTGGGCTTCGTCATCTTCGCGCTGGTGCGCGACCACCCGCGTCCCGATGTGCGCGACCGCTGACCCCGCGTCGTCAGCCCACCAGCGACTCGATCGCCCGCACCTCGTCGGCGGACAGCGGCACCTCGCGGCTGGCGAGATCCTGCTTCATGTGCTCGGGGTCGGTGGTGCCGGTCAGCGGCAGCATGCCGACCGCCACCGCGAAGCGGAAGACGACCTGGGGCCGCGTGGCTTTGGTCCGGGCGACGATGCGGCCCACGAGCGGATGCTGCAGCGCTTCCGGATTGGCGGTGAGCAGCGAGAAGCCCTGGTAGACGATCTTCCGCTCCGCACAAAACATGCGCACCGCCCGATCCCAGCCCAGCCGGGCGAAGCAGCGGTTCTGGACGAACGCCGGGGCCTCGGCGCCGGTGGCCGCCATCTGCTCGAGGTGCCGCAGCGAGACGTTGCTCACGCCGAGCAGCCGCGTGCGCCCGGCCTCACGCTCCTTCACCATCGCGCCCCAGGTCTCGGCGTCGTCATCGCTCCAGCTGTGGCCGGAGGCGGGCCCGTGCAGCACGTAGCTGTCGACGTGATCCGTTCCGAGGTGCTCGAGCGAGCTGGCCATCGACTGGGCGACCTGCGTCGAGCGATCGGCCGCGGGATCGTAGGGCAGCCGGTGGTCCTGGCCGTGCCGGTAGGTGAACTTCGTCTGGAGGAACAGCTGCTCGCGCGTCACGATGCCTGCGCGGTACGCGGCGGCGAGCCCCTGGCCGACGCCGGCCTCGAAGTAGTGGCGCCGCTGGTTCGCGGTGTCGATGCCGCGAAAGCCCGTTCGCAGCGCGAGCTCGGTCACCGCCTGGGTGCGGTCTTCCTTCCAGGCCGTGCCGTAGAGGAAATCGGGAACGGCGGTGGGCGCCACTATCGAACGGACGCCTTCGGCGCCACCGAGACGCCGCGGGCCCCCGTCTTCTCGATCGCCCGGGCCACCAGTCCGGAGGCCTTGGCGTCCTCGACGAAGCCGCGCAGGTACGCGAGGCCGGCGTCGCGGCCCCTGGGGACACCCACGGCTTGCGGCACCTTCATGAACTGCCCGTCGAGCATGCGCGATCCGGGCAGCTTGTCGACGAGCCCGATCAGCGCCTGCCTCAATCCCGCCAGCGCGTCCACCGTGCCGCTCGCGAGCAGGTCAAAGGCTGCGTCGGCGTTCGGCGCCCGCACGAGCTGCGCGCGCTTCAGGCTGCGGCTGAGGAACAGCTCGTAGTTGGCGCGCGCCGGCGCGGCGACGCGCACGCCCTCACGGTCGACCTCCGCCGCCGCGCGCAGCGGCGAGGCCGCCGGCACGAGATAGGTGGCTTCGATTTCCAGATAGGCCGCGCTGAACCCGATCTCGCCCTCGCGGGCGGGATCGATCCCGAGAAACGCGATGTCCCAGGCGCCCGTCCTGGCCGCGTCCACCATCGCCGCCACGCTCGTGTAGGCGATGAGCTCGACGGGCACGCCGAGCCGCCGGGCGAGCTCGCGCGTCAGGTCGATCGCCACGCCCCGGGACTCTCCGCGGGCCGGCTCTTTCTGGGCGAGGATGAAGTTGCCGTAGTTGATCCCGGCGCGAAGCGTGCCGGTCGGGGCGAGGTCTGCGCGGACGGCCGGGGTCGGCTGAGTCATGGCGCGGTCGGCGTCACGGCACCGCCGGCGAGCAGGCGCTCGACGTCGCGCGGGGCGAAGCCGGCCCACGCGAGGATCGCGCGGACCTCGCCGCCGAACGCCGGCGTCGGCGGGCCCGGCACGAAGCCGCCGTCGTCGACCTGGACCGGCGGGCCGAGCACAGTGACCGGCCCCAGCGTCCGATGCTCGAAGCGCTGGAACATCGCGTTCGCGGCCGGCTGCGGATCGTCCAGGATCTCGACGGGCAGCGCGACGCCGCTCGCGGGGACGCCGGCGGCGTCGAGGGCGACCTTCCACTCCTGGGTCGTGCGCGAGGCGATCGTCGCCTCCACCGCCGCCTTGAGCGCGGCGTAGTGGGCGTCGACGTCGGCCACCGGCGCCTTCAGCGCCGGATCCTCGTGACCGACGGCGGCCATGAACTTGCGGCGCAGCGACGGGCTGCCGCAGGCGACGGCGAGCGCGGCGTCCTTCGTCGCGTACGTCCGGATGTAGATCGCCTGCGAGGCCACGACGCGGTTGCGCGGCATCCGCTCGACCTGCTCCGCGAACGGCACGCCCCCGGCGCGCGCCCGCGTGAGCCACTCGCGAAAGGCGGCGTGGCGCGGGCCGTCCAGGGCTTCGACGCGGACCATGAGGTTGTTCTGCAGCGCGAGCGCGGCGAGCAGCAGCGAGGTGTCCACGCGTCCGCCGCGCCCGGTGCGCTCGCGCCGATAGAGGGCAGAGGCCACACCGAAGGCGAGCAGAGCGGCCGCCATGTAGTCGGCGATCGGCGACTCGCCCGTCGTCGGCAGGCCGTCCTTCACGCGTCCGCCCGTCACCATGAGCCCGCTCCGCCCCTGCACGACCAGGTCCATCCCGGCCAGCGCCGCGTCCGGCCCGCGCGCGCCGAACGCGGTCACATTGCCGACGACGAGACGCGGGTGACGCGGCCGGACCTGCTCGTACTCGAGCCCGAGGTCGGCGGCGAGGCCGGGGCGCATGTTGGTCAGGACGACGTCGGCGCGTGCGAGGAGCGCCTCGAGGATCTCGCGCGCGTCGGGATGGCGCAGATCGAGCGGCAGCGCGTGCTTGCCGCGGTTGCGGATGAGGAAGTGCCGGCTCTCGCCGCCGCCGAGAGGCGCGATGTGACGGCTCGGCTCGCCCTCGAGCGGCTCGATCTTGATCACGTGGGCGCCGCCGTCGGCGAGGACCTGCCCCGCCCACGGCACCGCGATGAAGTGGCCGAACTCGACGACGGTGACGCCGGCGAAGGGACGCTCGGTGCTCACCGGCTCACGCCTGCATGAAGGCGTTCCAGTCCGGCGTGGCGATGGCGCGATCGAGGTAGCCGAAGCTGCCTTTGTCCTTCACCTCGCGCGCGGCGTCGAGCATCCCGGTCATGGCGGCGCGATAGAGCGACGTCGCCAGGCTGATGCGCCGCACGCCGGCGGCCTCGAGCTCGGCCACCGTGAACGACTTGCCCTTGATGCCGGCCATGAAGTTGAAGGGCTTGCCGAGGGCGCCGCACACCGCGCGCACGGCCGCGAGATCGGGCAGCCCCGGCGCCATGAGCACGTCCGCCCCCGCGTTCTCGAACGCCTGCAACCGCTTGATCGCGTCGTCGAGATTCGTGTTGCCGCGCAGGAAGCCCTCCGCGCGCGCCGTCAGCGTGAAGGGAAACGGCAGCGCGCGCGCGGCCTGCACCGCCGCCGCCACGCGCTCGACGGCGTGGGCGATGTCGTAGAGCGGCGTGGCCTTGTCGCCGGTCGCGTCCTCGATCGAGCCGCCGACCAGCCCGACGCCGGCGGCGAGACGGATGGTCTCCGCCGCCGCCTCCGGCGCGTCGCCGAAGCCCTTCTCCAGATCGGCGGAGACGGGAAGATCGGTCGCGGCCGCGATGGCTCCGCAATGCGCGAGCGCCTCGTCGCGCGTCACGGCGCCGTCGCGCCGGCCGAGCACGCCCGCTTGCGCGCCGCTGGAGGTCGCCAGCGCCGGGAACCCGAGCGCGGCGAGGGCGCGCGCCGAGCCGGCGTCCCACGCGTTCGCGATCACGAACGCGCGCGGGCCTCGGTGCAGGGCGCGGAGGGTCGCGGCCTTGTCGCTCTGACTGGGCATGGTTCTCTCCTAGAAAGCCAGCGCGTAGGTCGGACGGCGCGGGTCGGCGCCGGCCGACAACACACCGGTCTCTGGATCTCGACGCGTGACGACCGCGCCGACCCCACACGCGCCGATCTCGGTCACCGTGTGGCCGAGGGCGCGCAGCTCGGCGCGCGTGCTCTCGGAAATGGCCGCCTCGACGTTGAGCTGGCCGGGCTTGTACACGCGCGGATAGAACGAGTTCACGAGCGTCTGCGTCGCGAAGCGCGGGGCCTCGACGGCCTGCTGCGGGTTCATGCCGAAGACGACCAGATTGAGGACGATCTGGAGGTCGGCCTGCGCCTGATCGTCGCCGCCCGGACAGCCGACGGTCATCACGGGCGCGCCGTTCTCGCAGATCAGATAGCTCACCAGGGTCGTGCGCGGCCGCTTGCCCGGCGCCAGCGCGTTCGGATGGCCGTCCTCGAGCACGAACATCTCGCTTCGCGTGCTCAGCGTGCAGCCCAGCTCGGGCGCGAACGCGGACTTCCGGAAGACGCCGCCGCTGGGCGTCAACGCGATCATGTTGCCGCGCCCGTCGATCGCCGCGATGTGCGTCGTGCCGTCGGCCACGGCCGGCGCCGGGGCCGGCGTCACCGCCCTCCGTGGGGTGCCGGACGGCGGCGCCGCGAGCATCGCGCGGTCGGGCGCGATCAGCGACGCGCGCTCGGCGAGATACGCGGGCGCCAGGAGCTCGGTGAGCGGCACGGTCGGCACGTCGCCGTAGTACCGCTCGCGATCGGCGAGGGCGAGCTTCAGGCTCTCCGACACCACGTGGACGTAGCGGGCGGAGTTGTGGCCCATGGCCCTCAGATCCAGCGTCGCGAGCATGCCGAGCGCCTGCATCAGCACCGGCCCCTGCGTCCACGCCGCCTGGCCGAGGATCTCCCGGCCCGCGAACGTCGTGCGCAGCGGCGGCTCGACGCGCGCCCGGTAGCCGGCGAGGTCACTCGCGCGCAGCAGGCCGTTCCACTTCTCCGAGAAGGCGCCGATCATCGACGCGACGTCGCCGCGATAGAAGCGCTCGCGCGCGGCGGCGATGCCGGCCAGGCGATCGCCGCCGGCCTTCGCGTCGGCCTCCACGAGACGCCGGAGCGTGCCGGACAGCGCCGGCTGCACGAACAGCTCACCGACGCGCGGCGCGCGGCCGCCAGGATAGAAGACGCCGGCGCCGCCGGGCGGGTAGAGCGCGAACTGTGCGCGGGTCTCGGGGATCGCGAGCATGCGGTGCATGTACTCGTACATCGGGAAGCCGCGCTCCGCGTACTGCAGCGCGGGGATCAGTACCTCGCTCACCGACTTCGTGCCGTACGTCTCGAGCAGCGTGAGATACGCGTCGACGGCGCCCGGCACCGTGAACGACAGGTGCGCGTCGGCGCCCGGCCCGGTCGGGATGCGCTCCAGGCCGCGCCGGCGAAAGACGTCGATGGTCGCGCGCGCCGGGGCCGTGCCCTGCCCGCTCACCGCGACGCTCTCGCGTCGTCGCGCGTCGTGGACCATCGCCACGCACTCGCCGCACAGCGTATAGGAGGCCGTCGGCTCCACCACGGCGGCGGCGAAACCGGCGGCCGCCGCCGCGTCGAAGGCGTTGCCGCCGGCGAGCAGCATGCGCATCCCCGCCATCGACACGAGCGGATGGCCGGCGGCCACCACGCCGTGCATGCCGGACACGACCGGGCGCGTCGTCGCCCGCTCGGCGGCATGATGCTCGATCTCGTGGACGCGCGGCAGCTGGTTGGTCATGGGGGCCTTTGTATCACACGCGGACCGACGCGGTCGCGCGGTGGCGGGTGCCCCGGACTGGGAAACGATTTTCCTACGTAGACGGCGGAGCCGGGAGGCCGTAAGGTTATCGCGGTGATGCGCCCAATCGACCTGCCGGATCTCTCCGGCCTCACGCTGATCGTTGCCGAGGACACCGACGACTCGCTCGACGTCCTGTCGACGTTCCTCAGGGCCTGCGGTGCGCGCGTGATGGCAGCGCGAAACGGCCTCGAAGCGCTGGCGCACCTCGAGGCGACCCCGTGGGTCGACGCGATCGTCACCGACCTCGCCATGCCGCACATGGATGGCGTCGAGCTGCTTCGCACGCTCAGAGGTCATGCGGGGGGCGGATCGTTGCCCGCGATCGCCCTCACCGGGTTCTCGGAGCAGTATATGGATACGACGGGCGCGGGCTTCGACGCGGTCCTGATCAAGCCGGTCGACCTCGATAAGCTCTGCGGCACCATCAAGGCGCTGGTGCCGACGTCGTCCGAGTCCCACGGCTGAGGCTCAGGCGAGCAGTCCGCTGGCGCTCCCCACCGCCGTCTTCTGTCGGTGCTGGTTCTCGCACCACACCTCGACCACGACACGCGTCCCATCCTTCTCGGGCCGCACCTCTTTCACGACGCCGCGAACGGTGAGGCGATCGCCGGCGTAGACCGGCTTGACGAAGGCGACGGCCATCGTGCCACCCTTGATGAAGCCGGCGCCGAGAAGCCGCGTCATCATCTCCGAGACGTATGCCGTCGACATCATCCCCTGCGCCAGCGTGGTCCGGAAGCCTTTCTGGCGCGCCCAGGCTTCGTCGGTGTGAATCGAGCGCGTCCGCACGCCGGAATACGCGTCGATGTGCCGCTGTGTCAGGTCTTTCTCCAGGGGTGGGAGCTCCTGGCCGACGGCGATGTCGTGAGCGATGGCCATGGTCCGCCGCCTAGGCCGGGATCAGCATCTGCGTGAATTGGCCGCGGACGAGCGTCGTGCCGGCGTCGTCCTCGGTGACGAACTCCGTCACCATGTACTGCTTGCCGCGCCGCTCGTACTTGTCGACCACCCGGCCGCGGGAGCGAACGCGCATGCCCGCCCGGATCGGCTCGAGAAATTCGAATTGCATCTTCGCGTGGAGCCCGGCGTGCACGACATACCGGCTGTGGCGCAAGCGCAAGGCTTGATTGGCAACCAGCGTGGGATGAGCCACCGGGCCGCCGAACGGCGACGGCCCGAAGAACCAGGGGTGATGATCGTCGACCGCGAAGGCGTAGGTGTCGACGTCTTCCGGGGTGACGAGGTACGCGTCGGAGACGAATTCCTCCCCGACGGTCAGCGCCTCGTACGTCAACGGCTTGAACTCGGTCATGGCTCAGCGGCAATAGTCGCACAGGCCGGCATGAAACACGCCGCCGCCATTCACACACCTCTCCTCGTCCGTGGGCAGCTGCCCGAGCCGTAGAGGACCGGCGCAGCCGCCCAGCACGCCGCACACCAGCAGGCACGCGAGAACCGTCACGGAGCTCATGCCCCCGACTATACTTGCCCCTGCGCGACAGTGCGCGGTGATTCTCCTTACGTTCGATCTCGGAGGTGCGCGATGAACCTCAGCCGACGCGCGTTCGTTCGGACCACGGGACACGCCGCCGCCGGCCTCGCCGGAATCCTGGCCACGGGGCGCCCGCCGGCCGGCTGGGCGGCCAGAGAGATCAGCCTGCTGACCGCCGTGAACTACGCGCCCGCGTCGGACGTGAAGCTCGCCGAGCTCGGCAAGCGCTTCACCAAGGCGACCGGCGTGAGCGTGCGCACCGACCACATTCAGAGCGTGCAGATGTCCGCCAAGCTGGCGGCCGAGCTCATGTCGAAAGGTGGTCACGACATCGTGAGTCTCGAGATGCACTACCCGTGGCTCTTTCAGGCGGGGCTCGCCGACGTCTCCGACATCGCGAACGACCTCGCGAGCAAGCACGGCGACTGGTATCCGTTCGCCAAAGAGCACGCGTACGTCAAGGGCCAGTGGCTGGGTGTCCCCTACCTCTACATCTCCTTCCCGGGCAGCCATCGCATCGATCTCTTCGAGAAGGTCGGCGAGAAGGCACCCGACACCTGGGAGGATCTGCTTCGGGCCGGACGGAAGCTGAAGAAGCTCGGTCACCCGGTCGGCTTCGCCATCAGTCAGACGACGGACTCCGTCACCACCCTGTACTCGATCCTCTGGTCCTATGGCGCGAAGGACGTGGCGGCCGACGGCCGCACGATCGCGATCAGGTCGAAGGAGACGGAGGCGGTCATCGACTACGTCCGCGCCCTGTACACGGACGCCATGGACCCGGTCGTGCTCTCGTGGGACAACGCGTCGAACAATCAGTGGCTGAACTCGGGAGCGGGCTCGTGGATCCACAATCCGATCAGCCACTACGTCGTCGCGAAGGAGAAGAAGATGCCGGTCGCCGACCAGACCGGCTTCCACTTGTCGCCGGCGGGGCCGGCCGGACGTCACACCGTCGGCGTGCCGCGAAGCCTCGGCGTCTGGAAGTTCAGCAAGAACGTCGACGCCGCCCGCGAGTTCCTTCGCTGGTTCTTCGAGCCGGCGCAGTATCACGAGTGGATCATGTCGGGCGACAACTACAATCATCCCGTGTGGCGCGACATGGAGAACCATCCGGTATGGAACCTGGACCCGAAGTACAAGCCGCTCAAGGCGCTCGCGCAGTACTCGCACCTCTACGGCTGGCCGGCGCCGCCGGACGAGCGCATCCAGATGATCACGAACAGCTACATCATTCCCAACATGTTCGCGAAGGTCGTCACCAATGCGGCGAGCCCGAAGGACGCGATGCTGTGGGCGGAGACCGAAATCCGACGCGTGCTGCAGACGTAGCCGTCAGGGCGGCAGGACGATCGTCGGCTCGTCCGCCCGCGCACGATAGAGCAGCGCCGTCCGGCCCAGGACCTGCGCGAGCTCCGCGTTCGTCCGCCCGGCCAGCTCGTCGGCGATGTCGTGACGGCTCCGGGGCGCGTTCTCGCCCATCCGCACCTTGATCAGCTCGTGCGCCGTGAGCTGTGCGTCGGCCTGGCCTACGACCGCGTCGGTCACGCCGTCGTGGCCGACGTGCAGCGTCGCGGCCAGGCGCTGTCCCAGCGCGCGGAGGTAGCGCCGCTGGTTGCCGGTCAGTCGGCTCAAGGCTCGCGCCGCCTCACGCGTGAGACACTACCACTCCGCGCCAAGGAGAATCCCATGGGCCGCGTACAGGATCAGGTGGCGGTGGTGACCGGAGCGGCCAGCGGGCTCGGTCGCGCGATCGCGCTGCGCCTCGCCGAGGAGGGCGCGCGCATGGCGCTGGGCGACATCGACACATCCGGCCTGGACCGGACGGTGAGCGACATCACCGCCGCGGGCGGCCAGGCGTTCGGCGTGGTCGGTGACCTCACCGACGAGGCGCCGGCGGCCCGCCTCGTCGCCGACGCGGTGGCACGCCACGGCCGGCTCGACATCCTCGTCAACAACGTCGGCGGCAGCCGCAACGCGAAGATCTGGGAGATGGCGCTGGAGGACTGGGACTTCACCATCCGCCTGAATCTGCGCGGCACGTTCCTCTGCACGCGGGCCGCGGTCCCGCACATGATGAAGCAGCGCTCCGGCCGCATCGTCTGCCTCTCCTCGGGCGCGCGCGAGGGCACGCCGTGGACCGCGTACTACCAGGGCGGCTCCGCGTACTCGGCCGCCAAGGCCGGCGTCCACGGCTTCATCCGCGACGTGGCCCTCGAGCTCGCCGAGTACGGCATCAACGTCAACGCGGTGGCGCCGGGGCCGATCGACGCGGATCGCACGGGCCCGGCCCTGCGCCGACTCAACGAGACGGTGGAGTACAGCCCGAACCACATGACGCCGCTGCGTCGCCTGGGGCAGCCGATCGAGATCGCCAACGCCGTGCTCTTCCTGGCCTCCGCCGAGGCGAGCTACATCACCGGCGTCACGCTGCAGGCGACCGGGGGCCGCTGAGATGACCCGTGTCCTGACCGGCGCCACCCTGATCGACGGCACCGGCGCCATCCCGGTGTCGGACGCCGCGCTGGTCATCGACGGCGAGCGCATCATCGCCGCCGGCCCGCGCACGGGCCTGACGTGGCCGCCGGACGCCGACGTCGTCGACGTGAGCGGCCGCACCGTGATCCCCGGGCTGATCGATGCTCACGATCACATGGCGTCGCACGGCTACGCGCTCGCGACGCGCTGGGGACTGGACGAGCCGGCCAGCACCGCCCACCTGCGCACCGCGCGCGTGCTCGCCGAGACGCTCGCCATGGGGTACACGACCGTCCGCGACGCCGGCGGCCTCGACGCGGGATTCAAGGTCGCCATCGAGCACGGGCTGATCGCGGGGCCCCGCCTGGTGCTCGGCATCCAGATCATCTCGCCGACGGGCGGTATCGGCGATCGGGTGAGCCCGTCGGGCCACGAGTGTTGCGCCGCGTACGATCCGCTGCTGCCCAGGAGCGTGGGCAACGGGCCCGACGAGGTGCGCGACGTCGTGCGCACGATCGTGCGGGCCGGGGCGGACGTGATCAAGACCGCCACCACCGGCGGCGCGAGCTCGCGTGCCGGCCACGGACCGCGGGACGCGGCCTTCTCCCTCGAGGAGATGCAGGCGCTGGTGGCGGAGTCGCACGCGCTCGGACGACGCGTGATGTGCCACGCCCTCGGCGGCCCCGGCCTGCGGACCGCCCTCGCGGCCGGCGTCGACTCGATCGAGCACGGCTGTTACCTGGACGAGGAGCCCGAGCTGATGGCCAAGATGGCCGCGCAGGGCACCTTCTTCGTGCCGACGCTGACCGTGTACGTGTACCATCGCGAAAGCGTCGCGCCCCACGTGCGAGCGCGCGCGATCGACCTCCACCCGCACCACCTCGCGAGCATCCGGCGCGCGCTCGAGCTCGGCGTGCCGATCGCCGCCGGCACCGACGCCGGCGGCCACGGGCATCCAAAGAACGCGTTGGAGCTCAGATACCTCGTGGAGGCGGGCCTCACGCCGATGCAGGCGCTGCGGGCGGCCACGCAGTGGGCGGCCCGGTGTCTCGGCCTCGAGCGTGAGCTCGGGACGCTCGAGAAGGGCCGGCTGGCCGACGTGGTGGTGGTGAACGGCAACCCGCTCGACGACGTGAGGGTGCTCCTCGATCCGGGGCGCATCGAGCTCGTGCTCAAGGGCGGCGCGGTCTGCGCCGACCGCCGGCCGAGCGGTGCTCGAACTGGCAAGGAACTGACCGCTGGTCGGATCGTGTCCGCGTTCGATCCAGCGTGACGCGCCGTCGAAGCGTCAAGTGTCGTGAGGCTTTAGACGCGCGGCCCCCTCTCGGCACGCTGGATGCCTCTGTCTCTCGTGCGGGAGGGCACCGTGAGCGACTTCAGCCGAGAGCCCAAGGTCGTCAGCCATTTCAGCCGGGGACCGGAGCCACCGCGCCACCCGAGCGGGGGGCCCGTCGTGACGGCGCACGCAAGCCCCGCGCACACGACCGCGACCCCGGCGAACGGCGCGGAGTCTCCGAGCGCGCGCCGATTCGGCGAGATCCTGGTCGACGAGAAGTACATCACCGCGGCGCAGCTCGAGGCCGCGTTGCGGCTTCAGGCGGTGTCCCCGACCTACGTGCCGATCGGGCAGGTGCTGCTGGCCAACAAGCTGATCACCCGCAGGCAGCTCAACGCCCTGCTCCAGCACCACAAGCGACGCTCCCGCCTCGGTGAGATTCTGGTCAAGGCCGGCCGGATCAGCGCGGAGCAATTGCACGAGGCCCTCGCCTTCCAGCGGCGGACGCCGATGCCGATCGGGCAGGCGCTCATCAAGCTGCGCCACGTGAACGAAACGGTGATGCGGGACGCGTTGTGCACGCAGCTGCACATCAACTTCTTCGACCTGGATCCGATCTCGATCGACCAGGCGCTCACCTGCTTGATCTCGCAGCGGTTCGCGACCCGGCACCTCGTCATCCCGTTGTTCCGCGTCGACGACGTCCTCGTGGTCGCGATGGACGATCCCTCGCAGGTGGAGGTGATCGAGCATCTCCAGGCCGGCCTCGGACTCCACATCGAGACCGTGACGGCGACGACCAAAAAGCTGAAGGCGGCGATGGCGCGTCTCTACGGCCCGCCCGTTGCGCCCGACGTCAACGTCTTCCGTCGCGCCAACATCCTGGTGGGCCCGGTCCGCGACCACCTGGTGGCCGACCTCGTCGCCAAGGGTCTCCGGGGCGTCGCTGTCGTTCCGCCCGGCTGGCAATAGCTATTTGTACTTGATCACCGTCCCGCTCACGGTGGTGTGGTAACCGTTCGTCGTGTTCATTCGTGTTCGCCCTTTCACTGAGCCGCTCCGCTGCGGGCTGAGGCCGCGCGGGCCGATGAGAGGCAGCCCTGCACCATGGGCACCCGGAGGCTATCACGGGGCGCAGGCCCGGATCGCAGCCATCGCCATCTTCTTGCCGTCGGCGCCCGAGACGCGCGGACTCACGATGGGCAGCGCGAGCCCCGCGCGGCGATAGGCCGCGAGGCGGTCGCGGCACGTATCCGGGGTACCGGCGAGCGCCACCGCGTCGATCAATTCGTCGGGCACGATCTTCGCCGCCGCCTCGCGGCCGCCGCGATCGAACGCATCCTTGATCGCGCGCACGGCGTCGCCGAAGCCCGCCTCCGCGAGCAGCCGGTTGTAGCGGGGAAAGAAGCCGGCGTAGAGCCCGACGGCCGGCCGCATCGCATCACGCGCGGCGGCAACGGTCTCGGCCACGGCGCACGGGATCAACGAGGCCACGTCCACCGCCGTCGCGTCTCGTCCCGCTCGGCGCGCGCCGATCGCGACGTGCTCGATGGCGCGCGCGATCGTGCTCGGCGTCGGCCACGTGAGGAGCGCGCCCTGGGCCAGCTCGCCGGCGATCTCGAGCATGCGCGGGAACAGCGCCGCCACGTAGATCGGGATGTCGGGTTTTCGCGGGGGAAACCAGAGGTCGAACCGCTCGATCGTCACGACCTCGCCGTGGTGCGAGACGACGCCGTCTCGGAGCAGCGCGCGCACGATCGCGATCGTGTCGCGCAGCCGCGCCGTCGGCTGGACGAACGGAATGCCGTGCTCGGGCTCGACTTGCACCCGATGGCTCGACCCCAGACCGAGGATGAACCGGCCATTCGAGAGTTGGTCGACGGTCGCCGTCGCCATGCCGATGGTCGTCGCGCTACGCACGAACACGCTCGAGATACTCGTACCGAGCAGAATCCGCCGCGTCGCGACGGCACAGGCGCCGAGGATCGCGAACTGGTCACCGCCATGACCTTCCGCCACCCACGCCGATTCGTACCCGAGCGTTTCGGCAAGCCTCACGCACTCGACGATGTCGGCGGGCGGCAGGCCGCCGCTGAAGGCGATGCCCAGACGAAGCACGCGAGGAGTATACGGCTCGACGCGATGGTCACTTTATCACCACACGTGGCACGCGGGCCGGTCGGCGACGAGACCATTGCTGCCGGACACATCGCGTTACCTGCGCCTTTTCGAGTGGTTCCATCACATGGCGACCTTGGCACTCCCGTTGCTGTACTAGGCGATAGCGCTCTTTCCGATAAAGGCAAACCAGTCGTGAGACTGGGACGCAAAGCCACGGGCCTGGGAATGGCTCCCAGGTAGCCGGGTTGCCGAAGAAGGAGAGGCGGGCTTCAGTCCCCCTCCCGGAGAGAGTCACAACTCTTACGAGGAGGGACTGTCATGCGGACGGTCTGGAACGTCACCACGACCCTCGATGCATTCCCGTGGCGCATGCGCCATGCGGCCGTGCCGACGAAGGACGAGGTCGTCCACGCGATTCATCGAATGCTGGACGCACTGACCAGCGCTCGCGAGCCGCAGAATCGGAGTCTCAACGAAGGCGTCTCGAGCTTCAACACGCTGCTCCAACAGGCGAAGGAGGAGTTTCGGGGTTCCGACACGCTCCGACTCATCGAGCCGCTGGGGCGGGATGCCTCAGCCGCCCTCATCGCCGTGAGGCTCTCCATGGTGAAGCGAACCGTCGACGCCGAGCTGGCGCGATCGACCGAGGACGCTTCCTGATCGCGACCCCGTTTTCGCAGTTTATTTCGGGCGCCGAGGCGAGATAAGCTCGAAGTACCCTGATCCGCCTCGGGGCCCGACGTCCGGTAGGCGGCGCGCTCCGCACGCACCCGGGACGGGCGATGCCGTCGATCCTGCCGGCAGTCAGGCCGAGTCGGCTCCGTGCTTCACTCGACGCCTCCGTCGCTGAGGGCGCCGCCGCAGAGGTGTTCGGTGCCTGCGCCGGCGGCGCGGTCCTCACCGGTTGGGCGCTCTTTCTCGGAGCGAGCCCGGTCGTCATCGGACTTCTCGGCGCTCTTCCGCTCGCCGCGCAGATGGTCCAGGTGCCCGCCGCCTGGCTCACGCAGCGAATCGGCGCCAGGCCGCTCGCCATCGTTTCGATCGGCGCGGCGCGCCTCGCCTGGCTGCCGCTGGTCGCCGTGCCGTTCCTTCACCTCGCCCCGGCCACCGCGCTCATGGTCTTCATCGGTGTCGTGGCGCTGGCGGCCGTCCTGGGCGTCGTCGGCAACAACGCCTGGACGGCGTGGATGGGCGACCTGGTTCCCGGTCCCGTCCGCGGACGCTTCCTTGCCCGCCGCATGGTCTATCTGAACGTCGCGGGCACCGTCGCGTCGCTCGCCGCCGGATGTGCGCTCGACGCGTTCGCGCCGCGCGGCTGGAAAGGCGAAACGCTGGGCGTGCTCGCGGCCGTCGCCTGCGTGGCGGGGATCGTGAGCATCCGGCTCATGCTCGCGCAGCAGAGTCCTCGTCGCCGGGACGACACCGCACCCGACTGGGGCGACGTGGCTCGCGCGGTGCGCGAGCCTCAGACGCGTCCGCTGCTCGGGTATCTCCTCGGCTGGAACGCCGCGGTCGGAATCTCGGCGGGCTTCTTCTCGTTCCACATGCTCGCCAACCTCGAGATGGCGTTCACGCTCGTGGCCGCGCACGCGATCATCGTGGCGGCGCTCCGCATCGTCTCGGCTCCGGCGTGTGGCCGCCTCGTCGACACGTTCGGCGCGCGTCCGGTCCTCGTCGTCTGCTCCTTCGGTATCTCGGTCGTCCCCCTGATCTGGCTCTTCGTGACGCCCGACCGGCTGTGGCCGATCGCCGTCGAAGCGGTCGTCTCCGGCATCCTGTGGGGCGGGCACGGCATCGCCGCGTTCGATCTATCGATCGGAGTGTCCCCGCGGCGTGGCCGTCCGTTCTACCTGGGCGCGTTCGCGACCGCCGGTGGGCTGGGCTTCGCCGTGTCCTCGACGCTCGCGGGCCTCCTCGCCGCTGCGCTGTCGAGTCCGCTCCACGTGCTCGGCTCCTCGTGGAGCGACATGCACGTGCTGTTCCTGCTCTCCGCGATCGGCCGAGCCGGCGCCGCGGCTCTCGCGCTCCGAATCGACGAGCCCGCGGCGCGGAGCGTGCCCGAGCTCACGCGCGCGCTGATGGGCATCGCGCGTCGATCCGCTCGGCTGTCGCGGGCGGGAGCCGCCGAAGTCTCATCGGGGTGAGGTGCGCGGGGGCGGGAGTGTGGTCACCTTCCGCAGCCAACGCACCTGCAACGTGATGCCGACCAGGAGCGCCAGCAGCAGGACGAGGTCGACCGCCTGCAAGACCGGAGCATCCTGGGACGCCACCAGAGGCGCTCCCGGCGGCAAGCGGGTCGACGTCTCGGTCACAGCCGGGATCATGTGGAAGAGGACCGTGGACGAGTAGCTGACCGCCTGGACGTACCTCGACAGCCGCCCAAAGAACGAGGAGGTCGCCGCAACCGTGCCGATTCCGAGCGCGATCAGAGTGAGCACCGCGAGCACGTGGCCTGGGCCCCAGCCACCATGGTGAAAGATCCCCAGGGCCGTCACGGCCGTGATCAACGTCGTGACCAGATAGACCTGCCCGAGTCGGTTCTTGGCCGAGATCTCCTTGTCCCGCACCAGCGCACTGAAACCGCAGACGAGGGCAACCACGCCGATCGCCGTATGAAACACGCCGAGTGTCGTGAGACCGGTCATGCCCGCCTCGATTGAGGAATCAACCGAGACACTACCGCCGGTCGGGGCCGGTTGACAAGCGAGCAGGCGCGGCCCACACTTTGCGCCGCTCGCCACCTCTCGCTGGGAGGAACCGACGATGGATCACGATCACGAGCACGTCCTGATCCCCAGGCTCAAGCGTCAGCTCGTCGAGCGGCAGATCGACCGCCGTGAGTTCCTCCGCTACGCGACCTTCCTGGGAATGTCGGCCCCCGCCGCCTACGCGTTCGCCGGCCGCATCGCCGGCCAGCCGCTGGTGGCGCCGGCGGCCGCGCAGAACCTCCCACGCGGCGGCACGCTGCGCCTCGGCATGCGCTGCCAGGATCTCAAGAGCCCGCACACGTATTCCTGGATCGAATCGGCCAACACCGCGCGCCAGGTGGTCGACTACCTGACCGTCACCGGCGTCGACAACGTCACGCGCCCGGGCCTCGTCGAGAAGTGGGAGGCGAGCCCCGACCTCAAGACCTGGACGCTGAAGCTGCGCCGCAACGTCAAGTGGCACAACGGCCGGCAGTTCAACGCGGACGACGTCGTGTGGAACCTCAAGCGCGTGCTCGACCCCAAGACGGGCTCCTCGGTCGTCGGGCTCATGAAGGGCTTCCTCCTCGAGGAGTTCGAGACGGGCGAGAAGGACGACAAGGGCAACGCCAAGAAATCCACGCGGCTGTGGGACGCCAACGCCATCCAGAAGGTCGACGCCTTCACCGTCCGGCTCAACGGCAAGACGCCACAACTGGCCATCCCCGAGCAGCTCTTCCACTATCCGCTCCTGATCCTCGATCCGGCCGAGAACGGCGAGTTCAAAGTCGGCTCGAACGGCACCGGCGCCTTCACGCTGGTGGAGAGCGAGGTGGGAAGACGCCAGGTCCTCAAGGCCCGCAAGGAACCGTACTGGGGCGGTGGGCCGTACCTGGATCAGATCGAGTTCATCGACCTCGGCGACGACCCGGCGGCGGCGGTGAGCGCCCTGGCCAGCAAGCAGGTGGACGGTCTCTACGCCGCCGACATCGTGCAGCTCGACGCGCTGCAGAAGCTGCCGCACGTGCAGATGTACTCGGTGACGACGGCCTACACCGCCACCGCGCGCGTGCAGCCGGTCAAGCCGTTCGACGACAAGCGCGTCCGGCAGGCGCTCCGCTACGCGATCGACTCGAACGTGATCCTCCAGATCGCCCACCGGGGCCTCGGTCAGGCCGGCGAGCACCACCACGTGAGCCCGGTGCATCCCGAGTACGCGAAGCTCGTGCCCTTCCAGCGCGACGTCGCGAAAGCCAGGCGTCTGCTCGCCGAGGCGGGCCATCCCAACGGCATCGACACCGAGATCGTCTGCCGGCCGCAGCCGGGCTGGGAGCTGCTCGCCGTCCAGGCGATGGTCGAGCAATGGAAGGAAGCCGGCATTCGCGTGAAGATCAACGTCATGCCGTCCACGCAGTACTGGGAGGTGTGGACCAAGGTGCCGTTCGGCTTCACGACGTGGGCGCACCGCCCGCTGGGCGTCATGAGCCTCGCGCTCGCCTACCGCACCGGCGTGCCGTGGAACGAGTCGAAGTATTCCAATCCCGAGTTCGACCGTCTGCTGTCGCTGGCCGAGGGGACGATCGACGTCGCCGCCCGGCGCGAAGTCATGGCGCAGCTCGAGAGGATCCTCCAGGACGACGGGCCCATCGTGCAGCCGGTGTGGCGCGCGATCTTCACGTTCCACGACAAGCGGGTGCAGGGCTTCAAGGCGCACCCCACGCTCTACATCTTCGGCCACCAGCTCGCGATCGCGACCTAGGACATGGGGGGCCCCGAGATGGCCCCCCATACTCCCCCACGCTCGGGGCGCCCCGGCCAAGCCGTGGCACCCCTCGATACTCCGACAGGCGACCTAAAGACGGAGCCTCAGAGCCGGTGCTTCGGGTGCGGCGGCGCCGTCCATCGGGCGGGCGGCACCAGATCGCCCTCGCGGAACCGGCTCCAGCGGAAGGGCGTGAGGTCGTAGTCCTTCGCTTTGCCGTGCAGGACCACGTCCGAGAGGATGTCGCCGATGAACGGCGAGTGCTTGAAGCCGTGTCCGCTCCAGCCGAAGTCGGCGTAGAGCCCCGCGTACTCCGGAATCGGGCCGAGCACCGGGTGATGGTCCGGCGTCGCGTCGTAGAGTCCGGAGTAGCCTCCCATCGCCAGGCCGTGCTCCATCACCGGGAAGCGGCGCGCGATCAGCTCGGCGTTGCGCACGATCTCGTCGGGGTCGACGCCCTCGTTGTAGTGATCGGCGTCCACGACTTCGTCGTAGGAGAGCACGCCGTGGATCGTGAGATCGCCGTGCTCGGGACGCATGTAGGTCACCTGGACCATGTCGGCCACCGCCGGGTGCGCGCCGAACCCGCCCGGCCGGCGGAAGAAGCACATCTGGTGGCGTGTCGGCGTGATCGACACCTCGATGCCGAGCGGGCGCAGCAGCCGGTCGGCCCAGAGCCCGCCGCAGTTGACGACGACGGGCGCGTCGATGTCCTCCGATTCCGTGCGCACGCCGATCACGCGTGAGCCCGCGATGCGAATCGCGTCCACCCGCCGATACTGGATGATCGTCGCGCCCAGGTCGCGCGCCCGATTCACGAGGGCGTTCGCCGTCGACGACGGATCAGCGTAGCCCGACTCCGCCTCGTACGAGGCCAGCGCCACGTCGTCCACCCGCGCGGCCGGCACCAGCGCCTTCACCTCGGCGGGCGAGAGGAGCGCGACGCCGGCCCCCAGCTCGCGGGCGCGGAGCGCGTTGTGCCGGAGATACGGCGCGGTGTCGGGGCCGGCGAGGACCAGCATGCCCACCTGCTGAAATCCCGGATCGCCGTCGCCGCCGACCACGTCCTTCCAGTGGCGGAACATCTCGGCGGCGGCGCTCGCCGTTCGCGTGAAGAAGTCCATGGCGTAGAACCGCCGCACGAGCGCGGTCGAGCGGCCGGTCGGGCCGGACGCGATGAATTTCTTCTCGATCAGCACGATCCGACCCGCCTTCTTGCGGGCGAAGTGAAAGGCGAGGCTGGCGCCGTGGACGCCGCCGCCGACGATGACGATATCCGCCGTCTTCGGGACGTCTACCATGACCCTGGTCTCACTCGTCGCTCATGATCAAGCGGCCGTGGGCGGTCGGTTCATCCATGGCCATGCCGGCCTCCCAGTGCGGGCTGAACTGGGTCGGAATGCCGAACCAGCTCACCCAGTCGCCGCGCATGGCCGGCGGCTCGTCGCCCGGCCACAGCACGCTCAGGGGCAACGGGCGGAGCGGCGGACGGAACGTCGGCAGCGGGATCCGCTCGACCGGCGTTGTCGTCGCCTCGGCGAGCAGCAGAGCCACCTGCTCGCGGCAGCGGCGGCTCTGGCACGGCCCCATGCCGGCGCGCGTGAGACGCTTGATCTGATCCTGGTTGATCGGCCCGTCGCGCAGGAGCGTGCCGAGGCCGCGCGCGCTCATCTGCGGCGACTGCCAGGCCAGATAGCGCGGCGGCCGCGTCTCGACGAGCTCACGCCGCGTGACCTCCTCGCACTGGCAGACGTTCACCTCCCAGCCGCCCGCGTGGATCAGCGAGCGGAGCCACGCCTGCCAGTGACCGTGGACCTCGCGCGGCGGTTGCATCGGCGGCTCGGGATCGAGCTTCGCTCGCCGACCCTCCGCGTCGCGCCGCCCCAGCGCGCCGAGCGACTCGGCGACGGCGAGGCCGGCGAGACGTCCCTGGCGACGCGCGAGCGCGGGGTCCGCCAGCATGGCGTCGTGGAATCCCGCGCAGTCCCCCGCCGCGAACACCGTGGCCACGCTCGTCCGCACCGCTTCGTCGAGCTCCGGCACCCAGCCACCGAGCGCCGAGGCGAACCGAAGACGCGCGCCCGCCAGCGCGAGCAGCTCCACGCTCGGCGTCAGCCCGACGGCCTGGCACACCGTGTCGCACGCCAGCTCCCGGTCGCTGCCGGCGGCCGGCATCCCGGCGTCGTCCATCCGCACGACGACGACCGATTCCACCTCGCCGACCCGGCCGCGCGCCTCGCGAATCGTGTGGGACGTCAGGATCGGCACGCCGCGGCGCTCCAGCGAGCGCGCGCGCTCAGCGTCGCCGCGCACCCGCGGAGCGATCTCGACGATCGCGGCCACGTCCACGCCGTGCTCGAGCGCGAGCGCCGCCGTGCGCAGGCCGAGGCTGCCCGAGCCGACGACGACCATGCGACGCGCGGCGAGCGCGCGATAGCGAGTCAGGAGCGAGAACGCCGCGTTGGCGGCCATGACGCCGGCGCGCTCCCAGCCCGGAAAGCCCAGGACGACGTCGCGCGCCCCGGCGGCCACGATCAGACGGTCGTAGCCGACGAGCCAGGAGCGCCGCTCGTCGGCGAGGCCGAGCAGCGGCGCGTCCAGCTCCTGCACCGTCGGACCGTTGACGAACGCCCCCCAGACGCACGTGCCGAGCTGCACGTCCACGCCCGCCTCGTACGCGCTGGCCAGGGCCGGGTTCGACTCGACCACGCGCTCCAGCATCAGCGCGCGATTGCGCACGGACGGCTGCATGCGCTGCCCGAAATAGAGCGGCACGTCCATTGCCATCGTGTCGTTGTCGACGGGATTCTCGTCGACGAGCAGGACCTCGACCCCGGCCTCCGCCGCCTCGACGGCCGCCGCGACGCCGGCAGCGCCGCCGCCGACGACGACGACGGCGACGTGGCGCTCGGGCCTGGGCGCCTTGCCCGCGATGGAGCGCGGATCGCTCTCTCGCCTCACCGGCTCACTCATCGGCGCCGTCACCCGCCGCGGCGCCGGCCACCGGGGCGCCTGCCGAAACCCAGCCGGCCCGGTCGCGCCAGTCCGCCGGCGTCTCCGCGAAGCGGCCGAGCGAGAGCGCCGACAGATCGGCGAACTGACAGCGGCCGTGGAGCACCAGCTCGCTCACGCCACGGCCGACGGCCGGTGAGAGGCCGAACCCCACGCTCGACATCGTGGCGAGGATCACGTTGCCGGGGCTGGCGAGGCGATCGATGACGGGCAGCCCGTCGGGCGTGTTCTCGACGATCCCGCCCCACGCGCGGATCAGCCGCACGTGGGCGGCGCCGGGGAACAGCTCGGCCAGCCGGCGCGCGAGGTTGCGGACGAGCGGCGTGTTCGGATGATCCGGAGCCGCCATGTCGGGCACGTTGATCCACTCGTGCGGCCCGCCGCCGTACACGAGGTTGCCGCGCAGCGTCTGGCGGCCGTAGAGTCCGTTGCCGGCCACGCCGCCGCAGCTCATCAGAGGGATCGGCTCGGTGGCGATCATCTCGACACGCGCCGGCGCCAGCGGCAGCCACACGCCGAGCATGTCGGCGAAGAGTCCGGTCTGCGGGCCCGCCGCGACGACCACGGTGTCGGCGTCGAAGGTCCCTCGCGTGGTCTCGACCGCGGTGACACGGCCGCCGCGCTGGGTGAGCCCGGTCACCGTCGTGTGCTGCAGGATCCGTCCGCCGTGATCTTGCAGCGCCCATGCATACGCCTGCACGGTCCGCTGCGGATTGGCGTGCCCGCCGAAGTGCAGGTACGTCCCCCCGATGGCGTTGTCGCCGACGATCGGCACCAGCTCTTTCAGCTGTCGGGAGTCGAGCGACTCCCAGCGAAAGCCCCGCGTCGCGCCGATTTCGGCCCAGCGGCGGGCCAGCGCCAGCTGCGGCTCGGTGAGCGCCACGCCGATCCGGTACGGCTGATACTCGGTCGGGTAGCCGAGCAGCTCATCCATCTGCGGCCACAATCGCTGCTCTTCGAGCCCGAACGGACTGTACACGTGGGTCGCGCCGCCACCGTTGCGCCCTGAGGCTTCCCAGCCGACGATGCCGCGCTCGAGGACGAGGACATCGACGCCGGCGCGGGCGAGCCACCAGCCGGCGCTGAGTCCGGTGACGCCCCCACCGATGATGACCACCGCCGCGCCCTGCCGATCGCTCATGTCGGGCCGCTCATGACGCGCCCATCATCGTTCCTCTCGGGACGGCTCGACAAGTGCCGTCTGCAGCGTCTCGAGCTCGGCGGTCGGAATGTGACAGGCGATATGATGGCCGCCGGGCAGGCGCTGCACGGGCGGCGGCGTGTCGTCGCAGACCGCGCCCAGCTTCCGCGGGCAGCGCGTCGCGAAGGGACAGCCGCGCAGCCTCTCGCTCGCGCGCGGCACCGCCCCCTCCAGCAGGATCCGCGCGTATTGCCGGTCGGGGTCCGGTACCGGGACGGCCGAGAGCAGCGCCTCGGTGTACGGATGGTAGGGCGGCGCGAAGACGCTCGCGACGCGGCCGAACTCGACGACGGCCCCGAGGTACATCACGGCGACGTGATCGGCGAGATAGCGCACCACGGCGAGGTCGTGCGAGATGAAGACCAGCGTGGTGCCCCGGGCGGCCTGCAATTCGGCCAGCAGATTGACGATCGTCGCCTGCACCGAGACGTCGAGCGCCGAAACGGGCTCGTCCGCGACGATGACGTCGGGATCGCCCGCGAGCGCACGCGCGATCGCGACTCGTTGCTTCTCGCCTCCCGACAGCTGGCGCGGCTTGCGCGCCGCCATCTGCGGCGCGAGCTTCACGACCTCGAGCAGGCGGGCGACGCCGGCGCTCGGGTCGGCCGGCGCGCGGTCGCGCAGGCGGCGCAGCGCCCGTGAGATGGCGTAGCCGACGGTGTGGCTCGGGTTGAGCGTGCTGTCCGGGTTCTGAAACACCATCTGCAGCTTCCGCCTCAGCTCGCGGCTGCGCCCGTCAACACCGAGCCGACCGATCTCGGCGCCGTCGAGCGTGACGTGGCCGTCCGTGGCGACCTCGATGCCGGTCAGCACCTTCGCGAGCGTGGACTTGCCGCAACCCGACTCGCCGACGATCGCGAGCGTCTGACCACGCACGGCGACGACGTCGACGTCACGCAGCGCGCGTACCGCCGCCCGGCCGGCGCCGAAGAGACCCGACCGAGCGTGGTACACCTTGCCGAGACGCTGCGTCGAGATCACCGGGTCCGACACGACCGCGGCGTCCGCCGCCGTCCCCTCCGCGCGCCGCCGCGCCCACGGCGCCAGCTCGGTGGCGCGGACGCACGCGACGCGATGGCCGCGCGCGCCATCGCGCGGCAGCAGCGGGATCGGTGCCGACGTGCAACGCGCGCGATCGACGTGAATGCAGCGGGCGGCAAAGCCGCAGCCGGGTGGCCGCGAGAGCGCAGGCTCGAGCTGGCCGGGGATCGGCACCAGGGGGGCGTAACGCTTGTCGCGCCCGAGGACCGGCAGGCAGTCGAGGAGGCCCCGGGTATATGGATGGCGTGGATCGGTGAAGATCTGGCGGATGGATCCTTCCTCGACGAGCTCGCCGCGGTACATCACCCCGATCCGGTCGCAGACGCGAACGACCGTCCCGAGGTTGTGACTGATGAAGAGGATGGCCGTGCGACGCCGCCGCCGAAGCTCCCGGACGAGGTCCAGCACCGCCGCCTCGACGGTGACGTCCAGGCCCGTCGTCGGCTCGTCCATGACGAGCAGCGCGGGCTCCGCGATGAGCGCCATCGCGATGACGATGCGCTGCTGCTGGCCGCCGGAGAGCTGATGCGGATAGCGGGCCATCACGGCCTCCGGGTCGGACAGGTTCACCTCGCGCAGCATCTCGATCGCCCGGGCGTGCGCCGTGGCGGCGCCGACGCCCTCGTGGATCATCGGGACTTCCATGAGCTGACGCCCGACCGTCATCACCGGATTGAGGCTGGCCATCGGATCCTGGTAGACCATCGCGATGCGCCGCCCGCGTACCGCGCGGAGCTCTTCGTCGTCGAGCGTGGCGAGGTCGCGCCCCTCGAAGAGGATGCGGCCGCGCACGAGGCGGCCGGCCCGCCCCAGGTAGCGCACGATCGAGAGCGCGACGGTGGACTTGCCGCAGCCGGACTCGCCGACGAGGCCCATGGCCTCGCCCGCGCTCACGCGGAAGCTCAGCGCGGGAATGACCGGCACCTCGCCGGCGCGCGTGGCGTAGGCGATGCCGACGTCCCGGAACTCCAGCAGCGGGGCGTCAGTCACGGAGTCCGAGCTCCCGGAGCCCGACGGCGAGCAGGTTGAAGCCGATGACGAGCGAGGAGATCGCCGCGCACGGGACGAGCGCCATGTGCGGCCACACGCTCATCATCCCGTAGGTGTCCTTGACCATGCCGCCCCAGTCGGGATCGGGGGGCGGCAGCCCGATGCCGAGGAAGCCGAGGACGCCGATGATGATGATGTTGTAGCCGGTGCGCAGACACATGTCGACGATCAGCGGGCCGCGGGCATTCGGCAGGATCTCGACCACCATGATGTAGAGCGCCGACTCGCCCCGCATCTTGGCCGCCGCCACGTACTCGCACTCGCGCAGCTCCAGGGTCATTCCGCGGACGATGCGCGCGATGATCGGCGCCTTCGTCAGCGTGAGCACGCCGACGATGTTCCAGGCCGACGAGCCGAAGGTGGTCAGGATGATCATGTAGAGGATGATCACCGGAAACGAGAGCACGATGTCGCAGGCCCGGGTGAGCACGAGATCGATCCAGCGCCGGTGGTATCCGGCGGCGAGGCCGAGCAGGCAGCCGAGCGCCGTCGCGCCGAGGACGGCGAGTGGGGCGATGACCAGGACGGGGCGCGCGCCCCACGCGAGGCGCGAGAGCAGATCGCGTCCGAGGTGATCGGTCCCCAGCCAGTGCGCTCTCGAGGGCGTCGGGTGCGCCAGCGCCGCGAGGTCGGTGGCATTCGGCGGATACGGCGCGAGCAGCGGAGCGAGGGCCGCCACCGCCAGCCAGAACAGGATGATGAGGACGCCGACCGTCGCCGGCGTGGACTCGCCGACCCGCGCCAGCCGCCGCCACCCATCGCGGGCGCGCCGCCGCGACGTTGCCGGTGGCGAGACGGACAGCGCCTCGGCCGTGGCTGGAGCGGTCATGGCTCAGGCGCGGATGCGGGGATCGAGGACCATGTAGGCGAGGTCGCCGAGGATGTTCGTGGCGACGGCCACGAAGACCGCCACGAGCGCGCCGGCCTCGACCAGCGCGATGTCCTTGAAGAGCGCGGCCTCGAGCATCATGCGGCCGAAGCCCGGATAGGCGAACACCGTTTCGACCACGACCACGCCGGCGATCAGATAGTTGATCTGCAGCATGATCACCGTGATCGGATTGATCATCGCGTTGCGCACGGCGTGGCGCAGGATGACGTCGCGGAGCGGCATGCCCTTGAGGACCGCCGTCCGGATGTAGGGGCGCTGCATCACCTCGATCATCGAGGCCCGGATCATGCTGATCACGTAGCCGGAGTCGAACAGCACGATCACCGCCACCGGCAGGACGAGCTGGGTCGCCACCGACCAGCCGCCGCCGGCGACGAGCGTGGCCGTACCAGGCAGCCAGCCGAGCCAGACCACGAAGACGCTGGCGAGGAAGACGCCGAGGGCGAACTCGGGGATCGAGGCCACCACGGTGCTGAACAGCAGAATCGCGCGGTCCAGGCGTGACGACTCACGCATCCCGGCGGCGATGCCGAGCAGCATCGAGAGCGGCACGATGCACGCGAACGCGAGCGCGGCCAGGAGCGCCGTGTTGCCGAGGTGCTTGCCGATGACGTCCTTCACCGGGAGCTTGAACCGCGCCGAATAACCGAGGTCGCCCGCCGCCGCCTTGCCGAGATATTCCGCGTAGCGGACCGGCAGCGGCCGGTCGAGGCCCATCTGGCGCGTCAGGAGATCGACCTGCTCCTGGGTCGCATAGGCACCCAGCTCCTTGCGCGCGACCGCGCCGGGCGAGAACTCGCTCAGCGCGAAGACGAGGAACGAGACGACGAGCAGCGTGAGCAGGAGGAAGGCGAGGTGCTTGGCGAAGAAGCGCGCCATCGCGCTCCGGCCTAGCCGGACGGGGCGCGCGCGGTGCGGTAGTTGCGGCGGCCGTACTCCAGGTTGTCCTGACGCAGCCGCTTGTCGGTGCCGAACAGGATGTGCTTGGACATGTCGGGCGAGAAGCGACTGGCCGGCGGGCGCCGGCCCAGCGCCTCGGCGAGACTCCGGATGTGATGCGGCCCGGCGCCGCAGCACACCCCGAGATACCGCACGCCGAGCTCGAAGGCCGCCTTCCCGAACCCGGCGATCTCGTAGCGGTTGCAGACGAAGGGATCCAGCGCGGTGGGGAACGGCCGGCCGTCCGGGATGCTCGCGCACGCCGGATCGCTCAGGCTCTGGAACGTCGGCTCGGCGGGCGTCGTGCGATACGGCACCGGCAGCGCGGCCACGTGACACCGCACGGCCGCGCGGATCTCGCCGAGCAGCGGCAGCATCGTGGCCGGGCCGCGCGCGCAGTTGAGACCGACGACGGCGGCGCCGGCAGCCTCCAGGCGCCGGCAGGTGTCGGCGACCGTCCAGCCCTCGCGCGTGCGGCCTTCGCGCGGGATCGCGAGCGTGATCACCGCGGGCCGGCCCGAGCCTCCGATCGCTTCGAGCGCCAGCAGCGCCTCGCCGCCGAACGAGTACGTCTCGCCGACGATGCAATCGACGCCGGCGTCCACCGCCCAGCCGATCTGCTCGTCGAAGATCCGGCGCGCCTGCCGGTGCGACGCGGCATCGTCGGGTCCGTAGATGCTGGTGTTGCAGATGTCGCCGGCCAGCAGCGTGCCCGTGCTTCGCGCCACGTTCGCCGCGATGCGCAGCGCCGCGCGGTTGATCTTCTCGAGATCCTTCTCCCGGCCGATGATCTTCAGCTTGGCCCGGTGGGCGTAGTACGTGAACGCCTCGACCACGTCGGACCCCGCGTGCACGAAATCGCGGTGCAGCGACTCGACGAGGTCGGGATGCTCGAGGACGACCTCGGGCACGAAGGCGCCGGCTTGCAGATACCCGCGGCGCTCGAACTCGAAGAGGTAGCCCTCCGCGCAGATGACCGGCCCGGCCGCGAGCCGTTCGAGCAGCCCGGCCGATTTCCGCGTGGTCTTCGCCTTCGTCGTCGTCTTGCTCGGCATGCCCGGACGATATATCACAACCGACTGACCCGCGCCATGTGCGTCAGGGCTGCGCTATGCTCGGGCCCATGTCGGAGCGCCCCCGCCTTTCCGAGCTACGCGTGCCGACCGTCCGCGAGCTCGACTTCGCCAGGCTCCGCGCCGGCCGGCTGGCGCGGCTGCAGACGATGCTCCGGCGACACGACCTGCCGGTCGCGCTCCTCTATAGCACGCCCAACATCCGCTACGCGACCGGCGTGGATGTCATGTCGGTGTGGACCGCGGGCACCTTCGCGCGCTACTGCC
The DNA here is from genome assembly GCA_003220225.1 of Candidatus Rokuibacteriota bacterium. GTDB lineage: Bacteria > Methylomirabilota > Methylomirabilia > Rokubacteriales > CSP1-6 > AR12. Next base: position 94,556 of record QHRU01000031.1, read on the forward strand.
TCGTCCCCGCCGAGGGCGCGCCGATTCTCTTCGAGTACAGCGGCTCGGTCCACGTCTCGCAGAAGCTCGTCAGGGACGTGCGCCCGGCCTACACGTGGCGATTCGGCGGCGTCGCCGCGCGCGCCAAGGCGCGCGAGTGGGCGGGCTCCATCCGCTCTGCGCTGCGCGAGCTCGGCCTCGAGGGCGAGCGCCTCGCGGTGGACAGGCTCGACGCGCCCGGGTTGCTGGCGCTCCAGGAGGAGAACATCGCCATCACCGACGTCGGGCCGGCGACCGTCGACGCGCGCGAGGTGAAGACGCCCGAAGAGGTCCAGCTGTTCGCGCTCAATGGCGGCATCGGCGATGCCATGCTGGCCGAGTTCGAAGCGGCGATCCGGCCTGGCATCCGCGAGTACGAGCTGCTGGCCGTCCTGAGCGACTCGCTCCTACGCCGCCAGGGCGAAGGCCTCTTCACGCGGCTCGTGGCGTCGGGCACCAACACGAACCCGTGGCTGACCGAGGCGCACGACAAGCTGGTGATGCCCGGAGACCTCGTCGGGGTCGACACCGACGCCAACGGCTACGAGGGCTACGTCATCGACGTCTCGCGGACGTTCCTGTGCGGCGACGATCCCTCGCCGGGCCAGAAGGAGGCGTATCGCGTCGCCTACGATTGCGTCAACGCCATGCGCGACCTCGTGAGGCCGGGAATCACCTTCGAGGAGTTTGCGCGCAAGGCCCCGCGTCTGCCCGACGCGTACGTGCCCCAGCGCTATCCGACGATGGTGCACCAGGCGGGTCTCGAGGACGAGGGTCCCGGCATCCCCTACCCCGACGACGAGCGCGGCCCGCGTCGCATCATGCCCGACCGCGAGATCAAGGAGAACATGGTGCTGTGTCTCGAGTGCTACGCGGGCAAGGTCGGCGCGCCGTTCGGCGTCAAGCTCGAGGATCAGGTGCTCGTGACCGCGACCGGCGCGCGGCTCGTGTGCACGTATCCGTTCGAGGCGAAGCTGCTCGGCGGTTAGCCAGGACGACGGTGCAGCCGGTGAGGGTCACCCGGGCGGCTGAGGGAGCTCGAGCTGACCCTCCTCAGGGCGCATCCGATTCTCGAGGCGAGCTCGACGGTCATCGGCCTGCCGGCGAGGGACCGAGTGACGCCCGGTCCGCGGCCGCGGAAAGGTGACGCGCAGTCCTTGCGCCTGAACCTGGAAGAGCATTTCGGCATCCGGCAGGCCAGGCAGGCGATGTCGACCGAGACTGCGGAACCGGATGCCCGTCGGTGCCGATGCCCCGACCGCTGCTCTGGTCGCGGCGGAAACGACGATCTGCCCACCGTGGGCTGCCGAGCACAGGCGAGCAGCGGTGTGAACGGCCAGACCGATGTACCCAGCATCGGTCAGTGTCGGGCGGCCGCTATGGATCCCGACACGAACCTGCACCTCGAGGCCGTCGCCCCAGGCCCGGTTGCCGAGCTCGCGCTGAATCGCCACGGCCGCCTCGATGGCGGCGGCGGCCCCCTCGAAAACCGCAAAGAACTCGTCGGCGCGGGCGTCGATCTCGCGGCCGCTCGCTCGCAACAATGCGGTCCTCAGGATGCCTCTGACGTCGTTGAGCAGAGCGCCATAGCGATCGCCCAACCGATGGAGCAGGGCGGTGGAGGCCTCGATATCGGTCATGAGGAGTGTGACGAACCCGGTAGGAAGCGCGGCGGCAGCGGTCGATGTCGCCTGAATCTGGCCGTGCAGTCGGTCCTTCTCGACGACGAAGCGCACCGCGTCCAGCACGGTCTCCGCGAGATCCGGGTCGGCGAGGATCGTTGGATCGTGCACGAGCGCCGTCATCGGCCGACCCTGGCGCTCGAGGTAGGTCACGCCGCGTTGGTCTCGTTCGGTGGGGAGCGCAACCGGCTTGCCCGTGCCGTCCAGGTACGCGCCAGAAGCGTCAGACCAGTGCAGGACAGCCAGGGTCGGATCCCGGAGGACGATTCGCAGTCGCTTTTCGAGCTCACCGGGTGCTGGGTTCCGACCCAACTCGATCACGAGGCGCCCGGCCGTCGCAGCTCGCCGCTCCGATTGCAGCAGGCCGGTGATGAACCCGACGGGCACGATGCGGTACTTCTTCGCCGCGTTCAGCAGCCGGTTGCGGGCGCGCTCCCGGGCGGCATCGTTCTCGAAGGCGACCTGGTTGAACCGGGCCAGGGCATTCCGCACGTGGGTCTTGTCGTGGACCGGCAGCCGCCGCCGGCCGCGAGAGTCGACGTAGGCGAAGGCCCGGTCGGGGAGGCGGGCTCGCTTGCTGGGCTTGAGACGAGACATGCCTGAACGATAACGCTCAGCTTCTCCGCATGCTATCGACGCTCTCCTCCGGCCACGTGGTGATGTCGACGACCGCCCAGCCACACTCGCGGACTTCGCGGTCAACCAGCATCCGCTCGCGGCGCTGAGCGCGGCGGCGATCGTGCCCGCCCCGCGCGACGGCGCGGCGCTCACCCTGGCGACGCTCCCTCTCGCGACGGTCGAGAATGATCTCGCAATCGAGCTCGTTCCAGAGGGCGCCGCGGAGCGCTTCGTACAGGTCCATGCGCTCACGCGACACGATGAAGAGCAAGCGGCGTCGCGCCGGTGATGCGGCCATCAGGAAGCATCATAGTCGTTCCTTCACGCTGGGGGGCGCGTTCCTTGTGCCGCCAGGAACGAGTGCTGTGCTGAATTCCTTGACTTCTCCGGGCGGGATGGGCGACGTTGGTCGCGGGTTGGGCGACGTTGGTAGAACGGTGATGGAAACCGCCGTCATGCTTGGGTAGTAGGGAGGAGTATGCCATGAGGCGACCCATGTTCCTGGCGCTGGCCGTCCTGGTCCCGGCTCTGGTTCTTGCCAGCGGCGAACGGGCGGGGGCGGGTGTCATCACGTTCGAGAGCGTTCCCGGCGTGACGGGGATGGCGTTCCTCGACGGTATGCCCGTCCCGCTCGATGCACGGCTCGGTGCTCAGCTGCAACTTTCCGACGGTGTGAGCTTCAGCTCGATCGCCGGCAGCTCGATCGTCGGCTACGTCGCTCTGGTCAATCTGGGTAGCGGGCACGCGACAAGCGGGGTCAACGGAATCGGCGGAGTCGACGCCGCGAACACCCTCAGGTACAACTCGCCAGTGATGATCACATTCACCTTACCCGGCGATCCCTCCACGCCGGCCATCACGAACTTCGTTTCCATTCGAGGCGATCAGTTCGCCGTCGTCGGCGGCTCGGCGACGATGGAGGCGTTCGATGTCAATGGCCTCTCGTTAGGGAGCGTGACGGCCGCGGATGTGGCGGGTGGCCTCACGCTCAGCCTCACGATGCCGAATATCCATTCCATTCTGCTCACCCAAGCCCCCGGATCGCTCATCGCTTTCGACGACCTGACCTTCAACCCACTCTCATCACACGTGGGACAGGCCCCGACGGCGAACGCGGGACCGGATCAGTCGATCCACGCGGGCCAGCTCGTCACGCTGGACGGCACCGGGTCTTTCGACGACAACACCGCCACCGAAAACCTGATCTTCGCGTGGACGCTGACCAGCAAGCCGGACGGAAGCTCCGCGACATTATCGGGGGCCAACACCTCGCGGCCGTCGTTCGTGGCTGACCTGCCCGGGGTGTACGCCGCCAGCCTCATCGTCACGGACGTCGACGGCTTGTCGAGCGCTCCGGATACCGTCGTCGTCAGCAGCTCAACGAACAGCGCACCCGTGGCAGACGCGGGACCCGACCAGGGTACCTTTGTCGGCAACGCGGTCTCCCTCGACGGCTCGAAGAGTCAGGATCCCGACTCCGACACCCTCCGGTTCTCATGGACGCTCGCCACGCCGGTCGGGAGCAAGGCCGCCCTCGCGGGTGCGACGACCGCCTCCCCGACCTTCACCCCGGACGTTCCGGGGAGCTATACGGCGACGCTCACCGTCAATGATCCCTTCGGCGGCGTCGCGACCGATAGCGTGGTCGTGTCGGTGGTCACGGGCGCTCAGTTCGCCGAGAACGAGGCCGTGAAAGCGCTCAACTTGATCGGCGCGCTGAGGCCGGAGCAGGTGACGTCCCGGGGCAACCGGAACGCGCTGCAGGAGTATCTCACCCAGGCCATCGCCTTCCTCCAGGCCGGTGAGTTTGACCAGGCCCGCAAAAAGCTCACGAAGGCGCTCGAGCGGACCGACGGGTGCGCTCTGGAGGGCACCCCCGACGGCAACGGCCCCGGCCGCGACTGGGTCACCGACTGTGCGGCCCAGGCGAAGTTGTACGACCTGCTGACGGCCGCATTGGACGCGCTGGCGGAGAAATAGCGGCGGGCCCCGCCCGTCACTCGGACCTTCATTCGTCGCGCCACCCGGGTGGCGCGGCGTCAAATGGAGCGCGGCGCCGCGCTCCATTTGGCGTTTTCGTCATCACATAACGGTTTCGACGCCGGGGTCAAGTCGACATGAAAACGTACCGCTGCGTCCATCGCCGTGCAGCGAGGTAGCCCTAGCCTCCGGTGCGGTGAGGTGCCTTCCTGAGTCGACGCTGGATGAGGCAACGGCGCGTCTCTTACGCGCACTTCGGGAGAGCCCGACAGACCTGGCGAAACTGGTGAAGACGATCCATCGGCGGCGGCGGCGTGTCGTGGCGATCGCACCGAAGGCGATCGCACGCTGGAATAGAGACGATCCCGACTCATGGAAACGTCTTTACGACTGGCTGACGAGACGAGATGTACGCATCGTAGTCTGTTGAGGCGGTGTCCCCGCCGTCTGGAACACCTGCCTCGTTTTCTTCCAGTCGGCTCTGCTGATCGGTTACGGCTACGCATACGCTGCGGCGGCTCGACTGGAAGGCCGGCGACTGGTCATCGTGCACGTACTTCACCTTCTGGCGCGATTGCCGCGCGGAGCGGCGCTCGGTCGTGACTGGCGACGCCCGGCTCCGTCTCGGGGACTCCGCCGATGGCCGGTACGGGATGCTCGTCGTGGACGCCTTCAGCTCCAGCGCCATCCCCGTCCATCTCGCCCCCGAGGAGCGGGAGGCAGGCAAGGACCCGTCACAGTGGGTCGTTCTGGCGCACACGCGATCCGGGCTCGGCGCGCTCGCCGACGATCCGCGGTGGCTCGCGCTCACGGCTCGGGCGGGCGCCCGAGTGTGGACGGACGACTTCTCAAACCCATGGCGCGTCATCAGGCTGGAATAGGGGGCCGAGGGCCCGACCCAGGGGGTTGGGCGACGACGCCGGTCCCCCCGGCCGGCGGCCGGCTCGGCCCTACATGTAGTGTGACATCCTGGCAGACACCCCAAGGAATAGTTGCCATTCGGCCGTCATCCTTGCTACTGTTCGAGTCGGCGTGGTTGCCGTCGAGCCGACTAAGGAGGACACGAAACTAGGAGCGGAAAGGAGCGCGCATGCGAACGATAGCGGTCGTGAACCAAAAGGGTGGGTGTGGAAAGACCATCACATCCATCAACCTCTCGGCCTTCCTCGCGCGCGAGCAGCGACGAGTGTTGCTCGTGGACATGGACCCGCAGGGTCATGCCACCCTGGGGCTTCTCACCGATGCGGCTCAACCTTCGAGGACCATGTACGAAGTGTTCTTGCCGGACGCCGGGCGACCACCCACCGGTCTTGGTGACGTCATCCGTCCCGTCCGCGAAAACCTCGATGTGGCTCCGTCCGATATCCTGCTGAGTGCGATCCCCGAAACGCTCGCAGGGCGTGTCGGGCGGGAGGACATCCTGTCTGAGGCCATGGCCAGCGTCGAGGGCCGCTACGACTACGTCATTGTGGATTGCCCGCCGAACGTCGGTCTCCTGACCTTCAACACGCTGAAGGCCTGCTCGGAAGCGATCGTCCCGATGGACCCCAGCTTCTTTTCGTTGCACGGCCTCGGAAAGCTGCTGGAGACAATCGAGGTGCTGGCCAAGGAGACCGATCACCACATCGCCGTTCGCGCGCTCGTGACGCTCTATTCGGGCCGGTCGGCCTTCGCGAAGGCGGTTCTCGATGAGATTCGCCGTCATCTCGACGGCCGGCACTTCGAGACCGTCATCAGGTACAGCGTCAAGCTCGCCGAGGCCGCGAGCCACGGCGTGCCGATCGCCCACTATAGCAGGGACTGTGTGGGATTCGACGACTACCGGGCGCTCGCGGTCGAAGTCCTGCAGCAGGAAGCCGCGATGCGCCAGCGCGAGCGTGTCACGATCAAGAGGAACGCGACCGGAGCGAGCGCGCGCGACGATGGCGCCGGATCATCGGTACCCGCCGTGACCCCCGAGGGCGTCATGTTCACCATCGAGGCTCCCGACGCCGAGCGCGTTCAACTGGCGGGCGACTTCAACAACTGGACCCTGGACGGAAACGACATGGAGGCCATGGATGGAGTCTGGAAGAAGGTCGTCAAGCTGCCGCCCGGACGTTACCGATATCGCTACGTGGTCGATGGGCGGTGGCAAAACGACCCGCTGAATACCACGGTCGAGCCGAGCCCGTACGGTGGCGAGGACTCCGTTCTCGTCATGGACGAGAGGGTTGCCACGGCCGGCTGAGGGCGTCGGATTGAACAACATGGATCCGAACGAGCCTGACGGCACGGCGGGCGCACAAGACAAACCGCTTGGACGGGGATTGGAGGACGTCTCCCATCTGTTCTTGTCACGCAAGACAGCTGACGCGTCGGCCAGCGATCGCGCGACGGCTCGTTCGCCCGAGCCCTCGTCTGCTCCGCCCGGATCCCGGGGAGGCGTCGCCCTTCTGCGGCCCGCGCCGATCACCAGGGACCGGCTTGCCGCCGCCCTGATGGAGTTCGACGGCGCGCTCGAGGAGGGGCTCAGAGCGTTTGATGCGAAAATCCCATGCCCTTCGTGCGGCGAGATCGACCTGCTCGCGGTCGATCGCGCGAGCCAACTCACGATCATCGACTTCGAGATGACCTTCGACGACAGCCTGCTGCTTCGCGGGATCGGTCATTTCGACTGGGTCGTGCGCAACATGCCGAACGTCCGACGCATGTATCGGGAGCAGGTCGTGAACTTTTCTCTTCCGCCCAGGCTGTTTCTCCTCGCGCCCCAGTTTTCTCCCTTGCTCAGAAGCGTGGCGCGGCAGATCACCCGCCCGCAGATTCACTGGGTCAGGTATCACACGGTCGACGCATCTGGCGGGCCCGGGATACTGTTCGAGCCCGTGGCAGACGAGTGAGGACCTGAGCTAGACGGGAAGCTCCTGGTGGCTCAAATAGCACGCGCGGCCCGGGTGCCGTCGAGGATCGCCTGGTGGACGCCCCGCGGCGCCACGCAGTCGCCGGCGGCGTACAACGCCGGTACCTGGCCCTTGAGCGCCCGGTAGAGGGCGTCGGTGGAGCGGCTGCCGGTCGCCAGCACCACCGTGTCGACCGATTCGATGCGGCGCTCGGCGCCCGAAAAGACGTTGCGCACGACCACCGTCGAGCCTTCCACGGCCCGCAGCTCGCTGCACGGCGTGAGGACCGCGCCCTTCGTGTAGAGCCGCGTGTAGAGCGGCGCGATCGACGTGACGCCGATGTCCTGGCCGACGTAGAAGAGTGGCGAGATCACCTCCACGCGCTTGCCCTGGTCGAGCAGCAGCTCCGCCGTCGAGAGCGCTTGCTCGGTGTGGACATCGTCGATCACGACCACGTTACTGCCGACGGTCGCCTCGCCGCCGAGCACGTCGCGGTCCGTCACGACGTGCTTGCCGTCGCTGCCGGGGACCGGCGGGATGTACGGGTGCGAGCCGGTGGCGACGACGACCGCGTCCGGTCGCTCGCCGAGCACGAGGGCCGGGGTCGCCTCCACCCCCAGCCGGACGTCGACGCCGAGCTTGCGCACCTGGCCCGCGAGGAAGCGGACGATGCCCGCGTACTCCGCGCGAGCCGGCGCGCACGCGGCGAGGAGTACCTGTCCGCCCAGCTCGGCCGCTTTCTCCATCAGCACGACGCGGCAGCCGCGGAGGGCAGCCACCCGGGCGGCCTCGAGCCCGGCCACGCCGCCGCCGACGACCACGACATGCTTGGCCGTCGCCGGCCGTACGTCGCCGAGCTCGCCCTCGCGTCCGGTGGCCGGGTTCTGCACGCACGTGACGGCCTTGCCCTGATAGATGCGGTCGATGCAGCCCTCGTTGGCTCCCACGCATCGACGAATATCGTCCAGCCTGCCCTCGCACGCCTTGCGCGGCAGCTCGGGATCCGCGATCAGCGCGCGTGTCATGCCCACCACGTCGATCTGTCCGGCGGCGACGAGGCGGTCGGCGTGCAGTGGATCGACGATTCGGCTGGCGTGAAAGATCGGCAGTCCGGGCGCGGCGCTCTTGATCGCGGCCGCGAGGGGCACGAACACGGCCGGCGCGAAGCTCATGTTCGGCACGGCGGAGGCCTGCAGCGTATACGTGTGGGCGCCGCCGCCGATGACCGAAAGGAAGTCGACCAGGCCGGAGGCGGCGAGCCGGCGCGCGATCACCGCCATGTCCGCCGCCCCGAGGCCGCCCGGGCTGAACTCGTCCCCGGAGATGCGGGCGCCCACGACGAAGTCGCGGCCGGCCCGGCGTCGGATCTCCGCCAGCACCTCGAGGCCGAAGCGCATGCGGTTGTCCAGGCTGCCGCCGTACTCGTCCAACCGCTCGTTGAAGACAGGCGACCAGAACTGATCGATGAGATGGTTGTGCGCCATCGAGATCTCGACGCCGTCCAGCCCTCCCTCGCGACAGCGTCGCGCCGCCTCGCCGAACGCCCGGACCAGCTCGGCGATCTGCTCGGCTTCCAGCTCGTGCGGCACCTCGCGATGGACGCGCTCCGGGATCTGCGACGGCGCCAGCAGCGGGCCCGGAACCTCGGGGTCGGACTGCGCACGCCGTCCCAGGTGCGTGAGCTGCGTGAAGACCAGACAGCCGTGCGCGTGGACCCCGTCGGCGAGCGCGCGGTAGCTCGGGATGATGGAGTCGTCGTGGTTGGCAATCTGCTTCCAGGCGGCGGCCGGCGACGAGGGGTGGACGCTCGAGGACCCGCCGAAGATCGTGAGCGCGCAGCCACCCCGGGCCTTGGACTCGTGGTAGCGCCGGAGCCGCTCGGTCGGCCGACCGCCCTCCGCCATGGCTTCGGCGTGACCGGAGGAATAGATGCGATTCTTCAGCGTCACGCCGCCGACCTCGATCGGTGTGAACAGCGACGTGAACTCGTAGGCCATCATCGCCTCCGTCCAGAGCGGCCGCCTCGAATCCAGGCTGATACGCTACCACGCCGACCGCGCGGCTCGGCTGGCCGACCGGCGGCTACACCCGGTCGACGCAGACGGAACTGCAGAAAGCGGTGGGCGCGTTCGACGAGGTGAAGGGCCATGAGGCAACTCACGGCCCCTGGCGGCGCCATACCCGCAGCTCGATTCTGGACTCGGAGCCTGTCGGAGTATCGAGGGGCGCCACGGCTTCCCCGGGGCGCCCCGAGCGTTGGAGGTCGAGGCGCGCCACGGCTTCGCCGGGGCGCGACGAGCGTTGGGGATCGAGGCGCGCCACGGCTTCGCCGGGGCGCGACGAGCGAGCGTTGGGGGGTATGGGGGGCCATTTCGGGGCCCCCCATATTCAACTAGTAGAGCACCATCGGATTGCCGGGCGAGCCGGTGGCGCCAATGATCCGCAGCGGCGCCCAGATGAACGCGCCCTCGAGGATCTTCTTGTCGACGAGCGACTTGGTGTCGACGTTCTCCAGGTTCCAGATGCCCCGGCGGGTCTGCATCTCCGTGTGGCAGGGCACCGCGAAGTCGGGCCCCTGCTCCCCCGAGGGCTGCGCGTCGCACGCCGACGTATCGCACATGGTCAGCGCGATGTCCCGCGCGGCCAGGTACTCGCAGGCGCTGAGGCCGAAGCCGGGCTCCCCCTGGTCGAAGAGGTCGCGGGCCGCCTTGCGCTGGGCGGAGTTCATGGATTTGTACCGATCATTGCTCCAGCTGTTGCCCTGCCCGGTGTGCAGCGCCACGCAGTCCCCCGGCGCGATGTCCCGAAGGCCTTGCATCTGGAGCATGCCTCGGACGTCATCCGCGGTGACGATGCCCGGATCGCCGGGCTTGGTGGGGATCGGCAACATCTCGGCACCCGCCGGGATCACGCCCTTAGACTTCTTGTAGGCGACGGCGTCCAGCACCACAACGCGACACACGAAGCCAAGCTCACCCGGATGCTCGACGCCCAGGGGACCCATGCCGACCACGCGGCCGCCCGCGCCGTGCTCGTAGGCGTCCCAGGAGATCACGCCGTTGTACATCATCGGGCCCTTCGACGTGTTCACGCCGATGTGACCAGGACCGTCGAACTGCGTCTGGATCTGGCCGATCTCCGTGGTCACCAGCTCGTCGTGGTAGATCAGCGCGTTCTTGCCGAACGGGCCCCCCGTCGGCGTCCCGGGAATACTCATCTGCCAGCCCCGCGGCCCGAAGGCCGGCGCCTCCCGGTGGTAATACTTCCCGATCGTGATCGCCTTGTTCTGCTTGATGGTGGCCAGCGCCCGGGCGATGTTCGCGGCGTTCTTCGTGTGGTTGGCCGAGCCCGCCCGGTCGTTCGCCCCCCACTTGGACGGCGCCCACTTCTCGTCCAGGGGCTTGTCCGAGACCGGTCCCTTCAACGTCTGCGCGACCGCAAGGGCGGCGAACGCCAGCAGGAGCACGGTCAGGACTGCTTTGCCAATCATCGAGTGCCTCATCGAGATCTCCTCTGCCCGGACGGTTGAGAGGCCAGGCGACGTAAGGCCATGGAGGGACACGAATCGAAGGGCTCACCGGAAGCCGGCGCGTCCGCCGGCTTCCGGCCTCCCTTACCGCGATCGCCCCGCAAAGCAACCGCGCGCCGCTTCCTCCTCTACTGCCCGGTGTACGTGACCTTCCAGATCACGCCGGAGCGCGGCGTGGTGAAGAACGGCGAAGGCATCGAGTAGTCGATGTAGAGCTCTCCGTAGTCCACCACGTACATGCTTTTGCCGTCGTTCGAGAACACGACGTCGTTGGTCCGCTCGAGGCCCCCCCGGTTCTCGGCCTTCTGGTAGGCGTTCGGCCCGGGCTCCTTGTTCCGCAGGAAGTATGACCACTTGACGCCGGCCGGCTGCAGGAACTCGATCTTGATGATCGCCGGCCAGGTGGGCACGAGGCTCTCCGGGCCGTTGTCGATGATTCCGAAGATCGCGGCGAACAGGGTGTCCTTGACGCCGAAGCGCTCGTCCCCCCACGCGATCCCGTCCATCGGATTGTTGGTGTCCCACTCGAGGACGGGGTTGATGTACCCGTTCGGGTTCGGGTTGGCGACGATCAACGGGACGCCGCGCACGCCTTCGACGTGGGGCGGGAAGCGATACGGCGGCATCTGGGGCACCCACGGCTTGTCGCCGATGTAGAGATTGGGATATGGCCGATCAACTTTGGCGCCGTTGTACGCCTTGAGCGAGAAGCGCTTGTTGGTGACGAATCCCATGCCCTCCTTGTCCGGAAAGCCGGCGTCCTGGCCCTTCTCGGTCACGATCCAGAGCTTCTCGGCGCCGTTGGCGATGCGGCGATTGCCGAGGTCGTTCACGCCGTTGTCGCTGACGGCCAGCGCGTTCTCGAAACGGCTTCCCTTGGGGCCGAACCTGACACCGGACTGGTTGCGGAAGCCCATCGCATACACTTCCATGTCCTTGTGCTGGTACATCCCGTCCGATCCCTGCTTGTCGATTTTCACGCGCATGATCGAGCCGCCACAGGGAACCTGGGCTTTGATGGTCATGCCCGGCTTGGCTGGAACCCCGGCCGGCAGCAGCGCACCCGTCAGGCGGCCGTCGGCGGACTTCACGTTGAGCCCGGTGTGGACGATGTCGCGGCAGACTGGATCACGGGCCGTCTTGGGCAGCGCCGGATCGCCGTGCTTCTCCCAGAATGGGTCGACGTCGTTCGTCCAGCCGTGGTTATCCGGATCGGCGAAGCCGCTGTTGCTCGGAAAGCCCTGGCCCCAATAGAGGTAGCCGTCCTTGCACGTGATCCCGCCGATCTGGTGGTCGCCGATCGGGAGATCGGTGATGATCTTCTTCAGCTCGCCGTTGACGCCGCTGATCTCCCAGATGTGCTTCGAATACTCGGGGATGTAGACCTTGTTGTTCTCGGCGCAGTAGCCGATCTCGTTCATCACGAAGCCGAACCTGCCAACGCCGATGTCCTTGAGGTGCTTGCCATCCTTGTCGAAGACCTTCACATGAGGTCCGGACACCGGGTTCTTGATCCGCTGCCCCGCGTACTCGTACTCGAACGGACCGAAGAGGTTTCCGGAGATCGCGACCCAGACGTTGCCTTCGCGGTCCACGGCGGCGGAGCTGGGCGTATCGAGCCCGGCCACGAAGACCTCCGCCTTGTATCCCTTGGGCACGACGAGCTTGCCGGGCTCCGGCTTCAGGGCGGTGCGCGGCACCCACCCGCCCGACGTGCTCGTTCCTGCGTTCTGCGCCAGCGCCATGGGGACCAGCGGCAGGGCGGCGAGGGCCGCCAGGATGAGACTCCTGAATATTCTCATCGACACTCCTCCTCAACGGTTCGGGGTACCGCGACGTGAATGCTGCGTGGATCCGATCCTCCTTCCTCGGTCGCGCGGCAGGTCAACGGTGCGAGAGCGTGCGAACAAAGGCAACGATGTCCCAGATCTCATCGTCGCCGAGCCGCGTACTCCAGGCCGGCATGGCCGCGTTCTTGCCGACGGCGGCGCCGCCCTTCTGGATCGCCGCGAACAGATACTCGTCCGAGAGCTGATCCATCAGCTCCTTGACCGAGAGGTTGCCGACGTTTGGCCGGAAGGTCTTGGCCTCGCCGCGCCCGTCTTCGCCGTGGCAGCCGGAGCAGTACTGGAGGAAGAGGACCTTGCCTCGTGTGAGATCGTGACTCCGCGCCGGAGCTGCCCGGGCCACGGCGGCGAGAGCGAAGAACACCACGAAGAGCGCGAGCGCAACAGCACCGCGCTCCCTGGATGTCATTGTCGCCGTCCCTCGTGACGCGACGTGACTCATGTGGCCTCTGCGGGATGCGAAGTATATGCGGTTGGACGGGAAGTGGCAAGACCCGCGCGCCGCGCGGGCCCGTGCCTGCCTTGACACCTGCGCGGCGCCCGTCCTATGATGACGCGCTTTTTCAGGAGGACCTTTGTCGCAGAGATCGGGCGGTGCCCCTCTCGGCGTCTGGCTGATCGGTGCCCGTGGCGCAGTCGCGACCACCACCATCGTGGGGGCGATCGCGATGAAACTCGGCCACGCGGGTCGGGTTGGCCTCGTGACGGAGACCGACGCGTTCCGCGTCTCCGGACTTGCTTCGCTCGACGATCTCGTGTTCGGCGGTCATGACCTCCTCGACACGCCCCTCGTCAAGGCCGCTCATGCGCTCGGCCGGGACGCCGGTCCGCTCGCCCCCGAGCTCGTCCACGCCATCGAGGACGAGCTGACGGAGGCGGAGAAGCATCTCAAGATCGCGCCGCCGACGGCGGCAGCCCGGGCGCCGCTGCAGTTCGTACGTGCGGTGCAGCAGGACCTGGACGACTTCCGGAGGTCGACCGGCGCGCGTCGGGTGATCGCGGTCAACGTCGCGACCACCGAGCAGCCCGCCGCGGCCGAGCTACGCGATCTCGATCTCGACGCCCTCGACGCGGCCCTGCACGCGCCCGGCTCCCGCGTGCCGGCGAGCGCGCTCTACGCCTACGCGGCTCTCGACATGGGCGTGCCTTACGTCAACTTCACGCCCTCGGTCGGTGCGTCGCTTCCGAGCCTCGAGGAGCTGGCGCGGGTACGCGGCGTGCCTCACGCGGGACGCGACGGCAAGACCGGCGAGACGCTCCTCAAGAGTGCGCTTGCGCCGATGTTTCGCATGCGCCATCTGCACGTGCGCACCTGGGTTGGGTTCAACGTTCTCGGCAACGCCGATGGCCTCGCGCTCTCCGATCCCGCCACGGCCGCCTCGAAGACCGAGTCAAAGGGCAAGGTGGTTCCCTCGATTCTCGGCTACGAGCCCCAGACGCTGGTGCGCATCGACTACGTGCCCACGCTCGGGGACTGGAAAACCGCATGGGACCTGATCCAGTTCGAGGGCTTCCTCGGGACCCCGATGACGCTGCAGTTCACGTGGCAGGGCTCCGACTCGGCCCTGGCGGCACCGCTCGTGCTCGACCTGATCCGCCTCGTCGACCTCGCGGCGTCGCGGGGAGAGCGTGGCGGGCTCGGCCACCTCGCTTTCTTCTTCAAGTCTCCGGTGAGCTGCGAGATCCATGACCTCGCCGAGCAGTACGCGTTGCTGTGCAGACACATAAACGGGTCCTGACCAGCCTCTTCGAACTGGTCCGCCTCCCCAACATCTTCACGGCGCCACCCGACGTGATGATGGGGTTGACGGTAAGCGGCGCCGCCCTCACGTCATCAGCCGCCACCCTCCTGCTCGCCTCCGCGTGTGCGTACGCCGGCGGGATGGCGCTCAACGACGCCTGTGACGCGACGCTCGATGCCCGTGAGCGGCCCGAACGCCCGATCCCTTCCGGGCGGATCACGCGTGCCGGCGCCTTCACCGTCGCCGGCCTCCTCCTCGCGCTCTGCCTCGGCCTGGCCGCGGCCTCCGGTCTCCGCCCGTTCCTCGTGGCCCTCGGGCTGGTCGTCGCCATCGTGGTCTACGACGCCGTCGCCAAACGAACAGCCGTGGGCCCCGCCGTGATGGCGTCCTGTCGGGCACTGAACGCTGGTCTCGGCATCGCGCTCGGCGCGCTCGCGTGGCCCGCGGTCGGGGCCGTGGCGATCCTCTTCGCCTATGTCCTCATCCTCACGCTCGTCAGCCGCTTCGAGGTGATGACGGCGCCGGTCACCCTCGTCCGGGCCGCCGCGATCGGCTTCGCGGCGCTCCTCGCCATCGCGGTCGCGCTGTTCGTCCTCGGGTGGGGACCCGGCGGCCTGACCGGCCTCGTCTTCCTCGCGCTGCTCGCGGCATGGCTCGGGCCGCCGGTACGCGACGCCATCGCGGACCCGGCGCCGCGACGGATCATCGGCGTCATCAAGGCCGCGGTGCTCGGCATCATCCTGCTCGACGCCGCCTTCACGAGCGCGTCGCGCGGTCTGGTGTCGGGTGCGCTGGTGGCGGCATGCTTCGTTCCGGCGTATGTGCTCGGGCGTCGATTTGCCAGCGCATGAAGACGCGGTCGTTCCGCTACGGCTACAACACGAACGGCTTCGCCCATCACCGGCTCGATGACGCGCTCCGGGTGATCGCCGAGCTCGGATACGAGGGCTGCGCCCTCACCCTCGACCACGCCCATCTCGATCCCTTCGACCCGGACATCCGGGTCGAGGTCGAGCGAATCGCCGCCCTCGCCCACGCCCTCCGCCTCTCGCTCGTCGTGGAAACCGGAGCGCGCTTCCTCCTCGACCCCCGGCGCAAGCACGAGCCCACGTTCCTCAGCGACGAGGTCGAGGGTCGCGCGCGCCGGCGGGAGTTTCTCGAGCGCACGCTGGCGATCGCGAGGGACCTCGGCGCGGGCGTCGTGTCGCTGTGGAGCGGCGTCCGACCGCCCGGCATTCCGCCTGACGTGTGCTGGGAGCGCCTCGTGAACGAGATGGAGGCGGTCGTTCGCCGTGCCGAGGCGGCGGGCATCGTGCTCGGCTTCGAGCCCGAGCCGGGCATGCTCGTCGAAAGCGTCGGAGATTTTCTCGACTTACGAGGCGCCGTCGACTCGCCCGCGCTCCGGCTCACCCTCGATCTCGGCCACTGCCTGCTGACGGAGCCCGATCCGCCGGAGAAGGTCGTCCACCGTGTCGCCACGATTCTCAGCAATGTCCACGCCGAGGACATGCGGCGGCCGGCCCACGAGCATCTTGCGTTCGGACTGGGGGAGATGCGCTACGGCCCGATCCTCGTCGCGCTCCGGGAGATCGACTATGCCGGCCTCGTCGGCGTCGAGCTGAGCCGCGACAGTCACCGCGCGCCCGAGGTCGCCAGGGCGGCGCTCGCCTATCTTCAAGCGGCCGAGCGAGAAACGGCGTGACGGCCCGGGAGGCGGCGATGGACGACGCCCTCATCGGCGCGCTCGACGCATTCGGCGCGACGGTAGGTGCAGTCTATCTTCGCGATCCGGAGCACCCGGTGCTTCGGCTCGCCGGCGCCCGGTCGAAGAACGCGGGCGACGCCCCGGCGTGGGCCGCCGAAGTGGCGTGGGGCAAGGGCGTCGCTGGCGGCGCGGCCGCGGCGGGCGAGCCGCTGACCGGCGTCGAGCACGACCGCTCGACGCTCGCCGCGCCGCTGCTCCTCGGCGACGACGCCATCGGGGCGCTGGCGGTGGCGTCGGGCGGGGCGCGAGATTTCAGCGGCGCCGACGCCCAGGCCATGCTCGTCCGTTCGCGCGCGTTGGCGCGCGCGCTGGCCCCGCCGCCGCTCGAAGCCCTCCGGAGCGAGCTCGCGGGTCGCATTCCGGCTCCCGCCTCGCAGTGGCTCGACACCACCACCGCCGCCGCCGCCCGCGGCGAGCGAGAAGCGATCGTGACGTCGTTCCCGGCGGTTGGTCGGCGCCTGGGACGCGAGCCGCTCGGCTCCCGCTCCGCCCTCGTCCGGCGCGATTTCGACGTCGAGGTGCCGCTGCGTGCGTGGCGGATCGACGACGCGGGTCGCGTGGCGCTCCTCTGCGCGTTCGCGGGGGATGCCGAGGCGCTCGCCCGCGAGTTGTACTTCACCGGCGACCTGCGCGAGCGCTGCGGCGCGCTGCGCGGCCTGGCGATGTTCGGCCGCAGCCCCGTCGCCGTCGACAGCGTGCTCGACGCGTGCCGGACAAGCTCGATGGAGCTGTTCGAAGCGGCGACGGCCGACAATCCTTACACGTGCCGGCTCCTGCCCGAAGAGGAGTTCCGCAACGCGGTGCTCAAGGCGGCCTTCATGGGCGTGTCGATCGCGCGGCTGCCCGGGCTCGAGGCGCGGGTGGACGCCGAATTGTCGCGGATGCTACTCTCCTACGTCACTGAGCGCGAGGTCGCCGGACGCTCGGTACCGGCGGACATCTGGCCAGTGGTGGCCCTGCATCCGACCCCCGGCCTCGTCGGCAAGCTCTGCGGGTATCTCGAGCATCCGGCCGAGGCCCACCGCGCGGCCGCCGCGCGCGCGCTCGGCCGGATCGGCGACCGACGCGCGGAGCCGTTCGTGCGCGACCGGCTCGCCCGCGAGGACGATCGTATGGTTCGGCGCGCCCTCGAGCGCGCCTTGGCCTGACCGAACGAAGGAGGCGCCCATGCGGATCTTCGAGCCTCACGCCCACATGCTCTCCCGGGTCACCGACGACTACGAGCAAATGGCGCTGGCCGGCATTGTCGCCGTGCTGGAACCGTCGTTCTGGCTCGGGCAGCCGCGGACGTCGGTCGGCTCCTTCGTGGACTACTTCGACGCGATCATCGGGTGGGAGCGATTCCGCGCCGAGCAGTTCGGGATCCGCCACTACTGCACGCTGTCGCTCAACCCGAAGGAGGCCAACGACGACCGCGTCAACGAGGGCGTCTTGGCGCTCCTGCCGCGCTACCTCGAGAAGGACGGCGTCGTCGGGGTCGGGGAGATCGGCTTCGACGACATCACGCCGCGCGAGGAGCGCCACTTTGCGGCGCAGCTCGAGCTGGCGCGCGCGCACGACCTGCCGGCCCTCGTTCACACCCCGCACCGCGACAAGGTGCGTGGCGTCGAGCGGACCCTCGCCATCATGCGCGAGCTGAATTTTCCGCCCGAGCGCGTGCTCATCGACCACAACACCGAGCAGACGGTGCCGGTCGTCATCGACACCGGCTGCACGATGGGCTTCTCGATCTACCCGGACACGAAGATGGACGAGCCGCGGATGGTCGAGATTCTCCGCCGCTGGGGCACGGATCGCATGGTGATCAACAGCGCCGCCGACTGGGGGAAGAGCGACCCGCTGAAGATCCCCAAGACCGTCACGCTCATGCGCCAGAAGGGCATGGCCGAGCACGAGATCGAGAAGGTCGTCTGGCACAATCCCGTCTCCTTCTTCGCCAAGAGCGGCCGCCTCGACCTCCGTGAGCTCGACACGCCGGTCTCCCCCGGTCAGCAGCTGTTCGAGGGCAACTCGATCCTTCGCGGGCCGCGCGCCTGATGCGCCTGCCCGACGGCGCGCAGCTCGGCTACTGCACCAACGTCCACGCCGGCGAGTCGGCCTCAGAGGTGGTCGACTCACTCCGGCGGGTCGCCGTCCGTGTGCGAGAGCACCTCGGCGTCGGCTCGCTCGGCCTCGGCCTCTACCTGAGCCATCGCGCGGCGTCCGAGGTCGAGCCTCGGAAGCTGCGCGACGAGCTGGCTGGTCTCGGCCTCTACGCGTTCACGTTCAACGGTTTTCCCTACGGCGGCTTCCACGCCGAGCGTGTCAAGGAGGCCGTCTACCGTCCGGACTGGACCGATCCCCGGCGTGCCGAGCACACGCTCAGGCTGGCGACGATCCTCGACGCGATTGCGCCCCCGGAGGTCGCCGAGCCTACGATCTCGAGCCTGCCGCTCGGGTGGAGAATCGGCTGGAGCGCCGAGCACACCGACGCCGCCGCCCGCGCCCTCGTCGGCGTGGCCCGTGAGCTGCGCGCCCGGGCCGAGCGCGGCGGCCGGCGCATCCGCATCTGCCTCGAGGCTGAGCCCGGCTGCATCCTCGAGCTGACACCCGACGTCGTCCGTTTCTTCGACGGCCCACTCACCCGCGCCGCCGGCGGTGAGCGCGAGCTGATCGACGCCCATCTCGGCGTGTGCTACGACCTCTGCCACCAGGCGGTCGCCTTCGAGAATCCGGCCGACGTCGTGGGAATGCTGACGTCGTCCGGCATCCGCGTCGGGAAGGTGCAGGTCTCGAGCGCCCTCGAGCTGCGTGATCCCACCGACGCGTCGGCGCGGGCGCGGTTGGCGGCGTTCGATGAGCCGCGCTACCTCCACCAGGCGCGTGCCCGCGATGGAGGCTACGTCGACGATCTCCCGGAATCCTTCGAGCGGTTCCCCCGCGATCGGCCCTGGCGCGTGCACTTCCACAGCCCGATCGACCGCGACTTCACGGGATCGCTGGGGACGACCCGGACCGAGCTGCAGAGCGCGCTCGCGCTGCTCAGAAGCGGCAAGGTCACGACGCAGTACGAGGTCGAGACCTACACCTGGTCGGTGCTCCCCGAGGCGGAACGCCCCGCTGACGACGCCGCCCTCGCGCGTGGGCTCGCGCGGGAGGTGGCGTCGGCGCGAGACAGGCTCGCCTGACACCGCTCGTCGTCCTCGACGTCGTCGGGCTCACACCCGCCCAGGTCGGCGCCGACACCCCGGCGCTGGCCGCCCTCGCTCGTGAGGGGTTCTTGACCCCGCTCGGTGAGGTGCTACCCGCCGTGACGTGCACGGCGCAGTCGACGATGCTGACCGGCACGCTGCCGCGCGAGCACGGCATCGTGGGCAACGGTTGGTACTTCCGGGAGCTCGCGGAAGTGTGGCTCTGGCGGCAGTCGAACCGTCTGGTCGCCGGCGAGAAGGTGTGGGAGGCGGCCCGCCGTCGCCTTCCCGGCTTCACCTGCGCCAAACTCTTCTGGTGGTACAACATGCACTCGAGCGCGGACTGGAGCGTGACGCCGCGCCCGACGTACCCCGCCGACGGCCGCAAGATCCCAGGCATCTACTGCCAGCCGCCCGACCTCGCCCACGAGATCGAGCGCGAGCTCGGGCCGTTTCCGCTCTTCCAGTTCTGGGGGCCCGGCGCCGGCCTCACGTCCTCACGCTGGATCGCCGACTGCGCCCGGCTCGTCATCGACCGGAAGCGGCCGACGCTCACCCTCGTCTACCTCCCTCACCTCGATTACGATCACCAGCGGTACGGGCCGGACGATCCTCGCAGCCGCGCGGCCCTGCGCGCGGTGGACGGGCTCGTGGGGGACCTCGCCGGCCATGCCCGCCGCGCCGGCGCCCAGGTGCTGGTCGTTTCCGAGTACGGCATTCGTCACGTGCGAAAGGCGGTCGACATCAACCGCGCGCTTCGGCGCGCCGGCCTTCTGGCCGTGCAGGACACGGTCGTCGGAGAGCTCCTGGACGCCGGCGCCTCTCGCGCCTTCGCCGTCACCGATCACCAGGTCGCGCACGTCTACGTTCGTAATCCAGACGACGTCGGCCTCGCGCGGGCAGAACTCGAGCGTCTCGACGGCGTCGCCGACGTGCTGGACGCCAAGGGCAAGGAAGCCGTGGGCCTGGACCACCCGCGGGCGGGCGAACTGATGGCGGTGGCGGCCCCCGACGCCTGGTTCACCTATTACTACTGGCTCGACGACGCCCGAGCGCCCGACTTCGCCCCAACCGTGGACATTCATCGCAAGCCCGGCTACGACCCGGCGGAGCTGTTTCTCGCCGGGGGCCAACGCACAAAGTTGCGGCTCGCCTATCGCCTCCTCCAGAAGACACTCGGCTTCCGTTACGTGATGGATGTGATCCCGCTGCACGGCGGCTGGGTACGGGGATCTCACGGCCGGCGATCTGCGGATCCGGCGCACGGCCCGGTCCTGATCGGCTCCGCCCACGCGCTCAGGCCGGCAAAGCCGCCCGAAATGACGGACGTGTTCGGGCTCATCCTCGCGCATCTCGAGCGGTAGGTCCGCGCCGTCATTTCGTCCAGTTCAGAACCTCGATGAGGCCGTTCGTCGCCGCGGCCAGCCGGTTGTACTCGTCCGCGAGGTTGTTTCGGTGGTCAGTGACTCCGTTGTACTGCTCGACGAGGGTGTTATTGGCTGCGACGAAGCCGTGGTGCTGATGACACAGAGCCTGGACCCGGCTCGTGGGGCGAGCCTGTGCACACCTGGGCAGTGAGCCGGCGGCCTTCGTTATCTCAACTTTGACGGCGTCGATCCTGGCGCGCATGGCGTCGAGCTGAAGCCGGAGTTCGTCGCGGGTCAGGTCGAGGCGCCGAATCTCCGAGTCGAGGGCCGCGAGCCGTGCCCGGTTGACGTCGATCCGAGCCTGCAGCGGTTCCCGATCGTTCTGGATCTTCGCTCCGTCTTCAACGTCAAACTGCTGCTGGGCGTTCTCGATCTCCGTTAGCTGGCTGGTCCAGAGACTGTGGATGGTCTTCCCGAGCTCGGAGCACGAAGACCACTTCGTCAGCACCGCCTCCATCCGGGCCTTCATCGCTTTCGCGCCGTCCAGAAAGATGTCGACGTGACGCTGCTCATGCGCGGCGACGCGTGTGACGAAGCGCTGCCAGGTTGTCCTGAGGCCCTCTGAGAGATCGTTCGACTCGTCGTGCCGCGGCAGCGTCACCACCAGATCGAGCGTGATCGTCATTGAAGGGTGACTGCAGCGGATGGCGCGAGTGTCGATGCCTCCCGAGGTCATAGTCCATTCCGCGGACGTCAGGCCGTTCACGCGCTGGCCACCCTTCTCAAAGAGGCCGTTCCTGTCGATATGGTCGAAGATCGCGGCCGTTGTCATCCCGCGGACCGGGTAGTGCCGGGTCGAAATGCTCGTCTTGAGCACGACCCGCTGTTGCGGTGGAGCAGGCGGCGCGCTGGCACAGCCCCAGAGAGCGAGGAGCAGAAGAACCGGGACCAGGCCAAGCCTCGGCATGTGGCCCGAGACTATCGCGCTGTGCGGGCGCGTCGACAACGGGGGATCCGGTGCTGCGCGCCGTGCGCGTGCGGTCGGGCACAGTGCCTGACCAGGGGGGACCGTCGGGCGCGGCGCCGCGGATCCTCTCCCGCCCGCACCCTCGCCGACGGCCTGTGGGCCGCTAACTCCTCCAAATATCGACACATATCGAGGGACCACGCCTTGGCACCCCCGGTGCACTCTCGCCGGCTCGATGTCGAATGCTTCGATCAAGCGAGGGGCGCCGATGAAGACGACGATGACCCGCGTGCTCGGCATGCTGCTGGCCCTCACGATCGCGATTCCGGCCGTCGCGTCCGCGCAAGAGCGCGTCGGCGTCGCGACGACGGTCGTGGGTCCCGTCACCATCACGCACGAGGCCACGTCGCCGGCCCCCCTGAAGTTCAAGGACGACGTCCTTCTGAACGACC
Source organism: Candidatus Rokuibacteriota bacterium (assembly GCA_003220225.1). GTDB lineage: Bacteria > Methylomirabilota > Methylomirabilia > Rokubacteriales > CSP1-6 > AR12. The sequence goes on from QHRU01000031.1 coordinate 116,572, forward strand.
GCGTGACCACCGGTGACAAGGGGTTCGCGCGGATGCTGCTCGGCGGCAAGGCGATCGTCACCGCGCGTGAGCGCTCGGTGATCACGATCACCGAGGTGCCCGGCGTGTCCACGATCGACCTGGTCTCCGGCCGCATCTCGGTCGCGGTGGACAAGTCCCGGATGCGCCCGGGCGAGGTCGTCGAGATCAAGACGCCGAACGCCGTCAGCGGCATCCGTGGCACGATCGTCGTCGCCGAGGTGGTGGGCGGCGTGTCGACCATCACGGTGCTGCGCGGCCTCGTCGACGTCTACCGCCGCGATCCGGTGACCGGCAACGCCGTCGGTCCCGCCACGCCTGTGGGCGTGCGCGAGAGCATCACGGTGAAGGCGGGCCCGGGTCCGCTGCCCGCGCGGCCCCAGTCGATCTCCGTGGACAACGCGCGCCGGCTGTCGAACGATTTCACGGCGCCGGTGCGTGCGGTCTCGCCGGCGAGCCCCATCGTCACGGACGAGGTCACGCGTGCGACGAACCTGCTCGGCACGCTCATCGGCACGACCCCGACCAGGGCCGATACGCCCACTCCGACGCGGTTGGACGGGATGGCGGTCAAGACGGACACGTCGGGTACCGGCGGCACGCTGGCGCCGACGGGCACGCTGGCGCCGACTACCACGCTGACGCCGACGGCTACCCTGGAGCCGACGACCACGCTCACGCCGACTGCCATGCTGACCCCGACGACTACGCTGGAGCCGACGACCACGCTGACGCCGACGACCACGCTCACGCCGACCACGACGCTGACACCGACGACTACGCTCACGCCGGCGACCACGTTCACGCCGGCCACGACGCTGACGCCGACGACCACGCTGATGCCGACGACCACGCTCACGCCGACGATCAGGCTGACGCCGACGACTACGCTGACGCCACTGCCGACGACCAGGATGCCGACGATCAACACGACGCCGACCATCAACACGACGCCGACCATCAACACGGTGCCGATTCTGCCGGGCAACACGCTGATCAAGCGGTAGAGTCGCCGCAGCGACCGGACATTCCCTGCCGCGCGCCCGAAACGACGCGCGGCAGTTTTTTCAGGCGCGCTCAGTGCGCGCGAACGCCTGCTCGAAGAACGCCGCGAGGTCGGTGATCGGCTAGAAGAACAGCGCCGGCGTCTCCCTAAAGAACCTGATCGGCGTACAAGCTTGTGGCGCCTTCACCGGACTTTCACCGGCTCTGTCATGCCGTCCAACGCCAAAACTCACCTGCCGCCGGAGGCCGCGGCGAGGGACGAGCGGCGGCAGGAAATCCCCTTGACAGGCCGGTTGTGCGCGCTGTACCTGAGGGCGGCGGCGGCTTCATGTTGCTTGCGCTGTTCACCGGGGATGACTCGAGGCGGAGGAGAAACCGATGTGCAAACTGTGCGACGAAGGAAATCCGCAGAACCATTCCCGTTCGCCCCGTTCGCGGCGCGATTTCCTCAAGGCGACGGCCGCGGCCGGGGTCGCCGCCGCCGGTTTCAATCCGTTCGCGGCGCGCCCCGCCGCCGCGGACGGCGGGGACCCGCCCGCGGACAGCGGCCGGCCTGGGCGGCGCTACATCATTCGGTCCGGGTCCGTGATGTCGCTGGACCCGAACGTGGGCGACTTCCCTCAGGCCGACGTGCTGGTCGAGGGCAAGAAGATCCTCAAGGTCGGGCCGAACCTGCACGCGGACGGCGCCGACGTGATCGACGCCAGCGGCCGCATCGTCATGCCCGGCTTCATCGATACGCACCATCACCAGTTCGAGACGGCGCTGCGTAGCTTTCTCGCCGACGGGCTGCTGTTGCCCGGGACGCCGGGCGGGGACATCAATTACTACCAGTACATTCTCCTCACCTTCGCCCCCGTGTACCGCCCGCAGGACGTGTACATCAACGAGCTGTTCGGTGGGCTCAGCCAGCTCGATGACGGCGTCACGACGGTGCACGACATCTCGCAGATTCACCACTCGCCTGCGCACTCCGACGCCGCCATCCAGGCCCTGATGGATACGGGTCGCCGCGCCGCCTTCGGCTATTTCGAAGGCGCGGGGCTCACTCACGGCCCCGACTACAAGTATCCGGAGGACGCGTTCCGCATCAAGAAACAGTGGTTCTCCTCGAGCGACCAGCTCGTCACCATGATCATGGGCGGCGAGATCTATCTTCCGGGCTACGAGAGAGCCTGGCAGATCGGACGGCAGCTCGGCCTTCAGGTGGCGGCACATATCCTCTCTCCGTTCGGCATGCGCCCGACCTTCGACTTGCTCGCCCAGGGCCACGGGGGCGACAGCGGTACGCTCGGGATCGGATCCGACAACCTGTTCGTTCACATGACCGGGATGTCCGACGCGGCGTGGCAGAAGGTCAAGGACCTCGGCGCGCAGGTCTCGCTCGCCGTCCCGATCGAAATGAACATGCGGCACGGCACGCCGCCCGTCCTCAAGATGGAGAGCCTGAAGATCGAGCCATCCCTGAGCTCGGACGTGGAGGTCACGCTGCTGGCGGACTTCTTCTACCAGATGCGCGCCACCATGAATGTGCAGCGCGCGCTCGTGAACCAGATGATCCTCGATACGGGATTTGCCACAGGCAACTGGTGGCCGGCGCAGCCGCCCGGCGTGCCGAACCCGCTCACCACACGCGACGTGCTGCGCTACGCCACCGTCAACGGCGCGAAAGGCCTGCGGCTCGATCGCAAGACCGGCTCCCTCACGCCGGGCAAGGAGGCCGACATCATCATCCTCGACGCGACCGCGCTCAACGTGGCGCCGCTCAACCAGGTGCCGGGGGCGGTCGTCTCGCTGATGGACCGCAGCAACGTCGAGACCGTGATCGTCGCGGGCAAGGTGCGCAAATGGAAGGGGCGGCTGCTCGACGTCGACCTGCCGCAGCTGCGCCGGCAGCTCGAGGCCTCGCGCGATCATATCTTCGCCGCGGCGGGCATCCCACAGGATTTGTTCCGCGGCAACTGAGGCGACTCGTCGTCAGCAGGACGCGCGGGGCGGCTCCGGCCGGCCCCGCGCATCTTCCGGCATCGGATGCGTTCGAGCTAGCGGCGCGGTTCGGCGATCAATGCTTCGAGGGTGACCTCCGCGGCCCTCGCCTCGGCGGTTCCGGGATATTCCTGAGCGATCTCGCGGAGCGCGCGAGACGCCAGCCGTTCGTATTTCATGGCCGTCGCCCGATCCGGGCTGTGTCTGAAGAGTCGGTAGTAGTCCATTGCCAGAAAGAACCGGACCTCTTTCAGGTTTTCCGACCTCGGATGCTCCTTGAGGAAGGCTTCTTCCCGGCCGACCGCCCGCCGCAATTGATCCACGTCGCTGTTGACGAGCTCGGCCGGATCGCTCCCGACGGAGCCGTAAAACGCGTGGGCGATGACCCGGAACTTCGCCTCCGCAACCCGCCTTCCACGCGGCTCGCGTCGCACGTATTCCTGGAAGGCGGCCTGGTCGTACACGTACCGCGCGTTCGCTTCGGCGCGGGTGACGCGGATGCCGTACTCGCTGAGTCTGCGCACGAGGAGATCCGCGTACAGGCTCGTGCCGTGGGAGGTGGCGTCGAGATTCATGAGATCGACGAGGAGCTGCACCTTTTCTCCGAGAAGATAGAGGGCCTCGCCCCTGGCCTCTCCGCTCACGCCGTTCTGGCTTTCGCTCACGTACTTCGCGAGATCGATGAGGATCGGACGCACGACGTCGGCATCGAGCACGACGTGGGCATCGCTCGGCACGGGGATCCCGAGCAGGAGAGCGACGACGAGCATGAGGAGCGGCACGAATGGACCTAGAACGCCCGCTGGAAGAACCAGAACGCCGCCGCCGAGAAGATCGCCACCGAGGCGAGCCTCGTGGTGGTTCGGTACGCCCGGGTCAGGCCCAAGGCCCACAGGAGCGGGACGACGAGAGCCACGATGACGATCTGTCCGATCTCGACGCCGACGTTGAAGAAGAGCAGAGAGGCGACGAGGCTGGAGGTCGGGAGGTGCATGTCCTTCAGAACGTTCGCAAAGCCGAAGCCGTGCACGAAGCCGAACAGGAAGCTCACCAGCCATCGCTTGTCGAACCTCGTGAAGAACAGGTTCTCGAGGGCCACGTACGCGATGCTCAGCGCGATGCCTGCCTCCACCAGCGGCGCGGGCAACGTCACGACGTCGAGCGTGGCGAGGGAAAGGGTCACGCTGTGGGCGACCGTGAACGCGGTCACGATCTTGACGATAGCGAGCAGCGAGCCGCCGACCAGGAGGAGACCCAGCAGGAACGCGACGTGATCGTAGCCGAGAAAGATGTGATGAACTCCCACGCCGAGGAACTGCAAGGCGGAGGACCAGAAACTCTGGGCGCCGCCCTGGTACACGACGCCTTCGTGGAATACGAACGGCTGACGGTGTCCTCCGTGGATGATCGTGGCCAGCGTCGTGTGGTCGGCTCCGAGCTCGGTCAGGGGCGCGGCGCGTACTGTGACCGCCGCCAGCGGCGTCGAGCTGCGAAAGCGCAGCGTGGTCTCGAACAGATCCTTGCCGTCGGCCCCCCGGCCGATCGCAAAGGCGCCGACGTCCACGGGCAGCGCCTCGCCGGCGCTCGCGACTGAGATCTTCCGCCGCAGATAGTCCACGATCACCGTCCGCTTGGCATCGAGCTCATCCTGGTCCACACGAGCGTCGAGATTCCGGTCCAAGCCCAGCACGAGATCGAGCTCCAGGAGGTTGAGGCTCAGGGCGATGGTCACTTCAGGCGCCTGAATGGTGATCTCCGCATACCCGACATTGAGCGGATGGGCGTCCAGCGGTGGCGCCTGGAGGAGGAAGAGGAAAACCGCGGCCAGGACCGTCCGCATGATGGTTACTGCGAGCTGTTCATCGCCCTCGCCACGATCTCTTCGTACCAGGATCCCGCCTCGGTCCAGGTCGGCCTGTCGGACGGAAGCTCATGGAAGGCCTTCACGAATCTCCACCGGCCTTCGCGATATCCGAAGACGCACACGACCGGGTGCCACCCCGCCTCGTCCTTCGGCTTCATCTCGAACTTCAGCATTCCGACCATCTCGGCATTGACGTCGGGAAACGTATCCCGCCGGCGGATGTCGAAGTGGGGCTTCCTGATTCCGTCCGTGGCTCGCTGGAATTCGGCGACGACCTGTCCCGCCAGGCTCTGGAACGAGTGGCGAATGCTCTCCTGGCCGTCAGCAAACGAGGACGAGCCCAGCGAGAGAAGAAGAGCGAGCACGAGCATGCGTGGGCGCCAGAGTCGCGTCATCGTGGAGTTGACCCTCCTCGATAGAACTCGAGTGCTCCCGGATGAAAGGGAAGCAATGGCCGAGTGAGCATCGCCTCGTCATGAGGCTCGGCCAGCGCTTTCACGATCCGATACGCCTTTTCTTCGGGGAAATCGTCCCGGCAGACGAGCAGGTGGGCGACCGCGATACCGCCCACGTCGGTCGCGATCCCGGGATACGCGCTCTTGGGGATCGTCGCGCGGCGGTAGACGGGTCCGTACTTGGCCTCGATTCTCGGCATCGTCTCGTCGTGCTCGAGGAGTGCGATGGCAATCCCTGGCGTCCCGGCCAGCTCCCTCAGCGCGTCGTCGGCGACCAGGTCGGCGCGGGCGATGGCGTCGATCCTTCTTTCCTTGAGCGCCGCCCTCGCGCCGGCGCCGGCCAATGGCTCCCGCCGCAGATCGTTCTCGGCATCGATGCCGGAGGCTTCGAGGACGCGCAGGGCGAGGGTTTCGGTCGGACTCCCGGGGATCCCGCTGGCGAGCGTCTTGCCTTTGAGATCTGAAACCCGCGTGATGCCCTGGCCGCTGAGCGTCACGAGATGCAAGACCGAGGAGCCGACCGCGGCGAGCGTCCGGAGCGGAGCCGCCGGACCCTTGAACCTTCCGGCTCCCTGGAGCGCCTCGTACGCGTCGTCCGACGTCAACAGCGCCACGTCGAGCTGCGCGCTCGTCAGGAGCTTGACGACATCCACGGCCGTGGCCGCCGTCGCCATCATGGCCTTGCTCTCCGGCACTCGTGCCGCCAGCGCCGGCGCGATCGTGCTGCCGAGGCGAAGCGAGACCTCGTCCATTTCACTGACGACGAAGATCAGCCGGCTCTTCCTGTACACCTGCCACTGCCGGTATGGCGTATGACCCATGAGCAGACACGCGCTCGTACTCAGCCCGAGGAACAGGAAGCCGCGCCGATTCAATCCGTTTCTCCGCTGACCGGTAACAAAAGGGCGGAGAGTGTGGCTCTCCGCCCCTGGCCGGAAGGTCGGCTTGACGCTGCCGACCCCCTAGTCGTCGTCGTCCTTCCCACCTTGGAAAACATCGAGCGGGAGAATCGCGGTGACGAGGAAGTTGGGGACGTCGACCAGGTTGCTGATCCGAAGGTCCACCGCCACGCTCGACAATATATATGCCTGCTCGGGGGAGAGCCGTGTCGGAGCGGGCGATCTGGGACCCGTCAGCAGGTCGATCATGTTCAGCAGCGCATCCCGGGCCGCCAGCGTCACGTCCTCGGCGACGTTGGATAGGGAGGCCAGCGTGCCGTCGGTGAACTCCTGCGGTGTCCTGTTGCCCGATGGCTTGAGCGGAATTCCCGTCGTCGCCAGGAAGCGGTTCGGCTCGAGCTTCTTGAGGAGACCGGGGATCTTCTTGCCTTCGATCTCCGGCAGGCGAAATCCGAGGGCGGCCCGGCCTTTTCGAACGTCCACCCTGACCGTCACGACGGCGTTCATCTCGATCGCGGTCCCCGAGACTTCACCGTCTCCCTGAGCGAAGTGAACGTCACCCGTAGAGAGCAGACAGCCGTCGACGAAGCAGGGGAAGAGAAGGGTCGTTCCCGCGATCATCTGCTTGACGTCCATGTTGCCGCCGTTCTCGCGGGGCGGGATCGTCCGCAAGCAAGGCGTGGGCCCGCCCGCAAACGAACCGCCGACACCACAGATGCCGACCGGAACGGCGTCGTGCGGCTCCGGAGGGAGGACGAACCCGCCGGCCAGACGGAGCTGTTCCTCCCGCTGGAACGCCACCCGCGTCTCGCCAGGGCCCAGCGCGACGCCGATCGTGCCGGTAAACCCGTTCATCGGAACGCGCACACCCGGCATGTCCCGCGACACGGCACCGGAGCTGTCGAGGTCCCATCTCACGATGGCTGGATTTGGAAACACGTCCCTGAGGAAGCCGAAGCCGGGCACGATCACGGTATAGCCGAACCGGTCGGGCCCGGGTTCGATCTTCTCGATCGTCACGGCCAGGACGTCACCAGGCTTCGCACCTTTGACGAAGACCGGGCCCGTCAGCGGGTGGACGCGGTTCAGGTTCGCGGCGGCGACGGTGGCCGCGGTCGAGGTTCGGTTGAATTGGTTGTCCAGGGCGTCACGCGTCTGGAAGACGAGGGTGTCTCCCGGCTCGGCCGTGGCAACCGGATGGAGCGCGAAGTGCCAGCGGTTGTGACACGTCCCGAGTCGTTCGGCGCCACACGGGACGGGAACGCCGCCGACGAGCGTGACGGGGACCAGGATCGTCTTCGCGGAAGCCAGGTCGGGGGCTCCAGCGAGGGCAGCGGCGAGCGTGGCAGCGAGGAGCAGACGTCTCGGTGACATAGAGACCTCCCCGAAGCGGTTTGGGAGCCTTGGCGCGTGGGACTCTAGGCGGCGCGAGCGGCTTTGTCAAGGGCCGTGCGTTGACCCGGTCACGATCAGCTTTCAGAGGTCGAGCGCCAGGCCCTCGGTGGAGAAGACGATCTCGCCCTCGTAGATCCGCCGGACGTCGCCGATGCCCTTTTCCATGACCGGATGGCTGGCGAGATTGGGGCCGATGTGCGAGAGGATGAGCCGCCGGACGCCGGCGGCATGAGCCATGCGGGCGGCGCCCTTGGTCCCGCACTGGCCGCCGGCCTCGCCGTCGGCGTCCATGGCGTCCTGGTCGTTCCAGCACATGCACACAAGCGCGTCGGCGCCCCGCGCCAGATCGATCACGCTCTGGCAGGGCTGGGTGTCGCCGGTGAAGACGATGCTGCCGGTCGGCGTCTCCACCCGGTAGGCGAGCGAATCGAGGAAGGGCTGCACGTGCTCGGCCGGCGCCGCCCACACCTCCCAGTCGAAGCCGGTGAACACGCAGCCCGGGCCCACGTCCGTGGCCTCCACGCTCGGTCCCGGGCGGGGCAGTACCGTTCCGCCGCGATTGCGGTACACGCGCTGGCTCAGCGGGTGCCCGACGCGGGCCTGCCAATCGTGCGTGAAGGCGCCGTGCTCGCCGATGAGCCGCTCGGTGATTCGCTCGGTCAGCGTGGGGCCGAAGACCTGCAGCCGGTTCTCACGGCCGATGCTCTGATCCCAGCGGCAAAGCAGGAAGCAGGGGTAGTCGACGTCGTGGTCGAAGTGGTGGTGCGTGAAGAAGAGGTGGTCCACCTTCGTGGGCCACAGGCCGGCTTTGACGAGCTTGTGCGTGGCCGCCGGGCCGCAGTCGAACATGGCAAGCCGGCCGCCGCCGAGGTCGAGGACGTATGAGGTGCCAAAGCGATCGGCGGTCGGTGTCGGCGTGCCGGCGCCCAGGATATGCAGTCGAGCCAAGAGCGTCTCCCGCGCCGATGCTCCGCGGGTGGCCGCGCGGTTGTCAAGGCCCCTGCCCTACTTGTCGAGCCACACCTCCTGTATGCGGCCCCAACTGTAGATCGAATGGTGCGGGACGAGGTTCTTCACGTGCGGCCACGCCGTGAAGTAGTCGAGTCGCCAGACGAGCACCGGCCGCACGGTCGTCTCTTCCAGTTTCCGCTGGATCTCCTGCACCAGCGCCCCGCGCTTCTTCGCATCCAGCTCTTGGGATTGCTGGTCGATGAGCCGCGCGATTGGCTCGTCGCAGAAGCCGGTATAGTTTCGTGGCGACCCGCAGCCAAAGTGCTCGTAGAAATTGGCGTCCGGGTCGTCCGGCTCCACCCCGTTTCGGTCGACGCCGACCTCGAACGCCCCGCGCGTTTGCAGGGGACCCCACTGCGGCGAATCCACCTGCCGCAGCGAGGCGTCGATCCCGACGCGCCGGAACTCCCCGATCACGAATGAGCTGATGTCCACGAAGGCGGGAAGCTGTCTGGTCAGTACCTCGACCTTCAAGGGCTTGTTCGGGCCGAATCCCGCATCGGCGAGGAGCATCCGGGTCTGGCCATGTTCGTGGCCGGGCTCGCCGTAGCCCGGGAGTGTGCGGAGATCGGGCTCAAGGATGCCCCACACCCCGTAGGGCCTCGGCATCATCGAGGAGCCGAGCACGGCCCCGCCTTGGTAGACGGCCGCGATGAGGGCGCGCCGGTCGATGGCGCGGCTCAAGGCCTGGCGCACCTTGACGTTGTCGAAAGGCGGTTTCCGCGTGTTGATAGTGAGGTGATCTAGAATCCCCGCGTTGACCTGGGTGATCACGAGCTGCGGGGCCGCCTTCTTCAGTTGATCGGCGATCGGCTTTGTGGTTTCCCCAGGGAACGCCACGTCCACGCGCCCCGCCTGGAGCGCCGCCGTCGCCGTGCCGCGCTCCGCGATGATCGGATAGCGCAGCCCGTCGAGGTAGGGCCGGTCTTTCATGAAGTAGTCGCGGTTCTTCACGTACTCGACGAAATCGCCCTTGCGCCAGTCCTTGACCTTGAACGGTCCCGTGCCCACGCAGCCGGTGCGGTAGCTGGCCGCCGGCACATGCGCGGCGTAGATCGGCGTGAATCCGGAGGCCAGCATCAGCAAGAGGGATGGTTGTGGGTGCTTCAGTCGGAACACGACCGTCTGGGGGTCGAGCGCGTCGACCGCCTCCACCTTGCCGTACCAGTCGCGCCGCGGGTTGAGACGCAGCTTGGCCGGCGCATCCGGCGTCTCCCGAAGCAGGTCGAATGTGTACTTGACGTCCTTGGAGCTGAACGGCTTGCCGTCGTGCCACCGCACGTCGCGTCGGAGGAAGAAGACCAGCTTGCGATAGTTCTCCTGCCACGCCCAGCGCTCGGCGAGCTCGCCGACGATGGTGTCCACGCTGTGTGTGGGCTTCAGCGGATCGAAAAGCACGAGGTTGCTGAAGCACGGCATCGCCGGCCACATGGTCGAGATCGTCGCGCTTTCGTGGATGGCGAAGCCCTGCGGCAGATCCTCCCGCAACCTGAGCGTGAGCCAGCCGCCAGACTTGGGCGCCTGGCCCTGGGAGGCAACACCGGTCACGAATACGAGCCCAGCTAGGCCGATCACGGAAAGGAACCGCGTGATCCTCATAACGCACCTCCGATTCCAATCACTGTCGATCTTGGTCGGACGTCAGAGCGCCCGTGCGATCAGCGACGCGCCGCTGAAGAGAAGCACGGCACCGACGATCTGCGCGACCTTCGCCGGCGCGACGCGCATGTGCACTCGATCTCCGGTCCAGACGCCCGCCCACGCGACCGGAAGAAGCAACCCGATCGCGAGCCACAGGTCGCGGCCGGTGAAGAGTCCTTTAGCTCATGCGCGAGACGACGCGTGATCGTTGGCCGATGGTCCTCGACGGATGCCGGCGTGATGGCGCTCAGTTCACGACGAGCTGGCGTGGCGCGCGCGTGACGGCCTCGCAGCCTCTCGGGGTGACGATCGAAGTCTCCCCGAGACACATGCTCAGACCGGTCCGGCTGTTTAACACGATCATGTGCAGAAAGAACACCATCCCCGGACTCAAGATCTGCGGATTGCCCGTGTACACCATGGGCCAGTCCATCCACGTCGGCGGATACGTCGCGCCCATCGTGTAGCCGCAGGCGTTCAGATAGTGGCCCTCATAGCCCGCCTTCTTGAGCGTTCGCGCGTGCGCGTCGAAGACCTCGCCAACGGTGCGACCCGGACGCAGCATCGTCTGCGCGGCATCGAGCGCCTCGGCGCACGCGGCGAACATGTCTCGATGGCGCCGGTCCACCTTGCCCGTGAGCGTGACGTGCATGAGCGCGGCGTGGTAATGCCGGTAGGCGGCGGCGAACTCGAACGTCACCTGATCGGTCCGTCCCACCGTGCCGTGGCCGGTGTGGTAACGGACGAGGAGCGCCTCCTCGCCGCGGCCCATCGGCCAGCGGCTCGCCGACGGGTCGCCGTCCCCGGCGAGGATCACCTTCTGCATCTCGCCGTAGATCTCTCCCACGCGCGCGCCGGGCACCGTCAGGCGATTCGCGACGGCCAGCGCCTCGTCCGCGAGTTGACCGGCGCCGCGCACGTAGACGAGCTCCGCTGGGCTCTTGACGAGGCGCAGGAGCCGCACGAGGTCCGACGCATCTTCCGTCCGGCAGAAGCCGTGCAGCGCGGCGTCGACCATCTGCCCGCGCTGGGCGGTGAGACCATACGCGTGAGATTCGACGCCGAGGCGCTTGCCACGGCAGCGGTAGCTGTCGAGCATGTCCCGCAGGTCGTCGGCGGGGTTGGCGCCTTCTCGATCGCGCCAGATCCGCACGTCCTTGATCACGGAGGTGAGCCGCGCCTGGCGCAGATCGGCAGAGCGCGTGCAAAGCGCGAGCGCGCCGTCGGCGCCGAGGTACATGCCCTGGAACATGCTGTAGCCGCTCGTGTCGTAGCCGGTCAGGTAGTACATGCTCTCCTGGCGGAAGATGAGCAGGCCGTCGAGGCTCAGCTTCGCCATCTCTCGGCAGGCGGCGCGGCGGCGCCGCGCGAGCTCCTGTTTCGTGAAGTGCAGCATCAGACATCCGTCCGCCGGCGCAGCAGCGCGCTGGCGCCGAGCACCGCGCACGTCACCGCGATGAGGAACGAGCTCACGGCCGCGATCGTCGGGTCGACCTCGAGCAGCAAGCTGTTCCAGACGCGCACCGTCAGCGTCTGCACCTCGACTCCCGCCAGGAACAGCGGGATCAGCAGCTCGTCGAACGACGTGAGGAACGCGAAGAGCGCCGCCGACACGACGCCGGGGGCGATCAGCGGTAGCGTAACGCGCCGGAGCGCGACGAGGCGACTTGCGCCGAGGCTGAGGGCCGCCAGCTCGAGACGGAGGTCGAAGCCCTGGAGCGTCGCTGTGATGATGATGACGACGACCGGCAAGGCCAGCACCGTGTGCCCCACCGCCATGGCGAGGATGCTGCCGGTGGCCTTCAACTTCACGAAGAAGAAGTAGAGCCCGATGGCCGTGATGATGGTGGGAACGATCATCGGCGAGAGCAGCATCGCATAGATTGCGCCCTTCCCCCGGAAGCGGCCCCGCACCAGGGCCAGCGACGCGGCGAGCCCGAGCACCGTCGCGAACACCATCGTGAGGCTCGCCACCTGCACACTGACCACGATAGACTGCCGCCACTCCGGGGTGCCGAAGAAGCGCTCGTACCAGCGGAGGGACAGGCGGGGCGGCGGGAAGGTCAGGTAGTCGGCGCCGCTGAACGAGACGATCACGATGATCGCCACCGGAGCCGCCAGAAACACGAGCACGGCGGCGGCGATGGCGACGACGCCGATGGTGCCGGGTCCGGTGCGCTGACCCTCGGCGCCGATCATCCCAGGCCCTCGAAGAGTCGCTCGAGCCGCATCAGCCGGTAGTAGACCGCGAAGCCGATGAGCGTCAGCGCGAGGAGGATGACGCCGAGGGCCGAGGCGAACGACCAGTTCAGCGTGAACTCGACCTCGCGCTCGATCAGCATGGCGATCATGACGTCGGAGGGACCACCCATGAGCGCGGGGGTGATGAAGAACCCGAGGCTCAGGATGAAGACGAGCAACGTGCCGCCGGCGATCCCGGGCGCGCTCAGCGGCAGGAAGACGCGCCGGAACGCCTGCCACCGGCTGGCGCCGAGACTGTGCGCGGCCCGAACGAGCGCGGGATCGATTCCGCGCATGACGCTGGCGAGCGTGAGCACCATGAACGGCAGCAGCACGTAGGTCATGCCAACGACGACGCCGGCCTGGTTGTAGAGCAGGGGGAGCGGCGCCTGGGTCAGGCCGAGGGCGACCAGGTACTGGTTGACGACGCCGTTGCGCCCGAGCAGCACCATCCAGGCGTACGTGCGCACGATGATGCTCGTGAGAAACGGCAGGACCACGATGACGACGAGCACACGCGCGAGCCGTGGGCGGACGGTCGCCAGCACGTACGCGAGCGGATACCCGAGCAGGAGCGCGATGAGCGTCACCACCGCCGCAGTCCGGAACGTCAGGGCGATGACCGTCAGGTACACGCTCGTGCGGACGATCTGGCGATAGGACTCGAGCGTGTACCCGTTCTTGTAGACGCTGCGCAGCAGGATCCCGAACAGCGGATACACGAAGAAGGTCCCCAGGGTCAGCAGCGCCGGCAGCAGCAGGAGGAGGTACCGCCGCGTCTCGCGACGGTCCGCCGCCACCATCGTCGGCGCCGTCACCAGCGCGCTGCCGTCAGCGTTCATCGGACGCGCGCGCGAAGAGGCGTGTGTCTCCAGGATCCCACGCCAGCTCGACGAGATCGCCGGTCGCGAGCTGGCGGGACGCGAGCCGGTTCTGGACCTTGACGGTCAGCGTCCCCGTCGCGCCCAGCGCCACCGAGTACCGCGTCGCATCGCCCGCGTAGACGATCTGGTCGACGACGCCCTTGCCGCGATTCAGCTCCGAGGCGCGCGCGTCCTGCGGGACGATCTTTTCCGGGCGAACGGCCGCGACGACCCGCTGGCCGACGTGCAGGGGCTCACGGCTCGTCCCCCGCAGCTCGAGCCCACCCTCCGCGCGCACGACCGCGCGGCCGTCCGGACTCGTCGAGATGACGACACCGTCGAGGAAATTCGATTCGCCGACGAAGTCGGCGACGAAGGGACTGACAGGCGATTCGTACAGCTCGGCGGGCGTCCCGACCTGTTCCGTCTGGCCACCGCGCATGACGGCGACGCGATCGGACATCGTCAGCGCCTCCTCCTGGTCATGGGTCACGTAGATGACCGTGACGTGCAGGTGGCGCTGGATCCGCTTCAGCTCGAGCTGCATGTGCGCGCGGAGTTTCTTGTCGAGCGCGCCCAGCGGCTCGTCCATCAAGAGCACGCGCGGACGGAAGACGAGCGCGCGCGCGAGCGCGACCCGCTGCTGTTCGCCCCCGGAGAGCTGGCGCGGAAGGCGCCGCTCGTAGCCCGTGAGCCGCACCAGCTCGAGCGCCTCGCCGACCCGGCGGCGGATCTCGGCGGCGGACACCTTCCGAACCTCGAGCGGAAACGCGATGTTCTCGGAGACGGTGAGGTGCGGGAACACGGCGTAGCTCTGAAAGACCATGCCGAGGTCGCGCTTCTGCGGGGGGAGCGCGGCCACGTCGATGCCGTCGATTGCGATCGCGCCTCGGCTCGGATGGACGAACCCCGCCACCATCATGAGCGTGGTCGTCTTGCCCGAGCCGCTCGGTCCCAGGAGTGTGAAGAACGATCCGGCAGGAACGGTCATGGAGACGTCGCTGACCGCCACGACCGGCCCGAAGAGCTTGGTCAGCCCCTGCAGACGGACTTCGGCGCCGGCCCTTACCCCTTCTGGAGCAGCCACTGCGACCAGCGCTCGCTGACTTTCGCCCGATTGTCCGCCCACCACTTGCCGTTCTGGAGGAACGCTCTGGCCTTGTGCTCCGGGCTCGAGGGCAGCCGGGCGGCGACGTCGGCGGGAATGGACTTGAAGGCCTGCCGGTTCGTCGGCCCGTACGGGATCAACTTGGCCAGGTTGGCTTGCGGCTCGGGCTGACAGGCGAAGTCGATGAAGCGGTGGGCGTTCTCGGCGTTCTTCGCGCCCTTCAGCACGCCCCAGTACTGCGACTGCAGGCTCGCCTCGTTCCACTCGATCGCGAGCGGCGCGCCCTTATCCGCCACCGCCTGGAGCCGTCCGTTCCAGATGCTGCCGAGGACGACCTCCTTGTCCGCGAGCATCTGCGCCGAGAGCGCGCCCGTGTCCCAGAACTTCCGGATGGCCGGTCGCACCCGGTCGAGCGACTTGAATCCACGCTCGATGTCGAGCGGATAAAGCTTGTCCTTCGGCACGCCGTCGGCGAGCAGCGCGAACTCGAGGTCGATGTTGCCCGACGCGAGATCCGCGAGCATCCGGGGGCCGACGAACTTCTTCAGGTCCCAGAACTCCGCCCACGAGCGCGGCTGCTTGCCGGTCGGGAACGCCTGCGTGTTGTAGCCGAGCACGGACGAGAAGTAGATGTCGCCGACCATGTCGTCGCGACGGATGAAGGGGTCCATGTCGTCGGGGTTGGCGAGCTTCCAGCCCTTGTAGTTGATCTTTTCGAGTGCGCCCTTCTGGCTGAGCGAGATCATGCCGAGCTCGCCCGCGTCCACGACGTCGAGCTCGATGTTACCGGACTCGAACATCGCGAGAAGCTTGCCGAGCGTCGCGGGCACCTTGACCACCTCGATGCCGGTGGCTTTCGTGAACGGCTCCACGATGGCCTTGACCACCGCCTCCTCATAGGCGCCGCCGATCGTCCGCAGCACGACCTTCCCCGCCGCGCTCGCCCGGCGCGGCCACACGATTGGCATGCTCGCGGTCGCGAGCGCGGCCGCCGTGCCAGCGAGAAGGTGGCGCCGGCTGACGCCGGTGCTGCGGGCGAGGACCATCTGCTCTCGGCGTGTCTGGCTCATGTCGCGCTCCTCGAATGTCGGTGCCGATGCCTGGAGTGTCCGCTTCGTTAACACGCGGCTTTCCGACCTGTCAACCGGCACGTAATGAACCCATGCGTGCGGAGAAGGTCGATGGTGAGGATCTCTTCCTCCTGATCACGCAAGACGCTGCCGGTGTATGCTCTCGGCAACTTCTCCGCGGGAAGAGGATGCCGCCATGGACGACGTCAAGCGTCAGCTCGCGAAATGGATCGACCAGGATCGCGACACGATCATTGGCTTCCTGTGCGATTTCGTCCGCGCCAAGAGCCCGAACCCTCCCGGCGACACGACGCTCGCGGCCGCGCACATCACGCGATTTCTCGAAGCCCAGGGGCTGCCGTTCCGCGTGATCGCGCCACAGGCTACCATGCCGAACATCGTCGGCACGTTCGAGGGGCGCGGCCCGGGCCGGCATCTCGTGCTGAACGGACACATCGACGTCTTCCCGGCCGACGAGAGGAACGAGCGCTGGACGCATGGGCCGTGGAGCGGCGCGATCGCCAACGGCAAGATCTACGGGCGCGGTGTGGCCGACATGAAGGCCGGCACGTCGGCGTCGATCTTCACCTACGCCTACCTCTATCGGATCCGCGAGCACCTGAAGGGGCGGCTGACGCTCACGGCCGTCTCGGACGAGGAGACGTTCGGGCCGTGGGGCGCGCGCTACCTCATGGAGCATCACCCCGAGGTCCACGGCGATTGCCTTCTGAACGGCGAGCCGAGCAGTCCGCTCACCATCCGCTTCGGCGAGAAGGGACCGCTGTGGCTCCGGTTCACGACGCGAACGCGCGGCGCGCACGGCGCCTACACGCACCTGTCCCCGAGCGCGACGAAGATCTCGGCGCGACTGATCGTGGATCTGGAAGAGCTGACGACCCTCGAGCCGTCGGTGCCGATCGACATCGCCGATGCGCTCGCCGGGGCCGCCGCCGCCATCGACGAGGCGCAGGGACCGGGCGCGAAGGACATCATCCAGCGTGTGACGGTCAACATCGGCGTCATCCAGGGCGGGCAGAAGGTGAACATGGTCCCGGGCACGTGCTGGTTCGAGGCCGACGTCCGCCTTCCCCCCGGCCTCGGCAAGGACGCGGTTCTCGCGAAGGTGCGTCAGATCCTTGCGCGCTATCCCGACACGACGATGGAAGAGATCAACTTCAGCGCGCCGAGCGCCTGTGATCCGAACCACGAGATGGTCGGCATCCTGCGCGCCAACGCCCGCGCGCTCGGCCGGCCCGATCCCGCGCCGATCGTCAGCCTCGGCGGCACCGACGCGCGGCTGTGGCGCCAGCGCGGCATCCCGGGGCTCGTGCACGGTCCCTTTCCGCGGGGCATGGCTCAGGCTGACGAGCACGTCGAGATCGAGGAGTACCTGCACATCGTCCGCATGCACGTACTCTCGTCATTCGACTACCTCGCGCGCCGGGCGTGAGCACCGCGGCCCACGTCCCTTCGTACTGGGCGGCGACGGCCGGTCCCGACCCGGACGGCATCCGGACGCTCGACGGCGATCGACGCGCCGACGTGGCCGTGATCGGCGGCGGCTACACCGGGCTCGCCGCCGCCTATCGGCTGGCCGGGACGCACGGCCTCGACGCCGTCGTCCTCGAGGCGAACGCGATCGGCTGGGGCGCCTCGGGCCGCAATGGCGGGTTCGCGCTCATCACGCTCGGAAAGGTCGGGCTCGAGGATCGGATCCGGCGCTGGGGAATCGAGGCCGCGCGCCGCTCGATCGCGATCGGCGTCGAGGCCATCGAGACCGTCCGCGAGCTGATCGCTCGGGAGCACATCGCCTGCGACCCCGGGCCGGACGGCTCGCTGCTGGTTGCCCACCGACCGTCCGCGGTCGCCGATCTGCAAGAGCGTGTGCGGCTCTACCGTGAGGTGCTCGGCTATCCGCACGTGGAGTTTCTCGACCACGCGCGGCTCGAGCACGACGGCTACCTGCGCGGCGCCGAGGCGTCCGGCGCCCTGCGCACGCGGAACGCGTTCGGCCTGCATCCGCTGAAGTACGTGCGCGGTCTGGCCGCGGCTGCGCTGAGGTGCGGCGCGACCCTCTGCGAGCGCTCGCCTGTGGTCGAGTGGCGGCGCGAAGGGAGCGAGCACGTGCTCGTCACGCCGCGCGGTGCCGTGCGCGCGCGCACGGTGATCATGGCGACCAACGGCTACACGGCGGAAGGCCTGCATCCGTTCTTCCGCGGCCGCCTGTTGCCAGCCACGAGCAACATCATCGTGACGCGGCCGCTCACCGCCGCTGAATGGCGCGACGTCGGCATGCTCACGACCCAGGTCTACTCCGACACACGGAAGCTCCTCTTCTACTGGCGGCGGTTGCCCGACGATCGGCTGCTCTTCGGCGGACGCGCGGGCGTCCTCGACACGCCGGCGGGGCGCAGCCGGTGTCGCCGGAGGCTGGAAGCCCACGTGGCCGCGAAGTGGCCGGCGCTCCGCGGTGTGGCGAGCGAGTACTTCTGGTCGGGTAAGGTGTGTCTGTCGTACGACCTGATGCCGCACGTCAACCGGGCCGACGGCGATCCGAGCGTGGCCTACGCGCTCGCCTATCAGGGCAGCGGCGTCGCCATGTCGACGTACTGCGGTGGGCTCGTGGCCGATCTCGTCGCGGGCAAGGACGTTCCGCGCGACACGCCGCTCACCTCCGCGACGCTGCCGCGCTTCCCGCTCCCCTTCCTGCGCTCGGCGTACCTCGCCGGCGCCTACGTGGTCTATGGCGTGAAGGATCGCTGGGCGTAGCCGAGGTCGTCAAGGTCGGGCCTCCTCCGAGCTTCGCGACAGCTCGGCAATCGGGATGTGACAGGCGATCCAGTGGGTCGGGCTCGCACGCGCCCACGGAGGCTCGGCCTCCTCGCATACGCGGCCGATCTTCTGCGGGCAGCGGGTGTGGAACCGGCATCCCGCCGGCGGGTGCTGCGCGCTCGGCACACTGCCTTCGAGACGGATCGGCCGTCCCGGCACCGCCGGATCGGGCCGCGGCACCGCGGAGCGCAGCGCGCGCGTGTACGGATGCGACGGCGCGCGGAAGACCTCGTCCACGGCGCCGATCTCCACGAGACGTCCGAGGTACATCACGCCGACACGCGCGGCCACGTGGCGCACCAGACTGAGATCGTGCGAGATCATCAGGTACGACGCGCCGAGCGTGCGACGCAGCTCGGCGAGGAGCCGGATGATCGAGGCCTGCGTCGACACGTCGAGCGCCGACACCGGCTCGTCGAGCACGACGAACTGCGGGGCCATCGCGAGCGCGCGCGCGATGGCCACGCGTTGCTTCTCGCCTCCCGACAGCGCCGCCGGCCGTCGCGCGCCGTAGTCGGGATCGAGGCGCACCGCCTCGAGCAGCTCGCGCACGCGGCGCCCGCGCTCACGGCGGCGCAGGCCGCGGAGCACGAGCGGGCGGGCCAGGCTCGGGCCGATCCGCTTCATCGGGTTCAGCGACGAATCCGGATGCTGGAAGACGATCTGCGCATCGGTCGGCTTCGGTGCGGCGAAGCGGACGCGGCCCGCGGTCGGACGCAGCAACCGCACGGCGAGTCGCCCGAGCGTCGTCTTGCCGCACCCGCTCTCGCCGACGAGTGCCACGACCTCGTCCGCCCGCACGTCGAACGACACGTCGTCGACCGCGCGCACCGGCGGGGCGCCGATGCCGAGCCAGCGGGCGACCGCCCCGGCGCCCCCGAAGTACTTGCTCACGTGCTCGAAGGCGAGCAGCGGTGCGTCGGAGGCGACCGTCTCCGGCGCGATCGCCGCCGCGGTCGATCGGCGCGGCGTCGCGAGCACCGTTGGCCAGCGGACGCAGCGCGCACGGCGCTCGGGCGCCACCGTCTCGAGCGCCGGCGTGGCCGCCGTGCACGCGGGCGCGACGAAGTCGCAGCGCGGCGCGAAGACGCAGCCGGGCGGAAGGTCCGTGAGCCGCGGGATGCGCCCTTCGATGGGGACGAGCCCGCGCAGGCCGTCGAGGTGCGGCAGCGCGTCGAGGAGCCCCCGCGTGTAGGGATGGACGGGCTGCGCGAACAGGTCGGCCGTCGGCCCCACCTCGACCAGCTCGCCCGCGTACAGGACGCCCACGCGATCGGCGACCTGCGCGATGACGGCGAGATCATGGCTGATGTAGAGGATGGCGGCGCCGACGCGGCGCTTGAGGTCGGCGACCAGCTCGAGAATGCGGGCCTGCGTCGTGACGTCGAGGCCGGTCGTCGGCTCGTCGAGGATCAGGAGGCTCGGTCCGCCCGCGAGCGCCATGGCAATCACGGCGCGCTGCTGCATGCCGCCGCTCAGCTCGTGCGGATAGCGGCGCGCGACGGAGGCGGGATCGGCGATGTTGACCAGCTCGAGCAGCTCCTGCGCCCGGCGCCCGGCCGCGCGGGCCGGTGCCCGCTCGTGGATCTCGAGGACCTCGGCGATCTGCGCGCCGATCCGCGTCGTCGGATTCAGCGCCGAGCGCGGGTCCTGGTAGACCATTGCGATCCGACGGCCGCGGATGCGGCGCAGCTCGTCCTCGCTCACGCCCAGGAGGTCGCGGCCCTCGAAGAGGATAGCGCCGCCCGTGACGCGCGCCGTGGGCGCCAGGGCTTGGAGGATCGTGTAGCCGAGCGTGGTCTTGCCCGACCCGGACTCGCCCGCGAGCCCGAACGTCTCCCCGGGCGCCACCTGGAGGCTCACGTCGCGCAGGACGCGCAGCGGTCCCTCGTTGGTCTCGAACTGCACCGAGAGTGCGCGGACGTCGAGCACCGGCGGTGGCATCACGTCGCGCCCAGGCGATCGCGCAGGCCGTCGCCGAAGAGGTTGAAGGCCACGATGGTGAAGGCGAGCGCCGTCCCGGGCGCGAGCAGCGGCCACGGCGAGAGGAACACGTACTGGCGCGCTTCGCGGATCATGAGCCCCCAGTCGGCGGCCGGAGGCTGTACCCCGAGGCCGAGGAAGGACAGGCTCGCGCCGGCCAGGATCGCGAAGCCGATCCGGAGTGTCGCCTCGACGATCACCGGCGCCAGCACGTTAGGAAAGATCTCGCCGAACATCACGTAAAGGTGCCGCTCGCCGCGCGCCCGCGCAGCGAGGACGAACTCCGCCTCGCGCAGCGCGAGGGTCGCGCTGCGCACGATCCGCGCGATACCCGGCCCGTTCGCGACGCCGATGGCCAGGAGCGCATGGCCGGTGCTCGCGCCGAGCGCCGTGATGATCAGCAGCGCCAGCAGCAGGGACGGGAACGCGAGCATCGCATCCACCACGCGCATCACGAGGTCGTCGAGCCGGCCGCCGACGTAGCCGGCGGTCAGTCCGATGGGGACGCCAAGGGCGAGCCCGAGCGCGACCGCCCCGAGGCCGAGTCCGAGCGCCGGGCGCGCACCGAAGAGTGTCCGGCTCAGGAGATCCCGCCCGTACTGATCGGTCCCCAGCAGGAAGCGCGCGCCCGGCGGCTTCAGGCGCTCCAGCATGTGCTGCTCGGTCGTGGGATACGGCGCGATCCACGGCGCCGCGAGGCTCATCGCGAGCACGAGGGCCAGGATCGCGCCGCCCACGCCGAGCGTCGGCGATAGGGAGCTCACGAGTAGCGGATCCTCGGATCGAGCCAGGCGTACGCGAGGTCGGCGGCGAAGTTCGCGAGCACGTACACCGAGGCGACGACGAGCGCGCACATCTGGAGGAGCGGCACGTCGCGGTTCTGCACGGCGTAGATGATGAGCCGGCCCATGCCAGGATACGCGAAGACCTCCTCGACGACGACGATGCCGCCCATCAGGTATCCGAGATCGAGCGCGAGCACCGTAATCGTGGGCAGCAGCGCATTGCGGAGCGCGTGGCGCAGCACGATGCGGCGGGCGGAGGCGCCCTTGAGTCGCGCGGTGCGGATGTACGGCGCGGTCAGCACGTCGGCCAGCCCCGAGCGGGTCTGGCGGACGACGTGGGCCAGCAGCACGATGGTCAGGGTCATGGCCGGCAGCACGAGATGGCGGGCCCACGCCGTCACCCCGCTCGCGAGCTCCACGTAGCCGCTCGTTGGAAACCAGCCCACGGACGGTCCCGCCAACACGAGGAGCAGGACGAGGCCGGTGACGAATTCGGGGATCGAGATGCCGACGTACGTGGCGGTGACGATGGCAAGATCGAGCGGCCGGCCGCGGCGCAGCGCCGCGAGCGTGCCGAGCGGAACGCCGACGACGACGACCACGGTGAGCGCGGCGAGGGCGAGAAACGCGGAGTTGCGCAGGCGATAGCCGACGACCGTCGCCACGGGCTGCTTCATCGCGAGCGACACGCCCCAGTCGCCCGTGACGACGCTGGCGACCCAGCTCGCGTACTGCACGAGGAGCGGCCGGTCGAGGCCCATCTCGCGCTCCAGCGTGCGGAGCGCCTCCGGCGTGGCGTACTCGCCGAGGATCAGCGTGGCGGCGTTGCCCGGCAGCACGTGGATGGCCGCAAACACGATCGCCGAGACGAGGAGCAGGATCAGCGCGATCGAGGCGAGGCGCCTCAGCGCGTAACGCGCCACCTCAAGTTTTCTTCTTCGGCGCGTCGCCCGTGAGCCACACGTCGTCCAGCACCATGTCGGAGCTGGACGGGCTCAGACGGTAGTTGCGGACGTACGCCCACTTGCCGTTCAGCTCGTTCGCAAAGAACGGCAGCATGAACGGGCCCTCGTCACGCGAGGTCTTCAAAAAGTCGGCGTAGTGCCGCCGGCGACGGTCAGGATCGAGGATCTCCCTGGCCTGCTCGAGCAGGCGGATCGCATTCGGGTGCGCGGCCGCCCACCGGCCCTCGTCGAGCCCCTCCTTCGGATGGTACAGCTTCATCAGGATCGCGTCGGCCGTCGGCCGCGTCGCGTAGTACACGACATACATCGCGCCCTTGTTCCACACCTGCGCGAGGTACCGGTCGTACGCCAGCACCTCGACGTCGATGTTGAATCCGACCGGGCGCGCCATCTCCTTCAGCACGACCGCAATTCTCTCGCGGATCGGCGGCGAATTCGCCGCGAAGAGCTTCACGGTCACGCCGTTGGCGAGGCCGGCGTCCTTCATGAGCTGACGCGCCTTCTCTAGATCCGCGCTGCGCGGCGCGAGCGGCACGTACGCGTCGTAGGCGCTCGAGACGGGGTGGTCCACGCCGAGCTCGCCCTGCCCGTTGTGGATCGCCGCCAGCATGAGCTTGCGATCGACGCAGAGCTTGAGCGCCTCGCGCACGCGGTTGTCGTTGAATGGGGGCTTATCGGACGGGAGCGTGACGGCCGCGAAGGTGCCGCCCGCGACGGCCAGGCCCTCGGCGCCCGCCAGCGTCGCCACCTGCGAGAAGAGATCGGGCGTCAGCCCCGAGATCAGATCGATCTCCTTGCTCTTGAACGCGGTCAGCTCGGTGGCCGGATCGGGAAAGACACGCAGGGTCACGCCGTCGAGGTACGGCTCGCCCTTGCGGAAATAATCGGCGAACCGGTCGACCACCACGCGATCACCCGGGACGAACTCCTTCAGCTTGAAGGGGCCCGTCCCGAACTCCCGCGAGGCGAGGGCCTTCATGTCGGCGAGCCCCTCGCGCGCGACGACGCGCGCGTTCGGCACGGCCGCGATGGCCGGGAACACCGAAAACGGCGACTTCATCGTGAAGCGCACCGTCGACTTGTCGAGCGCCTCCACCCGGTCGACAGGGCCGACCTCACCGCGGTACGGCGACGCCGTCTTCGGATCGAGCAGCGTGGTGAAGGTGGCGACAACGTCCTCGGCCGCGAGCTCCCGCCCGTGATGGAAGCGGACGCCCTGCCGGAGTTTGAACGTCCACACCCTGGCGCCATCGCCGGCGCTCCACGACTCGGCGAGGTCCGGCACCGGCTCGCGTTTCGCGTTGAGACGGGTCAGGTTGTTGTACATCCATTTCGTCGCCATCCACTCCGCGCCGCTGATGTGCATGATCGGATTGATCGTGCTCAGCCCGAACGTGACGCTCACGCGCAGAAGGCCGCCGGGCTTCTCGCTCTGGGCCAGCACCCGCGCGGGCGTCAGACCCGGGATCGCGGCGGCGCCGGTGATGAGGCCGGTGACCCCCAGAAACGCGCGGCGAGAGATCCTCGGCGTCATCGGCAGATCTCCTGGATGGCGAGCATGTAGATCTCGACCATGTCGAGGTAGTCGGCCACGTCCACGCGCTCGTCGGGCATCGTGTTGTAGCGGCCGCCGGGCCCGCACACGACGCCTTCCATGTGCGCGCGGTGGAGGAGATGCGCGGCGTCGGTGCCGTAGAAG
Source organism: Candidatus Rokuibacteriota bacterium (assembly GCA_003220225.1). Lineage (GTDB taxonomy): Bacteria > Methylomirabilota > Methylomirabilia > Rokubacteriales > CSP1-6 > AR12. Next base: position 140,392 of record QHRU01000031.1, read on the forward strand.
CAGTAGGGCGGCACCGGGCCGAGCGGCTGCTCCGCCCCGCGCACCGCGCGATACGCCTTGCGCACGACCTCGACGATGCGGGCGTCGCGCGGGACTTCGAAGGGCAGCATGACGGGCCGGTTCCCCAGCGCCGAGCGCGCGACGGTCGCGCGGAGGCCTGGCGTCTCGCGCTCGACCTCGTCGAGGAGGCGCCGGAAATCTGCGAGAACCGACGCCTCCGACTGGCTCGGCGCGTAGCGCGCGGTGCCCACCAGCCGCGCGAAGTCCGCCACCTGGGGCGGGCGCCACTCGTGCAGCTCGCGCGACAGGGCACCGTGCACCACGCCGACGTGGGCGCGGTTGACCGACGCGTGATCGGGGTTCGCGGCGGCACTGAAGGCGAGCGCATTGATGCGCGGGATCAGGCGTGTGGCCGCCGCGATCGCGTCGACCGCTTCCTCGCGCTTGGAGACATGGCGCGTGATGCCGGTGAGCTCGATCATCCAGTTGAAGGCGCCGGCATGGAGCGTGAGGCCGGCCAGATCCGTCGGCTCGCCGTTGATGAAGTAGTCGGCCCGGACCCCAGAGTCGATGGCCTTGATGGTGCCGATGCCGCCCTGCAGCTCGCCGACGACGTAGGTGAGCACGACGTCGCCGCGAAGCCGAACACCGCGCTCGATCAGCCGCTCCACCGCGCAGAACGACGCCGCGTCGCCGGCCTTCATGTTGGAAACGCCGATGCCGTACACGAACCGGTCGTCGTAGACGCCACCCCACGGATCGACGGTCCAGCCCTCGGTCACCGGGTTCGTGTCGAGGTGGCCGTTGAAGAGCAGGCTCTTGCCGCCGCCCGTACCGCGCCAGATCCCGATCGCGTTCATGCGTCCGGGCTCGACCTCTTGAGTGAACGCCTCGAGGCCGAGCCGCTGCATCTGCTCGACGACGAAGCGGGCGAGCTCGCCTTCCCCCGGCGTGCCCGAGTAGCTCTTGAAGCGGATCATGTCAGCGAGGAAGTCGAGCGCGCGCTTCGCGTGGTCCCGGTTCATAGAGGGACCATATGATACCGCGGTGCCCGGGGAGCATCGGCGACACGGAGGACGGATGATCGGGGGCGCCCCCACCCAGATTTACGCCAGCACCTCACCTCTTTCGCGTTCAGCTACGGTGCAGACAGTGACTCATCACTGGAAAGCCGCCCTGGCCCGACGAATCACCAATCGGGAGGGCGTCGCGCGCTGAGCCCGCTTGTTCTCCAAGCCTTCTTCGACGCTTCCTGAGGTCTTCGCTCATGCCCGGCCTCTCCCGGGTGTACGTGGCCGCGTCGGTTCCGACAGTGGCCGCGAGCTCGGCGACAGGCTCCGGGACCGACGTCGCGTCCATCGCGTGGCCGCCGCGCCGGTAGTTGTATTCGATGCTCCCCTCGCGCTGTTGCTCCTCGCTGAACCAGACGTAGAAGTCGAAGTTGAAATCGCTGCCGAGCGAGGACGCCCAGGGAAACGTCCACTCCACCGCCGCCTGTACGCCTGCAGCTTCGCGAGAGGCGCCCGCGAAACCGCCGAAAGCGTCACGTCGTGGTTGGCCAGGTGAACGACGAAGCCGTCGAACCCGTCCGCGATCGCCGAGCAGTGCGGACACCCCGCCGTGTAGTCGGGCCCGAACATGCAGCCTGCGGCCCAGGTAAGTGAAGTACAGCGCGTACATCTCGCGAGTGTCCTCGACGCCGTCGACTATCAGGACGCGGTACTTGAATTGGGCAGGGGCGGAGGGCGCATCGACGCGTCCTAGGTAACACCAAGGAGGAAACTTTTCCCTAGAAGGTGCTCAGCCACTGAAGGCTGTAATGGGTAGACGTTTTGCCACCATCAAGTTCAAGTGGCCGATATTTCGAGACGCTGGGTTAGGCACCAACGTTGCACCGGCATCGTCGGTTTCTGACTCGCCGCCGGCTACGGGGGAGGGAATGTCCTTAGAGGGAAGCGCAGGTCCTCGGGCCAGCAGCACCGTCGATGTTCTCGACCGCGTGCTCGACAAGGGCCTTTCCATCACCGGCGACATTCGCATCTCTCTCGCCGAGATCGAGCTCCTCACAATGCGCATCCGGATGATCATGTGCTCCATCGCCAAGGCGCAGGAGATCGGGCTCGACTGGTGGAAGTACGATCGTCATCTCTTTCCGATCACCCCACAGCGACAGCGACGCCGATGACGTCCGGAAGCAGATCAAGGATCGCGCGCGGAAGGTTGCCCTTCTCTCGGCGGCGCCGACAGCGCTCCGGCGGCGGGTCCGACGAACTTCATGAAAGACACGGAAGAGCGATACCCGTTGAACGGACAGCCGGCGGCACACGTCTCCTCGATGTTCTCGATCGTGTCTTGAACAAGGGCATCGTCATCGACGCCTGGATCAAAGCCTACAGTCCCCGTGGAGGAATCGGCGCTTGGGAAGGGGGCGTCAGCGCATGAGAAGAGGATGGCATGTGACCGCCACGGCAATCGCAGTGGTCATCGGGCTCCTCGGGTTCCAGGGAGTGCCCGTGCGCGCCCAGCTACTGGGGATTGCGCCCACCTGGCTCAGTTTCACGGGCGAGATCGACCCGATTCTTCGGCACGCACTCGATGCCGCTGCGCCGGGCGAACTTGTCGAGTCCGTCGTCGTCTTCGACCAGTACCCGAGCGCACTCGCGCTCGCGACGGTTCGAACTACCGGCGTTCAGGTTCTCCCGTTTCGGATGCTCCCGATGGTCGGCGTACGGGGTACCGCGGTTCAGATTCTAGGCCTTGTCGGCCTGCCTGGTGTCAGGTCGATCCACCACAACCGTCAGCTCGACTATTTCCTCAACCAAAGTGTTCCGCTCATCGGGGCCGATCGGGTCTGGACCGAGCTCGGAGTCACGGGGAGAGGTGTCGGCGTGGCCGTCATCGACAGCGGCATCGATGGGACGCATCCAGACCTGCCCTTTGGCCAGAAGGTCATCCAGAACGTGAAGGTTGGGCCCGATCTGTTCGGGGCCGGCCCGATCGTCGTCGAGAACCTCGCCAACACCGACACGACGAGCGGCCACGGAACCCATGTGGCCTCGACCGCCGCCGGGACCGGTGCCGCGCTCGCCGGGAAATACCGCGGCGTCGCCATCGGTGCAAACCTGGTGGGCCTCGGCGCCGGGGAGGCGCTGTTCGTCTTGACGGCGCTCGAGGCCTTCGACTGGGTGCTGACCAACCGGGACACGTACGGGATCAGGGTGATCTCCAACAGCTGGGGGACCAGCGGGCCCTTCTCGCCGAATGACCCGATCAACGTGGCGAGCAAGATGGCCCACGATGCCGGACTGGTGGTCGTCTTCGCCGCCGGCAACGACGGGCCCGGTCAAAACACCCTGAACCCGTTCTGTGTCGCGCCGTGGGTCATCTGTGTTGCGGCCGGGCTCAAGGACGGCCAGACGCTCGCCGATTTTTCCTCCCGCGGAATCCCGGGCGATCCACTCTATCACCCGACGATCACGGCACCCGGTGCGGACATCGTGGCGGCGCGTGCCAGCACAGGCATTGTCATCGATACCTTCTTCGCCGTCGACCTGATCAACCTCGGCACCGACGCGGTTTCTTACGCGGCGGCGAGCGGGACCAGCATGGCGACTCCGCATGTGTCGGGCACGGTCGCCCTGATGCTGGAGGCAAATCCCGCGCTTACTCCGGATCAGATCAAGTCCACGCTCGAAGGAAGTGCGACGCCAATGCCGGGCTATGAGGAGTATCAGGTCGGCGCGGGATACCTGAACGCGTTCCAAGCTGTGACGGTGGCGCTCATGCTCGCGTGGAACAAGGACGGGCTCGCAGTCCCGAAAACGGCCATGCTTCATCCGATGGCAAGAAACGCCCTCGGGATCTGAGAAAGCAACGGCGAAGGGGCCAGGGCGAAACCAACCCGGGCCTCTTTGAGGCCTACGGCTTCACCGTCGCCGAGGACCGTCTCTGGCAGCTTGAGCTCAACCGGCGGGCTGCCCGCGGCCAGCTGGCGGAGATCCTCGGTACTGATCCTCCAACAGGACGGTTCGATTCCATTCGTCAGCGAAGGTACTCAGGAAGGTTCGTACCTCGGGCGGAACGACAATCCGGGCGATCGAGGCGTACCGACGATGTCTCTCCATCGCGGCGTCTGCGGCGGCTTGATTCAGCGCGATCTTGTTATCGAGCGCCGCTTGATCGAAGCCCGGCACAGGGCCACGACGCCGGATGAATCGGACTTCCTGAAGCAGCGTCGCCAGTTCGCCGAGGTCCTCGGCGAGCTTCGAGTAACACTCCCACTTGATCTCCGCTCGTCTCTGCTTCATCCACGCTTCGCCAGAGACCTGCGTCTTGATCGTCTCGGTTGTCAGCGTCATCTCGCTGAGGTTGTGCTTGATCGTGTCGAGGACGCCTACCACGGCGTCACCGCCTGCTGGCGACGATCCGCTTCTTGAGGCGTTCTAGACTCGGGTCCCTGAAGGTTGCGGTAAGGCGTTGAAGCGGCCCGCGAAGTAGCCGTACTCATCGACGGCGCGGAAGATGTGGTCGACGACGCCGTCACTCGACCGGACGACAAGCGTCCAGACTCCGTCTGCGTTGGTGGCCTGCTCGAAGAGAAGCGAAGCGCTTCCCGCGCCGACGACGCGGCGTCGTCGCTGCGGGCCGTGCGCGGCATCCGCAGTGGCATGATGCTGACGACGCTACTTCCGGGGCCCGCTGACCTCCAGCTGCACGTTGTCGGGATCGCGAAACACGACGATGGAGATCCCGAACCCCTCGCCGAGATCGCGGATCTCGCTGTGCGCGACCCCGTGACTGTCGAGGACGCGGACCGCGTCGTCCAGCGCCGCCCGTGAGGGCACCGCGAAGCTCATGTGGTCGAGGCCGATCCGGTTCTCGTCGAAGCGATCGTTCTTGATCGCGCGGTCCGGAAAGGGATGGGGCCCGATGCCGAGGCCCACGCTGCCGTTGCTCAGGAACGCGCCCGGGTTCAGGTCCATGAGCTTCGTGAAGCCCAGGACCTCCGTGTAGAACTTCACGGCCCGATCGACGTTGCTGACGGTGAGGCGGAAATGGTGCACACCCTGCGCGGCGATCTGATTGGCCATGCTGATCTCCTTCGTCGGGCGGCCTCGACTCTGCGGCGGCCGGCCATGGTTGTCAAGCGCCTGGTCACGCGGTAGCGTTGCCCGCTATGAAGTGCGTCAGGTGCCAGCACGAGAGCCCGCCCGCCGCGAAGTTCTGCGTCGAGTGTGCGGCGCCGCTGGCGGCGGCGGTCACCTGTGCACGCTGCGGGACGCGCCTGCCGCCCGGGGCGAAATTCTGCCCGGAGTGCGCGCTGCCGGCGGGCGCAGCCGCCCCCGCCGCCGAGACACGCTTCGCCTCGCCGGTCGAGTACACGCCCACGCACATCGCGGAGAAGATTCTCAACTCGCGCGGCGCCCTCGAGGGCGAGCGCAAACACGTCACCGTGCTGTTCGCAGACCTCAAGGGCTCGATGGAGCTCCTGGCCGACCGGGACGCCGAGGACGCCCGCCGGCTGCTCGACGCCGTGCTCGAGCGCATGATCGAGGCCGTCCATCACTACGAGGGCACCGTGAACCAGGTCATGGGCGACGGCATCATGGCCCTCTTCGGCGCGCCGATCGCCCACGAGGATCACGCCGTCCGCGCGTGCTACGCCGCCCTCCGGATGCAGCAGCGGGTGAAGGAGTACGCGGAGGAGCTGCACAGAAGCCTTGGGCTGCCGGTCCACATCCGCGTGGGTCTCAACTCCGGCGAGGTGGTCGTGCGCTCCATCGGCAGCGATCTGCACATGGACTACACGGCCATCGGCCAGACGACTCACCTGGCCGCCCGCATGGAACAGATGGCCATGCCCGGCACGATCCTGATTCCGTCGGAGACGCTGGCCCTGATCGAGGGCTACGTTCTCACGCGGCCGCTGGGGCCGCGGCCGGTGAAGGGGCTCGACGCGCCGCTCGACGTCTACGAGCTCACCGGCGCCTCGCCGATCCGCTCGCGGCTGCACGCGGCCGCCGCGCGCGGGCTCACGCGCTTCGTCGGTCGCGATCCCGAGCTGCAGCAGCTGGCGCTGGCGCGCGACCGCTCGCGCGCCGGCTCCGGGCAGCTCGTCGCCGTGGTCGGCGAGCCCGGCGTCGGCAAGTCGCGGCTGTACTGGGAGTTCAGCCGCTCGCACCTCACCGACGGCTGGCTGGTCCTCGAGTCGGCGTCCGTCTCCTACGGCAAGGCGACGCCGTACCTGCCGGTGATCGACCTGCTGCGGATGTATTTCAAGGTCGAGGAGCGCGACGAGCCGCGCGTCGTTCGCGAGAAGGTCACCGGCAAGCTGCTCACGCTGGACGAGACGCTGCGCGACACGCTGTCGGCCCTGCTCGCGCTGCTCGGGACGCCGGCGGGCGATCGCCAGTGGGATGCGCTGGGCGCCGCCGAGCGTCGGCAGCGCATCCTCGACGCCATCAAGCGGTTCGTGCTGCGCGAGAGCCGGCTGCAGCCGGTCGCGCTGCTCTTCGAGGACCTGCACTGGATCGACAGCGAGACGCAGGCGTTGCTCGACAGCCTCGTCGAGAGTCTGCCAACAGCGCGCGTGCTGCTGCTCGTCAACTATCGCCCCGAGTACCAGCACGGCTGGGGCGGCAAGACCTACTACACCCAGCTCCGCATCGATCCCCTCGCGGCCGAGAGCGCGGCGGCCCTGCTGGACGCCCTGCTGGGCGCGGGGCGTCCGCTGGAGCCGCTCAAACGCCTGCTCCTCGGCCGCACCGAGGGCAATCCGTTCTTTCTCGAGGAGAGCGTGCGGACGCTCGTCGAGACGGGCGTGGTCGTCGGCGAGCGCGGCTCGTTCCGGCTCGCGAAAGCGCTGGACACGATCCAGGTACCGGCCACCGTCCAGGCCGTGCTCGCCGCGCGCATCGACCGGCTGCCGCCGCCGATCAAGCATCTGCTCCAGTCGGCCGCTGTCATCGGCAAGACCGTGGCCCTCACGCTGCTTGAGACGGTGGCGGAAACGACGGCGCTGGAGCTCCGTCGCGGCCTCGCGCAGCTGCAGGCGGCCGAGTTCCTCTACGAAACCAGCCTGTTTCCCGAGCTCGAGTACACCTTCAAGCACGCGCTCACGCTCGAGGTGGCCTACCAGAGCCTGCTCCGCGAGCGTCGACGCCTGCTCCACACGGGCGTCCTCGCCGCGCTCGAGGCACGGGAACGCGGCCACGCGCCCGAGAGCGTCGAGGTCCTGGCGCACCACGCGGTCCGCGGCGAGGTGTGGACCTCTGCGGCGAGCTATCTCTATCGCGCCGGCGCGAAGGCGCAGGCGGAGGCGCGCTACGGCACGGCGGTGACGTTTTACGAGGCCAGCGTCGACGCGCTCCAACGTCTGGGCGACGCGGCGGATCGCAATCTGGAGCTGGACGCGTACCTCGAGCTCTGGTCGACGCGGATCTCGACGGGCCAGGTCGATGGGCTCGGCGTCCTCGGCGACAAGGTGGAGGCCCTCGCGCGGTCGCTCGACGACGGCCCTCGGCTGGCGCGCGTGCAGGTGCGGCAGGCGCAGGCGATTGCCCTGGCCGGCGCGATCCCGGGCACGCTGCACCGCGCGCTCGAGCGCGCGCGGGAGGCCGCGGCGCGCGCCGATGCCGCCGACCTGCGGACGCGCAGCTACGCGCGCTTCATCGGCGCCGTCGCGTGCCGCGACATGGGACGCTTCGAGGAGGCCGTCGAGGAGTTCGACATCGGCGTCAAGCTCTTCGCGACGGCCGCCGAGGGCCACGAGCCCGGGCTCGTCTATCCGATCTTCGTGAGCCTGTGCGGCTGGCGCTCGGAGGCCGAGGGCGCGCTCGGACGCTTCGACGCCGCCCTCGCCTCCGCCACCGAGGCCCTCCGGATGGCGACCGAGATCCGGCACGCCTCGAGCCTCTCGATCGCGAACGCGTTTCTCGGCTACCTGAAGCTGCTCCAGGGCGATCTGGAGGCAGCCGTTGTCGCGCTCACGCGCGGCCTCGCCATCGCCGAGGAGCACGACCTGATGCACGGCGTCTGCGCCAACGGCCTCTACCTCGCCTGGGCCTCGCTCCTCGCCGGTGATCGCGCGCGCGGAGTCGAGTATCTCGAGCGCGGCCTCGAGCGGCCGGCGGGCGCACAGCTACAGTGGACACGTTTCGGCTCGGTGCCGGCCGCGGTCTATCTCGCCGCGGGGCGTCCCGACGAGGCCCGGCCGATCATCGCGCGCGGTCTGGCCGACGTGACCGAGCGCGATGCGCATGGCTACCGCGGCCCGCTGCTGCGCCTGGAGGCAGAGCTGCTGCTCGGCGACGGCGACGCGACGACGGCGCGCACCCGCGCGGAGAAGGCGCTCGCCCTCGCGCGCGAGCTCGGCGCGCGTCCGGAGGGCGGCTGGTGCCATGCGACGCTGGCCAGGATCACGGGGTCGAGCGAGCATCTCGCCGCCGCGCGGCGGACGTTCGGGGAGCTCGGGATGACGTTCTGGGCCGAACGGCTAGGGCGACTGACGCTCTGACGGCACCGGTCGCGGCGAAGAACTGTTCGGCGCTCTCGATCAGCGCGAGGCCCTCCCCTTTGGCCTCGGGCTGAGCATAGTAGTGAGCTCGCCCCCGGCGGCTCCACCATAATCCGCGACCTACCTCGCTACCGTGTGCCGAGTCCCACAATCGAGATTGTGTAACTGCTTAGCTCGGCGGACGCCGCCATCAGCCGGTGAACGGCGACCCTCGGTGCCAACTCCAACGAACGCCGCCACCGGCTGAAAGTTGTCATTCCTGGGAAAGTTTCTACCAACTCATCCCAGGGGCAACAACACGCAGGCGGTAACCAGTTCCATAATCGCAACGCTCTTTTTCGTAAGCGCGACGCACCCCGACTTGCCCCGCCGAATGATTGTGTAACTGGCCCGCGCCAGCTCTGCACGCCCTAAAACACGGAGCGAAAACCGATAACGAAATTAACTTGGTGGCCCCAACGGGATTCGAAACCCGTGTTTCCGCCTTGAGAGGGTCACTTCCCCCACAGTTGGTGTCGATCGACGTCGAAGGGAGTTCATCGGCCCTCGGGGTGATGTCAGGGCTCCAAGCCAGCGGCGAGGTTGAGCTTCGGAAACACGGGGAGGCTGCGCCCGCCGTCCAGGATTATGGCGCGACCCGTCACGAAATCGAAAGAGGCCGAGCACAGGAGGGCGACGATCTTCGCGATCTCGGGTTGGGTGACGAGGCGCTTCAGTGGTGTGGTCGCGATGGCGGCGGCCTTGTAGTCCGGCATCCTGTCGGTGCGCGCGCTGGCGATCTGGCTTGGCACCACCGCGTTCACGGTCACGTGGGGAGCGAATTCGACTGCCATGCTCTCCGTCAGGTGGAGCAGCGCCGCCTTGGCGAGTCCGTACACCGAGTGCGAGCGCACGAGGCCGGAGGTGGCGCCCAGGTTGACGATGCGCCCCCAGCCGAGCCTTTCCATGCCGGGCAGCACACGCTGCGAGGCGACGAACGCCGCCTTGAGGTTGGCGTTCATCACGTAGTCCCAGTCGCGCTCGGAGAGCGTCCGGAAGGCGGTGTCCGCGAAGGGCCCCGCGTTGTTGACGAGCACGCTCACCGGCCCGAGTGCGGACTCGACCTCGTCCACCAGGCGACGCACGTCGTCGCTCACAGCCGCATCAGCCCGGAAGGCCTTGGCCTCTCCGCTGATCCTATGAATGGCCGCCACGACCTCGTCGGCTCCGGCGCGCGAGTGGCGATAGTGGACGGCCACACGGGCCCCACATCGGGCCAGCTCACGCGCGATGTCCACGCCCGTTCCCGAGGAGGCGCCGGTGACGAGCGCGACCTTGCCTTCGAGAAACGTCTCCTCCGCCATGGCGGTCGGCCTCCTCTGGTCCGGGGTCAGACGAGATGGCAGGCGACGCGGTGCGCCGGCGCCACCTCGCGCAGTGTAACGGGCTCCGCGCAGACGGGCTGCGCGAGCGGGCAGCGGCCGCGCAGGCGGCAGCCTCCGGGAATGTCGATGGGGCTCGGCACCTCACCGGCCAGCACGATGCGCGCGCGCCGCACGTCGGGGTCGGGCACCGGGACGGCGGAGAGCAGCGCCCGCGTATAAGGGTGCAGGGGCCGCGCGAACAGCTCGGCGGTGGACGCTTCCTCCACGATCGTCCCCAGGTACATGACGGCGACGCGATGGGCGAGGTACTTCACGCTGGCGAGGTCGTGAGAGATGAACAAGTACGTCATGCCGAGCGTGGCGCGCAGCTCGTCGAGCAGGAGAATGGCCCGCGCGCGGAGCGAGACGTCCAGGGCCGACGTCGGCTCGTCGAGGACCACGAACCGCGGCCGCGTGGCGATGGCCCGCGCGAAGTTGACGCGCTGGCGCTGCCCACCCGAGAGCTCGTGCGAGTAGCGACCGGCCAGCTCGGGGCCCAGGCCGACCTGCGCCAGCACTTCGGCCACACGCGCGCGCCGCTCGCCGGTGCCGAGCGTGGTGTGGCGCCGCAACGGCTCCTCCACCGTGCGCCCCACGCTGAGGCGCGGGTTCAGCGACGCCGTCGGGTCCTGGAACACCATCTGGAGGTCGCGGCGCTGGCGGCGCAGCGGCTCCGCGCTCAACGTGGTGAGGTTCACGTCACCGAAGGTCACGCGGCCCGCCGTCGGCTCCACCAGGCGCAAGATCGAGCGTGCCACTGTCGACTTGCCGCAGCCGGACTCGCCCACGAGGCCCAGCGTCTCCCCCGGCGCGACGGCGAATGACACGCCGTCCACCGCGCGCACCGAGCGCGGCGCTTGCCCGCCCAGCCGGTCGAGCCACGCGCGAGCGCCACCGAGCGGGAAGTGCTTGACGAGGCCCTCAACGGACAGCAGTGCCACTCTCCACCTCGACGGCATGGCAGGCGACCTCGTGGCTCGCCCCCGCCGCGCGCAGCACGGGGCGCTCGCGCCGACACACCTCCAGCACGCGCGCGCAACGGTCGGCGTAACGACAGCCCGGCGCCGGCGCCAGCAGCGAGGGCACCGCGCCCGGGATGGGTTCCATGGCGACCTCGCGATCGATCCGCGGAATCGAGCGCACGAGGGCCTGCGTGTAGGGATGCAGCGGGCGTTTGAAGAGCGTGTGGACGTCGGCGATCTCCACGAGCTGACCCGCGTGCATCACGGCCACTCGGTCGCACGCCTCCGCCACCACGCCGAGGTCGTGGGTGATCAGCACGATCGACGCGCCCGTGCGGCGGCCGAGGGCGCGGAGCAGATCGAGGATCTGCGCGGCGATGGAGACGTCGAGGCCGGTGGTGGGCTCGTCGGCGATGAGCAAGCGCGGCGACGAGGCTATCGCCATGGCGATCATCACCCGCTGGCACATGCCGCCGGAGAGCTGGTGGGCGTACTGGCGCGCGCGCCGCTCGGGCTCCGCGATCCCGACGAGCGTGAGCATCTCGATCGTTCGCCGCCACGCCTCGGCCGGGGCGACGTGCTGATGCAGCTCGTACAGACGCGCGATCTGCCGGCCCACTGTGAGCACCGGGTTCAGCGCCGTGCGGGGACTCTGGAACACGAGCGCGATGCGCGCGCCGCGGACCGCGCCCATCCGCGCCTCGGGAAGGGCGAGGAGGTCGGCCCCCTCGAAGCGGATCTCGCCACGCACGATGCGGCCGGGCGGTCGGATGAGGCGGAGCAGCGCGTGCGCGGTCACCGACTTGCCGGAGCCCGATTCCCCGACGACGCCCAGGATCTCGCCCGGGCGCACCGAGAAGCTCACGTTGTCGACGGCCTCCACGAGGCCGTCCTCGGTGGCGAAATGCACGGTGAGGTCGTGCACCTCGAGGAGCTCGCTCACCGCACTCCTCGCATGCGCGGGTCGAGAAGGTCGCGCAGGGTGTCGCCCACGAGATTGAACGCGAGCACGGTCAGCATGATGGCGAAGCCGGGGAAGAGCACGAGCCACCACTCCCCCGAGACGACATAGCCGGCGCCCTCCGCCGTCATCTGCCCCCACTCGCTCTGGGGCGGCTGGATGCCGAGGCCGATGAAGGACAGCGCGGCCACGGTCAGGATCGCGAAGCCCATGGCCAGCGTGGCCTGCACGATGAGCGGCGGCACACAGTTCGGAAACAGGTGGTAGAGGACGATCTGGTGCGGGCGGTTGCCCACCGTGCGCGCCGCCTCCGCGTACTCCGTTTCCCGCGCCTTCAGCATCTCGCCGCGGATCAACCGGGTGTAGATCGGCACGTGGGTGAGAGCGATCGCGGCGACCACGTTGGCGGTGCTGTTGCCGAGGGCGGCCGTGATGGCCAGAGCCAGGATGAACGCGGGGAAGGCCATGACCGCGTCCACCCCGCGCATGACGAGGTGGTCCACCCAGCCGCCCCGGTAGCCGGCCGCCGCGCCGAGGGTGGCGCCGAGGGTGAGGGCGATGGCCGTGGCGCTCAGGGCGACCAGCAGGTCGACGCGCCCGGCGTGGATGAGCCGCGAGAGCTGGTCACGCCCGTAGAGGTCGGTGCCGAGCGGATGCCGCACGGAGACACTGGCCAGGGCGACCGCGGCGTCGGGCTCGTCGGGATCGTAGGGCGCCAGCCACGGCGCCAGCAGGGCCGCGACGGTGACGACGAGAATCGCGCCGAGCGCCGCGAAAGAAAGCCGGTTGCGGGCGAGCCGGCGCCAGGGCATCAGCGCAGGCGAATGCGCGGGTCGGCCAGCCCGTAGAGCAGGTCGACGCTCAGGTTGACGAGGACGTACATGACGGCCACAAACAGCACGAACGACTGGATCGGCCCGGCGTCCTTGGTGACGAGCGAGGTCACGGCGTAGTGGCCGAGGCCGGGCCACGCGAAGACCATCTCCACCACGACGTTGCCCGCCATCAGGAAGCCGAAGATGACGCCGAGCAGCGTGATGACGGGGATGAGCGCGTTGCGGAGGGCGTCGCCGTAGATGACACGCCGGCGCGGCAGCCCCGCCGCCCAGGCGGCTTTCACGTAGTCGGATTCGAGGATCTCGAGCATGGTCGCGCGCACCATCCGGGTGAGCGGAGCCATCACGGCGAAGCCCAGCGTGAGCGCGGGGAGCATGAGGTGGTGGAGGGCGGAAAGCAGCGCGGTCCCGTGACCGGTGAGGGCCCCGTCGATCACGTAGAGTCCCGTGAGGCGGGTGGGTGGAACCACGTCGGCCGCGATCCGCCCGAGCGGCGGCGGCGCCACACCGAGCAGGTAGAAGAAGACGTAGAGCAGGAGTAGCCCGGTCCAGAAGCTCGGCATGGCCACGCCGCCGACGCCGACGAGCCGGGACGCGTGGTCGAGCGCCGTGTCGCGGTGGACGGCGGAGAGCACCCCGAGCGGAATGCCGATCGCCGCCGCCACGAGCAGACTGGCCAGCGTCAGCTCCAGCGTGGCGGGCACGCGCTGCCGGAAGTCCTCGAGGACGGGTCGGCCAGTGCTCGAGCTCTCGCCGAGGTCGGCGCGGAGCAGGCCGGTGAGGTAGCGCCAGTACTGCACGTGGACGGGCCGGTCGAGGCCCATCTGCCGCTCGATCGCGGCGACGTGCTCCGGTGTGGCGAGCGAGCCCGCCTTGACGAGCGCGGGATTGCCGGGGAGCACGTAGACGAGGGTGAACGAGATCAGCGTCACCCCGAAAAGCGTCGGGACGACGAGAAGGAGGCGGTGCAGGACGTACCGGCCGAATCCCATGGCTCAGGACCGCCGGGCGCTCCCGCTAGGTCCGCTTCGCCGCGTAATACCGCTCGAACGTGTCCCAGCGCTTTTCGATCCCGCTCAGGTCCGCCTTCATGACGCGCGTCCAGCTGTCGTACCAGAGGAAGCCCCACACCGCGTCGTCGATCAGGATCTTCTGGGCGACGAGGCCGGCGCCGATCCGCTTTTCCGAGTTCGTCTCGTGCATGCTCTCGTCGATGAGCTTGTCGAGGACGGGGTTGGAGTAGAACGAGGCGTTGGTGAACTTGGACTTCGTGTGGAAGTTGAACACGAGGTGGTACCAGGGATCGTTCACCCACGACTGGAACGACTCGAGGGACAGCCCGTGGCCGCCCTTGATGGCCACCTGGCGGAACGTGGCGTCGGTCTCCCGCACGATGTTGACCTTGAACCCGATCTTCTCGAGCTCGCGCTGGATCCATACCGACGCCGCCTCGTGGGTCGTGTAGCCGACGCGGACGGCGAGGTCGACGGGGATTGGCCCCTTCACGCCAGCCTCCTTCATGAGGGCCCTGGCCTTCTCGATGTCGTGCTTGTACGGCGAGAGTGTGCTGCTGTAGCCCGGGGTGAGGTGCGGGACCGGGCTCTTCATCTGCGTGCCGTACCCGAACAGCACGTTGGGCAGGATCGCCTGGATCGGGATGGCGTAGTTGACCGCCTGCCGCACGAGCTTGTTGTCGAAGGGCGGCTTGCCGCCGTTCATGCAGAGCCAGTGGCAGGTGGTGTCGGGCACCTGGAACACCCTCAGCCCCTGCTCGCCCTCGAGGCTCTTGACGTTCTTCGGCGAGAGCCCGGGGCGCCCCACCACCATGTCGATCGCCTTCTTCTTGAGGAGCAGCACGCGATCGGCCTCGTTGGGGACGAACTTCAGCACGATGCGCGAAAAGTACGGCTCCGGCCGCCAGTAGCCCTTCGTCGACTCCAGCACGACCTCGACGCCCGGCTCGTTCTTGACGAGGTGGTAGGGGCCCACACCGGCCACGTTGCGCTTGAGCCACTCCCCCGCCCACGGGTCGTCCTTCGTCGCACGGGCCTTGGCCTCCTCGGGGTCGATGATGGCGTTGTTCGACAGCGTCACCACGTCGAGGGCCATGGGGCTCGGCGCCTCCATCTTGATGGCGAAGGTGTAATCGTCGCGCACCTCGAACTGCTCGGGCGACTTCACCTGGATGAGGGCCGGAATGACCAGGCGCATGTAGCCGGGCGACTGCAGGCCGCGGTCGAAGCAGTACTTGGCCGCGTGCGCGGTGACCGGCCGCCCGCTCGGGAACGTGGCGCCCTTGCGGATCTTGAAGACGAGGGTGGCGCCGTCCCGCTCCGTCGACCACGACTCCGCGATCATCGGGTCCCACTCGGCCGGCTGGGAGCGAAAGAACCCCGGCTTGTCCTTGATGGGCCGCACCTTCCAGCCGATCAGCGTGTCGTAGCAGTTGGCCACGGTGACGTAGCCGCCGATCGCCTTGAAGTGGGCGGGATCGAGGGTGTCGATGTCGGTGTCCCAGGCGACCACGAGCGTCCGCTTGTCCTGCGCCTGGGAGCGCCGGGGACGGAAGCCGGCCGCGCCGATCGCGGCGACTCCGACGGTGCCCTTCAGGAACGACCGGCGATTCATGCGTCGGCTCATGCTGGGTCTCCTCCCGGGATCACTCCTCGATCGGCTCCGTGGTGAAGAAGACGTTCTTCGGGCGCTCCAGGTAGTGCTCGTAGAGCTGACGGAGCAGCTCCTGACCGGCCGGGGAGGCGAGATCCTTCTGGTACTGCTCCATGTCGCGGATCTCGATCCGCTCGATGTAGTTCCAGCCCGGGGTCTCGGCGCCGTGGATGGGTCCCTCGATGCGATGCGTCTTGTAGCTGGCGATGCTGGGCAGCGTCTTCGCCACTTTGTAGTCGTACTCGCGCAGCCATTTCTCGTAGGCGGCGGGCTCGACCCCCCGCTTCAGCGTCGTGATGACGTACCGCACTTTCACCGGCGTTCCTCCCTAGCCCGCGGCGCTGGCTATCCGGCGGCGACGGGTTCGAAGCAGTCGAGGAGATCACCCGATTGGAGTACACGGTCTTTCTCACAGGTCGCGCCGTTGACGGCGACCAGCCACGTGTCGCCGGCGGCCCCCAGCGAGACGAGGAGCGTCTCGATCGTGGTGCCCGCCTCCAGCTCGATGGCAAGGCGATCGCGGCCCTCCGGCATGAAGCGACGCAGGTTGCCGTGCATGTGGACCGTCACCGTCATTCGCGCAGCTCCGCCCGCACGCGCGGCATGACCTCGGTCTGGAAGCGCTGGATCGTCGTCTCGATGCGGCCGTCGACGGCGAGCGGGTAGATCATCACCTGGGCGATGCCGCTGCGGGCGAGACGAATCAGCTCGGGCGCGATCACGTCCGGCGGGCCGGTGAGCGTGCACGCGTCCACGAAGGCGTCGGGCACGTCGGGCGCGACCGCGCGCAGCGGCGCGGGGTCGTGCGTGTAGGGCAACGCGAGCACCCGGTCCCGCAGGGCCGCAGGCAGCGTGAGCCCCGCCGTCGCGAAGGTGAAGAAGTCGGGACGCTGGGCGCTGAGGCTGCGCACGATGCTCGGGCGCATGACGTCGCGCGCGGCGCGGCGGTCGTCGTGCACGCAGACGTTCAGCCGCGCCACGAGCGCCACTCGCGCGGGGTCGCGCCCGGCCTCGCGGGCGGCGCCGTGCACGGTGTCCTTCAGGAACCGCACGAGCGGCTCCGCGAGCGCGCCCTGCATGATGGCGCCGTCGGCCACCCGGCCCGCGACCCGACAGCCGGCCGCCCGTTGTGACGCCACGTAGATCGGCACCTCGGCGCGCGCGGGCTTGAAGTCGAGGCGCCCGTCCGTGAAGCTGATCTCGCGCCCCTTCGCCGTCACGGTGTCGCCGGCGAGCAGGCGGCGGATCAGCTCCACGCCCTCGCGGATGGCCGCGGCCGAGCGCGAGGCGTCGATGCCGAGCTCGCGGAAGCCGCTCACGCCCGCACCGAGGCCCAGGATCGCCCGTCCGCCCGCGATCTCGTCGAGGGTGGCGATGGCCATGGCGGTGAGCGCGGGGTGTCGCGAGTAGGGATCCGTCACGCACGGCCCGAGCCGCATCCGCCGTGTGCGCAGGGCGCAGAGGGTGAGGCAGGCGTACACCTCGCGGAAGAAGCGCTCGTCGGCGATCCAGAAATCGTCGTACCCCGCCGCCTCGGCCACCTCGGCGAGCGCGGCGAGCCGCGCCGGCTCGTAGGTCGGCAGGATCAGGAGTCCCGTACGAAGCGTCATGTGCCGGCGTCGCGGAGCGCGAGCGCGATGTGCTCGGCGGTGATCGGCAGCGAGGTCAGACGCAGCGCCGTGGCCGAGGCCACGGCGTTGGCCACAGCGGCGGGCGGCTCGATGTTGGGCGGCTCGCCCACGCCCTTCGCACCGTACGGCCCCACCAGGCTGGGGTGCTGGACGAGGATCGTCTCGACGCGCGGCATGTCGAGCGTGGTCGGCATCTTGTAGTCGGTGAGGTTCGGGTTCAGCACGCGGCCGTTCTCGTAGACGATCTCCTCGGAGAGCGCCTGGCCGAGTCCCTGCGCGACGCCACCCTCGATCTGGCCCTCGATGTACGTGGGGTTCATGGCGAACCCGACGTCCTGCGCCACCACGTACTTGTGGATGGTGACGTCGCCCGTCTCGGGATCGATCGAGAGATCGACCGCGTGGGCGTGGAAGCTCGGCGAGTGGAAGGCCGGATAGACGTGCCCGTCCACGCGCTTGCTGTCGTAGGCGGTGGGCGGCGCGATGAACGTCCCCTGCGCGATCAGGCCCCCGCCCGTCTGCTGCGACAGCCGCGCGAGGTCGGCGAGCGAGATCCGCTTGCCGTCGGCCAGCACGTGCTTGTCGGCGAGGCGGCACGCCTCCGGCTCGACGCCGAGCTGCGCGGCCGCCAGCGCGAAGACGCGGCGCTTGAGGTCGTCCACGGCGGCGCGGCAGGCGTTACCGACCGCGAAGGCGGTGCGGCTGCCCTGGGCGCCGAAGTCGAACGGCGTGGAAAACGTGTCGGCCGACACCACGTTGATGTCGGCCAGGTCGACGCCGAGCTCTTCGGCGAGGACCTGAGCCGCCCCGGTGAGCGCCGCGGTCCCGATCTCGGCCGCACCCGTGTTGAGCGCGACGGTCCCGTCCGGGTTGATCTTCACGTAGACGCCCGAGGAGCCGCCCGTCGTCGTCCACCAGCCGCAGGCCAGTCCCTTGCCGCGCCACCGCGCCGGTCGGCGGTCGTTCCAGGCGATCGCCGCCGCCGCCTTGCGCAGGCACTCCTCCAGCCCGACCGCGTTCAGGACCTGGCCCGTCGGCCCCTCGTCGCCCTCGCGCACGATGTTCTTGAGCCGGAGCTCGAGCGGATCGAGGCCGAGGGCGTCGGCGATGATGTCGATCTGCGACTCGACCGCAAAGTTCGCCTGGGGGCCGGAGGGCGCGCGGAAGGAACCGCAGTTGGTCTTGTTCGTGTAGACCGCGAAGCCTTCCAGGTGGAGGTTCGGGATCTTGTACGGCCCCGCCAGCACGAGCGTGGCCACCGACGCGACGCCGGGACCCGAACCGGCGAACGCGCCCGTGTCGAACCAGATGCGCCCGGCTTTCGCGGTGATGCGTCCGTCCTTCGTCACGCCGGTCTTCAGCTCGACGACGGTGCCCTGGCGAGGGTACGCCGCGGTGAGCTCCTCCTCGCTCGTGGTGATGACCTTCACGGGTCGGCCCGTCGCCCTCGCCAGGAAGGCCGCAAAGTGCTCCACGCCCACGCGCAGCTTGCCGCCGAAGCCGCCGCCGATGCCCGGCACCACCACGCGGATCTTCGACGGCGCCATCTGGAGAATCTCGGCCAGCGTGTTCTGCACCTCGAAGGGCAGCTGCGTGTTCGACCACACCGTCACCTGCCCCGAGCTGTCCCACGCGGCCACCGCCGCACGCGGCTCGGTGTAACCCTGGTGGACCATGCCGGTGCGGAAGCGGTGCTCGAAGATCCGATCGGCCTCCTCGAACCCGCGCTCCACGTCGCCCACGACGATCCGCGCGCGGTTGCAGACGTTGCCGTCGCGATGGAGGATCGGAATCGCCGTGTAGCTCGCCCACTCCTCGTGGATCAGCGGGGCGCCGGGCGCCAGCGCGGCGTCGAGATCGAGGACGGCGGGCAGCGGCGCGTAGACGACCTCGATGGCCGCCAGCGCGGCTTCCGCGGCCTCGCGCGTCGTCGCCGCCACGGCCGCCACCGGCTGGCCGACATACCGCACCCTGCCCCGGGCGAACACCGTCTCGTCCTTGAGGGCCCCGCCGTAGCGGACGTCGGGCACGTCGGCGGCGGTCATCACCGCGCGCACGCCGGGCAGAGCCCGCGCCCGCGCTGTGTCCAGGCGCACGATGCGCGCGTGCGGCTCCGTGCTGCGGAACACCTTGCCGACGAGCATGCCGGGCAGCGCGAAGTCCGCGGCGTAGACGGCGGTGCCCGTGACCTTCCCGGCGCCGTCCATGCGCGGGAGCGACTTGCCGACGACGCGGGGCTCGCTGGTGGCCATCGGTCACCTCCCGGCCGCGCGGTCGCGGGCGACGGCGAGGACCGCTTCGGCAATCTTCTGGTAGCCGGTGCAGCGGCAAAGATTCCCCGCGAGCGCCGCGCGCACGTCGTCCTCGGTGGGCGACGGGTGCTCGTCCAGGTAGGCCTGGGCGGAGAGGATCATGCCGGGGATGCAGTAGCCGCACTGCACCGCGCCGTGGTCGATGAAGGCGCGCTGGAGCGGATGGAGCTCCCCATCGCGCGCGAGCCCCTCGATCGTGAGCACCGAACGCCCCTGGCACTGCGCGGCCAGGAGGATGCACGCGTTCACGGCCGCGCCGTCGAGCAGGACGGTGCACACGCCGCACTCCGCCTCCAGACAGTTCTCCTTCGTCCCGGTGAGGCCGAGGTCGGTGCGCAAGACGTCGAGAAGCGTGCGGTGAGGCTCGGTGAGGATCTCGTGCCGCTCACCGTTGATCGTCAGCGTCAGGGCGAGCTTGCTCACGACGCCTGCTCCCGGACGCGCTCCACGCAGCGCGCGAGAACACGGGGAACCAGCGTCTCCACGAGGAGGCGACGGTAGCGGGCGGACGCGCGCACGTCGCTGATTGGCTGGCAGGCGGCGGTGGCGAGTCGGGCCGCCTCCCGCAGCGTCTCGGCGGTCAGCGCGCGCTGCTCGAGGAAGCGCTCCGCCTCGTGCGCGCGCAACGTCCGCGGGGCCACCGCGCCGAGCGCGATACGCGCCTCCAGGCAGCGCTCGCCGCTGGCGTCGAGCGTCAGCCGCCCCGCGACGCACACCACCGAGATCTCCATCGCCCGGCGGCGTCCCGCCTTGAGGAAGGCGGTCGCGGACCGCGGGGCGAGGCCGGCGAAGCGCACGCTCGTGAGCAGCTCGTCCGGCCGGCGGGCCGTGCGGCCGGAGCCGATGAGAAAGTCCTCGAGGCGCAGCGTGCGCTCTCCGCCGGGGCCGAGGCACGTCACCGAGGCGTCGAGCGTGAGGAGAACCGGCACGACGTCGGCGGCCGGGGAGGCGTTGACGATGTTGCCGCCGACGGTGCCGACGTTCCGCACCTGGTGCCCCCCCACGACCTCGGCGCCCTCCACGAGCGCCCGCAGTCGTCCCTGGAAGGCGGGGAATCGCTCGAGGGCGCGGTGCGTGACGAGCGCGCCCAGCCGCACGGCGCCGTTGGCGTCGATGGCGTCGAGCCCAGACACGCGGTGCAGACTCACGACGTGGCGCGGCCGCAGCTTGCCCCGATGCATCTGGATGATGAGATCGGTGCCGCCAGCGAGAAACCGGCCGTCGTCGCCGAACCGTGCGCCGAGGGCGACGGCCTCTGCGAGCGAGGTCGGCTCGTGGTATTCGAAGCTCACGCGTGTCTCCGGGGCGCCCGCGGACGGCCGTTGTCCGTTCGTACTCGTACGCCGAGACCGAAGTCGCGCGCGGTGACCTCGTGCGGCCACACGGCCGCCAGCTCGGCCGCTGCACGCTTCAGCCGCGGCGCCATCCGGTGCAGCTTGTGCACGGGCACCCGGAACGTCGGCCCCGACACTGCCACCGACCCGACCACACCGTCGCCTCGGATGACCGGGGCCGCCACCGCCCGGCCGCCCGCCACCAGCTCCTCGTCGACGATCGCGTAGCCCTGCGCGCGGACGTCGCGAAGCTGGGCGAGCAGGCGGGCGCGCGACGTGATCGTGCGCGGCGCCAGCCGCGCGAGACCCTGCTGCGTCAGGGCCGCCGCCGCCGCGGCCTCGGAGAGGCTGGCGAGCCAGACCTTGCCGCTCGCCGTCGCGTGCAGCGGCGCGACGGCGCCGACGAGCGGCACCATCCGCATCCGCTGGTCAGGCCCCTCGGCCTTCGCCACGAACAGCACGCTGCCACCCTCCACGACCGCGAGCTGCACCAGCTCGCCCGTCTCGTCGGCCAGGGCTTGCAAGATAGGCGCGCAGAGGCCGGGGATGCCGACGCGCTCAGCGTAAGCGAAGGCGAGGGCGAGGAGGCGGCAACTGAGATGAAAGTGCCCCGTCGCGGTGTCGCGGCGCACGAAGTGGCCGCGCTCCATCGTGGCCAGGACCTTCGAGAGCGTGGCCTTGCCGTACCCCAGCTCGGCGCTGAGCCGGGTGAGCGCGACGCCCTCCGGACGGTCGGCGAACACCTCGAGCACGCGGATGGCGCGCACAATCGAGGCGACGCCGATGCCGGGCCGCCCAGACGTCGTGATCGATGTCATCGATTCGGAAACCGGGTTTCCCGTTTATGACATCGCGGCGTGGTTGTCAAGCCGGCTGTCCCACCGGACGCCGCGGGACGCGCGCCTTCGGCAGGGCGCTCAGAGTCTTCTGCTGTTCATCGCGCGCAGCCGGTCGCGCGAGCGCTTTGACCCGTGCTTCGATCGCGTCGATGCTCACCCGCATCGCGTAACGGGCGGCGACGCCCAGGCCGATCTGGCCGGCCACGAATCGCTCCGATGGACACCTCACGACCGGCCAGTCGTGGACGGGTCAAACCCGGCCAGTGGGCCTGCGCCCCAAGCGGCATTGCGACGTCTAGCCCGCCACAGCCCGAACGAAGCGCGCCACCTCGGACTCGTCGTTGTAATAGTGCACGCTGGCGCGGACCACCGCGTCCGATCCGCGCGCGGGCAGATCGAGCCGCGACAAGCGGGCCTCGTGGGCGTTGATGTTCATGGCGCGTAGCCGGTCGCGCGTCTTGCCGGGCGCTTCGCCGTCCTTGAGAAAGGCGACGATCCCGCACTGCTCCACTCCGCGATCGTGCACGCTCACGCCGGGTCGCTTCGCGAGCTCCCGCCGCAGCAGCGTCGCGAGCGCTTTGACCCGTGCTTCGATCGCATCGATGCCCACCCGCATCGCGTAACGCGCAGCGACGCCCAGGCCGATCTGGCCGGCCACGAATCGCTCCCAGTTTTCGAACCGGCGCGCGTCGTCACGGACGACGTAGGTGTCGGCGTCGGTCCAGGACGCGGCGTGGAGATCGATGAACGGCGGCTCGAGCCTCTCGATGGTGTCGCGTCGCACGTAGAGCAATCCGGTGCCGCGGGGCCCGCGCAGATACTTGCGGCCCGTGGCCGAGAGCATGTGGCAGCCGATCTGCCGCACATCGACCGCGAGCTGGCCGACCGACTGGCAGGCATCGAGCAGATAGAGGATGCCGTGGCGCGCGGCGATGCGGCCGACGTCGGCCGCCGGATTGACGAGCCCGTTTCTTCCCGGCACGTGCGTGATCGCGATCAGCTTCGTGCGCGGACCGATCGCGTGCTCGAGCGCCGCGAGGTCGATCTGCCCGGACCCGTCGCTGTCGACCACGTCGATCTCGATCCCCACGCGCGCCTTCAGCTGTAAAAATGCGAGGTAGTTCGACAGGTACTCGGCCCGCGCGGTGATGACGCGGTCGCCCGCCCGGAACGGAACCGCGTAGAACGCCATGTCCCAGCCGCGCGTGGCGTTTTCCACGACCGCGATCTCGTCCGGGCGCGCGCCGATCAGCGTGGCGACGGCGTCGTAGACATCCGCGAGGCGATCGGCCGCTTCGGCCGCCGCCTCGTAGCCGCCGATGGCGGCCTCGCGCGCCAGGTGGCTCGTCACCGCGTCGAGGACGGGACGCGGGGGCAAGGCAGCGCCCGCGTTGTTGAAGTGGAGAACGTTGGCCACACCGGGCGTGTCCGATCTGAGCAACGGCACGTCGAGCGTCATGACGGCCTCCTCGTAAGCTCGTGGCGGCAATGATGCCACGCACGGACCGGCTCCCTCTCGTCAACGCGATGCTCAGGCAGTTCATCAAACGCCGCTTGGGGGCTTTGTCCATCACGTTGCAGAGGGTGGACGGCTGACGGAGAATCGCCGCGATGCTCAGCCACCATACAACGATGGCTGCATGAGGAGGACGCTTGGAGCTGTTCATCTTCGGACGTTTTCATGCGCACCCTGGACACGAGACTGCCGTGGAACAGGCACTCCGCAACGTCGTTGGTCCGTCCCGTGAGGAAGCCGGCTGCCTGAGCATTCACGCGTTCCGCTCGGCCCGTGACCCGCGCCTTTTCTACATCCATTCACGCTGGGTAGACGAAGCTGCGTTCGACCATCACGCGGGCCTGCCGCATACGGTGCGTTTCATCGAGCGGGTGCAGGCTCTGATCGATCACCCGCTCGATGTGACGCGGGCGAGGCTCGTCGGATGATCTTGCGCGCAGCGCGCTATCGCGGCCGGGAAAACTAAACCGCG
The DNA here is from genome assembly GCA_003220225.1 of Candidatus Rokuibacteriota bacterium. Lineage (GTDB taxonomy): Bacteria > Methylomirabilota > Methylomirabilia > Rokubacteriales > CSP1-6 > AR12. The sequence continues at coordinate 163,840 of QHRU01000031.1, forward strand.
GGGCTGCCGAACAACCCGCCCGAGCACACGCCTGTAAGTGGTGGCCCCAACGGGGACCACTCGCTCGGACTGGATCGTCCCGCTCAACGGCGTCTTCCGGGTGGCAGCCTAGATGCGCACCCATCCGATGCGCACTGCCACATGCCAGTCGCGAGGATACGCGTCATCGAGTCGCGAGCGACCGCCACGACGCACTCATTGCTCGCTCGCGTCGCCTGAGCGTATTCCACCGTCGTGGTTTCGGGTGCTTCCCCGAGGGGAACCACCCGAAGCGTCTCGTTCTGCTCGTCTCGTCGCAGACTTCCAGCACGCCCCTCGCCTGACGCTGCTCGTCGCTCGACACGTCGCCCGCCAGCGCTCAGGCGCGCAGTACGCCCACGGGCAGCGCCTCCTGTCGCCCCTCACGTCGCCGATTCGATCCTAGAGCGACCTCGCGGCACTGGCTGTCGCTCCCGAGCACGTCGAGGGTCATTAGCCGCCAGCGCCCGGCCGAGACATCAAAAAGACGAAGGGGGCCACGCACGCCCCCTTCGTTCCGTCAGCACGGCCTCGACCGTCAGGGGGTCGTGGCCCGCACCGCGCTCGCGTTCCCGCCGCTGGGGCCCGCCGTCGCAGATGCGACCACGGCGTCCGCAACGCCAGAGACGGTCGCGTGCAGGGCGTTGACGACCAACGTGCCGTCCGATAGGACCTGCTGCTCGTTGAGCACCAACTGGCCGCCCGGAATGGAGACCGTCTGGTTCACCGTCCCGTCGACGGGGACGGCCACGCCATTGATCGAGAGATTGGAAATGTACGAGGTGCCCTCGCCTGAGCTGCCGTTCAGGGGCGCCCGGGCTGCCGCTTCCGCGGAACTGGCGGCTATGGTGATTCCGGCGATGATGAGGTTGAGCGAGGAGAGATAGGAATCGGAGGCAATCTGGTCCGCGTAGCCGATCACCCGCGCGCTCGGAACCTCCGCCGAGACCAGGGACGTGCTGATCGAGTCGACTTCGCTATACAGAGCGTCAAGCGAACCTGGCGCGAGCGTTCCCGTGTCGCCCAGCACTGTCGTGGTGCCGCCGATGATCCCGGTCCCCGGCACGGTCCCGGTAATGTCGCCGAGGGTTTGAGCTCTGGTGCGCGCGGGCCACCCCAGCAGCCCGACCGACAGCGCGCAGAATGCCACAAGAATCCAACGGTCAAACACTCCGTAACGCATCGTTAACCTCCCACGTCTCGGACCGCAACGCAGCGTTAACTCCATTTGCGCATTCGCCCCACACTCACAGTTGGTCCGGCTACTCGCGGCTCGCTGACAGAGCCATCGACCCGATGTGGAGCGCGCCCGCATTGCTGTTCGGATCATCGAGCGCAGATCTCGGTCAATCCTTCTGGAAGATCAATTTGTAGAACGCCCCAGGAGCGCTAGGGTCGAACCACGCTCCACCGTATCGCGTGTCGTGTATAACGTGCCACCCGGCCTTGTCCATGCAGACCATGAGGGACCTACAATTATCTTCAGGAGGACTAGAACAAAACGAGGGGCCAGACGGGGTGGGTCCGTTCGGATTGGAGATCGCGTCGGTGTACGCGTCGCAGACAGCGGTGAAGACGCTCTTGAGGTCGGCCGACGCCTGGGGCACGTGCACCAGCGATAGGGTGAAGGTCAGCAGGGTTCCAAAAACGACGAGCGCGAGCATCCTCTTCTTCATGTGCGTCCCTCCAACGCTTACGATCTGCCTTTGACTCGTACCAGCGGTTTCTCCCAGGCGCTCTGTGGACCTCGTTCTGGCACATCCCCTCGGCTCTACCGATAGCGCTCCTTGCAATGACCGCACTGCATCACGTAGGTGCTGAGCGGTGAAGCCGGTGATTCCTTGTCGTGTACGAGGGAAATACCGCGTACTAAGGTCCACGCAACTCAGAGTAGGACCAGCCCCGATCGCCGGCAAGACCTGAAAACACTTTTCTGAAACCGGCAATCTTTGCAGGGGACGTTCGCATCTTCCTCGCGCGTCGCCGCGAGGATCGATGACGACACCGACGCGGTTTCGAGCGAGCCGCTCCAATCAGCCGCGCGTACTCGACGCCTCCGTCCCAGTGATCCGCTTCAGGGGGCGGTGCTGATCGGCGGTCAAGGTTCGCAGCACCGAGGACGTCATACGGCGCGCGCGTGGCTACACGAGCACGCCGCTCTCCTCGACCGCGAACTCCACGTCGGCGAGCGGCGCGGAGCTGCCGAAGAGGAACAGCAAGAGCTCCGGCGGCGCGTCGAAGGCCACGTGCTGGGCGCTTCCGACGATGGTGTAGCGCCCGTTGTTGTCGACCGGCGATCCCTCGAACCGGAGCTCGGTCATGCCGACGGGGAAGGCTTCGGCGACGGGAGGCGGCTCGGTCGCGGTGGCACGGATGAAGCGATGGGCGGTGCTGAGCGTCATGGGCGCGATCCAGCGGTAGACGACGATCTCGTCCGGATTCGGGGGCGGCGGGAACCGGATGAGCTGGTGCAGGAAGCCGAAGTTGAGGTAGCCCGTGAGCAGCCCCACCGCCGGCGCTTGAGCCCCGACCGGCGGCTCGAAGAGGAAGCCGATCCGGATCCTCACCTCGAAGACCATGGTCTTCTCGACCGAAATCCCGGGGGCTCGACGACGTAAGGGAGAAGCTTCGAGGTCTCGCTCGGCGCGGCGAGGACGGTCCGGTTCCTCGCCCCGCGGCTGAAGTCGCGCAGGCGCACCGGCGTCGAGAGGAACAACTCGCTCGTCGGCCTGCCGGTCGCCGCATCGAAGTAGACCGCGTTCGGCACGCCCGGATCCGGCTCCTCGAAGAACGCGTAGTGCGTCATGTAGAGCTTCACGTGGTTGATCTGCTGGACGATCGAGTGGCCGAACTGCTTGGCGGCGAACACGGGCTGCGGACGCAGCCCCGTGAGCGAGGCCCCGAGCGCCAGGCCCGAGTACTTAAGGAAGTTCCGCCGCCCGATTCCCTCGACGTCTTTCGCGTCCATGGTGTCCTCCCGGGGCGTGACACTACCGAGTGCTGATTCCGCCGAACTGCCGTTCCGTATCGCAAGAGATGACAGTATCCGCTATTGGCGATCGTCAGATGCGCCAGCACCACGGTGCCACCTGGCTCGATAGTGAACATCACCCCGCCAAACGCGTTACAACCTCCCTCCCGCTTCATGGTCAGCGTCACCATGTCGCCGCCGTGGATTTTCGTACTGTTGGGGATCACAAGAGTGTATGCAGTCACGAATATCGTGGCCGGAGTACTGCCGCAGTTGAACCGGATTGTCGCCCCTCCCCCGCTCCGGCGCGCGCAATGGCCCGGGAGAGAGCTTCCTCCGTACAACTCTCCGCGGTGCCCGTACCGACTGTTTGGCGCCCGCAGCCGCCGGCGGCGCGAGTACCAACACGGCCGTCGCGAGGATAATGAGCAGCCCAACCGTGCATCGCATGTAGGTCGTCGTCCTATCGATCTGCATGTCTCGTCCCCGGCACATCACAAAGAATCACCAAGTGCTCAGTCCGTGGCTGTCCCACACTTAGTGACGAACCGATTCTCCGTCCAGATGTTGACGACCGTCGCGTCCGGGTTGTACTGGGTCGTATCGTTAATGTCACAACCGACATTCTCGACGGCCGTATTGTTCTGGATCTGGTTGGCAGAGGACGGGTTGTATCCATCCACCGCGATGCCGTCCGCTGGACTGCCCGACACGAAGTTGGAAGTGAGGTTGTTGCCGGCCGCGTAGAAGGTCAGCCGAAGCCCGCCGCCTCTTATCACATTGCTCCGAATGACGTTATCGAAACCATGGGGGCCGGCGCCCGAGATATCCCCCCCAATCACCACGTTCAGTTCCACCGTGCTCTGCGACGTATAGCGTCCGCCCAGCGCGAGTCCGCCACCGTAGACCACGTTGTTCCGGATCGTAATTTGAATCGACTCCTCAGTCCGGATCGAGCCCCCGATCAAAGTGTTTCCTTGAATCAGGGAATCAGAACCCCCCAACCAGGCGAAAATGCCTGGCCTGGAACCCTCCCCAACGACGACGTTGTCCCTCACCGTCCAGGAGCTAGAACGAAGCACAATGCTGCCGATCACGTAATTGCCTTGGATGACGGCACCGCCTGAAGCCCCACTCCCGAACACTTCACCCTCGATGACGAAGTTCAAAACCTGTACATTCATCGACCGGATAGTGACTCCGAACTCGCCCCCCGGTGGAGTTGTAAGTACCGGTTTTAGTGCCGGCGTGTGAGCTCGAAGCACGAGGCCGTCTTTGGAGGCAATCACGACCTCCTCACGGTAGACACCCGGGAAGACACTGATAGAGTCGGACGGCGCTGCAGCATTGACGGCGTCCATGATCGTCGTGTAGCAAGGGCCCAGACCGTTACACGTCTCGACGTTGTCCACATAGTGGACAATCTGGGCTCCAGCTTGCGGTGACCAGAGAAGCGCACCGAGTACGACGAAGCCGATGGCAGGAAGGATACGTCGGTTCATTGCTCGTGCCCCTTTCTCGCGTGCAGCACATCGACATGGTCGTGAGCGCAGCATCGTCGGCGCTCATTGACGCAAACGCCGTTGAAACACAGGTCTGCCTGGGCCCGCGAGGCGGGCCCATCCCCCGACGCGCGAGGCCGCATCATCCATGCCACGGCGGGTCCCCTTTTGTTCTGGTCCCTTGCGGTGGGCGGGTGAGTTAGCCGCCACGCGCGAATGTGCAAGCTCGCCGTCGATGTGAAGGCTACTTGCGCAGTCTTTCGGCCCGAAATGCGGGGGCGCGGAGCGTGTTGACCCCGTGGCCAGGCTCGCCATGAAGGATCGGTCGGTCGAGGAGAGAACGCCGAGAGCCCGCCTTAACGCTAATCGAGGTGAAGCCGGACAGCTCGCCCGGCTCAAGAGCGCGGCCCTGCTCGTGCGCGTCGGCCTCGACCACGAGCCGTGGCTGCGCCGCGCGCTGGCGAGGCTGGGCGACGGAGCACCGGCGCCCGGCGGGCCCCGCGGTCTCGATCTCTCGCGCAGCATCACGCTGCTGCAGACGGAGACGCCGCGGCTGCGCGCCGACGCGGCGCCGCACCAGCACGGCTTCGGCAACCCGCACGACTGGCTCGATCCCGAGAACGCGCGGCCCAGTTCCTGGCCGGGCGCAGCGAGCTGGTCGCCGGCGACCGCCTGGTGTTGCGCACGCTGCGCGCGAAGGCGCGAGAGCGTCAGCGCTACTGGCTAGGGCTGCCGCTCCTCGCGCTGGGCGGCGTCATCGCGATCAGCGTCTCCCGGCGTGCGCGCAGCCGGGCCAGCAGCTCACCGTAGTCGCTGCCGCGACTGAGGTGGGTGACCTGTCACGCAAGAGGCCTCAGGCGCGCCGGACGGACACGAGCTGCTCGCGGATCTGCTGCGACGGGCCAGCGCGGCGGCGAGCTCGGCCCCGCCCTCGGCAAAGTCGAGCGCGCGAGCATATTCCTCGACGTTGGCCGGTGCCGGCTCGCCGAGGCGCGCGCAATGCTCGCGCAGCGCCCGCTCGAAGTCCGGAGCGGCCGCTCGGCGCGCGCGGCCGTCCGATGACGCTGGGGCGGCGAGCCGCCGCTTGAGACGCGGGTAGAGGCCGCTGAGCCGGATGGCGTCGTGAAGCCAGCACACGGGCTCGATCGTCTCGATGAGACCGAGCGTATACGTCCGCGACGCCTCGCAGAGGATCGACAGCCGGGCCTCGGCGGCGGCCAACTCGGCGTAAGAGTCGACGTCGAGGTCGTTTCTGCGCATCCAGTCGAGGGTGACCCGCTCGGTGTGCAGACCGCGCGCTCGGCGGAATTCGTCGCACACGACCTGTCGGTCGTCTGGAGCCTCGACCCCGAGGATGCGACCGGCCTCGTCCAGCACGTGCCACAGCTTCGCGCTTCGCCGATAGAGGCGGAAGTCCTCGCCACCTCCTCGCTCGGCATTCCTCAGGACGGCCCAGCCGGGGCTGACGCCGGCCGGAACCGTCGCCGGGCGCCAGTGCTCGTACCGGCCGTCGATGCGCATCAAGGCCAGCAGGTGCGGTTCGTAGACCGGCGTGGGCCGGCCGTGCCGGCCGCGGGCCTTGCCGCTGGCTTCGAGCAGCGCCCGGATCGTGGCCAGCCGGCGCACGTAGCGCTTCAGGCCGGCATCGTCGAGGTCGCGTGCGCGGGTCCAGCGCGCGGCTCTCGCGGCCGGCCCCAGCCCGAAGTCGTCCGCGTCGAAGGAGCGCGCCATGTGTCGCGGGGCGACGTCGACTCCCCGCGCGCGGGCGAGCGCCTCGGCCATCGACATCAGCAGCGCCAGCCTCCGGAGCAGGCGGTACGTGGGTCCGAGGAGCCTGGCCTCCAGCGCGACCTTCTCCTCGCCCGGCAAGTCCGGCTCGGCGGCGGTGAACGGCCGGCACATCACCTGGTGCTGGAGCTTCATGATGAAGCAGGAACGGTTGACCTCGATCACGCAGCTCTCGCGTGTCCGCGGCGCTCCGTAGACGTCTGCCAGATGTCGCAGCAGTGCCAGGGCATCGAGCCGCTTCTGGTCCACATAGCCGCCCTGCTCGATGAACCGGCGGAAGCGCACCGCCTCGCCGGTGCGCGACGTGCCCCACGCTCGGTCCATCGCCCTGGTCAGCGACCGTTCCTGATAGAACGTCTCCTTGGCGCATTGAATGACCTCGCGCGCCGACTCGGCGCCGATCACCCCGGCCTCGACAGCGCGGGCCACCGTGGCTCTGACGTTCACCATCGCATCCGACCGCGCCCGGAATCCTTCGGCGGCCGGGCCATGCAACACGGCGACTTCGTCGTCGTCGGTGTACACCCCGTCCCGGTACGCCTCGAAGATCGCTCCGACGCCCACCATGCCGAACGGCGCCAGCTCCGCCGCGCGCAGCGCTCCCATGCTGGCGGCCCCGAACACGGCGATGCCGTCCTCCAGCGCCAGCAGGATCTCCTTGTGCCACACGGCAGCCGTTGTCTCGAACAGCCCGTCGATGATGGCGATCACGCGCGGCTTCAGCCGCCGGACACGAAGCACGTCGCCGCAGCGTACCGGCGAGAGGTACCGCGCGGGAAGCACGCGCCGCGCCTCCGCGACGGGCAGCGACGGGCCGAGGAACACGATGACTGGTTCGTCGCTCACCGCCTTCATTCCTCGGCCACCTCGTGCAAGCCGGGAACGATCACGGTGACGACCGGGACTCCGAGGTTGGGCTTCGTGTGCTCGACCGCGATGACTTGCGGGAACCCCGCGTCGGCGAGCAGACCGAGCGCCGTCTGCAGATCGTCCTCGAACGTTGATCCGGGCGGCGGTGATGGGCGTTTGCTGAAGTCTCCCCGCGCGCGGGCGCGAACCTCGCGCGGCCTGGCGTATTTCATCCGCTCGTACAGCGAGGGGAAGACGTCGTCGCGGGATCCCGCGATGAAGGTGAGCCGGCACTGCGCGGCTTCGGTGAGCGCCCGCGCGAGCGCGATCTCTTTCGACAGATGACAGCCGGCGCCGTAGACCGGCTCGAGGCCGCCCAGCGCGAACGGATCGCTGATCGTACAGTGGTACGCGGGGATGCCGATGTCCGACGTCATGTCCCACAGGCGAGCGAGGATGTCGGCGGCCGCGAACCGGTCCAGCAGCCGCCGCAGCAGCGGCGACGCGACCGTCGCGGGGTCGAGCTCCCGCGCCTGCTGCGCCGCCGCGGAGAGCCGCTCCCACCGCCACTCGCTGTCGCGCTCCACGACCTCGAAGAGCCCGTGGCAGATGGCTTCCAGGCGATGGTTCCCCGAGGCCAGCCCCGTGGTCGTGACGACGAACAGGCCCGCGTCGGGGTGAGGCCGGCTCCAGTTCTCGTTCACCCGGACGTGCGGCACGAGGACCGGCTCCCCGCTGCCGAGCTCCGTTCCGCGGATCCACGCGATCTTTCGATCGGGGCCGTACGCGCGCCCGCGGACTCCCGGGGCCAGCCGTGCGGGATTCATCACCGCGTGCCGCCGGCGCGCCTCGCGGTAGGAAGCCACCATGTCGGGCGGGGCCACATCCTCGGCATGGTGGAGCTCGATCGACTCCATGACCGCCGAGACACGCGCGAGGTCGTCGTCGAGGCCCTTGCCTTGCGACACGGACAGGCAACGCGCATTGGGACGGATGCATAGCCAGACGGGGATCCCGATCCGATCGAGCCCCGTGACGTTGGCCAGGCGCGTGATGCCGAACATCGGGAACAGGGGACGGACCCGAGCCAGCGTCTCCTGCGGACTGCAATGACGGATCGTCCCGCCGAGATCGAGCTTCGTGGTGCCGGCGACGTGGCCGTCGGCGGCGCCAGGTCGACCGGCGCCGCTCGCGGAGCTGACCGCCATCGCCGTGGGAGGTGGGAAATACGGGGCTCTCGGGGCACATCAACGCGCTCCCATCGGGTCCGGCCCGCTGCCCGTTGTGAGCCGCGTTGATGCCGCCGCCGACGATCAGCTTACTGCGCGCTGGCCCGGCGCAGTGCGCCGCCCTTCACAGCGGATCCCTTCTTGATCGGCAAGTCCTTGATCTTGACCTTCTTCGACCACTTCTTCTTTGCCATCGCCCACCCTTAGGGCTCGCGATCACGTCGGATGCCATGCGAGCCGCTCGATGCGCCGGATGATCTGCGCAAACCGACGCTGAGTCTACTGGCAGCGTAAGAACGTCAGCAGTTGCGATCAGCGAACCTCCTCTTCGCGAGCCCCGTGTCCGACGTACTCGAACGAGCCCTTTCTGATGTTCTGGAAGAACAGCTCCGGAAGGCTAAAGAACGCTCCCCTGAGACTCGCGCGCAGGAGTTTGCCCCTGTCGAATGGGGCTGTCACGAGGCCGACGGCGCTCGCTGCCACGCCGGCGACCAGGTTCGCCGCTCCGAAGACAGGCCGCGTCACCACGACGTCGTCGGTGAAGAATACGAAGGTGGAGTCGCGGGAGTTTCGCCAGTAGAGGGTCGACGTGATCGTGTTCGACTCCCGCAGAAAGACCCGAAGGGAGTTCTCTTCCTCGTAGAGCCGTGCGAGGCCCGCCCGGCGATGCGACAGGATCCGGAACACGTCCGAGACCCCGTAGCGCTCCTTCACGATACTGGCCGAGAGGGCCGGGACAAAGCTGAGCGAGCCGTCCATGTCGACACGCTCGCCGAAGAGCGCGACGTCGAGCTCGCCGAGGATCTCCGAAACGCAATTGCGCGTGACGATGTGATAGCCGTAGAGGCGTCTGAGGACACGGCCGTATGCCTCCTCGCGCTCGCGGGCGGTGACGAGCCGGGCGGCTAGGGCCGTCGAGGACGGGGCGAGCACGAGCGGACGCAGGTCGCTTCGCGCGGGCAGGAACAGGTGGTGAGGCACTCGCAGGTCACGTCCATCGTCGAGGGCGCGCCGGATCTCGGCAGAGCGATTTCCCGCGTCCTCGAGGTCAGCGAACTCGCCCTCCTCGAACGTATCGTCGCTGCGCAGGCGCGAGGCGAGCCGAACGCGCGCCACGTCGAGAGCGGAATGCGCGTCACTGAGCATGGCGTCGATCACCTCGGGACGCCTCGCTACGCGCGCCCGCTCGATCACCTCCGCGCTTCGAGGGAACGCATCGAGGAACACCCACTGCCGCGACTCGCGCGAGCGCTCGAGAGTCGCGAGGCGAGCCATACCGAGGAGGAGCGGAAATCCCCAGTCGGGCCGGGGCGAGTCGAGCAGCCGGACGAGGCTAGCAGCGAGCGCGTCGGAGAGCCCGCGGAGCCGCAGGGCCTCGTCGGCGTCGAGACGCAGCTCCCTGACGGCCGCCGTGATCGTGACCTCCGGCCGCAGGGGCCGGGCGGTCGCTAAAACCTCGAGGGCAGCGAGCGCGGTGAGTGTGTCACGGTAACGCCGAGAAAAGCCGTACGCGGGAGACGGCGTCTCGTCGACGGAGGCCCCGCGTGGCGGCTCAGGCACCTCCGGCCCATCGAGCGTGGCGAGACGCCGCCGGAGTGTTTCCACGCGCTCCGTCAGGAAGTTCGCTCCGTGAGTGTCGAGGACGCGTTGGCGGAGTGCGAGGAGCGCCGGATCGGGCGCGCTACCTTCGCCGAAAAAGAACCCTGCCCCGTCCACCTCGACGCGCCCCTGCAACATCTGCTCGAGGATCCGCCGCTCGGTCCTGAGCGTCTCGAGAACCTCGAGCTGCCGCCGCTGAACGAAGTACCGCCGTCGGAATCGTTCGCGCACCAGACTGAAGGTCTCTTCGCTCACCGGGATGCGGCTCGCCTCGATCGTGCGATTCTCAAGACCGGCGTACTGATGACGGAACTCGCCGAACGTCTCACGCTGGAGGACGAGCATTCCTGGCCGGCGGTACTCGAAGTGGAACACGTCGTCATCCACACGGAGCCCGACATGGCCGCCACTGGAGCCGCCTTCATTGGCGTCAACGTAGAGGTAATCGATGAAGCGGTCTGAGGCCCATCCGGGCACTGGGAGGAGGACCGCGAGGAGCGCCGCGAGGGCTGCCCGCCTGGCGAGGAGACAGATCACTGCCGCGTGTCGTAGCCCCGCTGGATGGTCTGCATCTTGACGGGATCAGATCGGGAGAAACTCGTCTTGTACATCTCGAGCTGGGCCTCGCCCACCGCGGCGTCGCCCAGCCCCTCGCCAATGCCGACGTACGTCGTCTCGTCTTCTTCCCAGTGCGTGAGGCCGTGGCTGCGAGCCAGCTCGCCGAGCTGCTTCTCGAATGCGTCGAACTGCACGCCCGACCTGACGTAGGCGGCAGTGTAGCTGCGCACCTCCTCACGGTAGCGGGTTTGTCGCTCGGCGCTCGTGCTGGAGCGGGAGCTGCTCGTCAAGAAGCGCGAGCTGCTCTCCGAGGAGGCCGAGATAGAGGTGGAGCTATCAGACACGCTCTGGGAGCTTGTCGAGAGAGAGGTCGAGACCGAGCAGCCGACGAGAACGAGGAGCACCGGGATCAGCACGACGCGGGCGGAACCGGAGCCGAGCAATCGCATGTGCACACTCCATCGGAGCGCACTGAGGCGCCCGGTAAGGTGTTGAACGTGATGGAAACCGATTCGACTTAGGATGTTCACGCCGGTGAGCTCGTTGCACGGCAGGTGCCAAGCGACACCGCACGTTACGTCAGCCTTTTCAAGGAGGGACGGTGTTGAGCGTGCTCGAGGCGCACCGGATGGCACGTCAGACTGACACCGAGTGTGGGTGACGACAGGATTTCGGAGAACGGTCGATATCGCTGCTCTCGAACAGCGACGCATCCGATGATGCCGACGAAGCCCGACAGACACGGCTCGAGGGCCTCGCGACCCACGCGAGGCGTAACACGATGGCGTGGCCTGATGGATAGGGTAGCATCGTGGCAAACACAGCCTCATAAGCCAGAGACGAAGCGTTCAAGCCCGACGACGGTGGCTGGATGACCCGCCGTTGAAGCGCTGAGGCGCCCGCGCCGCGAACCTCGGGTCTGGTGCCCACCGGAGCCATTGAGCATGGCAAAGACGACGGGGCGACGGGAGTGGCTGTCGATGGTCGCGCGGGGGGCCGCCGCGGCTACGGTGGGCGTCCTCGGGCAGCCACGCTCGGCGCGGTCGGACGGCGACTGCGGGCATCCCTGCATCAAGCACATCGTCGTGCTCATGATGGAGAACCGCTCGTTTGATCACATGCTCGGGTTGTTGATGAACGAGATTCCCGACCTGCGCGGCGTCCGCGTCGGTGACTGGAGCAACGTCGACGACAAGGGCAACGTGCACACGCTGACGGCCGACGCGGAGTACCAGGGGCAGTTCCGCGTCGATCCACCGCACGATTTCTGGAGCGTGCACCAGCAGATCTACGCGCACCCTGGACAGCCGGCGACGCGGCCGCCGCAGCCGGACATGCGGGGATTCGCCGCAACCTATGCGCGAGCCGGTGGCAACCCGGCTCACGTCATGAAATGCTTCAGACCGGAGCGACTGCCGACCATCCGCGCGCTTGCCAAGAATTACCTCGTGTGCGACAACTGGTTCGCCTCGGTGCCGGGCCCGACGAATCCCAACCGCGCCTTCGCGCACTTCGGCACGTCCTTCGGCCGCGTCGACAACGGCCCCGTGTGGTTCATGATGGTCGACCGGCGCCGGGAACCGGGCATCTACGGTCGACTGCGCGATCGCGGCAGAACAGCAAAGATCTACTACTACAGCCAGCAGAGCGGGACGATCGCGATGACGTTCCTCCCGTCGTACTACTTCGGGCTCTATCGCGATTTCGTGAACGACTGCAGGAACAACGCGCTGCCGGACTATGCGTTCATCGAGCCGCCGTACGTGGATCAGGACGACGGCACGATGGCCGCCGACCATCATCCCGACAACTTCGTCCTCGCGGGCGATCAGTTCATCCGGAACGTGTATGAGGCGATCCGCTCGTCTGACGAGGTGTGGCGCTCGACGCTGTTCCTGATTGTCTGGGACGAGCACGGCGGGATCTTCGACCACGTGTCGCCGCCGACACTGCCGTATGGCGACAGCTTCCGGTCGGCGGTGGGCTTCAACTTCGACCGGCTCGGCGTCCGCGTCGGGGCGATCGTGGTGTCGCCCTACGTGACGCCGAGCGTCTCGCACGCGCTGTTCGAGCACGCGTCGGTTCCCGCCACCGTCACGCAACAGTTCATCGGACCGCCCGACAAACACGCGCGGTACCTCCGTGAGCAGCACGCGCCGACGCTGCAGCAGCTCCTGATCGACATGTCGCCCCGCATGGAGCGTCCCGACTTCGGCCGGCAGCCACGGCGGAGCGAGTGGGGGCACGAGCGCGTGATCCCGGCCTCGCTGTCCGAGTCTCATCCGCCGGACCGCCTGACGTTCGGACCGACTCGACCGGCGTCATCGCTGCAGATCCAGCACGTCCGCGACGTGCATCAGCTCCTGGCGTCCCGGAAGCCGAAGCTCGCGCGCGCGTTCGATCCCCGTGGCATCACCACACAGCGCGAGGTCGCGCAATTCATGCGCACGGCGCTGGCGGCCCTCCATCCCGAGCTGGAGGGCCGTGATTCCTAGGCGGCCGTCCCGCCGTCATCTGACGGTCGTGGTCGTCGTCTGGGCGCTGACGGTCCCCGCAGTTCCGCACCCGACCGAGGCGCAAGTGACCATCGAGGCACCGCCCGAGTCGTTCGGTCTCTCCGTGTGTTCGAAACCGCCCGTGGCGCAGAGCACCAATCCGGTCCTGCGCGATCTACGGACGGAGTTCAGGGACCTGCTCTTCGACGTCTGTCGCGTGAAAGAGGACTACAAGGAGGGCGGCTTCCGCGGCATGCTCGAACGCCAATTCGGGACGGTCCAGGATCTGATCGCCGACGTCTTCACCGGCCCCGGTCTGCATCCGACGATCGGCGGCATCGTGCCCGAGAGCGGGACCGCGTTGGGCGCAGCGCTGAACGGCGAGTTGGACCGCACCGAGGCGCCCCACCTTCGGTTCACGAACAGCGTCGAGGCGCGCGCATCGGAGAGCGGTTTCTGGGCGGCCGGCGCGGTGTCCCACATGCAGTTCGACTGGTACCGCGTGTATGACGTTGGCTCGTTACGGATGCCCCAGGTCACCGTCGCAATCAAGCATTTCAATCTTCCCGAGATGCCGTTCTTCGGCCTGGGCGACCAGACGACGCTCCGCAACCGGTCGTTGTTCAAGCTGACAGAGACCGAGCTGCCGATCCTGGTGGATTTCCCCGTGGCGTGGGGACTGACGTTGTCGGCGCAGGCGACCACGCTTTACGCGACGTCGGATCCGTCCCGGACCTTCATCAGCCGGTTCTCCGAGTCGTCGGTGCCGGGCATCCGGGCGCGCACGACGTACGTCGTCCCCGGACTCATCGCGACCTATCGCTCTCCGGACGTGCTCTACGGGCTGTCCGGCGAGGCCCGCGTGAGTTACGAGGCGTACGAGGCGCTGGCGGGAGGACCGTTCTCGTTCGAGCGATTCGAAGCGCGCATGGCGGTGCACTACGGCCTCGAGGATCGCCCGATCCTCCAGGGAAAATTCTCTTACTTGCAAAGTCTGGTTCGCACGAGTCGGTTGAGTGGCGAAGCGAACCTCGTCATCAGTGAGCCGCGGGCACACAGCGCCGTGCCGTTCTATCTCCAGCCAACATTGGGCGGCGGCGACATCCATAACGAAAATTGGCTCAGGAGCTATACGAACTACCGGTTCAGGGCGCCGAACGTGGTCGCGTATGCCGTGACCTATGAAAAGCGACTCGTCGATCCGTTCGGCCTCTTCATCTACGCGCAATGGGGGAAAACGGGGCTGAACCCCCATGAGCTCGGTTTCGACCGACTGAAGCGCAGCATCGGTGTGGGCATGACGTTACGACTCGGCGGCAGATCGGTGGCGGAATTTTCGTTTGCGTGGGGCGGTGGCGAAGGCAGTCACATTTACTCGACGGGCAATACGAACAACGCGATCGGATTCGGAGCGCGCGCGGCTGGCACCGTCGGTCTTCGGGGAGTGTTCTAGAAAGGCCGGGGGGCGCCGCGCCGCTAGAATCGCTCACCGGGCGCCGTTGCTCCCCCGAGGTAGATCAGTTGGTGTCGTCGACACGGATCAGCTCGCCGACCAGCGGCTGTACCCGCCGCGCCAACTGCGAGAAGTTGCTCTCAACAGTCGCCGGTGTCCAGGTGATCTCGAGTCGGCGGCCGTCCCGCGGCTTGACGACGAGCGTCGCTTTGTTCTGCAGCACCGCCGAGAGCTGGCGCGCCTCGACCGTCGCCGGGTAGACGCCGCCCCCGCGGTTGCTTCCCGAGGCGACCCACGCGAGCACCATGCTCGGCCCCACGCCTCCCGCGTCGACCATCGCCCACAGGACGATGCTCTCGCCGAGGAGGCCGTACCAGAGTCCGCCGACGGAAGCGAGGTCGGGCGGCAGACCTTCCGGCCCGGCGAGGACGCGCACCTGGCTCGGCAGCCCAGGCAGGAGCTCGCGGGCCACGGTCCACCCACCGCCCCCGGATGGGCACGCGAACGGCCCCGCCTGGAGAACCGGCGCGGACAGGAACTCCTGGAGGCAGTGGCCGTAGCGGAGCGCGAAGTTGCCGCCCGTGGCTCCGCCGTGGCCGCTGAGGCCCGCGCGCTCGTCGAGCATCAAGTAGGGCCGGCCCGTGGCCGCGAGAATCGGCCCCGCGGTCTTCCCGCGGTCGGGATGGCCGAAGAGCTCATCCCTGCCTGGGAACACCACGGCGACACGCTCGCTCTTGGCGAGGCGCAGGCGCTCGTCGGTCGGCCCCTGGGTCCGGCTGTTGCCGATCGTCGTCTCCATGCCGGGCGCGATTGCGATCGTCGCGAAGAGATCGGACGAGGTCGTGCCGACCTCGAGCGCGACGCGCCCGCCGAACGACTGGCCCGCGATCACGATCTTCCGGTACCCACGCGCGCGCTGCGTCTTGATCTCCTCCAGCACGCGCTCTTCCGCGCGCCGATACGAATCCGCGCCCTCGGCCAGAGGATCACGCCGCGGGCCTGTCGGGGCCGAAGATCTTCATGTCGCAGAAACCGTATTCGAGCCAGTAGAAGCGACCGCCGGCCTCCTGGCCGCAGCGCAGCGGATCGGCGGCCATCGTAGCTCCCACGCGGCCGCCCCGGCGCGGCTGCGGGCCTCGGCGTACGAACCGGCGACGACGGTCGCGTCCACGATCAGGGGCAGGCACGGCGCCGCGATCCCGGCCTTCTTCGCTTCCTGCACGCAGGCCGCGTAACTCGCGAACGCGGACGCGCCGCTCCAGCCGCACACCCCGCGCGCTGCCGCCGGATCGTGCGCGTAGTGGAACTGACCCAGGACGAGGCGGGCCAGGTTGCGGGTCGATACTGGTGGCCTTCGGCAACCCCGTAGGACATCAGTCCTCCAGTTTGCGTGAAGGAGTTAGTCCAAGCTAGCGCCGGGAGTCGGGCCTGCTGG
>QHRU01000159.1 GCA_003220225.1 Candidatus Rokuibacteriota bacterium
CCGACGACGAGATGCAGCGGATCCGCGGCCGCACGGTCGCGATGATCCTGCAGGATCCGATGTCCTCGCTCAATCCCGTGTTCTCCATCGGCATGCAGATGCGCGAGCCGCTCGCGATGTACCACGGTCTGCGCGGCAGCGCCGTCGTCGCACGCGCCGCCGAGCTGCTCGCCTCGGTGAGGATCCCCGCCCCAGCCGCGCGGCTGCGCGCGTTCCCGCACCAGCTGTCGGGCGGGATGCGCCAGCGCGTCGTCGGCGCCATGGCCATCGCGGGGCCGCCGCGCCTGCTCATGGCGGACGAGCCGACGACCAGCCTCGATCTCACGATCCAGGCGCAGTACCTCGGCCTGCTCAAGGAGCTGCAGCAGCGCCACCGGTTCGCGATGATCTTCGTCACCCACAACCTCGGGATCGTGGCGCGCACCTGCGACCGCGTGGCGGTCATGTACGCAGGGCGCATCGTCGAGATCGGTCCCGTGCGCCGCATCTTCACCCAGCCCGCGCATCCCTACACGCGCGCGCTGCTCGAATCGATCCCGCGCTTCGGCGCGCGCCGCGAGCGCCTCGCCGCCATCGCCGGGCAGCCGCCCGACCTCGCGACGCTGGCCGCCGGCTGCGCGTTCGCCCCGCGCTGCCCGGCCGCGTTCGAGCGCTGCGTCGAGGCCCCGCCCGAGACCGAGGTCGCTCCCGGCCACGCGACGCGCTGCTGGCTCCATGTGCTCCCCTGAGATGGGGGGCCCCGACATGGCCCGCCCATTAGCCTGGGGGCCCCGAGATGGCCCCCAGACCCCCAACGCTCGTCGCGTCCCGGGGAACCCGTGACGCTCCTCGACAGCCGTGACGCCCCTCGACTACCGTCCCGCGCGCTGCTCGAGGTCACGAACCTCACGAAGCACTTCGTCGTGCGCCGCGGCGCGCTCGGCTGGTCGACCGGCCTCGTGCGCGCGGTCGACTCGGTGTCGTTCGAGATCCCGGCGGGCTCGACCCTCGGGCTCGTCGGCGAGTCGGGCTGCGGCAAGACCACGACGTCCAAGCTCATCCTCGCGCTGGAAAAGCCGACGGCGGGAAGCATCCGATTCGAGGGCCGGGACGTGTCCACGCTGGGCGGCGAGGGCGAGCGCGCCTACCGCCGCTCGGTCCAGGCCGTCTTCCAGGACCCGTTCGCCTCCCTCGACCCGCGCATGCGCGTGGGCACCATCGTCGCCGAGCCGCTCGTGATCAACGCCGACCTCGACGCCGCGGGCCGCCGTCGCCGCGTCGCGGAGCTGCTGGACCTGGTCGGCCTGCCGGAGCGCGCGGCCACGCTCTACCCGCACGAGTTCTCCGGCGGCCAGCGCCAGCGCATCGCCATCGCGCGCGCGCTCGCGCTCTCGCCGAAGCTCGTCGTGCTCGACGAGCCGGTCTCCGCGCTCGACGTCTCGATCCGCGCCCAGATCCTGAACCTCCTCGCCGACCTCCAGCAGCGGCTACGCGTGTCCTACCTGTTCATCGCGCACGACCTCGCCGCGGTCGCCCACATGAGCCGCACCATCGCCGTGATGTACCTCGGCAAGATCGTGGAGGTGGGCGACGCCGACGCCGTGGCGCTGGCTCCGAAGCATCCCTACACGAAGGCGCTGTTCGCCGCGGCGCTGCCGATCGATTTCGATCGCCCGCCCGACGAGGTGACGCTCTCGGGCGAGGTGCCGAGCCCGCTCGCGCCGCCCGGCGGCTGCCGCTTTCACCCGCGCTGCCCGTTCGCGATGCCCCATTGCGCGACGCAGGAGCCGGTGCTGCGGCCCGAGAGCGGGCGGCTGGTCGCGTGCCATCTTTATTGATATCCTCGGCCCCCGCGGAGGGGCCGTGATGCGAATGCTTCTCGCGAGGAGGCAACGATGAGAGCGACAGCGGCCGTCCTGTACGAGGTGAAGAAGCCCCTGGTGATCGAGGAGGTCGAGCTTCTGGATCCCGGTCCCCACGAGGTGCAGGTGCGGTGGGTCGCCAATGGCGTATGCCACAGCGACTACCACCTCATGAGCGGCGACGTGCCCCACCCCTTGCCCGTGGTGCTGGGCCACGAGGCCGCCGGCGTGGTCGAGCGCATTGGCCCCGGCGTCGAGAGCGTGGCGGTCGGAGACCACGTGTGCTCCTCCTACATCCCGTCGTGCGGCAAGTGCGGCTACTGCATCGGCGGCCAGCCGACGATGTGCGCGCTGCGCGACAAGCCACGCTGGCTCATGCTGGACGGCACCACGCGGTTCCGCAAGAACGGCACGAGCCTGAACCACTACCTGCAAGTCGCCGGCTTCGCGACGCACTCCGTCCTCATGGAGGAGAGCGTCATTCCCATCCGCAAGGACGCCCCGCTCGACGTGGTGTGCCTCGTCTCCTGCGGCGTGCTCGCGGGCGCGGGGCCCGTGTTCAACCGGGCCAAGGTCCCGCCCGGCGCGAGCGTGGCGGTGTGGGGCTGCGGCGGCGTGGGGCTCAACACGATCCAGGCCGCCAAGCTCGTCGGCGCGGGCAAGATCATCGCGGTGGACGTGATGCCGCAGAAGCTCGCGTGGGCCGAGGAGTTCGGCGCCACCCACGTCGTCAACGCGGCCACCGAGGATCCCGTCGCGCGCGTGCAGGCGATCAGCGGCAGCGGCGGCGTGGACTTCGCGTTCGAGCTGGTCGGCACCCAGGCGACGATCGAGCAGGCGGTGCTCTCCACGCACCGCGGCGGCACCGCCGTCGTCGTCGGCGTGTGCCCGGCGGGCACGAAGGTCTCGCTCGACCCGGCGCTCTTCCTGCAGCAGCGCGTGCTCACGGGCTCGTCGTTCGGTGCCGGCCACCAGCGCACCGACGTGCCCATGCTCATCGACATGTTCATGAGCGGCAAGTACAAGCTCGAGGAGCTGATCTCGCGCCGCGTGCCGCTGGGCGACGTGAACCTCGCCTACGACGCGCTCCTCAAGGGCGAGGTCAAGCGCAGCGTGGTGCTGTACTAGTAACTCGGAGGGGGCCTCGGCTCGAACGGCGCGCGGTCCGTCTGGAGACGATCTGGGTGGGGATCGGGGACCAGCCGTCCGTCAGGTGGTCCCGCTCCCATTTGCGCTGCCAGCGCGACGTCGTCGTCATGACTCCGCCCTCCCGTTCGTCATACTATGGAGTGCTCATGGACGATCTGTCGATCCGGGGTGGCCAGCTGATCGACGGCACCGGCGCGCCCGGCCGCGAGGCCGACGTGAGCGTGAGCGCCGGCCGCATCGTCGCGATCGAGCCGCGCTCGGCCCGTCCGGCCCACCGAGTGGTCGACGCGCGCGGACACGTCGTGGCTCCGGGCTTCATCGACATCCACACCCACTCCGACTTCACGCTGCCCATCAACCCGCGCGCCGAGTCGAAGATCCGCCAGGGCGTGACGCTGGAGGTGGTCGGCAACTGTGGCTTCTCCGTCGCCCCCGCGCTGCCCGGGCGCGCGGCGATGCTCCGAGAATATCTCGCCTCCAGCGCGCCCTGGCTGCCGTTCAGCGAGACGACCTTTGCGGACTACGTCGCGGCATTTCCACCGACGGCGGTCAACGTCATCCTCCAGGTCGGCCACAACACGCTGCGGCTCATGACCGCGGAGATGGAGAGCCGCGCGCTCACCGCCGCTGAGCTGGCCACGATGGAGCGCCTGCTGGCGGAGGCGCTGGCCGCCGGTGCGTGGGGACTCTCTTCGGGCCTCTTCACGGCGCCCGGCTGCTACGCCGACGCCGCGGAGATCCACGCGCTGGCCCGTGTGCTCCGCGGTCACGGCGCCGCCTACTCGTCGCACATCCGCGACGAGGCCAACCGCGTCGGCGAGGCGGTGCGCGAGGCGATCGCCGTCGCAGAGGCGACGGGCGTGCACGTTCAGATCGCGCATCTGAAGCTCTCGGGCGTCGACAACTGGGGCGGCGCCGACAAACTTCTGGTCGAGATCGCGGCCGCCCGCCGCCGCGGACTCGCCGTGGACTGCGACGCCTATCCCTATGACACGGCCAGCAATCCGCTGCGCAACCTCTTCCCCCGCTGGGTGATGGACGGCGGAATCCCGGCGATGCTCGAGCGCCTCGGGCGGGCCGACGTGCGCGCGCGTCTCCGCGCGGACATCGCCCGGGACGGACTCAACAACTTCGGTCGCATCCCCTCCTGGGATGTCGTGCGCATCGCTGTCGCGCCAAACCTGCCCGAGGAGGCCGGTCACACGCTCGGCGACATCGCGCGGCGCCGGGGCGTCGAGGCGTTCGATGCCGTGTGCGACTTCGTGATCGCCGACCGCGGCGAAACGCGCATCCTGGTGACGTCCATGAGCGACAAGGACGTCCACGCGATCAGCGCCACGCCGTGGGTGACCGTCGGCTCGGACGCGAACTCGCTCGCCACGTCCGGCGTGACGAGCCAGGGCAAACCGCACCCGCGCTCCTATGGGACGCACGCGCGCCTGCTCGGGCCGTTCGTGCGGGATCTCGGCCTGCTGACGCTGCCGGCGGCGATTCACAAGACGACGGGCGCCGCCGCGGCGGCGCTGGGGCTCACCGACCGCGGAGTGCTGCGCGAGGGATGCTGGGCCGACGTGGCGGTCTTCGAGCCCGGGCGGATCGCCGATCGCGCGACCTATGACGAGCCTCACCGCTACGCGGTCGGCGTCTCGACGGTGGTGGTGAACGGCGAGGTGGTCGTCGACGGCGGCGACCACACCGGCGCCCTGCCCGGACGTGTCGTGCGACGGTCATGAGACGCACCACCCTCGTGATCGCGCTGCTCGTCTCCGCCTGCCAGACGAGCCCCAACACCCCGCTTCGGCCAGAGGCCGTCGGCGATGGGCCCGTGACCTTCAACAAGCAGGTCGTCAGGGTCTTCCAGCGCAACTGCCAGACCTGCCACCGCCCCGGCGAGGTCGCGCCGTTCTCGCTCACCAACTACAAGGACGCGCACGCGCGGCGCGACGACATTCGCGAGGCGGTCGAGTCACGCTACATGCCGCCGTGGAAGGCGGTTCCGGGCCACGGCGAGTTCGCCGACGTCCGCCGGCTCTCCGAGGACGAGATCCGCCTGGTCGCCCGCTGGGTCGCCGACGGCGCGCCGGAGGGAGAGCCGCGCGATCTGCCGTCGCCACGCCGGTTCCCGACGGGGTGGACGCTCGGCACGCCGTCGGCCGTGCTCGCGATGGAGGAGCCGTTCACGGTGCCGCCGCGCACGAAAGACATCTACCGCTGCTTCGTCGTGCCCATCCGGATTCCCGGTGAGTGGCGGATGATCCGCGCCTCCGAGGTGCTGCCCGGCAACCGGAAGATCGTCCACCACGTCCAGACGTTCCTCGACGTCACCGGACGCTCCGTCGAGCTCGACCAGGCAGAGCCCGGTCCCGGCTATACCTGCTTCGGCGGACCGCGCTTCGACAGCGTCGGCGGGCTCGGGGGGTGGGCGCCGGGCTATCCGCCGATCGAGATCCCGTCGGGCGTGGCCTGGGGCATCCCCCCGGGCGCGCGCCTCGTCATCCAGGTCCACTACAACAACCCCGGCGACACGGCCGAGACCGATCTCACGAAGATCGGCGTCCATTTCACGACGGGCCCATTCGATCGCCGCCTGTCGCTGCTGCGCGCGTTCGCCTGGAACTTCGGCATCCCCGCCGGAGCGCCCCAGCATTCCGTCATGGCCCGGGCGATGGTTCAGGACGACGTCGAGGCGATTTCCATTCACGCCCACATGCACCTGCTGGGCCGCGCGATGACCGTGACGGCGCACCTGCCGGACGGGACGACGCAGTCGATGCTGAAAATCGACGACTGGGACTTCGAGTGGCAGATTCGCTACGTCTACAAGCGTCCGGTGCCGCTGCCCGCGGGGACGCGCATCGTTGCCGAGTGCGTCTACGACAACTCGGCGGCCAACCCCAAGAACCCGAGCAAGCCGCCGCGGCCGGTCTTTTCCGGCTTCGAGACCACCGACGAGATGTGCCTGGCGAGCGTGCTCGGCACGGCGAGGATCGTCCGCCGCTGACGTCTCCGGCCGCTCACCGCTTCTTGAGCCGGACCTCTTCGAGCGGCGCCGACCACGGATAGGGGTCGATCAGCATCAGCGCTGGCTCCTCGACGCGCGGCCCGATGCCGCTCGGCCAGATGTACTGGAAGATCGGCGCGATCCGCACGCGGTCGTAGACGATCTGCTGGATCTGGTGCAGGAGCGCCTCGCGCTTCTTGCGGTCCAACTCCCGCGCCTGCTGCTTGTAGAGCGCGTCCACGTCGGGGAAGCCGCCGTAGGCGAAGCTGCCGTCGCTCGGGATGACTTCCGACATCCGCGAGGCGGCGTTGCCGTAGAGCGCGCTCGAGCAGACACACACGCCCTTGAGCTTCTTGGCCTGGAGCGCCGAGAGATAGGCGGCGCGCTCCATCGGCCGCATCTTCGTCCGGATGCCGACGGCGCCGAGATACCCGACGATCGCCTCGCCCAGGCCGAAGTACGGGGGCAGCTGGTGAAACTCGCCGGCGTCGAAGCCGTTGGGGTAGCCCGCCTCGGCGAGCAGCTTCTTCGCGCGCGCCGGGTCGTACGGGTGCGGCTCGAGCGGCAGCGCGAACTCGAAGGTGCGCGGCACGAAGTTGCCGGCGGGCTTGGAGGCGCCGAGCGTCTCCGCCTCGCTCAGCGAGCGGCGGTCGAGGGCGAGGCTGGCGGCCAGGCGGACGCGATGATCCGCCCACGGCGAGTTCGGATCCCACATGTCGAGGAAGTCCAGGAAGAAGACCGCGATGCCCCCGGAGAAGGCCAGCTTCAGATTCGGATCGCGCTTCAGCTCGATCGCTTGCGGCGCCTCCAGAAGGTAGGCGATGTCCACCTCGCCGCGCTTGAGCATGGCCACGCGCGTCGTGGGCTCCGGGACCATCTTGAACACGACACGCTTGACGCTCGGCGTCTTGCGCCAGTAGCCCTCGAAGGCCTCCATCACCAGCTCGACGCCCGGCGAGTGGCTCACGAACTTGTACGGGCCCAGGCCGATGGGATGCTTCTTGAAGCCGTCGGGACCGACCTGCTCGACGTACTTCTTGGGCACGATCCAGCCCGCGCCGCTGACGACCGTCCCGTAGTAGCTCATGAAGTCGGGCCACGGCTCGTGCAGCGTGAAGCGCACGCGGGAGGGCGAGACGACGGTGACCTCCTTGACCTTGTCGTGCAGCAGCTTGCCCTTCGCGCGGTCGAAGCTGAACTTCACGTCCTCCGCGGTGAACGGATCGCCGTTGTGGAACTTGAGGCCCTCGCGCAGCTTGAACTCGTAGGACCGTTGGTCGGGGCCCACCGTCCAGGACTCGGCCAGGCTCGGGGTCATGAGGTTGCCGGGCATCGGCTTCACGAGCGCGTCGTGCATCGCGTAGAGGAACCAGAACGGCGTGAGCTGGCCCACGACCTCGCCCGGATCGAACCAGTTCGGCGAGACCGTCACGTAGAGGGCCCAGCGCATCTCGCCCTCGGGCCCGGCCTGGGCCGCGGCGTCGGTGCCGAGGCCCAGGCAGAGGACGGCGCAGAGGAGCGCGATCGCGGGGAGCGGGCGCACCGTCATGCGAGCTGCTTGCGGACGAACTCGATGATCCTCTCGATCGTGCGCTTTCCGGCGTCGGTCATCGGCTTCTTGCCGATGTAGCCCTCGGCCTCGCCCTCGAACAGCTCGAGCTCGACCTGGCCGCCCGCCTTGCGGTACTGCGTGACGAACCGGTCGAGGTCGGCGCGCGGATGCGCCTTGTCGTCGGCGCCCTGCAGGTAGATCGCCGGCGGCATCTCGACACGCTCGCCGCGCTCGAGCGCGACGACCGGGCTGCCCTCGGCCATGGCGTCCTCGGTCTTCCAGTACTGGTCGTGACCCGGCAGCACGCGGTCGACGACCTCGGGATACGGCTTGCCGCCTTCCCTCAGCTTCTTCGCGTAGCGGTAGCGCCCGAGGGGATCGATGACGGGCCAGCAGAGCACGACGGCGCGCACGCTCGCGTCGACGGCCGGCGAGCCCGTCGGCAGCGGGATCGCCGCGTAGCGCGCGTCGCGAGGGCGCATCGCGGAGAGCATGGCCTGGTGCGCGCCGCTCGAGGCACCCATGAGGCCGACGCGGTCCGCGCTGCCGCCCAGCGCCTTGGCCTGGGTCTTGATCCAGCGGACGGCGTAGTTGACGTCGGCGAGCGACGCCGGGTACGGCGTATCGGTCCGGAAATCGATGGCCGCCACCACGATGCCGGCCTTCGCCATCGCCTCGTTCATCACGGCGTCGTTGAGCCGGTCGCCGCGGATCCACGCGCCGCCGTGCAGGTCGACGATCAGCGGGAACGGCCCGTCGCCCTTCGGCTTGTAGAGCCGGGCGAGCAGCGGCTTGTCGCCGTGGCGGAGGTATTCGACGTCCTGGATGTCGATCTCATGACTGGCCATGCGGGTCCCTCCTGGACTCGTCGTTCGTGCGCGTACGCTGCACCTCCCGGCGGCGTTCGTCAAGTGCGGGCAAGCAGCAGGCACGCGGCGCCCGCGCACGCGAGCAGCGCCGCGGCGAGTCGCCGGCCGAGATCGGCCTCGCCGAAGAGCGTGCGCCCGAGCACGACCGCCACCACCGCGGACAGCCGCCGGATCGCGTTCACGTAGGCCGCGGGCGCCATCGTCAGCGCCGAGGTCTGCATCGCGGTGCCGGTCACGCCGAGCAGTCCGTGGGTGACGACCGTCGCGAGATTCGCCGGCGCCGTGCTGGCGAGGAGGCCGCGGGGCGTCGTGGCCAGCGCAATGACCGTCGTCAGGACGGCGGTCAACCCGTGCGAGCACACGAGATAGCTGGGCGGGCCGAGGGCGAGCGCGGCCCAGCGATCCACCGCCGCGAGGAAGCCGAGCAGCACCGCGGCGCCGAGCGCGTCGAGCGCGTCACGTCGCACGAACAGCGCGCGCAGCGAGCCACCGCCCGCGGCGCCCCGCGAGAGGTTCGACGTCCCCGCCACCGCGAGGGCGAGGCCGAGCCAGCCGAGCGGGCTCGGCAGCGTGCCGGACAGCACCGCGTCGGGAAGGACCGTGAAGACCGGGCTCAGCGCGAAGACCGGTCCCACGACGGAGATGTCGCCGCGCGCGCTGGCGCGCGCGATCAGCGTGGCCATGCCCGTCACGAGCAGCGACGAAGCCAGCACCGCCGGCCACGCCGAGCGCGACCACGTGAACGCGTGGCCGGACACCGCGAAGAAGGCGAGCCACGCGAGGGTCGCCACCGTCTGGGTCCACGCGACGATGACGATCGGTGGGATCGCCTGCCCGCGCCCCTTCACCACCGCGAACTGCACGGCCTGGGTGAGGGCGGCGCCCAGCGAGAGGAGGAACCAGCTCAGACGCGCGCGCTCAGACTAGATCGACGACGGGCACGCGGCTGGCGACGAGCGCGGCCTGCATCGCCGCGATCTCCGCGGACGACGGCGCCAGCACGGGCGGCCGCGCCAGCGCGCTGCGGAAGATGCCGCGCAGGACCATGCCCTCCTTCATGCGCGCGTGGGCGTCGCCGGAGGGCTCGCCGGCGCCGTAGACCGCCTCCTTGATCGGCCAGATTCGGTCGTTGATCTCGCGGGCGCGGGCGAGATCGTCGGCGTCCATCGCTTCGAAGAGATCGTTGGTCAGCTCGGGGATGAGGCTGGCGCATCCGACGAGCGCGCCGTCCATCCGGTGCACGAACGTGGCGAAGAGATACTCGTCCATGCAGTTGAGCAGCGCGACATGGGGCGCGTCCGCGCGCAGCGCGCGGATGTCGCGCTCGTAGGCGCCGAGATCGCGCTCGCCCATCTTGAAGCCCTTCACCTGGGGAATCGACGCGAGCCGCAGCATGAGACGCGTCGAGTAGGCGGCGCGCGTGCTCGCCGGATAGACGTGGACGATCACGTCGAGGCCGCTCTCGCCGCCGACAGCCTTCACGTACTCGTAGACCGCGTCTTCCTTCACGCCGAAGCGCAGCCACATGTGGCAGGGCATCACGTCCACCGCGTCGGCGCCCGCGTGGGCGGCCGCGCGGGCGTGCTCCACCGCCTCGAAGGTCCCCTCGGCGCAGACGGCGGAGATGACGCGCACGGCCCCCTTGACCGCATCCGCCACCACGCGCGTGACGGTGGCCCGCTCGTCCGGCAGCAGCGAGCCGACCTCACCCGTGTGGCCGTTGGTCATCACGGCCGTGACGCCGCGGCAGCCGGCCAGCCACAGCGCGAAGCGTGCGAGGTTGTCCTCGTCGATCTTGTAGTCGTCGAGCAACGGGACGGCCATGGCCGGGACGATGCCGCGGAGCGGGCGCGCCGCGCTCATCAGATCCCCGTGCCGAAGCCGCCCGCGCTGCGCACGGTCACGGCTTCGCCGAGATGCCCGGCCGGATGGAACAGCGCGATGCCGCTGAGGACGGCGGTGCGCGGGCGGCCGGTGAAGACCTTCACCATCTGCTCGGCGCGCGTGCCGAACGCGCCGTCGGCGGCCGCTTTTTGCAGCGCCGGCGCCGCGAGCTCGCCGCCCCAGTCGCTGTCCTTGAAGTTGCCCACGATCTCGCGCGTGCGGCGCCCGACGGCGTCGCGGTACTCGCGCAGGGCCACGAGGTCGACCGCGCGGGTGAGCTCCGTCACCTCGGGACTGGTCATGCCGATGCCGAAGTCACGGCGCGAGACGCCGAGGCGCTTCCGCCACGCGTCGTCGCACACCTGCTCGCGCCCGGCGATCAGCGCACCGACCATGATGTCCTCGGCGCGCGCGATGTGCCACATGAGCCACGCCAGCGAATTCAGGTCCTCGCGCGGCCGCACGCGCATCTGCTCGTCGCTGAGCCCCGCGAACGCGCGCTCCGCGGCCGAGGCCGGGTTGCCGCCGACGGCCACCGACTGCACCGCCGCGTGCTGCGTGAGGAAGAGATCCTTGGCGTCCATGTCAGGCCTCCTTCAGTGGGACTTCGGTACGGTCGGGTGCCCGGCCGCGGCATCCGCGATGGCGTGGTCGTTGTCGGCCGGCACGGCGCCGCTGACGCCGACGGCGCCGACGACGTGGCCGTTCTCGACGAGCGGCACGCCGCCCTTGCCGAAGACGAACTCGTACTGGCCGAGCGTGGCGACGTTGTCGGCGAAGAGCATCCGCTTGGTGAAGCGCTCCTCGAGATCGAGCGTGGTGGCGCGGAATCCGGCGGCGGCGTTGGCCTTGGCGCGCGCGATCTCCGGCGTCACCCAGAGCGCGCCGTCCATCCGCTCGCAGACGACGAGGTGCCCGGCCTCGTCCACCACCGCGATCGCCACCTTGAAGCCGAGCGCGTCCGCCTTCTTGAACCCGCGCTCGATGCACGTGCGCGCCAGATCGCGCGTGATGCCGCTCACGGCAGCTCCACGAGCACGTCGTCGCCTTCCATACGCGCCGCGTAGGACGCCACGGCGGCGCCACGCCCGGGAAACATGCACTGGCCCGTGCGCACGTCGTACATCCAGCCATGCCACGGGCACGCCAGGCGCGTGCCGGAGAGCTTGCCCTCGCTCAGCGGGCCTCCCTTGTGGGCGCAGACATCGCCGAGCGCGTGCACCCGATCGCCGACGCGGACGAGGACGACGCGCGCGCCCTCCGCCTCCACGAGCATCGGCCGGCCGACCGCCACGTCAGCCAGCGGCACGCGAATGGCGGTCACGCGTCCTCTTTCAAGACGTAGGCGCGGTGCAGCCCGCTCATGTACTGCCAGCGCATCTCGGTCGCCTGCCGCACCTGCTCCAGCGCCTGCGCGCGCCGCTCGGGCGTGTCCGAGTGGCGCTCGACGATCTGGTAGCCGCGCTCGCCGTGGACCTCGTCGGCCTCGATGTGGATGGCGAAGAACTCCACCTCGTGGTCGTTGAAGCCGTACTTCGTCTTGAGCGGCGGCAGATTGCGCTTGTAGATGCCCGGCACCTGCGACTCCAGTCCGACGAGCAGCCCGGCGGCCGCGACGTGGAACGGCTGGCGCGAGGTCTCGAAGCACCACGCCGTCAGCGCGCGGGTCGTCGGCAGCTGCCGCGCCGTCTCGACCGCCTTGCGGCTCACGCCGCACGCCTCGCCGAAGCGAATCAGGAGGTCGACGTGCTTGGTGCCCGATTCCTCCTCGACGATGTTCTCGAGCAGGAAGTCGCGCGCGTCGGCGTCGGGGCAGTCGGCGTAGACGGCCGCGCACCAGCGCGGGAACTGCGAGACGTACTGGTAGTGCTGACAGACCCAGGCGCCGAGCTGCTGCCGCGTGAGCTCGCCGCTCACCCAGCGCTCCG
>QHRU01000074.1 GCA_003220225.1 Candidatus Rokuibacteriota bacterium
GGCGATCTGCGAGGACCACGTCGATGCCGTCCTCACCGTCGAAGAGCTCGCGCCCGCGCTGGCCCAACTCGCCCGCGGCGACGCGGTCGACGTGCGATGATCGGCCCTCTCGCCTTGACTTCGATCCGAGCCGGAGCCTAGGCTCGGTTCGATGGCCCGCGCGATCCGGATCACTGCTGGAGACGTGTCCGCCTCGGCCGAGCTGAACGACTCCAAGACCGCCAGCGCGATCTGGGACACGCTGCCGATCGAAGCGAAGGCCGAGACGTGGGGCGACGAGATCTACTTCGGCATCCCGGTGCGCGCCGAGGCGGACCGGGCGAAGGAGGTCGTGGCGCTCGGTGACCTCGGCTACTGGCCGCCGGGTCACGCCTTCTGCGTCTTCTTCGGGCCGACGCCGGCCAGCCGGGGCGACGAGATCCGGCCGGCGAGCCCGGTGAACGTGGTGGGGCGCGTGAGCGGCGACGCGACGGTGTTCAAGAACGTCCGCGCGGGGACGCGCGTGACGATCGAAAGGGGGGCCTCGTGAAGATCTTTCTCGACACGGCCAACGTGAACGAGATCAAGGAGGGCGTGGCGCTCGGCGTCGTCGACGGCGTCACCACGAACCCGTCGCTGGCGGCCAAGGAGAAGAAGCCCTTCCGCCCGCTCGTCGAGGAGATCTGCTCGATCGTGCCCGGAGACGTGAGCCTCGAGGTGGTCGCCACCGACTTCGAGGGAATGATCAAGGAAGGCCAGGAGCTGGCCCAGATCGCGCCCAACGTCGTGGTGAAGTGCCCGCTCACGGCCGACGGGCTCAAGGCCGTGAAGTACCTCACGGGCAAGGGCCTCCGCGTGAACCAGACGCTCTGCTTCTCGGCCACGCAGGCGCTGCTCTCGGCCAAGGCCGGCGCCTACTACATCAGCCCCTTCCTCGGCCGGCTCGACGACATCGGCGCCGTCGGCATGGACCTCATCCGCGATATCTGCGAGATCTACCGCGTGCAGGGCTTCAAGACGCAGGTGCTCGCCGCGTCCATCCGCAATCCGCTGCACGTGATCGACGCCGCCAAGGCCGGCGCCCACGTGGCCACCATGCCGTTCAGCGTGCTCCAGCAGCTGATCAAGCACCCGCTCACCGACATCGGGCTCAAGAAGTTCCTGGAGGACTGGCAGAAGAGCGGCGGCAAGCTGTAGTGCCTCGGAGGGGGGCTTTGCCGGTTCTTAAGCGAGGGGGCTGACGCCCCCTCGGACTCCCCGGCCGACCGTCGTCGCGCGCCTGCGGCGCGCTCCTCCGTGCCTCCCCCCAGGACGGATTGCGCCGGCGAAGCCGGCGCTCGGAGAGTCCTCAGACGTTCGGGGTGCGGTCGTACACTGGCGAGTGTCAAGGAGCGAATGAGTCTTGCGGAATTCGATGACGACCGCCCCGGACGCTGCCGTGAACGAATCCCGCCAGAGTCAGTAGGCGCGATGGCGGCCGGCGTCGTCGACACGCGGCTCGGCCGCCGCCTCGTCCTCGACGAGATCTTCGACCTCTCGCTCTACCGCGCGCTGCGCGACGTCGCGCCGGCGCGCATGCAGCCCATCTTCGACGCCCTCATCCCGATCGAGACGCGCCACGTCGCCTTCTGGCAGAGATTCTTCGGGCTGGAGTCGCTCGCGACGCTCGACGCCGGTCGCCGGCTGAAGCTCGCCCTCCTCGTCGCCGTGTGCCGGCTCTTTGGCGCGCCCGCCATCCACGTGGTGCTCGAGGCGATCGAGGTCCACGGCGTCCGCAAGTATCTCGAGGTGTGGAAGCGCTACGCCGACGGCCCGCTGGGCGCCGCCGTGCGCGAGGTGCTCGAGGACGAGTTCAAGCACGAGGACATGGTGGTCACCGCCGACGGCGGCGAGCTGCGCGTCAACCCCGAGATGGTCCGCAACCTCTTCCTCGGGCTCAACGACGGCCTCGTCGAGATCCTCGGCGCCGTCAGCGGCTTCTTCGCGGCGTTCAACAGCTCGGTCGCCGTCGTCACCGCTGGCTTCACGGTCGGCGTGGCCGGCGCGCTCTCCATGGCCGCCGGCGCCTACATCGGCGCCGGCTCCGAGGCCGAGCTGCGCGAGACCGAGGACGCGCGCCAGCGGTTCCTCGGCGAGCCGGTGACCAGCGAGGCCGGCCAGCGCCCGCTCGTGGCCGCGGCCATCGTGGGTATCGGCTACCTCGTCGGCGCGGTCGTGCCCGTGCTGCCGGTGCTCTTCGGCGCGCGCACCGTCCTGCCGACGGTGCTGACGGGCGGCACGATGATCGTCGCCGTCTCCGCGATCGTCGCCTTCATCTCCGGCATGAACGTGCGGCGCCGCATCGTGCTGAACGTCATCATCACCGGCATCGCCGTCGTCGTGACGTACGCGCTCGGGCTGCTGACGAAGCGGCTGCTGGGCGTCGAGATCTAGAGTCTCGCGCGGACTTCGGCGGCGAACCGCTCGATGGCCGCGCTCATCGAGGCGAGATCGCGCGCGGCGGGCTCTACGATCACGTGATCCACGCCGAGGTCGCGCAGCGCTTTGACCTCGGCCAGCAGCTCGGCGCTCGGCTTCTTGCCGGGCAGCCCGAGCCGCGCGCTGAGCGTCAGCGTCTTGGGATCGCGGCCCGCCTTCGCGCACGCCGCGCCCAGGTGCCCGATCCCTTCCCTCAGCGCGGCGGCGGTCGGGAACGCCGCGTGCCAGCCGTCGCCCAGCTCGGCCACGCGGCGCAGCGCGCGCGGGGTGTGGCCGCCGATCCAGATGGGAATGCTCCCGCGCGCCGGCGCGGGCCGGCAGGCGAGCGCGTCGAAGCGGAAGAACTCGCCGGTGTGCGCGACCCGCTCGTCGCGCCAGCACGCGCGCATCACACGGATGGCCTCGTCGCTCCAGGCCCCGCGCCGATCGAAGGGCGCGCCGAGGGCCTCGATCTCCTCGCGCATCCAGCCCACGCCCGCGCCGAGGATCACGCGGCCCGGCGCCAGGTGATCCAGGGTGGCCAGCATCTTGGCGGCGAGCAGCGGGTGGCGGTGCGGCAGGACGAGCACGGTGGTGCCGAGCGCGGCGCGCTCGGTGACACCGGCCACCAGGGCCAGCGCCGTCAGCGGCTCGAGGAAGTCGGTGGCGGGTGGCAGCGGGAAGTCGCCGGTGGCGTTGTAGGGATAGCGCGAGGCGATGCGCCAGGGCAGGACCACGTGATCGCTCGCCCACAGCGAGTCGTAGCCGAGCGCCTCCGCGCGACGCGCGAAGCCGACGAGCGTGTCGCGCGTGGCCGCCGGGCCGTAGACGGGCAGGTGGCACCCGAAACGCATCGCTAGCGGGCCCCCCACGTGCGTTCCGTGCCGGCGCTCTTATTCAATGATGCGGTTGGCGAGCTCGCCGTCCTGGATCATCTGCACGAGACGCGAGCGCTGGATCTTGCCGCTCGACGTCTTGGGAATCGTGGACGGCGGCACGAGCAGCACGCGCGCGGGACGGTGGCCCCGGCCGCGGTGCACGCGCTGCACGATCTCGCGCACCAGCGTCTGGCCGGCGGCGGCGGCCGCGTCGCGCAGCTCGGCCACCACGTAGAGCCGCTGGGTCCCGGTGCGCTCGCTGTCCACGCCGACCGCCGCTGAATAGCGCACGCCCGGCACGTGGTCGACGATCTCCTCGACGTCGGCCGGCACGATGTTCTCGCCGCCGAGGATGATGATGTCCTTGAGCCGGCCGGTGATATAGAGGTAGCCCTCGGCGTCGACGAAGCCGAGGTCGCCTGTGCGCAGCCAGCCATCGGGCGTGAGCACTCTGGCCGTCGCCTCCGGGTTGTTGTAGTAGCTCTGCATCACGCCCGGGCTCTTCACGCAGATCTCACCCTCGGTGTCCGGCGGCAGGTCCACCAGCGCGACGGACCCGCCCTCGCGCATCGGCTCGGAGATGCGCAGGGAGACGCCGCGGCAGGGCTGGCCGACGGAGAGCCAGCGGCCCGACGCGTCGTAGCGCAGCGGCACGCCGCGCGGCCAGATGGCGACGGCCAGCGTCGCCTCCGCGAGGCCGTAGCACGGCAGGATGACGCGCTTGACCCCGAAGTGGGACTCGAAGGCGTCGATGGTGGAGGTCCGCACGGGCTCGGCGCCCGAGAGCGCCGCCTTCAGCGAGGAGAGATCGAACTCCGAGACGTCGTGCACGTTGCGCACGCAGTTGCGGTAGCCGAAGTCCGGCGAGACGGTGAAGGTCGCGCGCACCTTCGTGATCATTTCGAGCCACGGCCGCGGATTCCTGAGATCCGGCGGCAGCAGCCAGATCGGCGTGGCCGTGAGCGGCGGCGTGAACGCGCAGCCGATCAGCCCCATGTCGTGGTACAGCGGCAGCCACGACACGACGCGATCGTCGGCGCTGAGCCCGGCCGCCTCCGACATGAACTTCGTCGTCTCGACGACGTTCGCGTGCGTGAGCACGACGCCGCGCGGCCGGCCCGTCGAGCCCGACGTGTACTGCAGAAAGCACAGGTCGTTCGGTTGCGTCGGGTGATCGGGCGGCGGCGGAGCGTCGGAATCCAGCTCGTTGGGCTCGAGCACCATGCGGACGTTCGGCGCGAGGGCGACGCTCTCGTCCACGCCCTTGCGGAACCAGCCGATCGTGGCCACCGCCACCGCTCTGGCATCGCGGAAGATGCCGCCGGTCGCCTCGACGCCGAGCGTCGGGTAGAGCGGGACGGGAATGGCGCCGAGGCGCACGGCCCCGAAGAACGTGTAGAAGAACTCCGCGCACGTCGGATAGATGAGGCACACCTTGTCGCCCGGCCGCACGCCGGCGGCCGCGAGGCCGGCCGCGTAGCGCCCGCTCTGGGCCCAGAGCCGGGCGTAGGTCACCGTGTCGTCGAAGAGCGAGAAGTACTGCGCCTGGGGCGTCAACGCCGCGCGGCGCCGCATCACGTCGATGAGCGTGGTTGCTCCCTTCGGGTCGAGGCTCATTCCTGGCTCCTCTCGAGCGTCGCGGAAGTCTCGTGGTCCCGACCGTCGCGCAGGTACACCAGCCGCACCGTGTCGCCGGGCTGCCGCGCGCGGATCGCGGTGCGCAGCGCCTCGAAGCCGTCGACCGACACGCCGTCCACGCGCACGAGCACGTCGCCGTCGCGCAGGCCCGCGCGCTCGGCCGCGCTGCCGGGCATCACGTGGGCCAGCCGGGCCCCGTCGCCGCCGTGGCCGTCGCCGCCGACGCCGAGAAACGCGGCGCTGCCCGTGCCGCCGCGCCGCCGCGCCGGCGGCGTCAGCTTCGCATAGACGGGCCGCGCGCCGTCGTCGAGCGCGGTCACGATGGACGCGCCGATCGCCGCCACCCGCGCCATCCCGTCGACGTTGAGCTTGTCGGCGGTGTCGCCCGGCCGGTGATAGTCGTCGTGGCCCCCGGTGTGGAGGAAGAGGACGGGCGTGCCGGCGGCGTAGAAGCGCGTGTGGTCGGAGGGCGAAAAGGGCGTGCCACGCAGGTCGGCGTTCACGCCGGCGGCGCGCGCGGCGTCGGCGGTGGCGGCGCGCAGCCGGTCGCCGGAGTCGACGCCGCCGATCGTCAGCGTGCCGTCGCGCATACGCCCGACCATGTCGAAGTTCAGCATGGCCGCCGTCTGCCCGAGCGGCAGCGCGGCGTGGCGCACGTAGTGGCCGGAGCCGATCAACCCGACCTCCTCGGCGCCGAAGAGCACGAACACGAGTGTGCGGCGCGCGCCGCCGGCGGCGGCGAAGGCGCGGGCGAGGCCGACGACGACGGCCGTGCCCGACGCGTTGTCGTCGGCGCCGTGGTAGGTGGCGCCGCCCGAGGAGCCGAGATGATCCCAGTGGGCGCCGAGCACGATCGTCTCGCCGGCGAGCACGGGATCGGCGCCGGGCAGCACGCCGATGACGTTGGCCGCGCGAAGGTCCGCGGGCGCCAGGTCGACGGCGAGGCGCGCCGTCGTCCCGGTCGGTGCCGCGCGCAGCGCCTCGGCCGCCGCGCGCGTGAGCGCGCCGGACGCGATGTCCACCGGCGCGGCCGTCGCGTCGAGCGTGGGGAGTGGATCGGCGACGAGCAGCAGCGCGGCGGCGCCGCGCTGGCGGGCGAGAATCAGCGTCTCGAGTCGCGAGCCGCGCGCTGTCGCCACGACGATCTTGTCCCGCAGATCGCCGCTCCAATCGTCGTCGGCGAAGGCGAGCGCCCCCGTCACCTCGCCGCGCCGCGAGCCGCCGTGAGGCGTCCAGTCGACGCCGGCCTTCACGGTGTGGCCACCCACCTCGAGCGCGCTGCCCGCGCCGAGCCGGCGGCCCGGCGCCACGGTGAACGATTGTAAAAACGTCCCCGAGTCGCCGCCGGGCCGCAAGCCGGCGGCGCCCAGCCACGCGGCGAGGCGCTCGGTGGCGCGGTCGCCGCCAGGCGTACCCGCGCGGCGCCCGTCCATCTCGCGGGTCGTGAGCGTTTCTACAATCGCGCGGAGGTCCGAGGCGGTCGGGGGGACGACGGGCGCGCGGCCGAGCGCCGCGGTGGACGTCAGCAGCAGCGCGCACACGATCAGCAGCGTCGCTGGCCGGCGCATCATCCCGCGTATTCTATCGCCGGTTCGCGCACCGCGCCCGCAGACGAAACGCATTGCGTTATCGCGACGGGCTGGGGCCCCACCGTCCGAGGCGAGCCTGAGAAAAAGTCAAGAAACGGCGACGACGCGGCCGCCGGCGATGCGGACGAGCTCGTCCGGCGTGAGACGGAACACCGTGTGGGGATGCCCGCCCGCCGCCCAGATCGCCTCCCACTTGAGCAGGGCTTCGTCGATGAGCGTGGTGAGCGGCGCGGGATGCGCGAGAGGCGCCACGCCGCCGATCGCGAAGCCGGTGTGCGCGCGCACGAAATCCGCGTCGGCCCGGCCGACGGATTCCCCGAGGAGCGCGCCCAGCTTCGCCTCGTCCACGCGGTTGGCGCCGCTGGTGAGCACGAGCAGCGGCCGGCCGCTCTCGCGCAGCCGGAACACGAGGGACTTCACGATCTGCCCGACGTCGCAGCCGACGGCGGCGGCCGCCTCGGCGGACGTGCGCGCCGCGTGCTCGAGCACGACGATCGTCGTTCTCACGCCGGCCGCCGCCAGCGCGTCGGCGACGCGGCGCGCGCTCGCCGGCAGCTCACGCCCAGGTTCGATCATTTCACCGCTCGCTTCGCCGGAGGCACCGGCTCAGCTCGCACTGCCACGCGCGGTGACGACCGCGCGGCAGGCGCGCATCTGGGCGAGGTGCTCGAGGTCGTGGTCGGCCATGTGCGTCGCGTAGTGCGCGAGGGTGAGCGGGCCGAAGTGGCCGGAGAGGCCCGGGCGCTCGCCGGCGCCGGGCGGCAGCGTGGCGAGGTAGGCCAGCGTCTCGGCGCGGGCGCGGCGAAAGGTCGCGAGGTCGTCCTCGAAGCGGCCCTGGCGCCGATCGCGCTCGCGGCCCCACGCGATCGGATCGAACGCCTCGAAGCGCGGGCGCTCTTCGGTCGCCATGAGCCTGAAGCGCGGCAGGAAGAGCCGGCTGTCCAGCTCCATGAGGTGCGCGAGGACTTCCTTCATGGACCACTCGCCGGGCTCCGGGCGCGCGACGAGCGTCGTCGCGTCGAGCCCGGCGGCCTGCTCGGCCACGCGGTCGGGCGTGGTGGCCAGGGCTGCGAGCAGCTGCGAGATCGTGAGCGCCACGCGCGCCTCGCAGCGCTTCGGTGTCAGCCCGAGCGTCGCGCGCACGTCCTGGATCTGCCGCAGGTGCTCGGTGTCGTGCGCGTCCATCGTCGCCGCGTACGTCGCCACCGTGAGCGGGCCGCGGCTCGGGCTCACGCCCTCGCGGCGCCAGCCGGCGTCGTCCAGCCCGCCGAGCAGCGCCACCGCCTGCCGCCGCGCGGCGGCGAACGCGTCGAGCAGTGTCGCGAGGTCGGCGCGATCGCCGTCGGTACGCCGCCCCTTGTCGAAGACGGGACGCGACTCCGCCAGCATGCGGCGCAGGCGCGGCACGAAGGTGTCGCGGTCGCCCTCGACGAGGTGACGCACGACCTCGCCGATCGACCACTCGCCGGGCTTGGGCGGCGTCCACGCCTCGCCCGCGCCGTCGCGCGCCATCTCGCGCAGCAGCGTCGGCGTGGCGGCGAGTCGCGCGACCGTCAGCTCACGCTCGGTCATCGCGACCGCTTCGGCGCCGGCTCGAACAGCTCGACGAGGTTGCCGGCGGGATCCTCTATCAGGATTTGCTTACCGCCGTTGCCCACGACGATCTCGTTGCGGAATCGAGCGCCCGCCGTCCGCAGTCGCTCGACCTCGCGCCCCAGGTCCACGACCTCGAGCTGGATGCGGTTCCAGCCGCCCGGCTCGGGCTTGCGGCCGTCGGGCATCGCCTGGCCCGCTCCGCCGCCGCCGCCCGGCGTGCTCAGGAGCAGGCGCAGGCCGCCGCGCGAGAGCATCGCGAAGCCGGGACCCGGGTGGAACTCGACGCGAAATCCGAGCTGGCCGGAATAGAACGCGATCGCGGCCTCGACGTCACTGACGATATAGCGCACGCTGACGCTCGCCACTCTGAAGCCTCCGCGGGCCTAGAGCGCCCGCACCGCACGGAGCACGTCGTTGGGATCGGGCCGCACCTGGAAGTTGTCGCTCACCCAGAGCCAGCGCACGACGCCGTCGCGGTCGAGCACGACCGTCGTGGGCCGCGGCACGTCCTCGCCCTGCTGCCCGCCCCGCGCGTGCACCAGCCCGTAGCGTCGCGTCACGGCGAGATCGGGATCCGCGACAAAGCGGTAGCCGAGGCGCAGGCGCTGCGCCATCTCGTGGCTGCGCTCGTTGGGATCGGGCGAGACGGCGACGATCTCGACGCCGGCCTTCTCGGCTTCCGACAACGCGGCTCCAAGCCCTTGGAGCTCCGCCACGCAGAAGGGTCACCAGTAGCCGCGGTAGAAGACCAGCACCACCGGCTTCGTGCCACGATAGTCGGCGAGCGACACGGGACGACCGCCGGCGTCGGGCAGCGTGAAGTCGGGCGGGCGCTCGCCCAGGCGCAGATTGGTCTGCGCGTCCGGGATGCGCGCGAGCACAAAGTTGAACGCGGCGCCGCCGGCGAAGAGCACGAGCGCGAGGGCCAGCGCCGCCCACGCGTACCAGCGCCGCCCCAGCGCGACGGCGAGCCCGGCGATGGTGGCGGCGATCGCGAACACCGCGACGTACCCCTCGGGATGGTTGCGGATCGCGGGCACGCGCAGCAGCAGCGCGTAGACGGCGATCGCGGTGCCGCAGAGCACCATGCTGAGCGCGGTGAGCCAGCCGGGTTTCATCGCGCGGAACGCTCAGGCCATGACGATGCGGTCGAACGCCTCGGCGTACGCATAGCCCGCCGGCTTGCCCAGCTCGGCCCCGCGCTGGCGCACGCGCTTTTCCACCGCCGCGAAGTCCTTGAACTGGCTCGCGTGGCAGGCGAGCGCCTTGATCTTGAGGTCCATGACCTCGCTGATGTCCACCATCACGTGCGGGTCCTGCCACTGCATGACGTAGACCTCCCGTACCTTGTGCGGCTCGAACTCCGGCATCAGCTCGGGGAAGGCGAGGTGATCGCGCGAGAGCGGATAGATGCAGTCCAGCGCGACGCCGCCGACGATGCGATGGTCGCGGTGCGAGGCGCCGAGGTTGTACGTCCGCCGTGGGTTCTGGCAGACGACCATGTCGGGCCGGTAGCGTCGGATCTCGCGCGACACCTCGAGCCGCAGCTGGCGCGTGTCCTCGACCTCGCCGTCGGGATAGCCGAGGAACGTGACCTGCTCGACGCCGAGCGTGCGCGAGGCGTTGCGCTGCTCCTCGGCCCGGATCTCGGCCAGCCTCGGCGAGGTCATCGTGCGGTCGCTCGAGCCCTTGTCGCCGTTGGTGACGACGACGAGGGCGACGTCCTTGCCCTCTTTGACGAACTTCGCCACCGTGCCGCCCGCGCCGAACTCGCAGTCGTCGGGGTGGGCGGTGATCATCAGCACGCGCCGGATCGGATCGGTCATGCGCTCCGTCGTCTCCCGTCGAGAGTTAATCGTTGAGATGCCATCGACCAGCATACCGATTCACCCGCGACGCCGTGCGATAATCCACCGCAGATGTCCGCGAACCGCGGCCGGCGAATCGCGGTGGTCGTGCTGATCCTCCTGCTCCTCCTCCCGCCGCTCGCGAGCGTGCTGCCGGGCTCGCCGGGCGCCCTGCGCGTCGCCGGCATCACGCTGCTCTGGTGGTACGCGGCGCTCGTGGGGCCGCTCGCCGCCGCCGTCACCGTCGCCCTGTCGCGCGCGCCTCGATGACCGCCTGGCGCGCGCTCGCGGCGTGGCCGGGCCCCGCGCTCGTGGCGGCCGTCGTCGCTGCCGTCGCCGCGGGCGCCGCCGCCGCCCCGCTCCTCGTGCTCGCCGCCGCCGTGGCGCCGCTGCTGGCCCTGCTGCAGGCGCGGCGCGCGGCCACGCCAGCACATCCGGTGACGCTCCTCATCACCGCCGCCGTCTCCGCGCTCCTGCTCTGGGCGCACCTCGCCGTGCTCGCCGACGTCGCGACGCTGCTCGGCGCACGCCGCTGGCAGGGCTCGGTGCTCGCGGCGGCGCTGGCGCTGCTCGTCACGCAGATGCCCGGCGCCGAGCGCTGGCGCGGCCTCGCGCTGGCGGCGGGCGGGGGCGCGCTGCTGCTCGTGCTCGTCGCCGCCGGCACGGCGATGGGGATCACGCCATGGGCCGCCTGGCGTGAGGCCGCGGGGCGGCCGGCGCTCGTGTTCAGCGGCCGCAGCGCATGGGTGACGGACGGCGAGCGCTTCGTGCGGCACGCGACGCTCGCCTTCGACGAGGCCCATCGCGTCGTTGCCGTCACACCCGGCACGTTTCGCGTGGTCGAACGGGACGGCGCCCGCCGCGTGGTGCGCGACTGGGGGCTGGCGGCGGGCGACGCCCTCAGCGTGCGGCCGGGCGACACGCTCACGGCAGAGCCCGGCAGCCGGCTGCGCTTCGAGCCGGGCAAGCGTGTGCCGGGCGCGGCGGCGTCCGGATCCGCGTGGGCCGCCGCCGCGACGCGCGTGTCGCCGACTCCCGCGCTCGGCGTGCTGGCGACGCTGGCGCTCGGCGCCTGCGCGCTCGTCCCCGCCGGCGAGCGGCGCATGGCCGCGGCGCCGGCGCTGCCGCTCGCGCTCTCGCTCGGCGCCGCGTCGTGGGGCGTCTACGCGACGCTCGCCGCGCCCGAGGCCGGCCTGGCGGGCTCGCCGGCCGGGGCCCTGCTCTCGCTGCCGCGCGCCACGTCGCAGCCCGCGCACGGTCTGTGGCCCGCCGCGCTCGCTGCCCTCGTGGCGCTCGGGCTGCTCGCGCTGTTCGTCGCGGCCGCGGCCGGGCTGTGCGAGCGAGTCGGCGCGGCGGCAGGCGCGCACCGGGCGACCCTGTGGACGCTGACGCTGGTGGCCGCCGCGATCGCTGCCACGGTGCCGGCGGTGGACCCGTGGACACCGCTGGCTGCGGGACTCGGCCTGGCCGGCGCGGCCGTCGCGGCGCCCCGCCTCGCGGGGGCCGAGGGCGCCCGGATCGGGCCGTGGCCGGCGTCGGTCGTCGGCGGAGTCGCGGGGGCGGCTGTTTTCGCGGGGCTCGTGGCGCTCGGGGCGCGCCTGCCGGGCCCGGCGGCCTCGCTGCGAGAGGTCCCGGTCCTGGCGGCGGCGCCGGCGGCGTGGCTGGTCGTGAAGGTGTTACGACGCGCGGCGGCCGGGGCCTCCTGAGAGTTGGCAAGGAGCCCGCCGGACCACCATAATGGTGGTCCATGGCCAGCGATCGGATCGTGGTGCGTGGTGCTCGCGAGCACAACCTCAAGAACATCGACGTGGAGCTCCCCCGGGACCAGCTCGTCGTCCTGACGGGGCTCTCGGGCTCGGGCAAGTCCTCGCTCGCCTTCGACACCATCTACGCCGAGGGCCAGCGCCGCTACGTCGAGTCGCTCTCCGCGTACGCGCGGCAGTTCCTCGAGCAGATGGAGAAGCCCGAGGTCGACTCGATCGAGGGGCTCTCGCCCGCGATCTCGATCGAGCAGAAGACGACCAGCAAGAATCCGCGCTCCACCGTCGGCACCGTCACCGAGATCTACGACTACCTGCGCGTGCTCTTCGCGCGCGTCGGCGTGCCGCACTGCCCGTCGTGCGGCAAGGTGATCTCGGCGCAGACCGTGCAGCAGATGGTGGACCGCGTGCTGCTGCAGCCGGCGGGCACGCGGCTGCTCGTGCTGGCGCCGGTCGTGCGCGGGCGCAAGGGCGAGTACAAGAAGCTCTTCTTCGACCTCCAGCGCCAGGGGTTCTCGCGCGTGCGCGTCAACGGCGTCGTGCGCGAGCTGGGCGAGGAGATCGAGCTCGACAAGAAGCGCAAGCACACGATCGACGTCGTCGTCGATCG
Organism: Candidatus Rokuibacteriota bacterium; assembly: GCA_003220225.1. Taxonomy (GTDB): domain Bacteria; phylum Methylomirabilota; class Methylomirabilia; order Rokubacteriales; family CSP1-6; genus AR12. The sequence continues at coordinate 12,355 of QHRU01000074.1, forward strand.
CCTCGTCGTCAAGGATGGGCTGGGCGCGCGTCTCGCCGACTCGCTGGAGACGGCCCTCCGCCTCGCCGACGGCATCGTGCAAGTCGAGACGGTGACCGCGGGCGACGCCGCCGACCCCGCGCCCATGGTCTTCAGCGAGCGCCTCGCCTGCGCGGACTGCGGCATCTCGTTCCCCGAGGTGTCGCCGCGCATGTTCTCGTTCAACAACCCGTACGGCGCCTGCCCGGAGTGCGGCGGCATCGGCACGCGCTTCGAGATCGACCCCGAGCGACTGGTCCCGAACGCCAACCGCTCGCTCAAGGCCGGCGCGCTGGCGCCGTGGGCGGGCCGCGAGAACGCCTACTTCAAGCAGACGCTCGCCGCGCTGGCCAAGACCTATAGATTTTCGCTCGACGAGCCGTGGGCCAAGCTCAAGAAGCCGGTGCGCGACGTGATCCTGGGCGGCGACCGCGACGGCGGCTTCGAGGGCGTGGTCAAGCTGCTGGAGCGCCGCTATCGCGAGACCGAGTCGGAGGACGCCCGGCGCGAGATCGAGGCGTTCATGGCCGAGCGGCCGTGCCCGGTGTGCGAGGGCTCGCGGCTGCGGCGCGAGTCGCTCGGGCTCAGGATCGCGGGCAAGTCGATCGCCGACGTCGTGCGGCTCACCATCAAGGACGCCGCGACCTTCTTCAACACGCTCAAGCTCGGCGAGCGCGAGGCGGCCATCGCGCGGCGCGTGCTGAAGGAGATCCGCGAGCGCCTCGGCTTCCTGGCCAACGTGGGCCTGGACTACCTCACGCTCGACCGCCCGGCGGGCACGCTGTCGGGAGGTGAAGGACAGCGAATACGTCTCGCCACGCAGATCGGATCGAGCCTGGTCGGCGTCCTCTATATCCTCGACGAGCCGTCCATCGGACTCCATCAGCGTGACAATCGACGGCTGCTCGACACGCTCAGGCGGCTGCGCGACCTCGGCAACACGGTGCTGGTGGTCGAGCACGACGAGGAGACGATCCGCTCCGCCGACTACGTCGTCGACCTCGGTCCCGGCGCCGGCGAGCTCGGAGGCCACGTGGTGGCCATCGGCACCCCCGACGAGATCGTGGCCAACGAGCACTCGCTGACCGGACAGTTCCTCTCGGGCGCGCGCGCCATCCACGTGCCGGCGACCCGCCGCAAGGGCACGGGGCACGCGCTCACCATCCACGAGCCGCGCGAGCACAACCTCAAGGGCCAGTCGGTGACGATCCCGCTCGGCACCTTCACGTGCGTGACGGGCGTGTCGGGCTCGGGCAAGTCCACGCTCGTCAACGACATCCTCTACCGCGCGCTCGCGCAGATGCTGCACCGCGCCCAGGACCGGCCCGGCGCGCACACGCGCATCGAGGGCGCCCAGCACATCGACAAGGTCGTCGACATCGACCAGTCGCCGATCGGGCGCACGCCGCGCAGCAACCCGGCCACCTACACCGGCGTCTTCACGTTCATCCGCGCGCTGTTCGCCCGGACGCAGGAGGCGCGGATGCGCGGCTACCAGCCCGGGCGCTTCTCGTTCAACGTCAAGGGCGGGCGCTGCGAGGCGTGCCAGGGCGACGGCCTCGTGAAGATCGAGATGCACTTCCTGCCCGACGTCTACGTCACCTGCGACGTGTGCAAGGGCAAGCGCTACAACCGCGAGACGCTCGACGTCCACTACAAAGGCAAGAACATCGCCGAAGTCCTCGACATGACCGTCCACCAGGCCCTCGAGTTCTTCGAGGCCGTGCCCGTCATCAAGTCGAAGCTGCAGACCCTGCACGACGTCGGCCTCGACTACATCCGCCTCGGGCAGTCGGCCACCACGCTCTCGGGCGGGGAAGCCCAGCGCGTGAAGCTGGCCACCGAGCTCTCTCGACGCGCGACGGGCAGGACGCTCTACATCCTCGACGAGCCGACGACCGGACTGCACTTCGCCGACATCGAGAAATTGCTGGAAGTGCTCAACCGGCTCGTGGAGCAGGGCAACACCGTCGTGATCATCGAGCACAACCTGGACGTCATCAAGACCGCCGACTGGGTGATCGACCTCGGCCCCGAGGGGGGCGACGACGGCGGGCGCGTGGTGGCCACCGGCACGCCGGAGGCGCTCGCGCGGCAGGGCGAAAAGTCCTCTACGGGACGGTTCCTGAGCGCGGCGCTCGCGGGCACGCGCGCCGGGTAGACGGGCATGCGGCGCACGAAGATCGTGTGCACGATCGGGCCGGCGTCCTCGACGGTCGAGCAGCTCGACCGCCTCGCCGCCGCCGGCATGGACGTCGCGCGCCTGAACTTTTCGCACGGCACGCACGCCGAGCACGCCGAGGTCATCCAGCGCATCCGCGAGGCGGAGGCGCGGTGGAACCGGCCGGTCGCCATCCTGCAAGACCTGCAGGGTCCGAAGATCCGGCTCGGGACCTTCGGCAAGGGCGGCGGCGGGCGGGTGGATCTAGAATCCGGGCGCCCGTTCGCCCTCTGCCGCACGCCGTGCGTCGGTTCCGCCGAGCGCGTGTTCGTCTCGCCGCCCGAGTACCTCGGACGTGTCAGGGCCGGCGACGAGATCTGGATGGACGACGGCATGATCCAGCTCCGCGTGGAGGCGACGACGCCGCAGGAGGTTCGCTGCGTCGTCGTCGCGGGCGGCCGGATCAGCGACCACAAGGGCATCTCGCTGCCGCACGTGGATCTGCCCGCGTCGTGTCTCACCGAGAAGGACGTGGACGATCTCAGGTTCGGCATCGAGCAGCGCGTGGACTTCGTGGCCGTCTCGTTCGTGCGCACCGCCGACGACATCCGCGAGGTGCGCCGGTTCCTCGAGGCCCAGGGCGCCGACATCCCGCTCGTCGCCAAGCTCGAGCGTCACGAGGTGCTCGACAACCTGCCCGCCGTGGTCGGCGCCGTCGACGCGGTGATGGTCGCGCGCGGCGACCTCGGCGTGGACGTCCCGCTCGAGGACGTGCCCCACATCCAGAAGGAGATCATCCGCCAGGCCCACGTGGCCAAGGTGCCGGTGATCGTGGCCACGCAGATGCTGGAGTCGATGGTCACCCACACACGGCCCACCCGCGCCGAGGTGGCCGACGTGACGGCCGCGATCTTCGACGGCGCCGACGCCATCATGCTCTCCGCCGAGACGGCGTCCGGCCGCTACCCCGCGGAAGCCGTCGAAGTCATGGCGCGCATCGCCGAGCGCGCCGAGCAGGCCACGCTCGCGCTCGAGCCGACGCGCCGGCGGCGCGAAGCCCGCGGGCCGGTCGGGTTCCCCGAGGCCGTGTCCGACGCCGCCGCCAGCGCCGCGCGCGCGCTGGATGCGCGCGCCATCGTCGCCTTCACGCAGTCCGGTTTCTCCGCGCGCCTCATCTCGCAGGAGCGGCCGCCCATGCCCATCATCGCGTTCACGCCGTTCGCCGCGGTGCAGCGGCGCCTCGGGCTCACGTGGGGCGTCACCTCGCGGCTCATCCGCAAGGTGGAGACCACCGACGAGATGGTCGAGGAGATCGAGGCGACGCTGCTCGGCGACGGCACCGTGCGCGCCGACGACGTGCTCGTGATCATCTCGGGCTCGCCCATGTGGGTCACCGGCACCACCAATCTCGTCAAGCTCCACCGCGTCGGGGAACGCCGCTGAGCAGGAGCCGCCGGCTCCTGCTCCTCGCCGTCGCCGTCGCGGGCGTGGCGGGGCTCTGGACCGGTGGCGGGGCGCTGCTGCTGCGCGAGGTCGACGCGCGCCACGCCGGCGTGATCGACGTCAACCTGGAGCGCGTGGTGGCCACCGTGTCCGAGGAGCGGCGCGGGCTGCTCCGCGAGGCCATGCTGCTCGCGCGGGATCCGGCCGTCGTCGAGGGCGCGCGCAAGGGCGACTGGGCGACGCTGGCGCGCGGGGCGGCCCGCCTGCGCGCGCTCACGCTCGAGCGCCTCGCCGACCTCGTCGTCGTCCTCGACGCCGGTGGTGTGGCGCTGCTGCAAGTGCCGGCCACGCCGCGCGTCGAGCTGCCCGCGCCGGCGCTGCCGGGGAACGCCGCGGTGACGCTCGCCGTGCTCGGCGGCCGCGCCTACCTGCTCGGCGTGGCCGCGGTCGGCGGCGAGCCCGGCGGCGGCCTGGTCGTCGTCGGCCGGCGCGCCGACCGGCTCGGTCCGAGTCTCGGCGAGCGGGCGGGCGTCGTCGTCGTCAACGGCGACGCTCTGCGCTATTCGACGCTGCCAGAGGCGCCCACGACGGGCTGGGCGGCGGCGACGGCCGCCGGCGTGCGCGACGTCGCCGGCGAGCGCTGGCGCCTGAGGCCCGTCGAGGGATTCGGACGCGACGTGGCGTGGGCCGCCGTCCGCGTCGGTGACGGCGTGGCCGAGCGCCGCCGCGTCGTGCGGGCGCTCGTCGCCAGCGGCGCGCTCGCGGGGCTCGTGGCGTCCCTGGTGGTGGCCTTCGCCACGCGCCGTCGCGTCACCGCGCCGGCGTGGGCGGCCGCCTCGCGAGCGCCGGCGGCATCCTCCGCGCCCGCCGCCTCCCCGGTGCCCGGGGAGGCCTCCGCCGCTGCCGCGCCGCCGACGAGCAGCCGCGAGCTCCAGGCGCTCTACGCCGCCGCCGTGGCCGTGGGCAGCGGCACCGAGCTCGAGTCGACGGCGACGCAGACGCTCGACGTGATCTGCACGGTGGCGCGCATCGATCTCGGCATGGTCTATCGCGTCGATCGCGACACCGGCCGCCTCGCGCTCGTCGCCCACTACGGCATCCCGCCGCGCTACATGGAATTCCTGAAAACGCGCGCGATCGAGCGCACGCGCATCGGCCAGACCGCGCGTACGGGCGAGTACACGCTGGTGGACCTCGATCCCGCGCGGATCAAGGACCCGACGCTGCAGGAGGCGGTGACCAGCGAGGGCTATCGCACGCAGCTCTCGCTGCCGATCCCGGTGCAGGGCGCGACCTGGGGCGTGATGGCGCTCGTGTCCAGGGAGCAGCGCCGCTTCGAGGCCGACGAGCTGACGCTGCTGCACGCGGCCGCGCACCAGGTGGGCCTCGCCGTCGGGCGCGCCGCCCTCTTCGCCGAGCTCCGCCTGAAGTCGCGGCGGCTCGAGATCCTCACCCGCGTCGCCCAGGGACTGGCGGCCACGCTCCCGGGCCCGGAGATGCTCCAGCGCGTCGCGGAGGCCGCGCGCGAGATGTTCGACGCGGCCATCGCCCGGCTGTGGCTGATGGACGACGACGGCGACACGCTGTCGGTGCGCGTCAGCGCGGGGCTCGAGGTGGGCGGCGGCGTCGACCGGCTGCGCGTCGGCGAGGGGTTCGTCGGGCGGGTGGCGGCCACGCGGGCGCCCCTCACCATCGCCGACCTCGCGAGCGACCCGCGTCCGCTCAACACCGAGCGGCTGCGGGCCCGCGGCCTGGCCGCCTTCGCCGGCGTGCCGCTGCTGGTCGGCGAGCGCGTGCTCGGCGTGCTGGCGATCGGGCTCACCGAGCGCCACGAGTACTCGGCCGAGGAGCTCGACGTCTTCACCTCGCTCGCCAACGGCGCGGCGGTCGCGCTGGAGAACGCGCGGCTGCTCTCCGGCGAGCGCACGCGGCGCGAGTATCTCGCCGCGCTGCTCGAGATCAACACGAAGATCGGCGCCAGCGTGATGGTCTCCACCACGACGCTGCTGTCCTCCATCGCCGAGGAGGCGGCGCGCCTGCTCGACGTGGACAACGCCGGCTTCCGGCTGCTGGAGGGCGACGACCTCGTGCTGGCCGGGTGCGCGGGCACCGCGCGCGAGACGATGGTGCGGGAGCGGGTCAAGCTCGGTCAGGGCCTCAGCGGCCGAGCCTTTGCGGCCGGCCACGCGCTCGTGCTCGACGTCGAGGCCGCCGATATCGCCCCGGACGAGCTCGCCAACGTCCGGCGCCTCGGCTACACGACGTTCCTCGGCGTCCCGCTGAAGATCGGCGGGCGCGCGATCGGGGTGCTCACGTTCCGCGCGCGCCGGCCCTTCAGCGCGCGCGACCAGGAGCTGGCCGAGGCCTTCGCCGGTCAGTCCGCCATCGCCATCGAGCATGCGCGCCTCGTCCGCGAGGCCTCCGAGCAGGCCGATCGCATGCGCGCGCTGGCCGACCTCTCCCGCGTCTTCGCCGGGACGCTCGATCCCGACGTCGTGAGCGAGCGCATCGCGGACAGCGTGCGCAGCCTCTTCTCGTCGGTCTCCGCCTCGCTCTTCCGCGTGGAGCCGGGCAGCGGCGACCTCGTTCCCGTCGCCACGTCGACCGGCCGCGGGGGAGACACGCCGCCGGCGCCCGTGCTGCCGCGCGGGGTCGGCATCTCGGGCCTGGCCGCGGAGTCGCGTCACGTGGTCGTGTCCTCCGACGTCCCCGCCGATCCCAGGATCGAGAAGACGGACGCCGTCCGCGACTGGATCGCCGCCGTCGGCCACTACTCGGCCATCGCGGTGCCGCTGATCGTCAACGACGTCGTGGTCGGTGTGCTCACGGTCAGCGGCGAGCGCGGCCGCGTCTTCGGCGAGGACGACGCGCGGCTGGCCCAGACCTTCGCCGACCAGGCGGCCCTCGCGCTCGCCAACGCGCGGCTCTACGCCGAGTCGGCGCAGCGCCGCGCGGAGGCCGAGGAGCTGGCGCGGCTGGCGCGCACGCTCACCGAGTCGCTCGACGTCTCGGAGGTGGTGGAGCGCACGGTCGAGAGCGTGCTGCCCCTCTTCCGCGCCCAGTCCTCCGTGGTCCGGCTGCTCCAGCCCGACGGCTCCCTGGCGGCCCTGGCCCTCGGCGGCCGCACGCGCGCCTATTTCCAGCCCGGCCACGTGCTGCCGCCGGGCGTCGGGGTGCTCGGGCGGGCGGTGGCCGAAGGGCGCGCGATCGCGACCGCCGACGCGCTCGCCGACGCGGCCACGCGCGTGTCCGACGACCTGCGCGCGAACTTCCAGAATTCGGGCGACGGCGCGGTGCTGGCGGTGCCGATGCGCGCCAAGGGCGTGATCATCGGCGCCCTCGGCATCGTCGACCGGGTCGGGCGCGTCTTCACCGACGGGGAGGCCGCGCTGCTGCAGGCCTTCGCCGACCAGGCCACGCTCGCCCTCGAGAACGCGCGCCTCTTCTCGATCGAGCGCTCGCGCCGGCAGCAGATCGCCGCGCTCGCCGACATCGAGCGCGAGCTGGCGGCCGTGCTCGACGCCGAGCGGCTGCCCGCGCTGGTCGTCGAGCGCGCCACCGGCCTCTTCAAGGCGAGCGGCGCCCTCTGGACGCTGGACGAGGATCGCACGCTGATCCCGCGCGCGTGGACGGGCCAGGACCTGGCGGGCGAGCGACTGGCGCCGGGCGAGGGCTTCGCGGGCCTGGCCATCGGCGAGCGCCGCGGTCTCATCACCAACGACTACGCGCGCTCGCCGCACGCGGCGCCGCGCTTCGTGGCCGCCGGCGTGCGCAGCGTCATCGTACAGCCCGTCATCCTGCGCGACCGTCCCCTCGGCGTGCTGACGATGAGCCGCGCGGGCGTCGAGGCGGCCCCCTTCGGCGCCGAGGATCTCGCGCTGCTCCAGAGCTTCGCCGCCCACGCCGCCACCGCCCTCGAGAACGCGCGCCTGTACGAGGAGGCCACGCGGTATGCGCAACGGCTGCGCGCGCTGGAGGAGGTCAACCGGCTCGTCTCCTCGTCGCTCAATCCCGACGAGGTGCTCGCCAACCTCGCCCGCGCCATCTCGCAGTTCTTCGACGCGCCCTACGTCAGCGTGTGGGGGCTGGACGAGACCACGGGCCGGCTGCGGCGCACGCTGACGCACGGCGATCCCGCCCTGGCCGCCGAGCTGCACGACACGCTGGCGCCGGGCGAGGGTGGGATCGGCTGGGTCGTCCAGCGCCGCGAGCCGATCTTCTGGACGGAGGTGGCGCGCGACGCGCGCACCGTCGACGCGGCGGCGCTGCTGCGCCACGGGCTCGGGTGGGTGACCGCGTACCCCATCGCCATCGGCGAGCGCGTGCTCGGCGCGTTCTCGGTGCACCGCACGGCGTCGTGGCCCGTCACGCCGGAGACGGCCTCGCTCATGGGCTCGCTGGCCGCGCAGGCGGCGGTGGCGCTGGAGAACGCGCGCCTGTACTCGGAGACGACGCGCCGCCTGACGGAGACGCGCGCGCTGCTCGAGGTGGCGGAGATCCTGAACTCCACGCTCGACGCGCGCCAGCTCCTCAAGCGCCTGGCCATCAAGGTGGCCGAGGTGTGCGACGTGGACCGCTGCTCGATCGAGCGCTGGGAGGGCGACCGCGTCGTCCCCCTCATGTCGCAGTTCGCCGACGGACGGAAGATGCCGGCCATGTGGGACCAGTTCCTCAGCGTGACCAACCGGCCGCTGCGCGAGGTGCCGACCAACGCGCGCGCGATCGAGACGCGCCGGCCTGTGATCGTGGAGGACGCGAGCGACGCCTCGCTCACGCCGCCCGACTGGGTGGCGGCCTTCGGCCTCAAGTCGTACGTGGTGGTGCCGATGCTCCGGCAGGACGAGGTCATCGGCGTGGTCACGCTCGACTACTGCGAGCGCGTGCGACCGTTCGCGCCGTGGCAGGTGGACCTCGCCACCGCCGTGGTAGGCCAGATCGCCCTCGCGCTGGAGAACACGCGGCTCTACGCGGAGGCGCAGGAGCGGCTGCGCGAGACCACCACGCTGCTCGCGGTGGGACGCGTGCTCTCGCAGCCGGACGCCGGGGGCGACGTGATGCGGCGGGTCGCGGCCGAGGTCGCGCGCGCCTTCGGCGCCGACATGGTGGGCGCGTACCTGCTCGACGGGCGCAAGGAGCGCCTCGTGGCGGTGGGCGGCTATCACGTGCCGAAGGATCTGCTGCGCTTCTTCGCGGAGCGCCCCATCGTGCTCGATCGCTTCCCGTGGCTGCTGGACGCGTGGCGGGCCGGCCGCGCCGTCGCGAGCCCGGACCCGCACGCCGATCCGCGCTTCGACCAGCAGTGGCAGGCCGCGCTGCCGCCGCACTCCGTGCTCTTCGTGCCCACGCTCGCCCACGGCCAGCCCGTCGGCGGCCTCTTCCTCGTCTGGTGGCAGACCGGGCACGTGTTCGAGCCGGCCGAGGTCCGGCTGCTGGAGGGCGTGGCCGCCCAGGTCGGCCTCGCCATGGAGAACGCCGAGCTCGCGCGCCAGACGCAGGTGAAGCTGGCGGAGACCCAGACGCTGCTCTCGGTGAGCCGCGCGCTGTCGTCGACGCTCGATTTCCAGGCGCTGTTGCGCCATTGCTTGAGGGTGGTGGCGACCACGCTCGGCGCCGACTGCGTCGGCTCCTGGCTCGTGCAGGAGGACGGCGAGTGGCTGGAGCCCATCGCCGGCTACCGCATCCCGCCCGAGCGGCTCGCCGCCTTCCGCGAGCTCCGCGTGTCGCTGCTCAAGCATCCCTTCTACGCCGAGGCGGCGCGTACGAGACGGCCGGTCGTCACGAGTGACGCCATGAACGACTCGCGGATCCCGGCGGTGATCCGCGAGCAGGGGCCGCACCGCACCCAGCTCTTCGTTCCCGTCGTCGTGAAGGACCGGATGATCGCGGCCTTCGCCGCCGTGTGGTGGGAGACCCCGCGCGAGTTCTCGGAGGACGAGATCGCGCTCGTGGAGGCCATCGCCAACCAGGCCGGCATCGCGCTGGAGAACGGCCGGCTGTTCGAGGAGAACCGCCAGCGGCTCGAGGAGCTGTCGGTGCTGCACGACCTCTCGCGCGCGGTCACGGGCCAGCTCGAGCGCGGCGCCGTCGTGGACGCCGTGCGCCGCCACGTCGCGCGCGTGCTGGACGCGCGGAATCTCGTGGTGATCGTCCGGGACGCCGAGCGCGAGGAGCTGGAGATCGTCCTGCGCGTCACCGACGGCGCCGACGACTCGCGGGAGCCGCGCCGCTATCCGCTCGGCGACATCGGCCTGATGTCCGTCGTCCTCGCCACCAGTCGCCCCGTGCGGACCGACGACTACGTGGAGGAGTGCCGGCGGCACGGCGTGGAGCCCATCGAGGGCTCCGCACAGCTGAAGTCCTGGCTCGGCGTGCCGATGACCGCCGGCGAGCAGGTGCTCGGCGTCATCGTCCTGCGCGGCGGCCCGCGGCTGTACACGGCCGCCGACGAGCGGCTGCTCCTCAACATCGCCCACCTGGCCGCGCTGGCGCTGCGCAGCGTGCGCCTCTTCGAGGACCGCACGCGTGCCTACCGCGAGCTGGCCGCCGCCCAGGACCAGCTCGTGCGCACCGAGAAGCTGCGCGCCCTCGGCGAGATGGCCTCCGGGGTCGCGCACGACTTCAACAACCTGCTCGCTTCCGTGCTCGGGCGCGCCCAGCTGCTGATGCGCCGCGTGCAGGATCCGCAGCAGCTGCAGTGGCTGCGCGTCATCGAGCGCTCGGCACTGGACGGCGCGCAGACGGTGCGCCGGCTGCAGGAGTTCACGCGCATCCGCCGCGACCAGCCCATGGTGCCCCTCGACCTGGCGCAGATGGTGGTCGACGCGCTCGACATCACGCAGTCGCGCTGGCGCGAGGAGCCGGTGAGCCGCGGCATCGTCATCGAGGTGCGCGCCGAGCTGGGCGCGGGGCCGCCGATCCTGGGCGACGCCGCGGAGCTGCGCGAGGCGCTGACCAACCTGATCCTCAACGCCGTGGATGCGATGCCCGCGGGCGGGATCCTCAGCCTCGTCACCGGCGCCACCGACGACCACGTGGAGGTCGCCGTGTCGGACACGGGCGTCGGCATTCCGGCGGCCGTGCGCGAGAAGATCTTCGACCCGTTCTTCACGACCAAGGGGCCGCAGGGGACCGGGCTCGGGCTCTCGCTGACCTACGGCATCGTGTCGCGCCACGGCGGCTTCGTCACCGTCGAGAGCGAGGAGGGCCGCGGCTCGACCTTCCGCCTGTCCTTCCCGTCGGCGGCGATGGTCGAGTCGCCGGCGACGTCACCGGCGCGTGCCGACGCCGCGCCGGCGCGGACGCTGCGCTGTCTCGTGGTGGACGACGAGGAGTCGGTGCGCTCCATGCTCGCCGACGTCATCGAGTCCGCCGGCCACCAGGCGACGATGGTCAACGGCGGAGCGGAGGCGATCGAGCGGTTCCGCGCCGAGTCCTTCGACGTGGTGCTGACCGACCTCGCCATGCCGCGCGTGTCCGGCTGGCAGGTGGCGAGCGCGGTGAAGCAGATCGCGCCGCGCGTGCCTGTGTTCCTGGTGACCGGGTTCGGCGTGGAGCTGACGCCCGAGGAGCGCCGCGCGCACGGCGTGGACCTCGTGCTCGTGAAGCCGCTGCAGATCCAGGAGATCCTCGATGCCCTGGCCGAGGTGGCGCGCAGCGCCGCGTCGTCGGCCCGACCGGAGGACAACCGATGGCCTTTCAGCACCTGATCGTCGAGCGGGCCGCGCAGGTCGCCACCGTCACCCTGAACCGTCCCGACGCCTACAACGCGCTGAACCTGGGGCTCGGGCGCGAGCTGTTCACGGCCTCGATCGAGCTCGACGAGGACCCCGAGGTGCGCTGCGTCGTCGTCACCGGCAGCGGCAAGTCGTTCTGCGCGGGCGGCGACGTGCGCGACTTCGCCGACAACCTGCCGCGCGTCGGCGCTCTCATCAAGGAGCTGACGACGTACCTGCACGGCGCCATCTCGCGCTTCTGCCGGAGCGACAAGCCGGTGATCATGGCCGTCAACGGCATCGCCGCCGGCGGCGGCCTCAGCCTCGCCCTGTCCGGCGACCTCGTGGTCGCGACCGAGTCGGCGAAGCTGACGATGGCGTACTCGAAGATCGCGGCCACGCCCGACGGCTCGTCGTCGTACTTCCTGCCGCGCCTGGTCGGGCTGCGGCGCGCGATGGAGCTCTATTTCACCAACCGCGTGCTCACCGCGCGCGAGGCGCTCGACTGGGGCCTCGTCACGCGCGTGGTGCCGGACGCCGAGTTCAAGGGTGCCGTCGACGCGCTCGCGCGCGAGCTGGCGCAGGGGCCGTCGAAGGCCTTCGGCGCCGCCAAGCGCCTGTTCCACCAGTCGACGTGGGAGAGCCTCGAGACGCAGATGGAGCTGGAGGCGCAGGCCATCGCGAATTCTGGCCGCACCGAGGACTTCAAGGCCGGCGTCACCGCCTTCGCCAACAAGAAGACGCCGCCGCCGTTCCAGGGGCGCTGACCGCCACCGCGAACAGCCGATCGCCCGGCAGCGCGACGCGCGCGGGCGGCACCCGGCGCACGCGCGCGAAGCCCGCGCGGCGGAGTCGCGCCCGCAGCTCCGCCCAGGTCCAGCAGCGCATGACGAATGCGTTCCGCGCGACGGTGTTCCGCCGCCGCGAGGTGAGCCGGATCTCCTCGCGCAGCAGCAGCCGCCGGCGCGCGGGATCGAGCCGCGTGTCCGAGCGGAAGGACAGGCGACCACGCGGCGTCCGGACCGTCCGCCCGGTCACGGGCTCGAACCGCTTGCGCGCCGCCGTTCGGCGCCAGTCGCGGACGTCGAGCAGCAGCACGCCGCCGGGCGCGAGCGCGCGCGCCAGGGTCGCGCAGACGGCGTCGCGCGCGCGGTCGTCCAGCACATCGTTCAGCACGCCGCGGCAGAGCGCGGCGGCAAATGGCGCCCCCGGACGATACGTCGTGAGATCGGCCCGCACGAACACGAGTCCGGCGCCTGCGCCCTTGGCCCGCGCGTCGGCGAGCAGCCTCGCCGAGCGGTCCACGCCGACGACGCGGTAACCGCGCCGCGCCAGCGCGCGCGCGTAGTTGCCGGTGCCACAGCCGGCGTCGAGGATCCGCGCGGGCGGTCGGACGCCGGCGGCGCGGAGGAGCGCCGCCAGCCGTCGCACCCGGGCGGCGCTGGCGTCCGGGACGACGAGGTCGAAGGCCCAGGCGAAGCGGTGGTAGAGCGGACGCTGCGATGCCATCGCGCATCGGGTATAGTGCACGCGATGAAGGCGCGCCTCTACACCCGCCCCGGCTGATCCTCCTGCGCCAAGACGAAGGAGCTGCTCTCGTCTTGGGGGGTCGAGTTCGACCCCATCGACGTCCAGGCGGACGTCGGCGCGCGCGAGGAGATGGTCCGACTCGGCATCCCGCGCCCGCCCGGCGTCGCCCTCGGCGACCGCGTCGTGCACGGCTGGAACCCGGACGGCTATGCGGCGCTGCTCGGCGTGACCTACCGCGCGGCCAGACGCTTCTCGCCGGCCGAGCTGGCGTCACGACTGGACCGCGTGCTGGAGTCCGCGCAGGGGCTCATCGCCCGCTTCGACGCGCGTCAGATGGATCACGTGCCGCCCGAGCGCAAGCGCACGCTGCGCGACCTCGCGTTTCACGTCTTCCGGCTGTCGCTGGGTTTCGTCGACGCCGTGGACCGCGCCGAGCTGCCGGAATCCGTGTACGAGGAGCGCGCCTATCCAGAATTGGTGAGCGGCGGCGACGTCGCGCGCTACGGTGCGCTGGTGCGCGCGCGGCTCAGCGGCTGGTTCCAGGGCGCCGGCGCCGACGAGTACACGCGGACGGTGCAGACGTATTACGGGCCGCAGGCCGCCGACGCTCTGCTCGAGCGCACCACGTGGCACGCCGGCCAGCACCTGCGTCAGCTGTACGTGCTCGCCGAGCGTCTCGGGGTGACGCCGCCGGCGCCGCTGCCGATGGACGCGCTCGCCGGCCTGCCGCTGCCCGACGCGCTCTGGTAAGCCGCGCCGCGGCGCCCTCGGGCTAGCTGTCGTCCGCGTCCCACGCGCCGGCCAGCTTGTGGGCCAGCGTGCGGTGGCGCCGGAAGTAGAAGGCGAGCATCGCGCTGGCGGCGAGCACGTTGCCGACGAAGACCGTCCACCCCGCCACCTCGTCCATCACCCACGACGCGGCGATCAGGATGAGGCCGAAGAAGAAGATCTCGAACGAGGTGAACAGGATCACCAGCGCGAAGATCAGCATCGGCTGCCGCTCGGCGCCCGCGATGAGGAAGGCTCCGATGACGCCGAAGAGCACGAACGCGACGCCGTGGACCAGCGTGTACGAGAGCACGGCCGACGTCGGCGTCTGCTGCCGCAGCAACGCGGCGCCAAGCAGCCGGGGCGTGCGCAGCATCTCGCCGTGGATCGCGTCGATGGCGAAGAACCAGAGGGCGACCACGGCGGCGCCGATGATGCCGGCCACCACGCCCTCGCCGAGCACCGCGCCCCACGCTCCGACGAGCGTACGCGAGAGCGCGTGATGCAGGCGGAAGAAGTACAACAGCATCGCCAGCGACGCCAGGAGGTTGCCGACCAGCACCGACCACCACGTCAGCTCGCCGGTCTTCGACAGCCCGAACACCTGCACCATCGCGAAGAAGAACGCCTCGAAGCACGCGAACAGGATGATGAAGCCGACGAACAGCGCCGGCTCGCGCTCGCTCACCGCCATCAGGCTCGCCGCGATGACGCCGAAGGCGATGAAGGCGAGGCCGTGCAGCACCGTGTAGCCGAGGATGGGGCCCACCGCGGGCTCGACGCCGACCGGCGTGTCGACGCCGTAGAAGACGAAGGCGCCGAGGAGCCCGGGCGTGTGAAAGGGCCGGCCGCGCGCGATGTCGTAGGCAAAGAACCACACCGCGACGACGGCGGCGCCGATCAAGCCGGCGACGATGCCTTCGCGCAACACCGAGCGTCGTTCGCTCGCCATGGCCGTGTCGCGGCTATCGTAGCACTCTGGCGCGGCGGCCGCGCGTCTACCCAGGGGCGAGCGGGTGCAGGACGCTGATCGCGTAGCGGAGGTCCAGACGCTCGCCGAACCAGCCGGGGCTCGAGGTCCGCGCGTCGATGTGAAGTCCTCGCGCGTCGTTGTGCGCCCGCAGCGTCTCGACCGGGTCCGTAGGCACCGCAGCCGCGGACGGGACGTCGGGGAATGGCCGGCCGTTGGGCCGCGTGAACTGCAGCTCGCCATCGGGCCGCCGTTCCACCTGGTACCCGTCTTCGTGAACCGTGCGGTGGTGACGGCGACATAGCCGAGTGAGATTGGAGAGCGTGGTGGGCCCGCCGTTGGCCCAGTGCTGGATGTGATGGCCTTGACCGAACGGAAGCCCGCAGCCCGGAAAACGGCAGACCGGGTCGCGGTGATGCAGGGCACGCCTCAGCGCAGGCGGAATCGTCCGCGTGCGGGCGCCGACTTCCATCAGCTCACCGTCCGGCCCGTGTCGCATGACGACCCTGGTCGCGTCGCACGCGAGGCGCCGGGACGTTTCCGCGAAAACGCGCGCGCCGTCTTCGAGGACCGACTGGCCAGGGGCACCGGGATCCGCCAGGACCGGGGCGTCCACGTGAACGACCACCTGATACCGTTCGCAGGGTGTCCCTGGATCGAGACCGTGGTGCAGCGCCGTCTCGGCGAGCAGCGCCAGCGCGTCGGCCTGCTGCTGGCCCCACGTCGGCGTGTCCTCGCCGACGATGAGGCCCGTCACCGGGTCGAGCGTTTCCGCGGAACCGTTTTTGTTTATCACGGGGCCGCGCGCCTCCCGAGCCGCTTCGAGCGCCTTCATCAGCACGGCCCCGGCCTCCGGCTCCAGCCGCCCCCGGATAACCACCATGCCGTCTTCGTCTTGATAGACATGGAGCGCGCGGCGCCGGTGGCGCCGAATGGTTTCCCGCGTCTCCGCGATCCGATCCACCCGCCTCCAACCTCGCACGATGCGCGCCACGTGTTCTGCGGTTCCCGCCCGGCCGACCTTGAGCAGCCGCTCTTCGGTCTCCGGCGTGGCCACGCGAGTGAGCGCGCGGACCTTCGAGTACGACAGCTCACCGCGGGCCAGCGCTCCGGCCAGCAACGGCAGCATGCCGAGCGCCCGCGCCACGCGAACCCGCTCGCGGGCGGCGCCCGGGTCGAGCCCGACGCGCCACGTCAGCCACGCGGCGCAGGAGCGGAAGCCGTTGCCCCAGCCGCCGCGGAGGTCGAAGTCGCGGATGAGATCGAGCAGCCGAGCGGTCGCGGCGTCGTGATGGGCGGACAGCTCGGCGATGTCATCGCCAAGGCGCTCGAGCTCTGGAGTGTTCATCGGCGCGTCTCCCCTGTTATTTGCTGCGCCGACTCTACACCTGGGTTTTCGACGGCCCCCCGCGACGCCAGGACGCGCGATCGCCGCGCGAGCCGGAATTTTCGGCGGACACGACCCGACGTCTCGCATGACGTCAACGCGCGCCGCTGCGGCGGAATTCCGCGGCGATTGCGCACGCTGAGCAGGGGTTCAGCCGAGACGCTGTCAAGAGTGGAAAATCAGATACACGTGCCACCGCAACACGGCACGCGCGCTTCGACTCACACGTCCCGCGCCAGCCTCACGCCGTAGTCGGAGTAGCGCAGCGCGGGCGGCAGCGACGAGCGGTGACCGACGGCGCTCCACGGATCGGCGTGCCGCCAGGCGCCGCCGCGGCTGACGCGACGCGTGCCCGTCGGCGGCCCGATCGGATTCATGGCCGGCGACCGCGCATAGTAGTCGTCGGCGTACCAGTCGGCGCACCACTCGTGGCAGACGCCGGAGAGGTCGAAGAGCCCGAGCGGATTGGGCGGCGTGGCGCGCACGCGCGGCGGCTGCGTGAAGCGCTGCGCCGGCGCGGCGCCCGGCCAGGGCAGGCGGCCGTGGGCGCCGCCGCCGCGCGCGGCCTTCTCCCACTCGGCTTCCGTCGGCAGCCGCGCCCCCGCCCACGTCGCGAACGCGCGGGCCTCGTCCCACGACACGCCGACCACCGGCTGCTCGGGATCGTCGAAGCCGGCCTCGCGCCAGAAGGCGGGTGGCGCCGCGCCGGTGGCGGCGAGATAGCGCGCGTAGGCGGCGTTGGTGACGGGCGTGACGGCGATGGCGAACGCGTCGAGCCGCACGGGGTGCACGGGCCGCTCGCTCGGTGGCCCGTCCGCGTCGCCCATCAGGAACCCGCCGGCGGCGACCTCCACGAAGTCCACGAGGATATAATGCGCCCCATGAATGTCGCGGAACGGATGGGACGGCTCGGGACCGAATCGGCCTTCGAGGTGCTCGCGCGCGCCAGGGCCCTGGAACGGCAGGGCAAGCAGGTCATCCACCTCGAGATCGGCGAGCCCGACTTCGACACGCCGGAGCACATCAGGGACGCGGCCAAGCGCGCCCTCGACGCGGGCGCGACGCACTACGGGCCGTCGGCCGGACTGCCGGAGCTACGCGAGGCCATCGCGAAGCACATCACCGAGACGCGCGGCGTCCCTGTGTCCCTCGAGCAGGTGGTCGTCACGCCGGGCGCCAAGCCGATCATGTTCTTCACGATCATGGCGCTGGCGGGCCACGGCGACGAGGTCATCTATCCGAATCCGGGCTTCCCGATCTACGAGTCGGTCATCAACTTCGTGGGCGCGACGGCGGTGCCGATCCCGCTGCGCGAGTCGAGCGAGTTCGGCTTCGACCTCGAGCTGCTCGAGAGGTCCATCTCGTCGCGCACGAAGCTGATCGTCATCAACTCGCCGGCGAACCCGACGGGCGGGGTGCTGGACCGCGCGCAGATCGATCGCGTCGCGGCCCTGGCGGCGGCGCGGAACATCCCCGTGCTGTCGGACGAGATCTACCGGCAGTTCCTCTACGACGGCGAGTTCGTCTCGATCTACAACCGCCCGGGCATGGCCGAGCGCACGATCATCCTCGACGGCTTCTCCAAGTCGTACGCGATGACCGGCTGGCGGCTCGGCTACGGCGTCTTCCCGCCGCCGCTCGTCGAGCACATCACGCGGCTGATGGTGAACTCGGCCTCGTGCACGGCGTCGTTCGTGCAGCTCGCCGGCGTCGCCGCGCTCCAGGGCGAGCAGGCCGGCCGCATGGTCGCCGAGTTCAAGCGGCGGCGCGACATCCTCGTGGACGGGCTCAACAAGCTGCCCGGCGTGAAGTGCCTGCGCCCGCGCGGCGCGTTCTACGTGTTCCCGAACATCACCGGCACCAGGCGCTCGTCCGCGGAAGTCGCCGAGCGCCTGCTCAACGAGGCCGGCGTCGCCGCCCTGTCGGGCGCCGCCTTCGGCGCCCACGGCGAGGGCTACCTCAGGTTCTCCTACGCCAACTCGGAGGCGAACCTCCGCGCCGCCCTCGACAGCATGCGCCCGGTCTTCGAGTCGCTCGCGCGCTGAGTCGTCACCCGACGCAGCACCCGGACGTCGACGCGCTGCTCGATTTCTTCCTGTCCGACGTGCAAGCCATCCTCGGACGCGGCTTCGTCGGACTCTATCTCGAGGGTTCCATCGCGCTCGGAGAGTTCGAAGCCGATCGTAGCGATATCGACTTCGTCGTGGTGACCGACGGCGACCCCTCGGGGGAGACGTTTCTCGCGCTGAAGGCGCTGCATGCGCGACTCGCCGCCGCCGAGCCGAAGTGGGGCCTGGAGCTCGAGGGTTCGTACGTCCCCCGGCACGCGATCCGCCATCATGACCCACGGCCCGCCGCGCAGCCCTACATCGATCGCGGCACGGGCGAGCTGGCCATCGTGCACCAGGAGAGCGGCTACTGGATCATTCACCGTTCCCTCCTGCGCGAGCATGGCGTGGTGCTGGCGGGACCAAACCCAAAGACGCTGATCGACCCGGTGCACCCCGACCATGTACGTCAAGCCGCGTCGGACGTGTTGCGCGAATGGTGGGTGCCGATGCTCGACGATCCGACGCGCTTGCAGAGCTGGGGGTATCGTTGCTACGCCGTTCTCACGATGTGCCGGATGCTGTATACGCTGCGGCACGGGACCATCGTCTCCAAGAGGTTCGCGGCGCGCCGGACGCAGGACACGCTCGACCCGCGGTGGACGAGTCTCGTTCGCGACGCGCTGGCGTGGTCGCCCGCCGCGCCGCCAGACCTGAAGGAGACGCTGGAGCTCATCCGGTATGCGTCGCGGCCGCTGACATGAGCCGCAGCAGTGTCGCGGCGGTCGTCGCGGACGGTGTCGCTCGCGCGGGGGTCCCGCGCGTGTTCGCGTCACCCGGCGCCTTGGTCGCCATCGGCGACGCGGCGATCGCGCGCGGCCTCGCGGTCGTCCAGACCGCGGGCGCGACCGCAGCCGGCGTGATGGCCGCCATCACCGCGGAGCTGGTCGACGCGCCGGGCGTCGCACTGGTCTCGTTCGCCGGCGGTCTCGCGCCGGTCCTCGACGGCGCGGCGCACGCGACGCGCGACCGCGCCGCGGTGATCGTGATCTCCGAGGGCGTCGCCGACTCACGGCTCCTCGAGCCGGTGGTGAAGGCGACCGTCGTCGCGGATCCCGCCTCCGCCGGCCACTCGGTCGCCCACGCCGCGCAGCTCTGCATGGCCGATCCTCGCGGGGCTGTTCACCTCGTCGTCCCCGCCGGCGTGGCGGAGGCGCCGGCGCTGCCCGTCGTCACCGCGTGTCGTCGCGCGCCGGTGCCCGCGCCGGCGGCCGACGCGCTCGACGCGCTGGCCGACTCGATCGCGCGCGCGGCGCGTCCCGTGCTGGTCGCCGGCCTCGAGACGGGACCCGACGACGCCAAGTGGCTCCGCGCGCTCGCCGAGTCGGTGCCCGCGCCGGTCCTCACCACGCCGAAGGGCAAGGGCGCGTTGCCGGACCCACATCCGCTCGTCCTCGGCCTGCTCGCCGCCGAGCACCCGTTGCTCGCGCAGAGCGATCTCTTGATCGTGGTCGGCGTCGATCCGGTCGAGGTGAGTCCCGGGGTCTGGCCCGCCGGCGTCCCGCTCGCGCGTGTCGGCCGCGCGCCGGGCAACGGTGTGGTCGGCGAGATCGCGCTGGTCATCGAGGAGCTGGCGCCGCGCCTGCGTGGGCGCGCGCGCGCCGACTGGGACGTCGCCGCGCTCGATCGCCTCAAGCGCGGGCTCGGCGCGGCGGCGGCGGGGGCCGGGCTCGCGCGGCGCCGCGTGGTCGAGATCGCGCGCGAGCTGACGCCCGCGGGCACGCGGCTCGCGCTCGACGTGCCGCTGGCGGCGGCGTGGCAGTCGGTCGCGCCGCGCGAGTGCCTCGTGCCCAACGGCGTCGCGACGCTCGGCTTCGCGCTGCCGGCCGCTCTGGCGGCTGCCATGGCCCAGGACGACGCGCGCGTGGTCGCGATCGGCGCCGCCGCGGGTTTCGCGGCGATGGCGGGCGAGTGGCCCACGGCGGCGCGGCTCGGCGCGCCGGTCGTCGCCGTCGCGCTGAATCAGGGCGGCGCGACCGACGTGACGACCGCCGCAGGCGCGGCGGGCGTCGCAATAGCGACCGCCGGCGACGAGGCGTCGTTTCGCTCGGCATTCGAGCGAGCGTGGCGCGCCGGCACGCCGATGTTGGTGGACGCCCACGTCAGCCGGTAGCATGGGCCCATGACACGCCTCAGCCTCGCCGTGGCGCTGGTGCTGGCCCTGGTCCTGCCCGCGGTCGCCGCCGACCACCCGCTGCTCGTCACGCCGGCCTGGGTCGCCGAGCGGCTCGGCCGGGCGGACGTCCGCATCATCGATCTCTCCGACGCGGAAGATTACGCGAGGGGCCACATTCCCGGCGCCGTGCACCTCGACTTCACCGATACGCGGCCGCAGGCGAGTGAGGGCGTGTTCCGCGCGCCGACGGCCGAGGAGGGCCGCCGACTGTTCGCGCGGCTCGGCATCACACCGGACACGACGGTGATCCTCTACGACGACGAGGGCGGTCTGCACGCCGCGTGGCTGTTCCTCGTGCTCGACGTCCTGGGCCACCCGCGCGTCTCGGTGCTGGACGGCGGCAGCCAGCGCTGGCGCGCCGGCGGCGGCGCGTGGACGACGGACGTGCCCCGCGCCCCCGCGTCGAGCAGGGTGCCCGCGCCGCGCGTCAGCGCCGACCGTCTCGCCGGCGCCGCGTGGGTGCGCGAGCGCCTCGGCCGCCGCGACGTGGCGCTGGTGGACGCGCGTACGCCCGATGAATTCGACGGGCGCGACGTGCGCGCGCGCCGCGGCGGACACATCCCCGGCGCGCTGAATGTCGAGTGGCGCCGCCACCTGCGGCCCGACGGGACGTTCAAGCCGGTGGCCGCGCTGCGCCAGATGTACGTCGCCCAGGGGATCACGCCCGACAAGACGGTCGTCACGTACTGCCAGACCCACCACCGCGCGTCGCACACGTACTTCGTCCTGCGCCTGCTCGGCTATCCGCGTGTCGTGGCCTACACGGGCTCGTGGGCCGAGTGGGGCAACCGCCCCGACCTGCCGATCGCGCGCTGAGCGGACCACTTTCCCCTGAAGCCGGGGTGGTGTATTACACTTCTGTCATATGGGTCAGACAATTACCGTCCGCCTTACGAAGCAACTCGCGACCTGGCTCGCCGCCACCGCGGAGCGCACCGGTCTGTCTCAGGGTCGCATCGTTCGTGATCAGCTGGAGAAGGCCAAGGCCGCCGGGCGCGGGCGGGCCTTCATGCGACTGGCGGGATCGGTCCGCGGCCCGCGCGATCTCTCGTCACGGAAGGGCTTTTCGCACGCGTGAAGGGCATCGCCGACACGGGCTTTCTCGTGGCATTCGCGAACCGTAGCGATCGGTATCACGAATGGGCAGTGCAGGTAGCGGAGCAGATTACGGCGCCACTGCTGACCTGTGAGGCGGTTCTTGCCGAAGCGGCGTTCCATCTTGGCGACCTCGGTGTGGTGTTGATGATGATCGAGGAAGGCTTGATCAGCCTGGCGTTCGAATGTCGCGATCATCTCGAGCACCTCGAAGCCCTGGCGCAGCGCTATGCGAACCGACGACCCGATCTGGCCGACCTCTGTCTGATTCGGATGAGCGAACTGTATCCGCGGCACAGCGTCGTCACCGTGGATCTCGAGGGCTTTCGGATCTACAGACGCAACAAGCGCGAAGCGATTCCCCTCGTCTGTCCACCCGGCGCCTGACTACGCCCACTCCCGATAGCTGGGGGGCGAGAGCTCGTCGGCGCTGCGGCCGGCCCAATCGAACTGCTTCATGCGCGGCCACATGCGCTCGCCACCGGCCTGGAGATCGGCGAGGATCTTCGCGTCGTCCGCGGCGAGCACGCGGCCGCGGTCCACCACGAGCCGGCCGCCGACCCAGACGCGATCGACGTCCTCCGCCGTCGCGTTGTAGACGATGTTCTTCACGGGATCGCGCAGGGGCGTCATGCCCCACGACGACGCCTTCCACAGGACGAGATCGGCGGTGGCGCCGGCGGCGATGCGGCCGAGGTCGTCGCGGCCCAGCGCGCGGGCGCCGCCGAGCGTGGCGGCGTCGAACACGTC
>QHRU01000164.1 GCA_003220225.1 Candidatus Rokuibacteriota bacterium
CGGGCCGACGCGTCGCACGCAGTGACCCGGCGGATGGGGTGAGACACTGCCGTCGGGTCACCACGCTCCTCGCCGCCGTTCCGGAGTCCCGCGAGACCCTGATGCTCGAGCTCACCTCGCGCATCGCGCTGCTCGAAATCGGCCGCATCGCCGGAATCGAGGAGCGTGAGGCACGGGGCCTCTTCGATGAGGCGCGCGCGGTCGCCGAGCGACTTCAAGACAAGGCAGGCCACGCGTTCCTGCTCACGTCCTACGGACGCCTGTGCGGGCTCGCGGGCGAGGTGGGGCAGTACCTCGCATGCGCGGAGCGCGCTACGGAGTTGGCCGAAGGATCCGACGCAGTGTTCGAGTTCGAGATGCGCTCAGTGCTGGCCCACGCACAGCTTGCGGTCGGCCGCCTCGCTCCCGCCCGTGCAACCGCCGAGCGTGCTCTGACCGAGGTCGCGCAGGTTGCCGGACTGCGGGAGGCGGTCGGGCGTTCCACCGCACCTGGCTTGTGCCGCGTCTGGTGGGCGCTGGCGAGCGCACATCTCGGGCGCACGGCCGAGGCTGAGGCCGCCCTGGAGGCACTCCTCGCCGAGGAGAGCGAGCGCGCACTCCAGGCCCTCTACGGAACGCACGCAATCCTGTGCGAGGTGCTGCGCCTGCGGGGTGATCTGCCCGGCGCGCTCGCCCACGGCCGCCGTGCCGTCGAGCTCGCGGAAGAGCGCGGAAGCGTGTTCTCTCGGGTGGAGGCCGCGGCGTTTCTCGGCGCTGCGGAGCTCGCGGACGGCGACCTCACCGCGGCCACGAGTGTGCTCGAGCGGGCGCTCGCGCTCGCTCGTAATCGGCGCGCCGCATTGTGGTACGTGCCGCGCATCCTCGCGACGCTCGCGGACGCGAAGCTGGCCGCCGGTGACCGCTCGGGAGCCCGCGCGCTCCTCTCTGAGGCGCGTGAGCTCGTCGATCGGGGACGAGGCTGGCGGCTTGGCGCCTTCGATGTCGCGCTGGCGTGGGTTCGCCTCCTGGCTTCGGAGCGCGCCTCCGACCGCAACCCGATCGAGAGCGCGCTCGAGTCCCTGGACGCCCTCACGGCCGAGCTGGGCTCCGATCCTTATCGACGCATCGCTGCGCTCGAGCGCGCACGCCTCGCCACATAACTCTGTAATCGATACTGAGTCGAGCCGCGCCCAGATACGTCCCCAGCGCTATCGGCCGACTTCCGCGCGTAGCCATCGCGGCTGTCGATTTCGGCCCCTCTGAACGACAAGCTGGTGTCCGCAGCCATTCGCCCGCAGGGGGGTTTTGAAGTCCACCTGCCTGGTGTACCTTGTCGAGAACGACATGAACGCGATGCCCAAGAAGGAGGCGGGGCCGATCAGGGAGCTTCGCCCGTGAGGAGAATGCGATGAAGTTCATGTTCATGATCTACCACGACGAGAACGTGCTGGACGCGATGCCCGAGACGGAGATGCAGCCTCTTGTCGACTCCGCGATCGAGTACGCCGAGGAAATCCGACGGAGCGGCCACTACGTCGCCTCGGACGCTCTCCAGCGGACCCGGACGGCCCGGACCGTCCGCATCCGCGCCGGTAAGGCCTCCACTACCGCCGGCCCCTTTGCCGAGACAAAGGAGCAGCTGGGTGGATTCTTCGTCATCGAGGCCAAGGACATGGACGAGGCCTGCGCGGTCGCCGCGAGGTTCCCACCGGCGCGCGTCGGCGTGATCGAGATCCGGCCGGTCCAGGAGCTGATGCACTCTCGTGATCGACGCGGTCTACCGCGCTGAATCGCGCCGCGTCCTCGCCACGCTCATCCGTCTGCTCGGCGGCTTCGAACTCGGGCCGCCCCCCTGCCTTTCCCAGGCACTACGAGCCTCGGTTACAAGAGCCAGAGCGACATACCGATTCCTGGGTGAAGTCTGGGTATTTAGTCGATACAAGCGACGAGAGCACGAAGATCAGCGTCACCGTCAAGAGCTAGGTCGCCGGAGAGGCTCGCCGGTCGGCACGCGCCGATCGGCGACGATCGCGCTTGACGTAGGCCTCCGCGATCTGGCCGACGAGCGTAGCCCACGGCATGTCGAGAGCGCCGTAAACGGGGCCGGCCAGCGGACTGGCGTTGTCCTTGAGGATCTCGACCATCAGCGTAGCGTAGTCGGAGAGAATCACGCCGGCCTGCTGCATGCGGAGCAGGCCCGCTTGACGCTTAGTCTCGCTGAACGTGCCCGAGGCATCGACAGCAACGTAGACGTCATAGCCCTTGCCGAGCGCGGTGATCGCCGGGAAGGCGGCGCAAACCTCGAGCGAAATGCCGGCAAAGATCAGCTTCTTGCGTCCGGTCGCCTCGATGGCGGCCGCGACTTTCGGATCGTCCCACGCGTTGACCGAGGAGCGATCGATGATGTGCTCTCCTCCCACCACTTCCACGAGTTCGGGGAAGGTCGGCCCCCACATGCTGTCGCGGGCCGTGGTGGTGACAACGGTTGGGATCCGCAGCACCTTGGCGGCCTTGGCCAGGGCGACAACGTTATGTTTGAGTTCCCCGGTCTCGTAATCCCGGACGCCGGTCATCAGGCCGACCTGATGGTCGACCAGAACGAGCGCGGAATTGTCCGTGGTCAGGGGGGTGTAGGGCTTGCTCTGATCGGTCATCGTAGTTTCCTCCAAATTTAGGGCGTTGCGTCGGCCCGCAATGTTCCGACGGCAAACACGACGGCTCCAGTTGAGTTCCGTGTAAGGCTGTCCTTCTAGACGCGATCCTACAGCCCTCGAACCCGTGTTTGAGTCGCGATCACGTTTTCGCTAAATCTCTCATGCGGTTGCAGACCAGCAGCGCCCCGAAAGTCCGACGCGACTAAAACATGCAGCTGAAAGTTCCTTAAAACATCCCGAGCACGACCACGTCAAGCGTGAGCCAGGAGGACCCTCACCCGACGAACGAAAATTACAAAACAATTTCCCGACGCGGCGGTGCTCCTCGTGCTTGCCACGGATCATCCAGCGCCCAGAAAATTCCTGGGTGAAGTCTGGGTTCGGCTCCGAAACCGGACGCCCTGAGACTCCTGGGCTCGGTCTTGCGTCTCAACGGCGGAGGACGGGTCGCTATGGTGGCAGCTCTATCGCCGACAACTGAACAGAGGCACTGGGCCTCAAAAGATCTTGCATCACTCACGGCTACACGGTAAGAGGCATCCACAGAGTTCAGGCGACTAAGAGTTCGACGAAAGAGCCGGAAATCGCATGGCCGATAACGGATCGATCCTCGTAACCGGGGCAGCCGGTCAACTCGGCGCGGTCGGGCGAACCGTGACCGGGCTGCTCCTCGATCGCGGGCTTCCGGTTCGCGCCATGGTCCGCCGCGAGGACGATCGGGCGGCGGGCTTGCGGGCCGCTGGCGCCGAGGTGGTGGTCGGAGACCTACTCGAACCAGCCGACGTCTATCGGGTCGTCAGTGGCTGTCGGCGAGTCTACTTCGGCATGTCCGTGTCCGCCGGGTACCTGGAGGCGACCGTGACCATGGCGGCGGTCGCCCGGGAAGTCGGGGTGGACGCCCTGGTCAACATGTCCCAGATGACCGTCTCCCAGATGAGCATCCAGAACACCACCCCGAGCCGTCAGCAGCGGCAGCACTGGCTCAGCGAGCAGGCGCTCGCGTGGTCCGGCCTACCGGTCGTCACCATCCGGCCGACTATGTTCTTGGAGAGCTTTTTCCCGCTCGCCGGTCCGACCGTCCGCGACCGAGGCCGCATCGAACTGCCGTTCGGGCGGGGCAAGACCTCTCCGGTTGCCGCGGCGGATGTCGCTCGGGTAGTCGCTGCTGTCCTCGCCGACCCTCGGCCGCACCTGGGCCGGCTATACGAACTCACCGGTCCGCGGTCGCAGGACATGCACGGGGTCGCCCGGGAGTACTCGGACGCGCTGAACCGTGAGGTCACATACGCTGACATTCCCCCCGAGAATTGGGAACGGGAGCTGAAGAAGGGGGGATTGCCGGAGCACCTGACCCTGCATCTGCTGACGATGGCGGAGTTGCACCGGGCGGGTCGGTATGACCGGCTGGCGGACGGCGTGGAGCGGGTGACCGGCCGGCCGGCGATGAGCGTCCGGGAGTTTGTGTCGCTTCACGCGGATCAGTTCGGCGGCCGTCGGTCTTAAGCCCTCTTTCGTGTGGTCCGGATTGCTGATCACGAGGCTCGCAGCGCCGCCGATCACCGCGCGTAACGAACGCCTGGAGGACACCATGATGGTTCGCGCCGACATCGATCGCACATGGCAAATCGATGGTTGCCGGGTGTCCCTGATGACCGAAGGCGCACATTCATTCTCGCCTGTCCTCATGCTTATCGGGATCTAAACAGCACCATTTTCAAGCAGAAAGCCCAGCTCACAGGCAACCAGCAAAAAACAAGGGGAGTGGCGATGAAGAGCAAAAGTATCCCGGCGGTTGTGATCATTCTGGTCTCGCTCGCTGTCTTAGTGCTCGCCGTCTTGGGCGGCAGGGCCATTTCCGCGCAGGACACTGCCCAAGCCAAGTACGCCGTGCGAGTGCCGAATGGGCTCGCGTTCTCTGAGTTCAGAGGATACGAAGGCTGGCAGACTGTCTCCATCAGTCGGAACGAAAAGCTGATGGCTGTGATCCTCGCCAATCCCGTGATGATCAACGCCTACCAGTCCGGCATTCCCGGCAACGGCAAGCCTTTCCCCGACGGCTCCAAGATGGCGAAGATCCAT
>QHRU01000075.1 GCA_003220225.1 Candidatus Rokuibacteriota bacterium
GACGGGCGGGTGTGATAGTCCGGTGTGAAGCTTCAGTGTGAAGGGTCGGCATTCTGCCGAGTCAGGGGCGGAGGGTGAGACGCTGCAGAGGATGGTCGACGGGGAGCGCAGGGCGATCCTTCTCGGGTTCCTGCCAGGGCCCCGGACGAGCCGTCGTGGCAGCTCGTACTTCGAGAGAAGATTTCGGATGGTGCCTCGGCGCGGTGGCAGAGGCTCGCCGCCTCTCGCACGGTACACCAGCGCTCGACGCCGCCGGGGAGCTGGGTGATCACTCTAATTGGTTGTGGTAGACGGCATTTCCCGTGCCACAGATCGAGGTCAACGCACGCGAGGATTTAGGAAGACAAGCCGTACGCGCGGATTGCACACTCTGTTAAACAGATTGCAGATGGGTGGGTAGCCAGATGGACAGCTTGCAGATGGGTGGGTAGCCAGATGGACATCCCAAACGCGGCCGCCCCCGGCTCGGGCCCCACGATGCGGTCCACGTCGTCGCCGCGCGACGGCATTGTAGTCGAGGCGCCAGGTTTCGAGCGTCTGGCGGGCAAACGACAGCTCGTGAACCAGTGCTCGTTGACCGTCTATCGGCTCATCGGTGGGGATGCGATCGTCGGGACAAATAACACGCCTGTAAGTGGTGGCCCCAACGAGACTTGATCGAACTTGCATAATTCAAGTGCATGATTTCATTGCCCGCTACCGTCGCGGTCCGGTACACGACGGCTCTTGTGAAGCTAAATTGCCTTAAGCGTCAGTCTTCGAAGCCATCCTCAACGTGGGCCACGCCCCTTTCACCCCGGCAATCAGTCAGCGAACAATTAGGCCCTGAGGCTCAGTTCCTGCCCTGATCCGGCTCGCCAGCGCCAGCTTCTCGATGTCGATCACGGCGACGTCGTTCGTACCGCGCACCGCAATGAAGGCCGTCTTGCCGTCCCTACTGAACCCAATGTTGGAGCCGCCCTGACCGATCGTCAGGCGCTTCACTTCCTTGAAGGTCCGCGCATCGAAGATTTGGGCGAAGGTGTCCTGGCCATTGGTAACGACCGCGTAGCGCCGATCGCGGGTCCACGCGTTGGTTACCGGTTGCTTTCCGGTCGGCTGCGTTGAAAGCACCGCCAGGTCGGAGGCGTCGAGAACCACGTTCGTGTTCGCATCGGCGGTCTGCACCCACACTTCCTTCCCATCGGGAGACACGCGCAACATGTGCGGCTTGCTGCGAGCAGGGAACGAAACTGTCTTGACCAGTCTTCGGCTCGTCATGTCGATTTTCGAGACCGTGTCCGCCTCGCGTTCCGGTGTGAAGCCGAACCGACCGTCCGGCGTCAGGTGAAGGTCTCAGGGGAATGCGCCGGTCTGCAGCGTGGAGTCCACGCTGCCGTGCTCGAGGTCGAGGAACGCGATGAGATTGTCGCCCGCGACGTTGACCGCGGCCTTCCTCTTATCGGGCAGCACGACCAGACTGTGGCCGGGCCCCTTGCCGAGCCCGGCGATCGTCTTGGTGATGGCCACCTGCCTTGGATCGATAGCGATTGCCTGGACCTGATCGTTGGGAAAATCGTAGGTCCAGATACGTGCCCCGTCCCAGTACGTCTGCTCGTTGGACAACCAGCGCACCGAGGCGCCGAGCGGTCGAGTCTCGCGCACCTGGCGATTGGCGGCGTCGATCAGCGTGACATCCTTCGACCCGACGTTGAAGACGTAGACTGTTTCGCGGGTTTTTGCGGCGCCGGCTGCCGCCGCCGGTCGCACGGGGGCCGTACTCGTCTCCGACGCACTCTCGCCTCTGCCCGCGGAAGGAGACGTGGTAAGGCTGGATGATCCGCAGGCCGAAGCGAGTAGTCCGAGCGCTGCGCTGCTCGCCCCCTTGAGGACCGTGCGACGGTCGACACTCGCGGATAGGAACCAATCCGTGCCGTCGACAAACACGCCCTTTGCCTCGTCACGCGAGGCGCAGTCTTCGGGCGCTCAGTGTGAGGGCGGCTTGGCCGCTGAGAGAGGGTTGATTATCGCGTTCGACATCGTATCTCTCCTCCGAGGTCGGGGCGATCGCCTGTTGGCCGACTGTGATCGTAATGGGCAACAAAGGCACCGTCAAACGAGCCGGCGCGCGCACCGGAGCCGCAACAAACCGATTCTGCTCCTCGACCCTTACCTTCGATTTCCGACTGAACTACTGACTTTTCAAGCCGACTCAGAATTCGAACCCGTGTTTCAGGCAGGGCTGCGCTTTCGCTTCCGATCGCAGCCGAGCTCACGACGCCTCCAGGTCGAGCCCCATGTACACGCGCTGCAGCATCTCGTTTCCGAGCAGCTCGGCGCTCGTCCCGCTCAGGACGAGGCGGCCGGACTCCAGGATGTAGCCGCGATGCGAGGTGATGAGGGACTGGTGGATGGCCTGCTCGGTGAAGAGCACGGTCATGCCGTCGGCGTTGAGGCGCAGGATCGTCTCCGCCACCTCGGCCACGAGGCGCGGCGACAGGCCGAGGAACGGCTCGTCGAGCATCAGGAAGCGCGGGGTGCTCATCAGGGCGCGCGCGATGGCGACCATCTGCTGCTCGCCGCCCGACAGGGTGTGGGCGAGCTGCTGGCGCCGGGCGCGCAGCTCCGGGAACGTCCGAAAGACCTGCTCGAGCGCCTCGCCGCGGCGCGCGCGGGCGGCGGGGAGATAGCTGCCGAGCAGGAGGTTCTCGAGCACGGTCATGTACGGGAAGAGGCGGCGGCGCTCCAGGACGTGGGCGAGGCCGAGGCCCAGCCGGCGGTACGTCGGCACGTCGGTGAGCGAGCGTCCCTCGAAGACGACCGTGCCCGCGGCGGGGCGGACGAGGCCGGAGACGGCGTTGAGCAGCGAGCTCTTGCCCGAGCCGTTGGCGCCCATGAGGCAGACGATCTCGCCCGTGCGCACCTCGAGCGACACGCCGGAGAGGGCGACGTAGCCGCCGTAGTCCACGGCGAGGTTCTCAACCGCGAGCAACCGTCGCTCCGACGTAAACATCCACGACGGCGGGATCGGTCACCACCGCCTGCGGCGGGCCCTCGCGGATCTTCTCGCCGAGGTGCAGGACGACGAGACGGTCGGCGAGCGCCGTCACCACGCGCAGGTTGTGCTCGATGACGAGCAGCGTGAGGCCCTCCGCGCGGATCCCCTGCATGAGGCGCACGAGACCAGGAAGGCTGCGCTGGTCCACGCCGCCCGTCACCTCGTCCAGGAGCAAGAGCCGCGGCCGGGTCGCGAGCGCGCGCGCCAGCTCCAGACGCTTGCGCTCGCCCGTGCTCAGCCCGCTCGCGATGACGCCGGCGCGATGCGCGAGGCCGGCGAAAGCCAGCCAGCGCCCCGCCTCCCGGCGCGCCTCCGCGACGCTGGCGGCGCGCGGCAGCGCGGCGACCATCACGTTTTCGAGCGCGGTGAGGCCGATGAACGGGCGCACGATCTGGAACGTCCGCGCGATCCCCAGACGGCTGCGCGCGTCGGGAGTCTCGCGACCGAGCCGACGGCCGGCGAACCAGACGTCGCCGCCGTCGGCGGCGAGCGCCCCCGTGATCAGGTTGAACACGGTCGTCTTGCCGGCGCCGTTGGCGCCGATGATGCCGACGACCTCGCCGGGCGCCACCTCGAAGGCGAGGTCGCGCACGCCCACGGCGCCGCCAAAGCTGCGGCTCAGGCCGTCCACGCGGAGCAGCGCCTCGCCGCCGTCCGGCGACGCGCGCGCCGCAACGACCGGAGCATCCGCGAGGGCCGGCTGCGCGGCGACCGGCGTTTCTCGGCGGCGTGCGACGAGACCACGGAGCCATGGATCGATGCCCTGCGGCCACTTGAGGATGACGAGCATGAGCAGGGCGCCGTAGATGATCAGGTGCACGCCCTGCAGGCTCCCGCCCCACAGCGCGCGCGTCACCTCGCCGATCGGCACCAGCACGAGGGCGCCCCACAGCGGGCCGAGCACGGTGCCGATGCCGCCGAGCACCGGCATCACCACCATCTGCACGGAGAAGTCCAGGCTCATCGTCCGCGTGGGCGTGATGAAGCCGATCAGCTGCGCGTAGAACGTGCCGCCGACGGCGGTGAAGAAGCTGCTCAGCACCATGGCCAGCAGCTTGGCGCGCGCGGGGTGAACGCCGAGGGCGGCGGCGGCGTCCTCGTCGTCGCGGATCGCGGCCAGGTAGTAGCCGAGGCGCGAGCGCTTCACGAGCCAGCCGACGGTGAGGATGATCACCAGCAGGCCGAGCATCACGTAGTAGTAGCCGCGCTTGCCCACGAACTGGAAGTCGGCGGGACGGCTCCCGGCCACGGGCAGCAGGAACCCGCGCACGCCGTTGATGGGCAGGCCGAACAGCGAGTCGGTCAGCTCGGTGCCCACGCGCAGCATCTCCGCGAAGGCGATGGTCACCAGCGAGAAGAAGGCGCCGCGCAGCCGGAAGCACGGATAGCCGATCGCGCCGCCCACGACGGCGGCGAGGCATCCGCCCGCCAGCATGCCCAGCCACGGACTGACGCCCGCGTGGACGTAGAGCAGCGACGAGGTGTAGGCGCCGATGCCGAGCAATCCGGCGTGGCCGATCGAGTACTGGCCCCCGAAGCCGCCGATCAGGTTCCACGCCGCGCTGAGGTAGGCGAAGAACATCACCCAGATCAACACCTGGAGCCAGTAGTCGTCGTCGCCGATGAGCGCGCGCGTCGCGACGGGAACGAGCGCGGCGCCGACGATGGACAGGAGCGCGAGCCCCACGGACGCCGAGAGCCGTGTCACCGGCGCTCCACCCCCAGCAATCCCGCGGGACGGACGAACAGGATGGCCACGAAGACCGCGAAGAGGACGATCTGCGCGACGGCGGCCTGCACCCAGAGGGCCACCGCGCCCTCGATCACGCCGACGAGCAGGCCGCCGAGGGCCGCGCCGGGCATGCTGCCCAGGCCGCCGAGCACCACGATGACGAAGGCCTTGAGGAGAAACGACGTGCCCACGCCGGGGTGGATGTAGAAGAACGGCACCAGGACGGCGGCGGCGATGCCCATCATGGCCGCGCTCAGCCCGTAGGCGACCCCGTAGATGCGGAAGTCGTTGATGCCCATGAGGCGCGCCACTTCGCGGTCCTGGCCCGTGGCGCGCACGGCGCGGCCGAGATCGGTGTGCATGAAGAAGAGATAGAGGACGAGGCTCGTGGCGACCATGGCGCCCAGGCCCACGAGCCGCGGCACGCTCACGATCAGCCCGGCGATCTTGAACGTCTGCATCGAGACGTCGGTGGTGACGGTCTTGAAGTCAGCGCTGAAGAAGAGGAGCGCGACGTTCTCCAGCACGAGGGCGAGGCCGAGCGTGAGGAGAAGAACGCTCATGGGCTCGCGCGCCCGCTCGCGGGCGAGGAGCGGCGAGACGAAGAGATGCTGGACGGCGAACCCGAGCCCGAAGAGGAGCGGCGCCGTCACCAGCGGCGATATATAAGGATGCACGCCGCCCAGCTCCCACAGCCAGTAGGTCATGAACATCCCGGCCATGAGGAGCGTCCCCTGCGCGAAGTTGACGACGCGCATGGTGCCGAACACGATGTTCAGCCCCAGCGCGATCAACCCGTAGACCGCGCCGATGAGCAGGCCGCTGGTGACTGCCTGAGCCAGCCCCCTCAAGCGCCCGCGCGCGCGCTCACCGCGTGGTGGCCAGGTACGGCCACACGACCCTGGCGTCGGGCTCGGCGATGCTCTCCGGGTAGAGCAGACGGAACTTGCCGCCCTGGATCTGCACGACCATCGCCGTCGCGAACGGGTTCTGCCCGGTGTCGTCGAAGCGGAGGGCCTTGTAGGGCAGGAACATCACCTTGTGGTTCACGTCGGTGATGCTGGTGGCGGCGATCGCGTCACGCAGCTCCCTGGCCGACGTCGTCTTCGCGCGCTCGAGCGCGTCCACGATGATCTGGAACGCCTGGTAGTAGCCCGCCGAGTCCTCCGTGAACGGCGCGCCGAACTTCGCCACGTGGCGCTCGTTCTCCTTCGCGATCCACGGCACCGCCTTGCCGACCGCGGCATCCCACATGGTGGCGGCCAGGATGCCGTCCGACAGCTTCGCCATGTTCTTGAGGAAGTCCGGCTGCACGTGGCCGCCGCCGCCGGCCGCGTAGGCGACGGGACGCAGCTCCTGCTCGTGCATCTGCCGGGTGATGAGCAGCGCGTCGCCCAGGTAGGAGTCGGCCACGACGAGATCGGGCTTCACACCCTTGGCCTTGACGATGAGCGACGTGAGGTCGGGCGCGGCGTACGGGTAGTTCTCCACGAAGTGGACCTTCACGCCCGCCCTCTCGAGAAAGCCGCGCTGCTTGTCGCTCACCGACTTGCCCCACTCGGTGTTCTCCGCGAGGATCACCGCGCTCCCGATGGGCGGGGACGCGCGCTTGCCCAGCGCCACCAGGCCCTCGATCAGCGTGCGCGCCTTGATGGTGTCGTTGGCGTGGGCGCGGAAGACGTACTTGAAGCCGCGCTCGGTGATCTTGTCGAATGTCCCGAACGTCAGCCACGGCACCTGGTGCCGCTCGGCCATCGCCGAGGACGGGAAGCCCACCCCGCTCTGGAAGGCGCCGATGAGCGCGTGGACCTTCTCGCGCGTGATGAGCCGCTCCGTCTCGGTGACCCCGGTGTCGGCCTCGCCGCGGGTGTCGCCGAAGACGAGCTTGATCTTGGCGCCGCCCAGCGACTTGATCCCGCCCGCGGCGTTGACGTCGTCCGCGGCCATGGTGAGCGCG
The DNA here is from genome assembly GCA_003220225.1 of Candidatus Rokuibacteriota bacterium. Classification (GTDB taxonomy): domain Bacteria; phylum Methylomirabilota; class Methylomirabilia; order Rokubacteriales; family CSP1-6; genus AR12. Next base: position 6,727 of record QHRU01000075.1, read on the forward strand.
TTCTTCTGCGCCTGGCCGAACTTGGCGGTGGGACCGGTCATCGGCGACACGACGCCGATGCGCACCTCGTCGGCGGCGCCTACGGGCGCGGGGTTCCACATGGTGGCGAGGCCGACGAGGCCGAGGACGGTGGCGATACGGAGCATTCCGTGTCTCATGACGTGCTCCCCCTGCCTGCCGCGCCCTGGTCTGCGCGGCGAGCCATGCATCGCCGCCGGCGCGAGCGTGGGCGGACTGTATGCCGCCCGCCGGAGGTGTGTCAACCGCGGACGTCTGTCGCAACGATCTGTCCTTTGGCGTCCAACCGCCTTCGCAGAGGTCTCCCGGATGGCGACGCGCCCGTCGTATTCGTTCGAGTCAGGCTGACACTCCTCAGCGACCTGGATGCCACGGCGTCATCGCGCGGGCCAACGCAACGTATGGTGAGACCGGCGATTCGTGTCGGAGCGGTGACAGGTGGGGTCTCGGCACTGTCTTTGCGGTCGGCACTTCAGAGCCATGTCGACTCGGGCAATCGTTTTGGCCGCCGGGCTTTGCAGCTTGTCACTGGTCGTCGTGGGATGTCGCTCGACCGGTGAGCCGAGTCCAACGGCGCCCATCGTCCCTGCCGCTCAGCCCGCATTCTCCGCGCCGCGAAACACCGAAGTGGGCGCGCCGGCCCGGACGCCACGCGGTCAGCAACAGCCCAACAGCAAGGTCAGCGAGAACGAGCGCCGGTCGGTCGGGAGGGCGTCGCGGGTGGTGCCTTTGGCGTTGGCGCTGGTCGGCGCACCGTATCGCTGGGGCGGTGCCGATCCTCGAGGCTTCGACTGCTCCGGTTTCGTGATGTACGTGTACGGCCGCGCGGGCGTGTCACTCCCTCATGGCACGGCGAAGCAGTACAGGCTCGGGACACCGGTGGCGCGTAAGGAGCTCGCGCCGGGCGACATAGTCTTCTTCGACCGCCTCAATCACAGCGGCATCTATATCGGCGATGGCCGGTTCGTGCACGCAAGCAAGAGCGGCGACGCCGTGAAGGTCGCGCGGCTAGATGAAGCATGGTTCGAGCGCCGCTGGGTGGGTGCACGCCGCCTGCCGGTCACCGATCGTCAATCGCGGAGCGACGACTGATGCTCCTCTGCGTGCCGCGCGTCAGCGCGCGCGGCGAAGCTGCCAGAGCGCCTGGTCGAAGGCCTGCACGATCTCCGCGAGCTCGGCGTCGCCCATCGGCGTGCTGAGGCAGGCGAGACCGTTGGTGTTCACGAGGACGCCCGCGTCGAGCAGGTGCATGAACAGGCGTCCCATCCGCTCGCTCGCCGCCGGCTCCACGGTGTCGCGGTAGGTCCGCGGCGGCTTCGACGTCATCACGAAGCGGAACAGCGAGGCGTCCCCGGTGATGTGTCCGTCGACGCCGTGCTCGCGCAGCCTCTCGCCGAGCCGCGCGCGGAGATCGGCGCCCATGCGCTCGAGCCGCTCGTATGTCGCGGCGTCGAGCGCGCGCAGCGTGGCGAGGCCGGCCACCATCGACACCGGGTTGGCGGTGAAGGTGCCGCCGGAGGCGATCGCGTTGGATGAGCCGGGATCGAAGACGGCCATGACCTCCGCCTTGCCGCCGGTGGCGCCGACGGGGAAGCCGCCGCCGATGATCTTGCCGAACGCGGTCAGATCGGGATCGCCGCCGTAGCGCGACTGCGCGCCGCCCGCCGCCACGCGGAAGGAGATCACCTCGTCGAAGATGACGAGGATGCCGAGCGCGCGGGTCACGCGGCGAACGTGGTCGAGGAAGCCCGGCGCGGGGGGAATGAATCCCATGCGATTGCTGAGCGGATCCACCACGACGGCGGCGATCTCCGGCGCGTGGCGCGTGAGCAGCCGCTCGACGGCGTCGCGGTCGTTCCACGGCAACACCAGCGTCTCCGCCACGCGGTGCTTCGGCACGCCGCGGCTCGACGGAACGCTGGTGGGCTCGTGCTCCGGGCCCCAGTCCGCCGGCCCCGAGCTGAACGACACCTGCACGTCGTCGTAGTAGCCGTGGTAGGCGCCCTCGAACTTGGCGATGCGGTCGCGCCCCGTGTAGGCGCGCGCCGCCTTGATCGCCATCATCACGCCCTCCGTCCCCGAGTTGGCGAAGCGGATGCGCTCCACGCCGGGCACGCGCTCCACGAGCAGCTGCGCCAGGTCCACCTCCTCGCGCGTGGAGGCCGCGAAGGCACTGCCGCGCGCGACCTGCTCGGTCACGGCCTGCACGACAGGTGGGAACGCATGACCGTGGACGAGCGCGGTGAAGTTGTTGATGGCGTCGAGGCGCTCGACGCCGTCGAGGTCGGTGATGCGACAGCCGCGCCCGGAGGCGACGTAGAACGGGTGCGGCTTCACGTTGAAGTTCGCCTTCGAGGTGCCGCCGGGGATCAGGCGCTGCGCCTGCGCGAAGAGCCGCGCGGATGCGGAGGACGGATCGAGGAAGCGGTTCGCGCTCATGTCCGGTGTGGACGGACTGTATGCCGCGCGCGGCGGCGGTGTCAACCGAAGGATCACCCCGAGGGCTTGCCCGGGAGCCTCCAGATCTCGACGCCGTAGCTCAGGTTTCCGCCCGCCAGGTCCGACGTGATGGCCGCGAAGCCGGTGGCGTCGTCGGTGATCGCGACGGCATGGTACGCCTTCCCTCCCGACGCGACGATCCGTGACGACTTCCGCGACACGTCGAAGAGGCGCATGCCGCGCCGGTCCCCGGTCGGCGCGAGCAATCGACCGTCGCCGGCGAACCGCAGCGAGCCCGCCGGCGGTCCGCTGGCCTCGGCATGGGCGTCGACGATCAGCTCGGCGCCCGTCGCCACGTCCCACACGTAGACGGTCCCCTCGATGGTGACTGCGGCGGCGCGCGAGCCATCGGGCGAGAGCGCCACCACGACCGCCCACACCTCTGGTGGCGGGACGCCGGGAGGCGGCCGCGGCCCCGGGCGGCGCGAGCGACTGACCGAGATGCGGCGGATCGGCGCCAGCGTCACCGCGTCCCAGAATGCTACCTCGCCCTCGTGCCCGGCGGTCAGCAGCCGCGTTCCATTCGCGGCCAGATCGAACGCGGTCAGGTTCTCGGGATGGGGATTCGGCACCCGCGCCGTCTCCAGTCGCGTTGCGACGTCGAGGAGCAGCACCTCGCGCTCGCACATGACGGCGAGACGCGTACCCGAGCCGTCGAAGCGGAGCGCGAGACAGCGGCCCATGGGCACGGAGGCCAAGAAATCCACCGGGCGTGTTCACCTCGGCGACATCCGCGACCTTGGCGGCCATCACGGGAGCGAGCGCTGGTGGCGCCTCGCGGCCGCAGCCGATGACGAGCGTGGCCGTGGCGACGATCACCGGCAGAAGCCCGGTTTTCACTTCGACGCGAGGACGATCGGGCCCGTCGGCGCCGGCGTGCCGCCCTCGGGCTCCAGCGTGACGGCGAAGACCCCGACCGCGCCGCGGGCGACCTCTGGCGCGATGCGGTGGGCGCTCCGGCCGCTCGCGTCGACGCCGAAGAGCCCGGCCGCGCGCGGGGTGCCGCCGCTGATCGTCCACAGCGCGTAGGTCTTGCCGGCGGGCGCGGGCGGCAGGCCGGCCACGAAGAGATGCCCGCCGCCGGCGTCGTTCCAGATCATCCGCCCGCTCGCGCTCGCGGCCGTGCCCTGGCCGCGCAGATCCACGACCCGGGTGGCCGGATCGCGCAAGAGCTCGACGGCGCCGCGATAGAGCGCGACCTGCTCCTGCAGCGCCGCCTCGTTGCGGGCGAGGCGCTCCTTGACGGCTGCCGTCTCGCGCGCCATCTGGCCGAGCCGCGCCTCGTAGCGCACGGCCACCCAGGTGGCGGTGAATCCCGCGGCCACCGCGGCGACGACCGCCGTGGCCGCCGCCCACGTGAGCCAGGCGCGGCGGCCGGCGCCGCGCGTGCGTTCCACGCGGCGCACGAGCGCCTCGCGCACGGCGGGAAGCGGAGTCTGAGGGCGCGCCGACAGCATCGCGCGCGCGAGCGTGTCCTGCGCCTCCCGGACGGCGGCCTGGCACTCCGCGCAGCCCGGCAGGTGAGCCTCGAACTGCGCGAGGTCATCGCCGTCCAGCGCACCGGCCGCGTAGACCGCGGCCAGGGTCTCGAAGGGTTCGTGGCTCACGTGGGCGTCACCGCCTCGCGCAGCCGCGCCAGCGCCAGGCGGATGCGCGTCTTGACGGTGCCGAGCGGCTGCTCGAGCCGCTCGGCGATCTCCCGTTGTGTGAGGCCGGAATAATACGCGAGCTCGATGATCTCGCGCTGCGCCTGGGAGAGCTGCGCGAGAGCGCTCGCGACGAGCTGCCGCTCCTCCGCGCGCACCGCGGCGTCGCCGCCGGGCGGTGTGGGGGCGCCGACCGTGGCCTCGTCGACGGGTGCCACGAACGTCTCGCCACGCCGACGCACGGCGCGCACGCGGTCGATGGCGCGTGTCCGCGCGCGCGTGATGATCCAGGCCTCCGGCGTGCCGCGCGCCGAATCGTAGGCGGCGGCGCCGCGCCACGCTTCCCAGAAGACGTCCTGGAGCACGTCGGCCGCGTCGGCACGATCGCGCACGATGCGGAGCACGAAGGGAAAGACGAGCGGCGCATAGCGGTCGTAGAAGCGTGCGAACGCATCGCGGTCGCCTGCCGCCATGACCCTGATGAGGTCGCCCCCCGGCGTGCCCATAGCCGTCCCTCAGTATCGCCGGTCTCGCTCTCTCTACGAATGGCCCGGCCTCGCCGGTTCACCCGGTGATGCTATTCTCTCGGCCGTGAAGTGGGTGTGCGACGGCGGTGCCGCGTTCGACGAGGCCTTCGATCGCGACGGCGATGCGCGTGCCCACTATCGCGGCATCGTGGGCGTGCTGGAGTCCTTCACGCAGGGCGAGGTCAGCCGGCGCGAGCGGCTGCAGAAGCTGGCGCTCATGGACCAGGGCATCACGTTCACGGTCTACGGCGAGAAGGAAGGGCTCGAGCGGATCTTCCCCTTCGACTTCGTGCCGCGCGTCGTCACCGCGCGCGAGTGGGAACGGCTCGAGGCAGGGCTCGTCCAGCGCGTCACCGCGCTCAACCTCTTCATCGCCGACGTCTACGGCGAGCAGAAGTGCCTCAAGGACAACGTGCTGCCGCCCGCGCTCCTGCTCTCGCGCAAGGAGTACAAGCGCGAGCTGCTCAACGTGCGGCCGCCGCGCGGCGTCTACACGCACGTCGTCGGCACCGACATCATCCGCGATGACCGCGGCGAGTTCCTGGTGCTGGAGGACAACTGCCGCTGCCCGAGCGGCGTCTCCTACGTGCTCGAGAACCGCAACCTCATGACGCGCGTGTTCCCCGAGCTGTTCGGCCCCTACCCGGTGCGTCCGATCAAGGACTATCCGAACCTCCTGCTCGACGCGCTGCTGCACGCGGCCCCGCGCACCGCCGAGAGCCCGGTGGCGGTCGTGCTCTCGCCCGGCATCCACAACTCGGCGTTCTTCGAGCACTCGTTCCTCGCGCGCGAGATGGGGACGACGCTCGTGGAGGGGCGCGACCTCCTCGTCGAGGACAACTACGTGTTCATGCGCACGACGCGCGGACGGCAGCGCGTGGACGTCGTCTACCGCCGCATCGACGAGGACTTCCTCGATCCGCTCGTGTTCCGGCGCGACAGCCTGCTCGGCGTGCCGGGCCTGCTCAACGCCTACCGGGCGGGCAACGTGGCCATCGCCAACGCTCCCGGCGCCGGCGTGGCCGACGACAAGTCCGTCTACGCCTTCATGCCGCAGCTCATCAAGTACTACCTCGGCGAGGAGGCGCGGCTCGGGCAGGTGCCGACGTACCTCGGCTTCCGGCGCGAGGACTTCGCCTTCATGCGCGAGCACGCGGCCGAGCTGGTGATCAAGACCACCGGCGATTCCGGCGGCTACAACGTGCTCATGGGGCCGTTCGCGACGCGCACGGAGATCGACGCCTACGTCGCGCGCATGCGCAAGGAGCCGACGAACTACATCGCGCAGCCCCTCGTGGAGCTGTCCACCCACCCGACCTACGTCGACGGCCGCTTCGGGCCGCGGCGCATCGACCTGCGGCCCTTCATTCTCTTTGGCGACGGCGTGCGCGTCCTGCCCGGCGGTCTGACGCGGGTGGCGCTGCGCAAGGGCTCGTACGTCGTGAACTCCTCCCAGGGCGGCGGCAGCAAGGACACCTGGGTGCTCGCGCCCCGGCGCGGCGGCTGATGCTCTCCCGCGTCGCCGACGCCGTCTACTGGATGGGGCGCTATCTCGAGCGCGCGGAGAACATCACGCGCCTGCTGCTCGTGACCGACGACTTCGCGACCGAGACGCAGGGCTTCGCGGAGGACCTCGCCCAGACGGCGTGGAAGGACGTCCTCGCCATCCTGCCCTCCGCCGAGCTGACGCGTCCGGTGTCCGCGTTCGCGCCGCTCTCCCTGCCATATCTGCAAGCCTTCTTCGTGGACGGCAAGAACCCGTACTCCGTCCACTACTCGCTGCGCAAGGCGCGCGAGAACGCGCGCGCGGTGCGGGAGGCGCTCACGGTCGAGGTGTTCATGTCCATCAACGAGACGTTTCGCGCGGTGGAGGCGCACGGCGAGCGCCGCCCCGACGCGACCGGCCTGCGCGACGCGCTCGCCTCGACGCACAAAGGCCTGTTCGGCATCATCGGCGCGATCGAGAGCACGTTCACCCGCGACGAGGCGTGGCACTTCTTCAAGCTCGGCGCGGCGCTCGAGCGGATCTACCGCACCGCGCTGATCCTGCGCGCCAAGCTGCCGGCCCTCACCGGCGGCGCGCGCCCCGACCAGCCCCTCTACTACACGCAGTGGCGGAGCCTGCTGCGCAGCGTCTCCTCGCTCGAGAACTACCGCCGGGCGCGCGGCGCGGGCATGGAGGGCGACCTCGTCGTCACCTTCCTGCTGTTCGACCCGTACTCGCCGCGCTCGCTGCGGGCAGCGAGCGCCGCCATCAAGGATTGCCTCGAGCGCATCGCCGTCGACGGCGAGCTTTCGCCGGCGGCGCGGCTGGCCGGCAAGCTACACGCGGATCTCTCGTACGACGACGAGCGCTCGGCGCGACGCGCGTCGGCCGCCTTCCTCGACCGCGTGGTGGACACGGTGACGCGGACGCACGAGGCTCTCACCGCGCAGTACTTCGTGTCCTGACCATGCGACTGGAGGTCGAGCACGCCTTCGCGTTCGAGTACGACGGCTACATCAGCGAGTCGTTCCTCGAGCTGCGCGTGCAGCCGAAGACGACGCCGACGCAGACCGTCCTGTCGTTCACGCTCGCCGTCGGCCCCCGCGCGCGCGTCTACCGGTACGTCGATTGGAACGACAACGTCACCCACCACTTCACCATCACCAAGTTCCACGACCGCATCGAGGTGACGGCGACCTCGCTCGTCGAGACCCGGCCGGCGCCGGTGGCGCTCGCCGACCTCGGCCCACCGGCGGGAGCCGGCGAGGTGCCCTACCCGCTGCTCGACTACCTCGCCTTCGACGGGCCGGTGCGGCTGACGCCGGCGCTGCGCGCCGCCCACGGCGCGCTGGCGGTGCCGCGCGGGGCCCCGCTCGACGAGCAGGTCCTCGCCATGGGCCGGGCGCTGCGGGGTCGTTTCGAATACCAGAAGGACGTCACGCGCTACGACTCGACGACCGAGGACTTCCTCAAGCTCGGCCAGGGCGTGTGCCAGGACTTCGCCCACCTGATGCTCGGCTGGCTGCGTCTGAGCGGCATCCCCTGCCGCTACGTCAGCGGCTACCTGCACGTGGACTACAGGAAGCGCGAGCCCTCGCAGAGCCACGCCTGGGTCGAGTTCCACGCGCCGTCGGCGGGCTGGGTGGCGTTCGATCCGACGCACGGCCGGCCCGTCGACGAGCGCTACGTCGTCGTCGGCCACGGCCGTCACTACGACGACGTGCCGCCGAACAAGGGCATCTATCGCGGGACGGCACGCGAGACGCTCGCGGCCGAGGTCTACACGCGGCTCGTCACCGGCACGGCGATCCCGCGCCTCAGCGAGGACGTGCGGGCGATCGATCTGAAGGTGTTCGCGGCGGCGCCCGCGCGGCGCCCCGCGCCGGCCGTGCCGTCGGCGGCCGAGGAGCAGGCGCAGCAGCAACAGCAGCAGTGACCGCGCCTCTCACCGCAGACGACTGGATCGCGCGGCTCGGATTGATCCGCCATCCCGAGGGCGGCTGGTACCGCGAGACCTATCGCTCGTCCGAGCGGATCGAGCGCGCTGCCCTGCCGCCTCGCTTCGGCGGCCCCCGCGCCTTCAGCACGGCCATCTACTATCTGCTGCGCGCCGGCGAGCGCTCCGCGCTCCACCGCATCAAGTCGGACGAGGTCTGGCACCACTACGCCGGCGATGCCGTCGAGCTGTGGTTGCTGGAGGAGCCGGGTGGAGCACGCCAGGTGCGGCTGGGCGGCGACGGCGAGCCGCAAGTCATCGTCCCCGCCGGCGTGTGGTACGGCGCGCGGGTCGTCGACGGCGGCGCCTACGCGCTGATGGGCGGCACCGTCGCGCCCGGCTTCGACTTCGCCGACTTCGAGCTGGCCGACCGCGCGGCGCTGATCGCGACGTGCCCAGGAGAGCGCGCGATCATCGAGACCCTGACATGAGCAACCTCTTCGACGACGTGCCGCGGACACGGCCGGTGGAGAAGATCGACGTGCTGCTCGAGACGCCGGGCGTGAGGCTCGAGCGCATCGTCTCGACCGGCCACGTCACTCCGCCCGGTCAATGGTACGACCAGGGTCGCGACGAGTGGGTGGTGGTGCTGCGCGGCCGCGCGCGATTACGCTTCGAGGGCGAGCCGGAGCCGCGCGAGCTCGGCGTCGGCGATCACGTGCTCATCCCCGCCCACACCCGCCACCGCGTGGAGTGGACCGATCCCACCACGCCGACCGTGTGGCTCGCCCTGTACTACCGGCCGTCCGATCGGGCGTGATATGGCGCCAGGGCGGTCGATCGCGCGCACGGTCCAATCGCAGCACATGATCGGTTTCATTGGGTGGAGGCGGCCAGCGGATGCAACACGTCGATCGCCCATCCGACGTCCAGACGTTCTCCCAGCCAGCCAGGCATCGCCGTTCGCGCGTGCAGGTGAAGCCCGTGCGCATCGTGCTGCGCTCGTAGCGCGTGGACGGGATCGCGGGGCACCGCCGCCGGAGGCGGAACTTCAGGCACGAGCCGGCCGTCCGGGCGCCGGAAGCTCAGCTCCCCGTCCGGTTGGCGGTCCATCTCGTAGCCCTCTTCGTGGACCGCGCGGTGGTGCCGACGGCAGAGCAGGGCGAGGTTCGAGAGCGTGGTAGGCCCGCCTTGCGCCCAATGCCGGATGTGATGCCCTTGGCCGAAAGGAAGCCCACAGCCCGGGAAGCGGCAGCCGCGATCGCGATGGTCAAGCGCGCGTCGTAACGCCGGCGGAATCGTCCGCGTCCGCGCACCGACTTCCATGACCTGGCCATCCGGAGCGTGTCGCATCACCACGCGGGTCGCATCGCAGGCGAGGCGCTGAGCCGTTCCCGAGGAAACGTGCGCGCCGTCCTTGAGGACGGACTGGCCGGGCGCATCCGCGTCCGCCAGGACCGGGGCATCCACGTGGACCACCACCTGGTAGCGTTCTCCCGGTGCACCGGGATCGATGCCGTGGTGGAGCGCCGTCTCCGCGACGAGGGCCAAAGCGTCCGCCTGCTGCTGCGCCATGGTAGGCGTTTCCGCGAAGCCGTCCTCGGCGTCCATCGAGCGCGCCCGCTGGTACAACGTCTCGCGCGCCGCGGCCAGCGCCTGCACGAGCACGGCGCCGACCTCCGGCGCCAGTCGCCCGCGGATGACGACCATACCGTCTTCGTCCTGATACACGTGCAGCGCCCGGATCGCGTGGCGCCGTGCGGTCTCCCGGGCTTCGGCCTGCCGGTCGACCAGGCGCCAGCCGCGGACGATGCGCTCCACGTGTTCGGCAGTGCCGGCCTTGCCAACCGCAAGCAGCCGCTCTTCCGTCTCAGGGGTGGCGACGCGCGTCAGCGCGCGGACCTTCGAGTACGACAGCTCACCGCGGGCGAGCGCCTGCGCCAGCCGCGGCAGCGTACCCAGCGCCCGCGCCACCCGGACGCGTTCGCGGGCGGCGCCCCGGTCGAGCCCGACGCGCCACGACAGCCAGGCAGCGCAGGAGAGGAACCCCGTGTTCCAGCCGCCGCGGGCGTCGAACTCGCGGATCAGATCGAGCAGGCGCGCGGTGGCCGCGTCGAGGTGGGCGCACAGCACGGCGATCTCGTCGCCCAGCCGCTCCACCTCGAGCACCGGCTCAGGAGTCGGAAGAAAGGCAGGAGTATCGATGTTCATCGGCGAGATCCTCCATGGCTCTGCGCCGAATCTACACCCTGATTTTCAGCGTCTCTGGCGCCTCCACGACCGGCGATTGCACGGCGATCATGATTTTTCGCTGGGACACAGCCGCACGAGCCTTGCGGCCTCGTTGCAGCCCGCTGGACGCGCTTCCGCCAAGCGTTGGCGACTTACCGCCAGCGGCGACGGTGAAGGCTGTCAAGCGAAATCGTCGCTGAAAAGTGATCTAACCGGCGGTGGTGAGGCGGTCGATGAGGCGCAGCAGCCGATGCTGCGCGAACGCCGTCATCAGCAGCGCGACCCCGAGCGTCATCAGCGCGGACGAGACGAAGAAGCGGGCGATGAACAGCATGAACCGCGCGGTCGCGTCCGTCTGAAACGCGAGCGTCTCGCCTCATCCGCGGCCGGCGTGTTCACCAACCGATCGGCCGCCCAGACCCCGTAGAGCCCGCCGGCGAGCAGGAGCGCGGCGCCGACGACGAGCAACACGCGGTTCCACGCTCGCACACGCGCGATCCGCCCGGCGTCCGTCGGGCCGAGCACGGCTAGCGCCGCACGACCCGCCGCGCCTTCAGCTCGAAGCGCGGCAGGCTGCGCGGCGGCGCCTGGCTCACTTGCAGCCGGAGGCCGAGCCCGGCGCGCAGCGCCTCCTGCAGCGCCGCGCACACGCCCGCGCCGTCGCCCGCGCCGACTTCCACGAGGATGCGGGCCTCGTCCAGCTCGCCCGCGCGGAAGACCTCGACCTGGAACTCCTCGACGGCCGCGAAGCGCCGCACGATGTCCTCGACGGCGGACGGAAAGACGTTCACGCCGCGCAGGATCAGCATGTCGTCGAGGCGGCCGAGGATGCCGCCCTCGAGCCGCCGGAACGTCCGGCCGCACGCGCACGGGGCGTCGGCGAGGCGCACGCGGTCGCCGGTGCGGTAGCGGATCACCGGCGAGCCGAGGCGCCCGAGGTTCGTCAGCACCAGCTCGCCCTCGCGTGCCGGCGCGCCCGTCGTCGGATCCAGCACCTCGGCGATGAACTCCGACTCGTTGACGTGCAGGCCGGCCTGCGTCGCGCACTCGTAGCCGTAGGCGCCCATCTCCGTCATGCCCGCGTGGTCGAAGGCGCGCGCCCCCCAGTGCGCCTCGATGCGCGCGCGCACGGCGGGAATGCCGGCCCCTGGCTCCCCGGCGTGCACGGTCGCGCGCACCGGCAGCGCGGCGATGTCGATGCCGCGCTCGCGGCCCGTCTCGGCGAGGTGGAGCGCGTAGGAGGGCGTGCACACGAGCGCGGTGGCACCGAGCGCCTGCATAGCCGCCAGCCGCGCCGGCGAGTCCGCGCCGCCGCCGGGAATGGCCAGCGCGCCCAGCGCCCGCGCGCCCTCGAAGCCCGCCCAGAAGCCGATGAAGAGCCCGAACGAGAACGGGAAGTAGATGCGATCAGCCGGCCCGAGCCCGGCGCCGGCGAGCACGAACCGCCAGCAGTGCGTCCACCAGTCCCACGAGGCCTGCGTGTCGAGCCAGCGCAACGGCGCGCCGGTGCTGCCCGAGGTCTGGTGCACACGCACGTAGCGCTCGAGCGGATAGGTGAGGTTGCTGCCGAACGGCGGGTGCGCGACCTGGTCCTCGACGACGTCGCTCTTGCGCGAGAGCGGCAGGCGCTGGAAGTCGTCCCAGGTCTTCAGATCGCCGGGCGCGCTGACGCCGGCGCGCGCCCACGCCGCGCGCCAGAACGCGTTGCCCGGCGCGGCGTAGATCGCGTCGAGCAGCGCGCGGAGGCGGCGCCACTGGTGCTCGCGCAGGCGCGCGGGGTCCAGCGTCTCGAGCGCCCGGTCGAACACTCAGGGCCTCCCGGCCGGATCCTGGTTGAGATATTCGCGGAGGGCGTCGTACAGCTCGCCGTGCCGCGCGCGCAGGCGCCGCGGGTCCTTGAAGAACGACTCGACGGCGACGGCGAATAGCTCGACCTCGTTCGTTCGGGCGTACTCATCCAGCGCCGACTCGCCTCGCCGCGCCCGCACCAGCTCGCGCTCGATCAGGCGCTGCCACCGTCGGCGCGCCGGAAGCCCGAGCCCTCGCGGCACCCCGTCGAACTGTCCGTCCTCGAAGTCCACCACGTGCGCGAATTCGTGCAGTCCGACGTGAAAGGGCTCCTCGCGCCGGAAGCTCGACACGAGCGCCGGCCGGCTGAGCACGAGGGCGTTACGCGGCACCACCATGCCCGCGAACTCCGGGTGCGACGTGCAGCGAAAATCCTCGTCGAAGGGCTTCGGGTAGATCAGGATCTCGGGCAGGTCGGAGTACTCCCACGACGGTCGGCCGAAGACGAGCATCACCGCGCTGCTCGCCACCAGCACGCGCACGTCGTCGGTCACCGTGGTGTTGACGCCGGTGATCTCCGCGTCGTCGATGAACACCGCGACGTCGCGCTCGAAGCGCGCCCGGTCCTCGGGCGACAGCACCATGTAATACCGCACGTACCGCTCCAGCGCCCGCCGCCACGGCTCCGGGAACTCCCGGGCGGCGACGCGCCGCCGGCGCAGCGAGCGCCGCAGCAGCACCCAGCCGACGCCGGCACCGACCAGCGGCGCGAGCGCGACCGGCGCCACCGGGGGCGCTCCGATCTCCCACAGCAGGCTGAACGCCACCACGGCCGCCGCCACGGCGACGGCCGCCGCCAGTAACCCGTCGACACGGTTCCACGTGATCAGGCGCGCAGCTTGAAGCGCTGGATCTTGCCGGTGGCCGTCTTCGGCAGCTCGGCGACGAACTCGACCCAGCGCGGATATTTGTAGGGCGCGATCTTGTCCTTCACGAAGGCCTTCAGCTCGTCGGCGAGGCCCGTGCCGGCGCGCGCCGGCTCCTTGAGGACGACGAAAGCCTTGGGCTTCACGAGCCGGTCGGTGTCCTCGTGGCCCACCACGGCCGCCTCGAGGACGGCCGGATGCTTGATCAGCGTCGCCTCGACCTCCACGGGCGAGACCCAGATGCCGCCGACCTTGAGCATGTCGTCGGCACGGCCCGCGAACCAGAAGAAGCCGTCGGCGTCCTGCCAGTACTTGTCGCCCGTCTGGATCCACGAGCCGTAGAGCGCCTCCTTCGTCTTCTCGTGCTTGTTCCAGTAGTAGGCCATCGTCGAGTCGCCCTTGACGCGCAGGTTGCCGATGTCACCTTGCTCGACGGGCCGGCCCTCGTCGTCCACGACGATCGCCTCGTACCCCGGCACCGGCAGCCCCGTGGAGCCGGGCCGCGATCGGCCGGGACGGTTCGACAGGAAGATGTGCAGGATCTCGGTCGTCCCGATGCCGTCGATGACTTCCACGCCGAAGCGCTCGCGCCAGCGGTTGTAGAGCTCCTCTGGCAGCGCCTCGCCCGCCGAGACGCAGAGACGCAGGGAGGAGACGTCCCAGCGCTTCTCCGGCTCTTTCAGCGCGAGCATGGCCGCGTAGAGCGTCGGCACGCCGAAGAAGATCGTCGGCCGGTAGCGCGCGATGACCTCGAACACGCCGTCGGGCGTCGGCCGGTGCGGGTAGAGCACGCTCTGCGCCCCCGCGCCCATCGGGAAGTACCCGGCGTTGCCGAGCCCGTAGGCGAAGAAGAGCTTGGCCGCGGAGAACACCTTGTCGTCGGGGCGCAGCTTCAGTACTTGCGCGGCATACGTCTCGTAGCAGACGACCATGTCGTGGTGCAGGTGCACGGCGCCCTTGGGAAAGCCGGTGGACCCGGAGGAGTAGAGCCAGAACGCCGGATCGTCTTTCGAGGTCTCGGCCGCGGTCAGCGACGCCGACGCCTTGGCGATGCGGTCCTCGTACGACAGGTACGATCCGGGCTTGCCGCCGGCCACGAGCACGTGACGCAGGTGCGGCGCCTGTCCCAGCACCGGCCCCGCCTCGGCCAGCAGCGGCGCCGAGATCACCGCCGCCTTCGCGCGGCTGTCGCGCAGGAAGTAGAGATAGTCGGCGCCGCGCATGAGCGTGTTGACGGGAATCGGGATCGCGCCGATCTTGATCGCTCCCCAGAAGGCGCCGAGGAACTCGGGCGCGTCCAGGCAGAGGACGAGCACCCGGTCCTCCATCTGCACGCCCAGCTCGCGCAGCGCGTTGCCGCTTCGGTTGGCGAGGTCCTGCACGTCGGCGTACGTGAGGATGCGGTCTTCGTAGTGGAACGCGGGCGCGGCGCCCCGGCCGTCGGCGACGTTGCGATCGACGAACCAGGTCGCGACGTTGAACTGCGCGGGCAGCGTTTCCCACGTGCTCATGCGACGGCCCCTCCCGACCTCCGCCCTCTCAGTGGCACCAGCCTTGCTATCTGTCCCTCCGAGGAGGTGCGGTATGAAATTCTTACACGCCGCTCTGCTGGGTGCGGCCCTGATCGCCGCGCCCGTCGCCGACGTGCTGGCCCAGGGCTCGTCTTCGTCCTCGAGCTTGCCGTCCGCTCCTGCGACGAAGGATCCGTCCCCAGCGCCCGCCCCCGGCACCAGCGCGTCCGGCACGATCACCACGCCCGGAGGCAGCGTGTCCGGCACCGTGAGCACCGATCGCTCGAGCTCCACCACCACGAAGAGCGACGACGGCGCCTCGGCGCTGCCGCGCTCCACGGTGGTCGAGCGCACGACCATCTTCGGGCTGTCCCCGACGGCGGCCGTGCTCATCGCCGCCGCGCTGCTGCTGGTCGTGATCCTCGCCATCGTGGCGATGACCCGCAGCAACGACACCTACATCGGACGACTATAGAGATGGGGGGCCCCGAGATGGCCCCCCATACCCCCCAACGTTCGGAGCGCCCCGGCAAAGCCGGGTCGCTCCTCTAAACCCCCCAACGTTCGGAGCGCCCCGGCAAAGCCGGGTCGCTCCTCTAACCCCCCCCCCGCGTTCGGAGCGCCCCGGGGTACCCGGGGCGCTCCTCTGTGTCACTCCCAGACCTTCGCACAGACCTTCGCAGCGCCGCTCCACCTCCACCCGCAGCTCCGGCCGCACCAGCCCGCTCACCACCAGCAACGTGTTCGGCGGATAGACGCCCGAGGGGAAATACTCGGGGAACGCCTCCTGGCGGGCCTTCATGAAGCCCGGGATGTCGTCGGCGCTCACGAGAAACGTCTGGAGCCGCACGACGTCGGCCATCGTGCAGCCGGCCGCCTCGACGATCGCGCGCACGTTCTCGAACGCCTGCCGCGTCTGGCTGCCGACGTCGGGACCGGCGACGCCCTGCGGCCCGATCCCCACCTGCCCGGCCACGGTCACCAGATCGCCGCCGGAGGCGACCATGCCGTGCGAGTACATCCCGAGCGGCGGGGGAAACCCCCTGGGCGTGATCGTCCTGGCCACGGGCGCCTCCTATACCAGCCGCACGTACTCGAAGTCGACGGGCTGGCCGTTGATGCCCCGCGCGGGCGGCGCGATCCAGTTCGCGAACTTCCCCGGCTCGGTCACGGGCTTCATGAGGTTCTGCACGTAGACCTGGTCGGCCTCCGTCGGCAGCCATTCGCGCTTGTGGGCGTCCCAGTCCGCCTGGCTCAGGAGCCGGCCGTCGGGCGACACGCGCACCTCCGCGCAGGCGCCGATGGCGCGGTGGAAGCCGCGATGCGGCAGCCCCAGCTGAAGGTCGAGGCCGTGCTCGCGGATGACCCGATTCCAGCGGTCCACGCCGCGCTGGCAATCGGCCACGTAGTCGTCGCGCAGCCGCTCGTTGAGCGTCGGCAGCGCCGGCTGCTCCGTCTCGACGAGACGATCGCCCTGGAGCGTGATGATGCGGTAGGCCGCCTCCTTGAGCAGGTGATCGTCGGTCTTCTTCGTCTCCTCGAAGCGCCCCTTGAGCCCCAGCGTGTAGAAGTTGGCGGCGTTGGTCGAGATCTCCGAGCCGAAGAGGTCGAGGGAGACGGAGAAGTGGAAGTTCAGGTAGCGCTGGATCGCCGGCAGGTCGATGACGCCGTACCGGCGCGGGTCGTCGTGCGGATGCTGCTTCATGATCTCGCACGTGCGCTGCACGATGCGGCCGACGCCGCTCTCGCCGACGAACATGTGGTGCGCTTCTTCGGTGAGCATGAAGCGGCACGTGCGCGAGAGCGGATCGAAGCCGCTCTCGGCGAGGCTCGCGAGCTGGTACTTGCCGTCACGGTCCGTGAAGAAGCTGAACATGAAGAAGCTGAGCCAGTCCGGCGTCTTCTCGTTGAACGCGCCGAGGATGCGCGGCTTGTCGCGGTCGCCCGAGCGCCGCTCCAGCAGCGCCTCCGCCTCCTCGCGGCCATCGCGCCCGAAGTAGGCCTGCAGCAGGTAGACCATCGCCCACAGGTGGCGGCCCTCCTCGACGTTCACCTGGAAGAGGTTGCGCAGGTCGTAGAGCGAGGGGCAGGTGCGGCCGAGGTGCCGCTGCTGCTCGACGGAGGCCGGCTCGGTGTCGCCCTGGGTGACGATCAGCCGGCGCAGCGTGCCGCGGTACTCGCCGGGCACGTCCTGCCACGCAGGCTCGCCCTTGTGATCGCCGAAGGCGATCGTGCGGTTGGGCTCCGGCTCGGCGAGGAAGATGCCCCAGCGGTAGTCGGGCATCTTGAGATACCCGAACTGCGCCCAGCCCTGCGCATCCACGCTGATCGCCGTGCGCAGGTAGACGTCGCGCGCCTGGTAGCCCTCCGGCCCCATGTCGCGCCACCACTCGAGGAACCGCGGCTGCCATTCCTCCAGCGCGCGCTGCAGGCGCCGGTTGCCGGCGAGGTCGACGTTGTTCGGGATGCGCTCCAGATAGTCGATGGACCCCATCACACTCTCCTGCGGTCGAAGTCGCTCCGCTCGCCGGTGCCGTACACCTGGAGCGCGCCCTTCGGGCCGACCGCGTTCGGCCGCTGGAAGATCCAGTTCTGCCAGGCGGAGAGGCGGCCGAAGATCTTGGTCTCCAGCGTCTCCGGACCGCCGAAGCGCAGCGAGGCCTCCATCCCGGTCAGCGCGTCGGGCGAGAACGCGGCGCGCGCCTCCAGCGCCTGCCGCACCTCGTCCTCCCAGTCGATGTCGTCGGGCGTGAACGTGACGAGCCCGGCCGCGGCCGCGGTGCCGGCGTCGAGGTCCTGGCCCACGCGGCCCTTGAGATCGTCGACGCGGCCGGGCTCCTTGAGGAAGCGGGCGGCCAGCCGCGAGAGCCCGTTGATCATCGGGTAGGCGCCGAAGTTGGCCGCGGTCAGCCGCACCGTGGCGGGCGGCGTCGGCTCGCCGGGCCGGGTTCCGTCGAGCATATAGGACCGGTCGGCGGCCAGCGCCAGCTCCAGCAGCGTGCCGGCGAAGCACGAGCCCGGCTCGATCAGCGCGAACACCGAGCGCGAGGAAACCTCGAGGCGCTTGAACACGCGCTTGAGGTAGAGGCGCACCTCACGCAGAAACCAGTCGCTCGGGTGGCCGAGCAGGAGCCGGTCGTACGCCTCCATGGTGTCGGCAACGCCCTCGGTCTTGAGCACCCAGACTCCGATCGCCTCTTCGTTGCTTCTCAGATGCAGGATGAGATCGTCCAGCTCGCGGGCGATGGCGAGCGGCCAGAACTCGTCGCCCTGCGCGACGGCCGCCGCCGGGCTCGCGGGCGGCGCCGCCACGGGGCCGAGGATGGTGATCTCCGCGAGCCCGCGACGGCGATCCACCTTGGCGGTGACGTGGTCGTAGCCGACGAGGCCGTTCTGCTGCTGGTGATCGTCAGCGATGGTGCGCCGAAGGAGGCGCAGGGTGACCCCGCGCGCGTCACGCGGCCGGTCGGTCTTCGCCGCCAGCTCGCGCGCCCGCTGGGTCACGGTTTCGGCGAGCCGCGAGCGCGGCACGACCTCGTCCACGAGGCTCCACTCGACCGCGCGCTTGCCCTTGACGCCTTCCTCGGTCGTGCAGAAGAAGTCGGCGCGGTCGCGGCGGACTTTCCGCTTGTCCACCAACCGGGTGAGGCCGCCCGTGCCCGGAAGCACGGCGAGCAGCGGCACCTCGGGCAGCGACACGGCCGTGTTGCCGTCGTCGGCCATCACGATCCACTCGGTGGCCAGCGCCAATTCGTAGCCGCCGCCGGCGCACGCGCCGTTGACCGCGGTCAGCCAGACCTGCCGGGACTCCGCGGAGGCTTCCTCCATGGCGTTGCGCGTCTCGTTGGTGAACTTGCAGAAGTTCACCTTGAAGCCGTGGCTGGACTGGCCGAGCATGCGGATGTTGGCGCCCGCGCAGAAGACGCGCTCCTTGCCGGAGGTCAGGAGGACCGCGCCCACCTCCGGGTGCTCGAAGCGCAGCCGCTGGAGCGCGTCGTACAGCTCGATGTCCACGCCGAGGTCGTAGGAGTTGAGCTTCAGCTCGTAGCCGGGTCGCAGGCCGCCGTCCTCCTGCACGTCCATCGTGAGCGTCGCCACCGGCCCGTCGAAGGCGAGCCTCCAGTGCGTGTAGCGTGCGGGCTCGGTGCGGAAGTCCACCGCGGGCTGGTTCGTCGTCGTCTCAGCCATGGTCTATCCCAGGATGACCCAGAGGACCCGGGCCTTCTTCGTTCCGAGGTTTTCCCAGCCGTGAGGCGCGCCGCCGTCGAGCAGCGCGCTGTCGCCGCTCTCCAGCGTCTGCCGGTCGCCGTTGTAGTGCAGCGCCACCGAGCCGTCCAGCACGTAGAAGAGCTTCATCTGGCCGGGCTTGATGACGACGCTCTCCGTCGTCACGCCCTTGCTGCGCGCGTCGAGCGTTGCAACGACCGCGCGGATCTTGCCCTCGAAGAGCCCCGCGCCCAGCACGCTCCAGCGCTCCGAGGTGCCGTCGAAGGAGACGACCGCGTAGTCCTTCTTGCGGCTCACCTGGATGCGGCGCGCGGGCTGGCCGTCGAAGAGCGTCGCGATCGGCACGCCGAGGGCGGCCGCGATGCGGCCCAGCGTGTGCAGCGACGGCGTGAGCCGGCCCGACTCGATCTGCGACACCATGCTCGGGGTGAGGTCGGCCTTCTCCGCCAGCTGCCGTTGCTGCAGGTCGCGCTCGAGCCGCAGCGACTTGATCCGCTCGCCCAACGACGTCATGTTGAAGGTGGGGGCCCCGAAATGGCCCCCTGATTGTTCAAGCGAGGGGGGCTACTCCCCCCTCGAACTCCCCCGGCCAACGCTCGGGGCTCCCCGGGGAACCCGGGCCGCCCCTCGAAACCGTCAAAGGACGAAGGTCCGGCGTCCAGGCCGGCCAGCCGCGCCAGCGCGCGCGCGACGTACACGCGCACGAGGCGCTTGCGGTACGGATGCGTGAAGTCCGTGTTGTCGAGCGGCTTCGCCGGCCCCGCGGCCGCCTCGGCCGCGCGCGTGATGCTCTCGGACGTCAGCCGTTGCCCGACAAGAGCCGTGGACGCCGCCGCCGCCTCGCGCGGCGTGGACGCGACGGCGCCCAGCACCACGCGTGCCTCGCGGACGACTTCGCCCTCGCGGCGCACCGCGACCGCCACCCCGAGCACCGGGAAGTCGAACGAGCCGCGGCGCCGCAATTTCAGATACACCGAATCCCAGCCGTCGGCCGCCGGCAGCGCGAGCTCGGTGAGGATCTCGTCGGGCCGCTTGGCGAGATAGGCGATCCCGTCGTCCTGGTAGAGCGCGGACACGGGCAGCGTGCGCTCGCCCGCCGGTCCCGCCAGCCGCGCCGTGGCCCCGAGCGCCCACAGCACGGGCGCGGTGTCCGACGAGGACACCGCCCAGCAGCGCGAGCTGCCCGGCGCGACCAGACAGATGTCGCCGTCCTTCTTCATGCAGAAGCCGACGGCCTTCCGCCACTCGTAGGACTGGTTGTACCAGTTGCAGCGGGTGTCGACGCAGACGTTGCCGCCGAGGGTGGCGGCGTTGCGCAGCTGTGGGGACGACACGAGCCCGGCGGCGGTTGCGAGGGCCGGATAGCGGCGCGCGACCTCGGGATGCGCGGCCACCGCGCTGAGGGTCGTCGCGGCGCCGATGGTCAGCCCCGCCCGTCCGTCGCCGCTCACGCCGGACAACTCACGAATCCCGCGAAGTCCCACCAGGGCCTTGGGCTCGAACTGGCCGCGCTTCATGTTCGGGAAGAGATCGGTGCCGCCGGCGACGAGCATGGCGTCGGCGCCGCGATCGGCGAGGTACTTCACGGCGTCGCCGACGGTCCGCGGCGCCAGGTATTCGAACGCGGGCAGGCGGATCATGACGGGGTGTCGCTGAAGGGCCGCACGGCGATCGCCTCCGCCGGCGCGCCGAACGCGGACTCGACGACGAGCGGCTGCTTGAAGGTGAAGAGCGGCACGCGATCGGGCCCGACGCGCGCGGCCTTGCCCTGACGTTTGAGCTCGAGGCCCTTCAGGACCTTCTCGGGCGTGATCGGGATCTCGTCCACGCGCACGCCGACCGCGTGATAGATCGCGTTGGCGATCGCCGGCATCACGGGCAGCAGCGGCCCCTGCCCCGCCTCCTTGGCGCCGAACGGGCCCTCGGGATCGTCGGTCTCCACGAGCATCGTGTGGATCTCGGGCGTCTCGAGTGTGGTCGGGCTCTTGTACTCGAGCATGGACGGCGCCTTGTGGACGTGCTTCCGGAAGACCTGCGCCTCCATCACCGCCTCGCCGATGCCCATGTAGACGGAGCCCTCGACCTGGCCCTCGACGAGCAGCGGGTTGAGCGCGCGGCCGATGTCGTGGCCGATCCACACGTCGTGCAATTCCACTTCGCCCGTGTCTTCATCGACCGACAGCTCGACGACACATGCCGTGTACGAATAACAAGGCGACGGACCGACTCCACCTCCCTTGTATTTCCCCGCGCGCTTGGGGGGCGCGTACGAGCCGGCGAACGCGAGCACGCCGTGCATGGCCTCGCCGAGCTCCACGGCCCGCGCGAAGTCCACCGCCTTCTCCCAGTCGTCGGGGACGCCGACCTTTCGCTCGCGCATTGCCAGCGCCCCCGCGTCCACGTCGAGCTTGGCGGCCACGGCCTTGAAGATCGCGGAGCGCAGGCGCTCGGCGGCCTGGATGGCCGCCTGGCCGCACATCAGCGTCACGCGCGAGGAATAGGAGCCGAGGTCGACGGGCGTGAGGCTCGTGTCGGCCGGATGAACGTGCACGTCCTTCGGATCGAGGCCGAGCACCTCGGCCACGAGGTACGCGAGGATCGAGTCGGAGCCCTGCCCGATGTCGGTGGCGCCGCAGAGCACGGTGACGCCGCCGCTCCGGTCGGCGCGCAGCACCACGCCGGAGTGCGGCATGCTGTTCCAGTAGATCGCGGTGCCGGCGCCCGTCATGTACGACGAGCACGCGATCCCGACGCCGCGCCGGCGGCGCGGCTGCCAGAGCGGCTTGGGCGCGTCGACCTCCGCCGCCGCGCGATAGCGCGACACCTTGTCGCGCCAGCCCGAGGCCTCGACCACCTTGTCGATGCACTCGCCCAGCCCGATCGTCGTCACCGTGAGGTGGTTCGCGGTCTTGGTGAACGGCTCGACGAGGATGCGGCGGCGCATGTCGGCAGGATCGAGGCCGAGCTGCTCGGCCGCCTTGTCCAGCTGCACCTCGAGCGCGAAGCGCGGCTGCGGCGTGCCGTGCCCGCGCTTGGGGCCGCACGGCGGCTTGTTGGTGAAGATCCGCGCGCCCTCGAACTTGTAGACCGGCATCTTGTAGGTGACCGGATTGATCACCCCCGTGTAGAACGTCGAGGCCACCCCGTAGGAGCCGTAGGCGCCGCCGTCGAGCCAGGTCTTCAGGTGGCAGCCGGTGATGTCGCCCGCCTTCGTGAAGCCCGTCTTGATCCACATCAGCACGGGATGGCGCCCGCGGTGGATGTAGAAGACCTCTTCACGCGTGCACGCGATCTTCACGGGCCGGCCGATCAGCTGCGAGAGCCGGCACGCCGCGATCTCGTGGGCGAAAGGATCGAGCTTGCCGCCGAAGCCGCCGCCCACCGGCGCCGCGATCACCCGGATGTGCGCGGCCGGCATGTCGAGGATCCTGGCGAGAAGACGGTGGACGTAGTGCGGCGTCTGGGTCGAGGACCAGAGCGTGAGCTTGCCGTCGGCCGTGGCGTGCGCCACCGCGGCGTGCTGCTCCATCGGCAGGTGCGTGTTGCCCTCGTAGAAGAAGACGTCCTCGCGCACGAGGTCGGAGGCGGCGAAGGCCGCCTCCACGTCGCCGAATTGCAGCGCGACGTTCTTGTGCACGTTGGGCCCGTCGCCGTACTCGTGGATGCGCACCTCGGGGTGCGCGAGCGACTCCTGGATGGACATCAGCGCGGGCAGCGGCTCGTAGTCGACGTCGATGAGCCGGCACGCGCGGTCCGCCGTCTCCTCGTCCACCGCCGCCACCGCGGCCACGGCATCGCCGACCATCCGCACCTTCTCGGTGCAGAGCGCCTCTTCGTCCTGCGACACGGGCAGGATCCCGAACTTCACGCGCGGCAGATCCGCGCCGGTGATGACCGCATACACGCCGGGGACCGTCTTCGCGCGCGCCGTGTCGATGGCCCGGACGCGTGCATGAGCGTGCGGACTGCGCAGCAGCTTGCCGAACGCCATGCGCGGCAGAACCATGTCGTCGGCGAACCGCGTGTCGCCGGTCACCTTGCCCCATGCGTCGATCTTGGGCAGCGGCTGGCCGACGACCGTGAACCGCTTGCTCATGTCATGGCCCTGACCGGTCGTTGGCCCATTCTCAACGCCGCAAGCTCCACGGCATCGAGAATCTTCGTGTAGCCGGTGCAGCGGCAGAGGTTGCCGGCGAGCGCCTCGCGGATCCGCTGCCGCGTCGGCGTGGGATCGTCAGCGAGCAGCGCCTTCGCGGTCAGCAAGATGCCCGGCGTGCAGTAGCCGCACTGCGCGGCGCCCAGCTCTGCGAACGCCTGCTGCAACGGGTGCAGCCGGCTGCCGTCGGCCATGCCCTCGACGGTCGTGATGTCGGAATCTTGCAGATCGGCCGGCAGCGCGATGCACGACAGCACCGGCGCGCCGTCGACGAGGACGGTGCACGTGCCGCACTCACCGAGCTCGCAGCCGTGCTTGGTGCCGATGAGATCGAGGTCTTCGCGCAGCACTTCGAGGAGCGTCTTGTGGACGGGCACGAGCAGCTCGCGCGATTCGTCGTTGACCGTGAGGCTGAGGCGAATGTTCATCGGCCCTCGCCCGTCTCTCCAGGAGAACGCCATCTCGATGGGTTAATCAGCAATGAAGACGACTTCAAAAATACTGAATCGACCCCGCCCCGTCAAGCGTCAAGCGGCCAGGTGTGGCCATGCTCTTGCACCCTTCACGCGGCGCTTCGACGGTTCTTCAAAAGGAGGTGACCGAGTGTTTCATATCATCGCGTGGTTGCTGGGCCCTCCGATCAGCCTCATCGTCCTCTTCCTGCTCCTGTCGACTCAGTGACGCCTGTTCGCTGACGTTTTGGCATAAGATCCCGGCATAAGATCCCGGCCATGGCCTATCTCCGCACCGACGACCACGTCCGCATCTATTACGAAGAGCATGGTCCTACCGAGCCCAAGGCCACCGGCTCGCCCCTCGTGCTCGCCTACGGCATCGGCGGCAACGCGGACCTGTGGGACGTCAACGTTCCCGCGCTCGCCGCGCGCCATCGGCTCGTGCTCTGGGAGCCGCGCGGCCATGCGCGCTCGGACAGCCCGGAGGACCCGGCGCGCTACTCCTTCACGCGCTGGGCGCTCGATCTCAAGGCCGTGCTCGATCACCTGCGTCTGCGCACCGCGCACGTGGGCGGGCTCTCGCTCGGCGCCGGCATCGCCACGCGCTTCACGCTGGCCTTTCCCTCGCGCGTCCGCTCGCTGCTCGTCACCAACTCGTCGTCGGCGGCGGGGCTGCCGCTGTCGGTGGACAACATCGTCATGCGCGCGCGCTCGATCGAGGTCACGCTGACCCGCGGCATGGACGCCATGGCCGAGTTCGCGATGGCGTCGAACCCCAACGTGGCGGCGCGCCTGGCGCTGGACCCATCCTCCAAGGACGAGTTCTATGCCTACTACCGCCGGCTCACGCCGATCGGCTACGCCAACGCGCTCCGCGCGCTGCTCGCGATGGACCACATCACCGAGCGTCTGTCGCAGATCCGCGTACCCGTGCTGCTGATCGGCGGCGATCGCGACCCGTCGCTCGGTCCCATGAAGGTGATGCAGGCGAAGGTCCGTGGCAGCCAGCTGATCGTGCTCTCGCCGGCCAGCCACTTCGCCAACCGAGACCAGCCGGAGGCGTGGAACCGCGCGGCGCTCGAGTTCCTGGCGCGCTGCGACGCCGGCGCGCGCGGACGACACCGCGCGCGCCGGCGCTGAGATCAGGCGAAGCGGAGCGGCAGGTTATTCGCCGTAGACGATGGTGGTGTACTTCGCGTACAGGCCGAGGATGCTGAAGGTTTCGTGGTCGACGTGATGGATCCGCGTGATCTTGCCGTTGCGCATGGCCGCGCTGATGCTCGCGTCGCCGGTGGCGTACACGAGGATGCCCCAGGCCTCGGCACGCCCAATCTTGGCGCTGCCCGCGGCCGGTCCGACCGCGACTGGACCTCTCTCGTCGAGGACGATGAGAGACGTCACAGGCGCGTGTCCCACCGTGGCGCATCCGGTGAGGAGACTGCCGCACACTGCCGCGAGACTGAGTCGCTGTGCGAGCTTCTTCATGGCCGTCCTTTCTTGGTTGTGAAGAGCGCGCTTCACTTGACGCGTCGTCCACGTTAGCAGGCAACCGCACACCGCGACAACGGGAGTCCGCGCCCGTCGACTCCGGGCAGAATGACCGCGTTCTGGCGGCCGCCCGAGGGCGTCATGGTTGTTTCCCGACTCAACCGGTGGGCCGACTCCACGCGCCGGCCGCTAACCTCGCGACATTACGTGGGCGCGTTGCAGCCGCGCGTCTGGCATTCTTGATGCTCTTCCCTCGCGCCGTGGAACATCCCGTGAGACAGGAGCCATGGAGATGACCTATGACGCGTACGGGGCGGGCTCTGGTCATTGGTCCGGTCGTCGTGCTCGCGCTCTGGGTGACGGCGGTCGCCGCGGCCCCGGGCGAGCCGACGCCGGTCGTCGCGGATCCGATCGCCGCGCGCCCTCCCGCTTCGGCGGAAACCGCTAGGATGCTGACGCTGCCGGCCCTCGCCGACATCGTGGCGCCGGTCGTGCTCGCCGCGCTGTGCGGCGCCACGGTGGCGCTCTTCTCGGCAAGGCCGCGCAAGACGGCGCGGGCGCGCAGCGCACGGCGGCGCGGGCGGGGCTGAACGGGCGGGCATCGAGGAGCGCCGCGGGAAACTCGCGGCGCCCCGAGGGTGTAAGGGGGTGGGGGCCATTTGCGGTCATTGGGGGCCCCCCACTCAGAGGGCGGCCGGTGATCCGGCCGCCCTCGCTGTCTCTGGCCTCCCGTCTACCTTTTGGCCGCGTCGTACAGCTCGCCGAACAGCACCCAGCGCTCGCCGTCGAACCTGGCGAGCTGCTCCTGCTCGATCGGCGCAAAATCGGTCGCGCTCGTGTTGATCTTGATCCCGGGCAGCAGCAGCGGCAGCTCGAGGTTCTTGAGGCTGGCCGCCTGCTTCATGATGTTCTCGCGGCTGAGGTCGTTGCCGCACTGCTTGAGGACCTGCACCAGCGTCTGGGCC
This sequence comes from Candidatus Rokuibacteriota bacterium, assembly GCA_003220225.1. Taxonomy (GTDB): domain Bacteria; phylum Methylomirabilota; class Methylomirabilia; order Rokubacteriales; family CSP1-6; genus AR12. The sequence continues at coordinate 32,587 of QHRU01000075.1, forward strand.
ACCGAGTACGCGTAGGCGTTCGCCTGGTCGTCGAGCGCGCCCTCGGGGTAGTACTTCTTCATCCACGCGACCCAGTCCAGGTAACCCTTGTCGTTCTTCCACTGTGGGTCGGTGATCTCCTTCATGTACAGCGCGGTGATGAGCCCCTTCGACGCTTCGAGGCCCGCCGGCTTCAGCGTCGTCCCGAGCGAGCTCGACACGTTGTTCAGCAGGTGCAGAGGCTTCCAGCCGATGTCGTGCGCCTTCTTGATGGCCTGCACCGCGAACTTCGGGATCGTGACGTTGAAGAAGACGTTGGCGCCGCTGTTCTTGAGGTTGACGATCTGCGAGTCGATCGTCGGATCGGTGACCTCGTACGTCTGCTCCATGACGATCATCTTCTTGGCGGCGGCCTCCCCGAGCCCGTCGTGCAGGCCCTTGCGGTAGTCCTTGCCGTAGTCGTCGTTCTGGTAGAGGATGCCGATCTTCGCGTCGGGGACGTTCTTCAGGATGTAGTTCGCGTAGATGCGACCCTCGGTCTGGTAGTTGGGCTGCCAGCCCATCGTCCACGCATGGTTCTTCGGGTCGTTCCACTTCGTCGCGCCGGTCGCCACGAAGATGTGCGGCACCTTCTGCTGGTTCATGTACTTGTGGATGGCCGTGTTGGTCGGCGTGCCCAGCGTCTGGAACAGCAGCGCGACCTGGTCCTGCTCGACGAGCTTGCGCACCATCTCGACGGTCTTGGGCGGGGAATAGGCGTCGTCGTAGGTGACGTAGTTGATCTTGCGCCCGTTGATGCCGCCCTCCTCGTTGACCTTCTTGAAGTAGGCCCCGAGCGCCTTGCCGATCGTGCCATAGGCGGAGGCGGGGCCGCTGTACGGGTTGGTGTTGCCGATCTTGATCTCGGTCGCCGTGACGCCCGGCGTGTCCGCTGCCATCGTCACCGCCGGCGCCAGGGCCAGCGCCGCGAGCAGCGCGCTCAGTATCGTTCTCCTCAGCATGATGTCCTCCTGTGGGGGCTCCCGGCGGCGCGGCCGGATGTGGGGACCAATCTTACTCCGGGCAACGGTCAGGCACGCGTGCCGGTTCCGCGGCGCCCGGCGCGCGCCAGGGCGAGGCGCAGGGCGCCGGCGATGCCGCGCGGCATCACGTACATGAACAGGATCAGGAAGACGCCGTAGATCGCCCACGGCGCCGCCTTCGAAATGTCCTGGGCCCAGTTGGGCACGAACTGGATGAACAGCGCGCCGAAGAGCGCGCCCGAGATGGAGGCGAGGCCGCCGATCACGATACCGACGAGGAGCGTGATCGACAGGAACACGTTGAACGCGTCGGGCGCCACGAAGGCGATGACCAGCGCGCTCAGCCCGCCGGCCACGCCCGTGTAGGCGGCGCTCACGCCGAACGTGAGCGACTTGTAGAGCGCGGTGTTCACGCCCATGGCCTGGGCGGCGATGGGGTTGTCGCGGATGGCCACGATGGCGCGGCCGGTGCGGCCGGCGAGGAGATTGCGCGCCAGCACGAAGAGCGCGACGAGCACGCCGAGCGTGACGAAGTACAGCCACTGGTCGGGCGAGAGCTTGAGGCCCCACGGCGCGTTCGGCTTGGACAGCACGATGCCCTGGGAGCCGCCCGTCCAGTGCTCGAAGTATTTCAGGATCTGGGGAATCGCGAGGGCGAGCGCGAACGTCGCCAGCGCCAGGTAGAGGCCCTCGAGCCGCAGCGCCGGGATGCCGAAGAGAAAGCCCGCCACCAGGCACAGGACGCCGGCCGCGATGATGGTGAGCGGATACGGCACGTCCCAGCGGTCGATCATGATCGCCGTCGTGTAGGCGCCGAGCGCGTAGAAGGCGCCGTGGCCGAGCGAAATCTGGCCGTTGTAGCCGGTCAACACGTTCAGGCCGAGCAGCGCGATCGCGTAGACGCCGACCTGCGTGAACTGGAACAGCCGGAAGTTCGAGACGAAGAGCGGCAGGACGAGCGCCACCGCCAGCGCCGCCGCCACCCCGACCGCCCGCGCGCGGGGCGTCACACCCGGTGGATGGTGGCGCGGCCGAAGAGACCGCTGGGCTTGAAGACGAGCACGATCAGGATCAGCGCGAGCGCGACCGTCAGCTTCAGCTCGGTGCCGATGAAATGCACGTAGGTGCCGACGAGGTTCTCGATCACCCCCACGATGAGGCCGCCGACGACGGCGCCGCCCGGGCTCGTGAAGCCGCCGAGGGTGGCGGAGGCGAAGGCGTAGATGAGGATGCCGGCCATCATGTTGGGATCGAGGAAGACGATGGGCGCCACCATCATGCCGGCGACGGCGCCGACCATCGCGGCCAGGCCCCAGCCGATGGCCAGCATCCAGCCGACGCGGATGCCGCACAGCCGGCTCGAGACGGGGTTCTGGGCGGCCGCGCGCATGGCGAGGCCGAGCGTCGTGAAGCGGAAGAACGCGTAGAGGAGCGCCAGCACGACGAGGGTGACGCCGATGGCGCCGAGGTCGTGGGCGCCGAACACCACGGTGCCCAGCATGATCGGCTTCGGAGGGAACGGGCTCGGAAAGGGCTTCTGGATATAGGAGTAGATCCAGCCCGCCACGCTGTTGAGGATGACGAGGAGCCCGATACAGACGATCACGATGGTCAGGATCGGCGCGCTCTCGACGGGCCGGATGATCACCCGCTCGAGCAGCACGCCGCCCACGAACGAGATCACCAGCGTTCCGAAGAACGCCCACCAGTACGGGACGCCCGCGTTGATCAGCGTCCACGCGATGTACGTGCTGAACATCGCCATCTCGCCCTGGGCGTAGTTCACGACGTCGGTGGCCTGGTAGATCATCACGAGGGCCAGGGCCACGCTGCCGTAGATGCCGCCCGTGGCCAGCCCCGACACGACCTGCTGGAAGAAGATCTCCATCGTCAGTAGCCGAGATAGGCGCGGCGGATGGCGTCGTTCTGCCGCAGCTCGCTGGCCGGCCCGGACATCACGACGCGGCCGGTCTCCATGAGGTACGCGCGGTCGGCGAGGCCCAGCGCCACCGCGGCGTTCTGCTCGACGAGCAGCACACTCACGCGCTCCTCCCGGTTGATGGTGCGCACGATGCGGAGGATCTCGCGCACGACGAGCGGCGCCAGCCCCAGCGACGGCTCGTCGAGCAGGAGCAGCCGTGGCCGCAGCATGAGCGCGCGCGCGACGGCCAGCATCTGCTGCTCGCCGCCGGAGAGCGTGCCGCCCGCCTGCTTCTTGCGCTCGGCGAGCACGGGGAAGTAGCCGTACACGCGCTCGAGGTCCTGCGCGACACTGCCGCCCCCGCGCCGCGCGTAGGCGCCCAGGCGCAGGTTCTCCTCGACGGTGAGGTTCACGAACGTGCCGCGCCCCTCGGGCGCGTGGCCGATGCCGAGCCGCACCAGGTCTTCCGTCGCGCGCCCGTTGATGCGCTGCCCCGCGAAGCGGATCTCGCCCGCCGTGCGGACCATGCCGCACACCGCGCGCAGCGTCGTCGTCTTGCCCGCGCCGTTGGCGCCCAGAATCGTGGTGATGCCGCCCTCCTCGACGGCGAAGTCGATGCCGTGCAGCACCTTCGTCCAGCCATACTGCGCCTGGAGCCCGCGCGCCTCGAGCAGCGCCATCAGCGCGCCTGCACCGGCTCGTCGACGCCGAGATAGGCGCGGATGACCTCGGGGTCACGCTGCACCTGGGCGGGCCGGCCCTCGGCGATCTTGCGTCCGAAGTCGAGAACGACGACGTTGTCGGAGATCGGCATGACGAGCCCCATGTGGTGCTCGACGAGCAGGATGGTGACGCCGCGTCGCTCGCGGATCGTGCGCAGCAGCGCCGCCAGCACGGCGACCTCCTCGTGGTTCAGGCCGCCCGCCGGCTCGTCGACCAGGAGCAGCGCGGGTGCGCCGGCGAGGGCGCGCGCCAGCTCGACGCGCTTGAGCGTGCCGAACGGCAGCCCGGCGGCGGGGTGCGCGGCGACGGCCGTCAGGTCGAGGAACGCGAGCAGCTCGCGCGCGCGCTCGCGGATCTCCGCCTCCTCGCGCCCCACCCACGGCAGGCGCAGCGCGTTGCTGAGGAAGTCGCTGCGCGTGCGACTGTGGACGCCGATCATCACGTTCTGGAGCACGGTGAGCGTCGGGAACAGCGCGAGGTTCTGGAAGGTGCGGCCGATGCCGAGGTCGGCGATGCGGTGCGGCGGCAGCGCCAGCAACGAGCGGTCGCGGAAGCGGACGTCCCCCCGCTGTGGCGTGTAGAGCCGGCTCAGGCAGTTGAACAGCGTCGTCTTGCCGGCGCCGTTGGGGCCGATGAGCCCGACGACCTGGCCCTCGGCCACGTCGAAGGAGACGCCGTCGAGCGCGACGATGCCCCCGAAGCGGACGGTGAGATCACGGACGGCGAGAATCGGCTGCCGCGACGCGGACACGCCCGCGCTTATACGGGCAGAGCCGGGCCTTGTCAAACGCCGGGGCGGTCGTGCGCCGGCGCTCGCCCTACGTCGACAACCTCAACCTGACTGAAACAGCAGCCGGCTGATCCGGTGATATTTCTGCGATCACGGTAGCCCGGATGCGCGCCTCGAGGCGCGCGAGGTCGAGGTCGGCGAACGACCAGGTGACGTCGTTGCGCGGGCCTTCGAAGTAACGATACGCGCCGCCGCCGCGATAGATATGGCCGGAGACCAGCCCGTCGACCACGACCTCGACGCGCCAGGCGTCCGGGTTGTCGAGCTCGCGGAAGCCGACGATCGCGATCTGCGGGGTCATGCGCACCGCCCGCCGAGCGCTTCGGTGAGAGCGCTCTTCAGGATCTCGGGCTCGTCATCCACGCTCAGGCTGCGAGGCCCTGGCTGCGGGGACGTCATCGTGGCTCCCAGGAGGGTTGCGCCGGCCCTGGAATTGGTCAGGCCTTGGCCGGGAAAGGCTCTGCCATGGGTCTGTCACGCAACAACGGTGCCAAAGCGGGCGGTCGAACCTAAAAGGGTGAAAAGACACGTCGCGAGGACCGCGGGTCGTATCGGCGGCCGCGTGGATGTGGACCATTGTCACTCACTCGGCGGGTGCACCGCGGCAAGGAATCGATCAGAGACGTCGCGTCACGAGATCGACCGGACCTCGATCAGCGACACGCTCGGCAACGGGAGAGCGAGCCGAAGGGTCAGCGCCCCGTCGCGGGCCGATTCGGTCCGATCCGGCTCGAGCTGCTCGAGTCCCTGACGCTCCCTGATCGTGCGCAGCTCCGACTCGGACGGATCTCGTGGGGCGCCGAGGGCCCGCCATGCAGCGTGACTGTTGCTGTGGCCGGCGTCGATGCGGGTGTGGTGCACGCGGACATCGCCAGCGAACGGCAGCCGGGCGATCTGGAGCGTGACGTCGGCCTCACGCGCAGCCGGCGCGTACTGGTCGTCGGCGTGCCTCCACACGAGCACGCTCACGCCGCCGCGGCCATCGGCGGTGGCGAGCGCGTCGACCTCCTCCGACATCCCCTCCGCGGCGTCGTCGAGCCGGTCGAGCGACCACGCGTGGCTCGACTCGACGGCCAGGCGCGCGTCGCCAAGGCGAGCCAGCATCCGGTAGGCGTTCAGCACGGGCTTCTCGACGGCCTCGGCGGTGAAGAGGCTGCGGGTCCCTTCGAAGAAGCGCTCGCCCTCGAAGTAGAAGCTCCACGTCGTCGCCTGATGGACGTGGGCACCGCTGCGGTCGTTGAGGTCGAGCAGCTTCTTCATCAGCTTGCACTGGAAGACGGCGAAGTACTCGGTGTTGCGGTACGCGAAGTTGGCGTTGTCGTAGACGCCCCAGTGCGCGGGCACCGACGCGTCGCACTCGTCCACGATGCAGGGAAGATCGCGATACTGCGGGTGCGCGGCCACGGCATCCAGCGCCGCGCGAACCTCGCGCAGCATCTTGAGGCTGGAGGGGGACTGCCGCGTGGGCGCCGGACCGCCGAGCGGACCGTACACCCGCCAGGGTGTGAATCGCGCGCCCTTGGTGTGGAAGGACACGAAGTCCAGCGGGGCTCCGGTCCGGGCGCAGTGAGCGAGGAAGCCGCGGAGGAATTCGTTGCCTCGTCGGCCGGCGCCGAGGTCGCCCGTGGTGGCGGGACCGCCGACCGCGGCGTCGGGGAGCGCGGCCTTCACGGCGGCCGCCGTGACGTCGTACAGCGCGTGGAACTGCTCGGGCGTGCCGCGCCAGTAATAGATGTCGGGCTCGTTCCACAGCTCCCAGAGCCAGCCGCGCACGTGCTCGGCGCCGTAGCGCGCCACGCAGTGCTCGACCAGCGCGCGCACGAGGCCGCCCCACTTGCCGTAGTCCCTCGGCGGCGTCGCCCACAGCCCGGCCTCGTAGGGACTCCACTGGGTCGGGCTCGGCTCGAAGGCGAAGCGCTTCTCCGCGTCCTCGGCAACGAGGGCCCGCGGCGTGAACGCGAGCTCCACCAGCGGCCGGTGTCCCGCCCCGACGACCGCGTCGTAGACCTCGTCGGCGATGCTGAAGTCGTAGAAGGGACGGCCGGCCGCGTCCTCGTGATAGACGTTACCGGCTCCCCAGTGCGGCAGCGACCAGCCGATGCCGCTGTTGAAAATGTAGTGCGAGCGGACGTGGTAGGGGCGCTCGGCGAAGGCCCCGATGGTCCGGAGGTGTCGTTTGCCGGCGGGCCTCGACGTCCAGTTGATCTCGTCGAAGCCGAGACTGGTCCAGATGCGGCGCACGGGGCCCCGCGGCGCGCCGCAGTCCACGCGCACGGTCGCCGTGGCGATGCGGGCGCTCATTGACACTGCGCAGATCCTACTGTTAGCGTGTGGCCCCTCACAAGAGCCTCGCGCGCGTTCCTCCACACTGCTCGAGCGGTGAAAGGACACATCCATGAGCGACCACGATGGAGTGGAGCCGGTCCCGGAGACATCGAGCCATCAGGTCTCACGCCGCGGCGTGCTGCGCGCCGGGCTGGTCGCGCTCACGGCCGCGCAGCTACCCGACGGCCTCGTGTCGCGGGCGCTCGCGCAGGGCGCCAAGCCCGGCGCCAATCTCATCGGCAAGCTGGAGGGCGCCGAAGTCGTCACCGACCCCGCCCGCTATCCCAAGACGTTCAAGGAGGCCCCGCAGCTCGCCGAGCTGGTGAAAGCCGGCAAGCTCCCGCCCGTACAGGAGCGCATCGGCCAGGACCCGCTCGTCGTCAAGCCGCTGCGCGAGATCGGCAAGTACGGCGGGACCTGGCGGCGCGGCTTCACGGGGCCGTTCGACACCTCCAACGGCCACCGCGCCGCCCAGAACGACAAGCTGCTCTTCTTCGACTACACGGGCACCCGACTCGTGCCCAACATCGCCCGCGGCTGGGAGGTCAGCCCCGACGGCAAAGTCACCACGGTGCACCTGCGCCGCGGCATGAAGTGGAGCGACGGCGCCCCGTTCACCGCCGACGACTTCGTGTTCTGGTTCGAGGACGTCTACTCGAACAAGGAGATCGTGCCCACGCCGCTGTCGGTGATGAGCATCAACGGCAAGCCGATCGCCGTGAAGAAGGTCGACGCCAGCACCGTGCAGTTCGTCGCGCCGGATCCCTACTACGCGCTGCCCACGGTGCTCGCCTCGGTCTGGGGCATCGGCCACCACGCCCGCTTCGGGCGGGACGCGCTGGGCGGCTTCGCCCCCGCCCATTACCTCAAGCAGTTCCATCCGAAGTACGCCTCGAAAGACGACCTCGCAAAGAAGCTGGCCGACGCGAAGTTCGAGAACTGGGTCCTGCTCCTCAAGGGCCGCAACGACGCCTGCCGCAACCCCGACCTGCCGGTGGTGACGCCCTGGAAGACCGTGTCGCCGATCAACACGCCGACGTGGATCCTGGAGCGCAACCCCTACAGCGTCTGGGTGGACACGGAAGGCAACCAGCTCCCCTACATCGACCGCATCCGGATGACCCTCGGGGAGAACCTGGAGCTCATCAACCTGCGCGCGATCGCCGGCGAGTACGACTCGCAGGCTCGCCACATCGACATCAGCAAGCTGCCGGTGCTGCTGGAAAACCAGCAGCGGGGCAACTACCGCGTGCACCTGGACCCGTCGGATCAGGGCGCCGACGTCGGGCTCTTCTGCAATCAGAGCTACGACAAGGACGCCGAGATCGCGAAATGGCTGAGCACGCGCAACTTCCGGATCGCGCTCTCCCACGGCATCGATCGTCAGCAGATCAACGAGGTGTTCGTGCTCGGCCTCGGCCAGACCGGCTCGGCGGCGCCGGGCGAGCGCACGCCATACTTCCCGGGGCCGGAGTACAAGACGCTGCACGCCGCGTACGACGTGAAGAAGGCCAACGAGATGCTCGACGCGCTCGGCCTGACGAAGCGGGACGCCGAGGGGTACCGCCTGCGCAACGACGGCGGCGGCCGCCTCCGGCTGGCGCTGACCACCTACCTCGGCTTTCTGCCCTTCACGCGCATCGCGGAGATGCTCGTCGAGCAGTGGAAGCAGATCGGCATCCGCGGCGAGGTGCAGGAGATGGAGCGCGGCCTGGCCACCGCGCGGTTACGGGCCAACGAGCACCAGATCTACTTCGAGACCCAGTGGGGAGCCGACAACATCTACGGCCACTTTCCCCTGATGTTCCCCGCTCAGGACCAGAGCCCGCTGGGACCGCTCTACGGCGTCTGGTTCTCCAGCGCGGGCGCCAAGGGCAAGCAGCCGCCGCCGCGCATGCGCGAGCTGATGGCCATCTACCGCCGCTCCTTCGGCGTCCCCGACGCCGAGCGCACGCGCCTGGCCAAGGAAGTGTGGAAGATCGCGCTGGACGAGCTGTGGCTCATCCCCGTCGTCTCGAACTCGCCCGCCTCGCAGGGCGTGCGCGTGATCAAGAACACCATGGGCAACGTGCCCGAGCGGCTCTGGAACAGCGCCGTGAGCGACAACCCGCACATCGCCCACACGGAGACCTGGTACTTCAAGACTTGACTCGGAGGGGGGCTTCGCCCCCCTTCCGACGCTCGTCGCGCGCTTGAGGCGCGCTCCTCGCTGCCTCCCCCAACGACAGGATTGCGCGGGCAAAGCCCGCGCTCGAACGCGGTGTTTCGACACACCCCAGCTAGGAGTGCGCCGAGCTGATTACGATGGTCGCGGCGGGCTGAACGGGCGGACGGATGCAGAGGAAGCCCGTGTCGTCCATCCACCAGCCGGCGCGGTCGGCTTCGCCGCGCGTCTCCGGAAGATCGCCGACGCCTTCTAGCGCGACCGCGCGCGGGCGGCGATCGAGGCGGAGGCGGATCAGGTAGCGGCGGTTCGCCGGCACCAGCGAGCGGTCGCCCGTCGGCGCCTCGACGCCGACGGTGACCCGATCGGCCTGCGCGACGGACTCGATGCCGGTCAGCGCGTAGTGACCCCGGCGATAGGCGTTCGAGCGCCCGTCGTCCTCGTAGAGCTCGAAGCGCGACGTCCCCTCTGGATAGATCTGCAACGTCAGCTCGTCCAGCGGCCGCTCGCCCGTGTGTTGCACGACCGGCCCCAGCGGCAGGATCGCGCCACCGCGGACGAGCAGCGGCAGGCGCTCGAGCGGGGCGGCGAGCGTGACGCCGCCGGGTCCTTCGTAGCGCGAGCCCGTCCAGAAATCGAACCAGCGACCGCTTGGTAGATAGACGGGCCACGCGCTGGCGCCCTCGCGCGTCACCGGCGCCACCAGCAGGTCGTCGCCCCACAGGTACTCGTGGTCGAGCGCCCACGTCCGCGGATCGTTCGGGTAGTTCAGCACGAGCGGACGCATCAGCGGCAGTCCCAGCGTGTGCGCCTGCCAGGCCAGCGTGTACGTGTATGGCAGCAGCCGGTAGCGCAGCTCCGCGAAGCGCCGGCAGATTGCCTCCACCTCGGGACCGTGAGCCCACGGCACGTGCTCGCGCCAGACCCAGCCGTGCGAGCGAAAGATCGGGCTGAAGGCGCCGAGCTGGAACCAGCGCGCGTACAGCTCACCGGTCTCCGGCACCGGATGAAAGAAGCCGCCCACGTCGGTCCCCCAGTACGGCACGCCCGACAGCCCGGTGCTCAGTCCGAGCGGGATCTGCGCCTCCAGCGTCGGAAAGTCGTTGTTCACGTCGCCCGACCAGCACGAGGCGCCGAACCGCTGCATCCCGGCGGCGCCCGAGCGGCAGAGCAGGAACACGCGGTGATCCGGCCGCGCGGCCGCCTCGCCCTCGGCGAATGCCTGGTGACGGAAGCGATCGTAGATGTTGTGCAGCCGCCGGCCGTCGCCCGCGGCCAGCTTGGCCGACGCCGGCGGTCCCTCGCCGCCGTCGAGCCACCAGCCGCCGACGCCGAGCGAGACGAGCCCGCGGTGCGCCGACCACCACCAGTCCCGCGCCGCCGGGTTGGAGAAGTCGAGGTGACGCTGCCCCTGGCGGTAGCTCGCGACGCCGCCGTCGGCGCGCTCGTATCCGGTCGCCAATAGATATCCGCGCGCCTCGGCCTCGGCGAACAGCGGCGACTCCTCGTGGAGCACCGGGTACTCGTGCGTCATGACCTCGAAGTGCTGTTGACGCATCTCCGCGAGCAGCGCCTCCGGGTCCGGCCACAGCGTGGGCTGGAACTCGAGGTGCCCGACGCCGCGGTTCCATCCCGTCGCTTCGCCGTACGTCGACAGAAAGATGAGCGCGTCGCAGGGAATCCGCCTCTCGCGGATCGTGCGCGGCAGCTGCCTGAGCTCGGCGGTGTTCTCGAAGTGGCGCGTGGATTGGAGGAAGCCGAGCGCCCAGCGTGGCGGCAGCGGCGGTCGCCCGAGCAGCTCCGCCACCACGCTCATGAGGGCTTTCAGATCTCGCGCGATCAGGAAGTACCACGTCAGGGGTCCGTTGTCGGACGTGTACTCGATCCGCACGCCGTTGTCCGAGCGACCCACGGCGAGAACCGCATCGCTCGTATTGTCGAAGAACAGGCCGTAGCCGCGGCTCGAGACCAGCAGCGGCAGCCCGATGTCCGAGCCCGGTCCGTGGCCGAGGTGAGAGTTCCAGAGCTGGCGCGTCTGCCCGAGGCGATCGAGGCGCCCGCCGCCGTGGCCGAGCCCGTAGAAGTGCTGCTCGCCCGAGAAGGTGAAGCTCGCGCGGACGCGCCCGCCGCCGTCGGGGCCCGGCTCCGCGGCCATCCCGCTGTCCGCCGGCTCGCGCAAGAGCCAGGAGCCGGCGGCGTCCGCGAACGACAGTCGGAGCGGAGCCGTGGCCGCCTCGAGTCGGAGGGCCTCGGTCGTCAGGCGGACCCGCTCCTCGTCGACGACCTCGAACGGCGTCTCGGGCCAGTCACGCGGCTCGACGAACGACGGCGCCTCCGGCCGCCCATCACCCCCGAGCGCGACGCGGACGAGGCCCGCGCGGCAGACGCTGATGACGACCGGCCCGCTCTCGCCGGTGAAGCGCAGCGTGCTCCCGCGGCGCTCGAAGCGTGACATCACCGCCGGCACTCTATGCGCACCGCAGAGCCGCTGCAAGCGTCACATGGCTCTCCCGGGCTGCAAGGACTCCGAGCACCACGGGGCGAATCTGGGTTCCCGCCTGACGATCTGGGACCGCCTCTTCGGGACCTACGTCGACCCCGAGGGCGTCGGGGAGATTTCGTTCGGGATCGAGGGCGCGCCCTCGCCGACCCGTCTCGCGCTCGGCATCCAGACACGTGGGGCGCTTACTCTGCGTCGACGCGCGCGACGTCTCGTGGCTCAGCCTGAGCCACGAGACCTCGCACGGCGATAACGGCGAGCTACGTCATCTCGCGTCGCGGATGACGCTCTCGAGCTCGAATCAGGGAGACGTGATCGAGCCGAAGAGGCCGTCCGATTCTTCGTTCGGGCCGGCCGTGAAGAACAACGTGTTGGTCGCGCCGTTGTTAGGCGCGCCGCGGCCGAACTGCAGGGCCCAGAGGCCGTCGATCGTGAGCGACTTTCCGTCGGCAGTACGCAACTCTCCGCGGTGCTCGAAGTGCCCGTTTGCCAGCTCCTCGTACGCGTTGATCTGCCCGTCACCGAAGTTTCCGACGAGGAGATCGCCGCTGAAGCTTCCGAAGTCCGACGGAGCGAGGGCGAGTCCCCATGGCGCGTTCAGCTGACCGTGCTGCGCCACACGCACGAGCAGATTGCCGGCTGTGTCATAGGCGTCGACGAAGCCAAGGCTCTGTCCGGCGACTTCGTCATGCGCAGCCTCGTCCTGCTTCGCGTACGTGACGAAGATGCGAGAGCCGATCGTCTGGATCCCGAACGGCGCGTAGCCGTCCGGAAGCTGCGAGTCGACAAACTCTCCGGGATGCGAGACGAGGGTGAAGGTGCTGTCGAAGACGTCGACGTGCGCGTTGTGGAAGTCGGCGGCGTAGAACAGGTTGCCGGCTGGCGTCGACGCGAACGCGAGCCCCTTGTAGATCGCGCCGAACCCCGAGCGATCGGCGAGGACGACGGTCTGGTTCCCCTGCGACGGATGCCAGCCGCGAATCTGCCCGGCCTCGGTGGCGAAGACGAAGATCGCCCGCGCGGTGGCGGACCAGAAGACGGCGCCGGTCGGACCGCCGGGGACCTGCACGACGAGCGATCTCGGCGTCCCGTCGGCCCCGTACAGTGTGGACAGGTCGGTGCCGTTGTCTGCGACCCACCAGGGCGACGTCGGTCCGGCGGTCAGGCCCCAAGCGTTGACGAGGTTTGGATCCAAGTGCACCGCCGCGCCGGAAACGTTCGAGACGAGCGGGTGGACAGTATAGCTGTTGTCCGGCTCTGCAAACGCCGGCACGGCCGCCACGACGGCGGCGACCGCGAGAAGTACGACGAGCGAAGCGCGAAGCCTGGATGCGCGCGTTTCCATCTGCCCTTTCATGTGTCCTCCACTTCTACTTCGACTCTTCTTCTGTTCGATGGCTGGCGAAGTGGCCGGCGTTCCTGCGGCCCGCAGCGATCCACTTCGTCGGCGTTCCCGTCCTCGTCACCCCGCTTTCTGCGAACGAGACCGTTCGCTCCATCACGTCGGATGCCGCCGAGTCGCTCGATGCGCGAGAATCTGCTCAAAGAGCGCCGATGTCAAATGACTCTCGGGCCGCTGGAGGGCGAATGCCCGCACATACCGGCCCAGCCCGACGTCCTCGCCTGTCGTCGGTGCGGTCATGCGACGCAATGAAACGCGTGCCTCCGAACGGATCGCGCATGTAATCAGCGAGTCGCGCGCGAAGCGACAGCCGGGCGCGGTGGACCCGCGACTTCACGCTTGGAACGCTGAGCCCGAGGACCTCGCTGACCTTGACGTTTGACAGTCCGTCGACGTCGCGGAGAACAAACGCCGCACGGCAAGCCGGAGGAAGGCCGTCGATCGCGCCCCGGAGCACCACGCGTAGCTCGCTCTGAACTGCGGGGTCGTCCTCGTCACCGGAAGAAGCGCTGCCGTGCGGCGTGTCGCCGTCATCGTCGGCCAACGGAACTTCAAAGTGAGATCGGGGCCGCTTGCGGTGTTTATTGTACGCAGCATTAGCCACAATGCGATAAAGCCAGGAGCTGAACGCGGACTGCCGACGGAAGGTGTCGATCTTTCGCACGATCGTGCAGAACGCGTCCTGTACGACTTCCTCGGCGTCTCCGGCGCTTCGCGTGATCCGCAAGGCCAGGCGATAAGCCCGATCGCCGTAGGTGCCGAAAAGTTCTTCAGGCGCTCCCGGCTCTCTCGAGGAAAGCCCGTTCACCAGTTGACGGTCACGATCCATCCTTCCCTCCTCTTGATGATCGCCTTCTCTCAATGAGCGTAACGACCGCGTGGCGCACGCGTTCCATGCTGTTTGTTGTGTCGGGCGCGCGTCACATCGAGATGCCGTTCACGACAAGGCCGCCAGCGGACGCTACTATCCGAACGCCGTGACCGACGATTGGTTCCATTCGCGACAATTGCCAAGCGCCGCAACCAAGATGTGGGCGAATCCGGGAGATCGGCGCTGTTCAGCACTCTGTTCTTCGCGGTTACTTCACTGGCGGGCACACGGCGGATGCCGAGAGAAACAGGATGGCCGATCACCGCGTGTGGACGGTCTACACGCGGCCCCCGCAGCCGGACCTACGGAAAGTTGTGAGCGTGTTCGACGAGGGGAGGTAAGCCGGCGGGATCAAAGTCCGCGGCGAAGCGCCCGCGGCGGCCCTCAGTGGGCGAGTGGATCCGGACGCAGCTGGAAATGCACGACGAGCGGGCTGGACAGAGTCTTGCCGGGCGCGCCGGGACTCGGCGCGTCGATGCCCTCGATGTGCATCGGCGTTCGGTTGCCAGAGGTTACCCACAATCCTCGGCCCTTCCAGCCGGTCTTCGGATCGTCGATGCGGCCGTCCACGCCTTTGGCGAAGAAGCCCATGGGATACGGAACGCGCAGCTGGACGACCTTCCCGTACGTCAGCGCGTGGAGCGAATCCGAGAAATTGCCGGTGCCGATCGGCGTGTCTGCGCCCAGGCCGAGGATGTCGTGCTGATCGACCCAGGTGTAATACGGCCCCTCGGCGGCGCCGTCCCTGCCGGCGAACGCCGGGCCCGAGATCGGATAGAAGGTCCAGCCTTCGGGACAGAGGTTCCCCTCCGCCGCGCCCGGGCCATTGAGGCGTCCCTTGCACGTTCGCCGGTCGAAGCTCGCGATGTGACCGCTCGCCAGCGTCACCCATGCCCTTCCCTGGCGGTCGACGTCGAACCCGCGCATGCCGTAGCCCGGCGGCGGGACCTTGTACACCTCGGCGAGCGCGGTCTCGGACGGATTCGATCCGAGCTGAATGCGAATGACCCAACCCGGATGGCCGATGTTCGAGCCCCAGATGGAGCCGTCGGCGGGACTGTAGGCGATCCCGTAGAGACCGAGCCCGATCCGCCTGTCCTTCGTCGGATCGTCCGGCGCATTCGGCTCGACCCAGGTGTCCCGCTTGCCGTTGCCATTGGTGTCGACGATCAACGGCGTCCAGCCCTGCGACTTCGCCGCGTCGCGCGTCTCCCAGAACATCTTCGTGTTGACCCAGCCGACGATGGCGAACTCGTTCTGGAGGTTGTTGCTCAGCCACAGGGTGTGGCTCGGGTCCTCGGCAAAATTCAGATGATGCGTGCCGAAGCACGTATCGATGAACGTGAACTGCTTCGTCTTCGGGTCGTACACCGTGACCTGACGGGAGTTCTGCACGAAGCCGTCCCGGACGTGCGCGAGCGGATAGATCCTGGCCGACGGATGGCCGGAAGCCGCCGCGCAATACGTCGGCGGATTCCTGGGCGAGCGGATCTGCGCGGTCCAGTAGACGCGCCCGTCCTGATCCATCATCGGGTTGTGCGCGTTGACCCGCGAATCCCAGACCTGCTCGGTGCCGAAGTACGGCGAGGGCGCCACCACCGGGTTCGCCAGCGCCGAGCTGGGCGCGTCCTGATCGCGGATCGGCACCTTCATGGTCGTCTTGGTGATCTTGATCGGATCCAGCACCGGCAGGTGATCGGTGCTCAGCTCGGCGGCGCCGTAGATCAGGCCGTAGGGGTTGACGGTGGGCTTCCGCCTGTCGGTGACGATCAGGTCGTGGATGTAGTACTTCGGGCTCAACCAGTCGTACACGGTCACCACGAGATTGCGCTCGACGCCGTGCGGCCGCGGCGGCGCCGACGCCGGAAGCTCGCCGGCGCGGATGCGATCGGTCCACTCCGCCAGGCGCCGGAGGTGGCCCCCGTCGTTCGTGTTCATCAGGCCGATGAATCTCACCATCGAGCCGCCGCCCGGTCCGGACTGAAGGCGCCGCGTCCACGCCTCGACCGAGGAGGCCTTCGCGACGTCCAGGGCCGCGGGCATCTCGCGCGTGGCCTTGTCGCCGAGCTGGTGACAGTTGCCGCAGCCATTCAGCTGGACGGCGTTGAGCCACTGCTCCTGGGTCTTGTAGGCGACCGGCATGCCGTTGCCGTCGGGGCCGGTGCCGGGGAACAGGCTCCTGTCGGGAATCTTCAGCATCGAGAACCAGTAGATCGCCGGGTAGTATTCCGCCGCGGCCGCCGCATTCGGCGCCGGCACCGCGGTCAGGTTCAGGATCCGGCCGCGCGCGCTCTTGACCTTCGGCGAGTCGACCAGCCCGTAGCCGCGCACCCACACGCTGTACGTGGCCTGCGGCAGGTCGGGGATCACGTAGCGCCCGTGATCATCCGTGACCGCGATCCTGGCGAATCGGGTGCCGAGCTCGGTCGTTTCCGCGATCACCCAGACCCCGGCTTCCGGTCCATGCTTGCTGGTGACCACGCCGCCGATGTCGTCGCCATCGATCTGCACCGCGACGGGTGAGGCGTGCTGCGCGGACGGTCGCGTCACCGGCCATGCGGCCAACAACGCGGCGAGACCGACCAGCGCGGTCGCCGAGTACAAGGCTCGCGACATGGGCGCTACGATCTGCCGCATCTCCCGGCTTGTCAACGCCGGTCGGCCATGGCACCGTAGCCGCCACCCCAGGGAGGCCAACGATGTCCAAGCCCAAGAGCGTTCTCGTGCTCGCCGTGATCGTGACACTGCTGGCCGGGCTCGCGTCCAGCGCGACGCCCGCCGATCCCATCCGCATCGCCTACGTCGACCCGCTGTCGGGGCCCTTCGCGGCCACCGGCGAGAACGGGCTCAACCAGTTCAAGTACGCCACCGACGCCATCAACAAGGCGGGAGGCGTGCTCGGACGCCAGCTCGAGATCGTGCCGCTCGACAACAAGGTGAGCCCGCAAGAGAGCCTGATCCAGCTCAAGAAGGTCATCGGCGACGGGATCCCGTTCGTGTTCCAGGGCAACAGCTCCGGCGTCGCCCACGCGATCTCCGACGCCGTGCAGAAGCACAACGAGCGCAACGCCGGCGACCGCGTCCTCTACCTGAATTACTCGGCGGTGGACCCGGCGCTGACGAACGAGAAGTGCCACTACTGGCACTTCCGCTTCGACGCCCACGCCGACATGAAGATGGCCGCGCTGACCGACGTGATCGCGACCAACAAGGGCATCAAGAAGATGTACATCATCGGCCAGGACTACTCGTTCGGGAAGGCGGTGGCCGAGGCGGCCGTGGCCATGCTCGGCAAGAAGCGGCCGGACATCACGATCGTCGGCAACGAGCTGCACCCGATCGGCAAGGTAAAGGACTTCTCGCCGTACGTGCAGAAGATCGTGGCCGCCGGCGCCGACGCGGTGATCACCGGCAACTGGGGCGCCGACATGATCGCCCTCGCCAAGGCCGCCAACGACGGCGGCCTCAAGGTGCCCTTCTACACCTACTACGCGGCCTCCGACGGGGTGACGGCGGCCATCGGCGCCGCCGGCATCGACCGGATCCGCCTGGTGCACGAGAGCCATCCCGGCAACCCGAACGCGCCGAAGGCGCTCAGCGACTACATCATCGGATACCGCAAGCTCCACCCGCAGAACGACGTCAACCAGCCGCGGATCCACACGGGGTTGAACATGCTCGCCCAGGCCATCAAGCGCGCGGGCACCACCGACGTCGACAAGGTCGCGGCCGCCCTCGAGGGCGCGGAGTTCACCAACCTGTCCGGCGATCAGGTGGTGATGCGCCGCGAGGACCACCAGCTGCAGATGCCGATCTACATCTCCGTGCACACCAACAAGAACATCAAGCACGACCTCGACGCCTCCGGCTTCGGGCTGTCGCTGGAGAGCAAGGTCGACCGCGACAAGGCCACGCAACCCTCCACCTGCAAGATGCAGCGCCCGAGCTAGACGGACAGACCGCGGGCGGCGTCGTTCGGCCCCGCCCGCGTCGATCCGATGTTCCAGCTGATCTTCTTCTCGCTCCTGAACGGGCTCGTCTACGGCATGCTGCTCTTCATGCTGTCGAGCGGGCTCACGCTCATCTTCGGCATGATGGGCGTGCTCAACTTCGCCCACGCCTCCTTCTACATGCTGGGCGCCTACTTCGCGTTCACGCTCGGGCTGCACATCGGCTTCTGGCCCGCGCTGGTGATCGCGCCGGTCCTGGTGGGGTTGCTGGGGGCGCTCGTCGAGCGCCAGGGATTGCGCCGGGTGCACGGCTTCGGCCACATCGCCGAGCTGATCTTCACGTTCGGCGTGGCCATCCTCATCGAGGAGGTGGTGCAGCTCGTGTGGGGCCGGCCCGCGAAGAGCTACCAGGTCCCCGTCCTGCTCGACTTCCCCCTCTTCCGCGTCATGTCATCGAGCTTCCCCGCCTACAAGGCCTTCATGCTCGTGGTGGCCGTCGCCATCTTCGCCTTCATCTTCGTGATCCTCACGCGCACGCGCGCGGGCCTCATCATTCAAGCCTCGCTCACCCATCCGGGCATGGTCGCGATGCTCGGCCACAACGTGCCGCGCGTGTTCATGGTCGTCTTCGGCATCGGCTCGGCGCTGGCCGCGCTGGCCGGCGTGATCGCGGGGCCGGTGCTCGGCACCTTCCCCGGCATGGCGCAGGTGCTCGGCAGCATCGTGTTCGTGGTCGTCGTCATCGGCGGCCTCGGCTCCCTCACCGGCGCCTTCGTCGCCTCGCTGCTGATCGGTATCGTGCAGACGTTCGCGGTCGCCATGGACGTCTCCGTCGGCGGCGCCCTCGCCGCCGTCGGCGTGCACGTGAACCCGGGCAGCGCCCTGCACGACCTCTGGAAGGTCACCATCGCTCAGGTGGCGCCCATCCTGCCCTACGTGCTGCTCGTGTTGATGCTGATCGTGCGTCCCACCGGGCTCTTCGGGACCCGCGAGACGTGAGCACGGTCAGCACGCGGCCGATCGCCGTCGCCGGCGTCGCACGCGCCGCACGCGTCCGCCGCTACGGCATCTGGCTCGCCGCCGCGGTCGTGCTGCTCGCCCTGCCGCAGCTGATCCGCACGGGCACGGCCATCGCCATCATGAATCAGATGGGCATCGCCGTCGTGTTCGCGCTGTCCTTCAACATGCTGCTCGGCCAGGGCGGCATGCTCTCGTTCGGCCACGCCGTCTACTTCGGCCTCGGCGGTTTCATCGCCGCTCACGTGCTGAACCTCGCAGGCCGGGGCACGCTCTGGATACCGGTGCCCGTGCTGCCGCTGGTCGGCGGCCTCGGCGGCCTCGCCTTCGCCATCCTCTTCGGCTCCTTCTCCACCCGGCGCGCGGGCACGGTGTTCGCGATGATCTCGCTCGGCGTGGCCGAGCTGATGGCCGCCTCCTCGCTGATCTTCGACCGCTTCTTCGGCGGCGAGGAGGGCATCACCACCAACCGCTCGAAGGCGCCGCTGCTGCTCGGGCTGGAATTCACGCGCGACCGGCAGGTGTACTACCTGATCGCCTTCTGGCTGTTCGTCTCCGCGATCGCGATGTACGCGTTCTCACGCACACCGGTCGGGCGCATGGCGAACGCCGTGCGCGACAACCCCGAGCGCGCGGAGTTCGTCGGCTACAGCCAGAATCGCGTCCGCTTCGTCTCGTTCTGCGCGGCCGGCTTCTTCGCGGGCATCGCCGGCGGGCTCTTCGCCGTGAACTACGAGATCCTCACCGCCGAGAACATGGGCCTCAACGCGTCGGGCGCCGTGCTGCTCATGACCTACATCGGCGGCATCGGCTCTTTCGTGGGGCCGGTCATCGGCGCCGTCGTGTTCACGTTCCTCCAGTCGATGCTCAGCGACTACACGGGCATGTGGCTCCTCTACCTCGGCATCCTGTTCCTGGCCACCGTGCTGTTCGTGCCGATGGGCCTGGCCGGCGTGCTCATGCTCCACGCGCCGGCGTGGCGCGCGCGGCGGATCGGCCGGCTCGTCGGGCCGTATCTGGTCACCGGCGCCCTCGCGCTCGTCGCCGCCGTCGGCATCATCGGGATCCTCGAGATGATCCACTTCGTCGTTGCCGCCGACACGACGCGCCCGACGCGGCGGCTCTTCTGGGTCGCCGTCGCGCCGCGCACCCTCACGCCGTGGCTCGGCTTCGCGGCGCTGGTGGTCGCCGGCGCGCTCGGCGCGCGCTGGGCGGCGCCACGCGCGGCCGCCGCCTTCACCGAGGCCAGTCGCCCGGCCGCGACATCATGACTCCCGCCGTCGAGCTCGTCGAGGTCCGCAAGTCGTTCGGCGCGACGCCGATCATCCGGGGCGTGAGCCTGGCCCTGGAGGCCGGCACGCGCCAGGCGCTGATCGGGCCGAATGGCGCCGGCAAGTCCACGCTCTTCAACCTCATCACGGGCAAGTACCGGGTCACCACGGGGAGGATCCGCGTCAAAGGCGAGGACGTCACGGATCTCACGCCCTACGAGATCAACCGCCGCGGGCTGTCTCGCTCGTTCCAGGTGACGAACATCTTCACGCGCATGAGCGTGTTCGAGAATCTCCGCTGCGCGGCTTTGTGGGGGGCCGGCTACCGCTACTCCTTCTGGCACCGCGTGAGCGCCGCCCGCGCCGTGAACGAGCGCGCCGAGACGGTGCTCGAGCAGCTCAACCTGACGGCGCGCCGCGACGTCCCGGCCGGCGTCCTGTCCTACGCCGAGCAGCGCGCGCTCGAGATCGGCATCACCATCGCCGGCGGCGCCGACGTGGTCCTGCTCGACGAGCCGACGTCGGGGATGAGCCGGAGCGAGACCGAGCACGTCGTCGGGCTGATCCGCCAGGTCACGGCCGGCAAGACGCTGCTCATGGTCGAGCACGACATGAGCGTCGTGTTCGATCTCGCCGACCGCATCGCGGTGCTCGTCTACGGCGAGATCATCGCCCACGACACGCCCGAGCGCATTCGCGCCAACGCCGCCGTGCAGGAGGCGTACCTCGGCGTCCCGCAGGGGGTGGCCTGATGCTCGCCGTGGCTGACCTGCACGCGTTCTACGGGAAGAGCCACATCCTGCACGGCGTGACGCTCATGGTGGGCGAGGGCGAGATCGTCAGCCTGCTCGGCCGCAACGGTGTCGGGCGCTCCACGACCATCAAGGCCATCATGGGTGACGTCCACGCCGCCGGCTCCGTGCGCTTTCGCGACGAGGAGATCTGCGGGCTGCCGCCGTACGTGATCGCGCGCAAGGGGCTGGGCTACGTCCCCGAGAACCGCGACATCTTCCCCACCCTGACCGTGCGCCAGAACCTGCTCCTCGGCGTGAAGAACACCCGGCGGCCGGGGCGCTGGACGATGGACGACATGTTCGAGATGTTTCCGGCGCTGCGGCAGCGCGCCGACAATCCCGGCGGCGTCCTCTCCGGGGGCGAGCAGCAGATGCTGACGATCTGCCGCACCCTCATGGGCGACCCGCATCTGATGATGATCGACGAGCCGACGGAGGGTCTGGCGCCGATGCTGGTGACGCAGGTGGCCGACCTGCTGGTTCGGATCGCGGCGCGCGGGGTGTCGATCCTGATCGTCGAGCAGAAGCTTACCATCGCGCTGAACATCTCACGGCGCGTCTACGTGATGGGCCACGGGCGCGTGGTCTTCGAGGGCACGCCGGACGATCTCCGGCGCAGCGACGGCGTGCGGAAGGAGTGGCTGGAGGTCTAGGTCCGCGCGCAGGTGGTCGACGTCAGCATCCCGGTCATCACCTTCGAGGCATCGGGCAGGACGGCGCCGTTCGCGAGCTCCTTGCGCCACTGGATCCGGTATGGCGTGGGCAGCGCCAGATCGAGTGAGTGGGCCACGTCGCACGCGTGCGCGACGAACTCGGCCGCCGTCTGGACGTCACCGCCCGGCTCGACGTACAGGAGAATCTCCATCGTGTCGTATCGGACGAGGATACTCAACGCGAGCACCAGCATCTTCAACGCCGACCGACGACAGCTCATACAGGCTTTCCCCTTGTTGATGCCCGCGGAGTGCCCGCGGTTACGGAACTTCCGTGCAAGGGGAATGCCGATGGTCAGACAGCAGCGCACGGTGGGAAGTTACTGAAACGTTTTGCTTAACGGGGCGGGTTCAACGGGGCGCGATGTCACTCCATGGATTTTCTCGCAGGTCAGTCTGTCGCGGTGACCGTGGCCTCGAACGGCGCGGCCTTGATATCGAGCCGCTCCCCGTTGGTGATGCTGAAACGGAAGACGCCGACGACGAGGTGAGCCCCGGCGGTCCTCGGAACGACTTCGACGCGAAACACAACGGCGCCATCCCTCACGGCGCCCCTGACGACCTTTCGTCCGATCTCGACGCCGTCGTCGGTGGCCGACAGATTCACGATGCGATGGCGATAGGACTCGGTGATCCGGAAGCCTTCTGTCGCCGAAATGGTCGCGACGATCACGGCCTTGGCGCCGAGCTTGACGGTCGGGCTGTCGATGCTCACGGCGAACGTGCCGCCAGAATAATCGGCTCGCGCCGCCGCCCCTGCCGTGGCGCCGGCAACGGCGACGGCCATGAGGGCCGCGATCATGGTGCTGATCCGACGAGCGATGATCAACATGCGGTGGCAGCATCCCGGCGACCGGGGCCGATGAAGGCCATCGGCCGCCGGGATGCGGTCATCCTTCTACTGCGCGACCGCGAACACCCAGACGACGCCACCCTGTGGCACGTCCTTCGGCCACCCGAGCAGGTCGGACAACAGCCCCTGCTGGAACGCCGGGTCGACACCCCAGCCGGAGGCCACGCCGATGTACTGAACGCCGTCGACGGCGAACGAGACCGGCGGAGCGGTGATGCCGGAGTTCGTGCGGAACTGCCACAGGACTTCCCCTGTGCTCGCATCGAACGCGCGGAAGTACCGATCATTCGTGCCGCCATTGAAGACAAGGCCGCCGCCCGTCGTCATGACCGGGCCCCAGTTCATCGAATCGGGGAACAGGTGGCTCCAGACGCGCTTGTTACCGCTGACGTCCCAGGCCTGGACCTCGCCGAAGTGCCTGGCGGTCTTGTCGACGGCGAACCCGATATCGGGAATGTCGACGCCCGTCCACCACTTGCCGGCCTCATACTTCTGGACCTTCCCCTCCATGTAGCCGCAGTGGTTGTCGTTGGCGGGAATGTAGAGCATCGCGGTCTTCGGGTTGTAGGCCGCGAATGGCCAGTCCTTGCCTCCCCAGAGCGAGGGGCAAAAGTCTGCGCGCTTGCCCGTGCGCGGGATGCGGTCCTCGTTGTACGTAGGCCGGCCCGTCGTCGGGTCGATGCTCTTGAAGACGTTCTGCTTGACGTAGGGGGTCGCCGAGACGAACGAGATCTTGTCGGCGCTCCGCTCCAGCCGGTAGAGATACCCGTTGCGCGCCGGCTTGATGAGACCTTTCACGGTGCGCCCGTCCTTCGTGAAGTCGGCGACGATCGGCGCATCCGGCTCGTCCCAGTCCCACGATTCGTTCCACTGGTACTGGAAGTGCGCCGCGAGCTTGCCCGTGTCGGGATTGATGGCGACCGTGGAGGACGTGTAGAGATTGTCACCCGGGCGCTGGTCGCCGAACCACGGCGACGCGTTGCCCGTACCCCAGTAGGTCAGGTTCAGCGCGGGATCGTACGTCCCGGTGATCCAGACGGAGCCCCCGCCCTTCTTCCAGGTGTCCCCCGTCCAGGTCTCGCTGCCCTTCTCGCCCGGCGCGGGAACCGTGTACGTCTTCCACGTCGGCTGCCCGCTGTTGGCATCGAAGGCCGCGACGAAGCCGCGGACGCCGAACTCGCCGCCCGAGACGCCCACCATTACCTTGCCCTTCGCCACGAGCGGGGCGAGCGTCATGTAGTAGCCGGTCTTCCAGTCCTCGACCTTCCGCTCCCAGGCCACCTTGCCGGTCGTGGCGTCGAGCGCCACCAGCACGCAGTCATGCGTGGCGAGGTAGACCTTGTCGCCGTAGAGGGCGACCCCGCGGCTGGTGTTGTGAAGCACGCTCAGCCCCTCGGGCATTTCCTTCTTGTATCGCCACAGCAACTTCCCGGTCTTGGCCTCGAGGGCAACGACCTGGTTGTATGGCGTCGCGACGAACATGATGCCGTTGTTGACGAGCAGCGGCGCCTGATGGCCGGAATCGACGCCGGTGGAGAATGCCCACACCGGGGCCAGCTTCTTCACGTTGTAGGTGTTGATCTGATCGAGCGGGCTGTACGACCAGCCCTGGTAGTTGCCGCGGGTCATCAACCAGTTGGCCGGTTCCGGCTCGGCGAGCCGTTGGTCGGTGACCGGCCGATAGCCCATCCGCTGGGCGTCGGCCAGCATCGGCACGACAATGATCGCGAGTACCGCAACGACGATTACGAGCTTTCTTGCCATCCTCATTCGCTGGTCCTCCTCATGGAAACGGCTCGCCTCTTGCGCCGCGCTGCGCGATCACCTCCTCTAGGTCGTTTGACGTCCGACACGTCCGGTGAACCCACCGGCGGCGACGATGCCACGATCGATCGGCCCGAGCGGCAGCATGGGGAGGCGTCTCGGGGCAGGACCGTCGACGACGCGCGCGCGGTCGGCCGGATCGAATCGAGACGCGTGGCACGCGCAGAAGAGCGTCTTGGAGTCCTTATGCCACATCGAGATGGGACACCCTTCATGCGTGCACACGGCGGAGTATGCGACGACGCCTCCCGCCGCCTCCGTCCGGGTGTCCGCGCTGAGCTGCGCGGGATCGAGCCGGATCAGGGCAACCTGATTCAGCAGGGATCCGTCGCGGATGACCTTCGTCACCGGATCCATCGGGAAGGCCAGTTGCTGAGGACCGCCGAGCGGCAGATCCTCCAGGGCGATCACTTGGCCGCCGCGCTCACCGTAGGCGAAGACGAAGCGATCGCCCTTTCGAGGCCGAGCGGTCTTGTCGTCCTCGGCGGCAAGGACGTCGACCCTGCATAGCGTCGCACCGAGCCCGAGGCCGACAGCGGCCTTCAGGACGGTACGTCGGTCCAGACGCTCCCCGTTTCCACCACATGGTGGAAGCATTCGCCCCACCTCCCTTGTATGCGCGTTCCAAGGGTGCCGGGATTCTTCGCGGGCAGCGGCGCTTTGTCAAGGGCGATCGAGTCAACGCCGCGCCCGCGCCGGGCAGGCAGCGGCCGTCCGCCGCTGCCCGCCCGACGACACGGTCAGACGCTGAGCTGCGACTTCGTGATGGGCAATTCTAGAATTCGCTTGCCCGTCGCCGCGAAGATCGCGTTGGTCAGGGCCGGCGCGAGGGGCGGTGTCCCGGGCTCACCCACGCCGCCGGGTGGAAACTCGTTGGCGTCCACGATGTGCACCCGGATCTCGCGCGGCGAATTGCCCATCCGCGCCATCGGGTAGTCGTTGAAATTGCTCTGCTTGATCCGGCCTTTCTCGGCCGTGATCTCGCTGAAGGCGGCCGCGGTCAGCCCGTAGATGGAGGCGCCCTCCATCTGCGACTTCACACGATCGGGATTGACGACACGGCCGGCGTCCACCGCCACATCGACGCGCGGGATGGCGACCTTGCCGTCGTTGCCGACCTTCACCTTGACCGCCGTGGCTACGTAGGTCGTGAAGCTGCGGTGCACGGCGAGGCCGATGCCTTCGCGCGGGCCGAGCTTCTGGCCATAGCCCGATTGCTCGGCGGCCACGCGCAGCACGCGCTTCAGCCGCTCGGTCATGATCGGGTACTCGTCGTACGTCTGGTCATAGTTCCAATAGTCCGCCGTCGAGAGATCGACCACGCGGTCCGGCCCGATGAGCTCGAGCAGGAACTCGTACGGATCGCGCTTGGCGGCCACGGCCAGCATGTTCGCCATCGTGTTCTGAGCGAACGCGTGCGGGATGTTGTTCACCGAGCGCAGCCAGCCGATGCGCACGTGGGACTTCGCCTGTCCGTTCTCGAGACAGATGTTCGGGATCGCGTAGGGGAGATCGAGGAAGCCGAGGCTCAGCTCGATCTTGTTGCCATACCCCGGATCGTCTTTCTCGAACGTCGACCAGATGGTCGGGAACACCGAGCGGTGCTGCCAGGCCGTGACCTTGCCGTCTTTGAGCCCCGCCTTGATGTACTGCGCGGTGACGGTGTGGTAGTACGCGTGCTGGATGTCATCCTCGCGCGTCCAGGTGACGCGAACCGGAACGCCGAGCTGCCTGGACAGGATGGCCGCCTCCGCCGCGAAGTCGGGCTTCGACTTGCGCCCGAAGGCGCCGCCCAGCAGCGCCACGTTCGACGTCACGTTCGCTTCGTCCATGCCGATGGCGCCGGCGACGGTCGCGCGGGCGGCCTGTGGATCCTGGCACGACGACCACACCTCGCACTTGCCATCCTTGACATGCGCGATCGCGGCCGGCGGCTCCATGGTCGCGTGCGCGAAGTGCGGCACGTAGAAGGTCGCCTCGACCACCTTGTCCGCCGCCGCCAGGGCGGCCTTGACGTCACCTTCCTCGCGGACGATCTTGGCGTCGGCGCGCGCCGCCTGCTCGAGGTCCCTCCGGAAGGTCGCCGAGTCGTAGACGACGTTCGGGCCGTAATCCCAGTCGATCTTCAGCTTCTTGCGGCCTTGCTCGGCCGACCACGTGTTGGTGGCGATGACCGCGATGCCGCCCAGGGTGTTGAACACGATCGGCGGCTGCGTCTGTGGGATCTCCACGACCTTTTCGACGCCGGGCACCTTCAGCGCCTCGCTGGGATCGAACGACTTCACCTTGCCGTAGGTGACCGGGCAGTGCTCGACCACGGCGTACTTCATGCCGGGCAGCCTGACGTCGATTCCGTACGTCGCCTTGCCCGTCACCATGTCCGGGAAGTCGACGCTGGTCATGGGCTTGCCGATGTAGCGGAAGTCCTTCGGGTCCTTGAGCGCGACGGCCATGACGTCCGGCACCGGGAGGGTGGCGGTCGTCTCCACCAGCTCGCCGTACCCGAACGAACGGCCCGTCGGCACGTGGACCACGCGATGGTTCTGCCCCTTGCACTCCGCCGAGTACACGCCCCACTTCTTCGCCGCCGCCTGCTCCAGCATCGTGCGCGCCACGGCGCCGAACTGGCGCATGCGGTCGTAGTTGTGGCGGATGCTCCGCGAGCCGTCGGTGTACTGGTTGCCGTACTTCTTGTCGCCGACCGCCTGCGCGATCTTGACTCGGCTCCAGTCCGCCTCGAGCTCGTCGGCGAGGATCATCGGGACGCTGGTGCGCACGCCCTGGCCCATCTCCGAGCGATGGGCGATGATCGTCACCGTTCCGGCGGTGTCGATGGAGACGAACAGGTTCGGACTCAGCGTGGGACCGACGGCGGCCGGAGCCTGAGCGACGGGCGCGAACGGGTTGAGTCGCGCGAGCGGATCGAGCTGGAGCGCGAGCGCGAAGGTTCCGGTGGCGGCCACGCCCTTGAGGAAGGTTCGGCGGCTGACGTTCTCAATGGCGTTCATGACTTCACCCCCGCCGCGTCCTTGATGGCCGCGCGAATCCGGGTGTAGGTGCCGCAGCGGCAGATGTTGCCAGCCATCGCGGCATCGATATCCGCGTCACTCGGCTTGGGATTTCTCGCGAGCAACGAGGCCGCCTGCATGATCTGGCCGCTCTGACAGTAGCCGCATTGGGGTACGTTGGCGGCGATCCAGGCCTTCTGCAGGGGATGATTGCCCGATGCGCTGAGGCCCTCGATCGTCGTGACCGGCCCCTTCACCGCGCCCACCGGCAGCACGCACGAGCGTTGCGCGACACCGTTGACGTGCACGGTACAGGCCCCGCACAGAGCCATACCGCAGCCGAACTTCGTCCCGGTGAGTCCGACCACGTCGCGCAGGACCCAGAGCAAGGGCACCTGCGGCGGGACGTCCACCGAGTACGATTTACCGTTCACCGATAGTGATACCGCCATGACCGCCTCCTTCCTCAGCACGTGACAGAAGGGCGCGACTTCGGATCAGTGGGATGGGGTCGGGTCGGGCCAGGCTGCTCTCACCTCCTTACGAGGGTCGTCCTCGCGGCGGTGCCCGTTGGTGGCGGCGAGATTAAAGCATGATCCGCCCCCATTTCAAACTCACGCGGCAGTGAACTTCGGGATGCTGAACCCTTCCTTCACGTCGTCGAACGTCACGCGCACCGGCAGGCCGACGGCGACCTTCGCCGGATCGACGGCGACGATGTTGCTCATGACCTGCACGCCCTCCTCCAGCTCGATCCACGCCAGCACGTAGGGCAGCTCGTCGCGAAAGCCGCGCGCCTGGGTGCGGTAGGTGACCGTGAAGGTGTAGACGCGTCCGCGGCCCGCGCTCGGCGTCCATTCGACGTCGGCGCTCCAGCAGGCTGCGCAGACGCCGCGCGGGTAGTACTGCACGGTGCCGCACGCGCGGCACTTCTGCACGAGGAGCTCGTGGCGCGCGCAGGCATCCCAGAACGGCTTGGACTCGGCGGTGATCTCCGGCAGCGGCTTGGCGTAGTCGGCCATCACGACCTCCCCAGAATCAGCGTGGCGCCCGAGTGGCGGTTGCCGAGGGCGCCGCCGGTGCCGTGCACGAGCGCGACGCGGCAGTCCCTCACCTGCCGCTCGCCGCACTCGCCGCGCAATTGCTTGACGGCCTCGACGACCAGGAAGATCCCGCGCATCCCCGGATGGTTGGACGACAGCCCGCCGCCGTCGGTGTTGATCGGCAATTCGCCGCCGAGCGCGATGCGGCCGCCGGAGACGAAGGCGCCGCCCTGGCCCTTCTTGCAGAAGCCGAGGTCCTCGAGGGTGACCAGCACGGTGATGGTGAACGAGTCGTAGATCATCGCCATGCTCACGTCGCGGGGCGAGAGCCCCGCCTCGGCCAGGGCGCGAGGGCCCGACTCGGCGGCGGCGGAGACGAGGAAGTCGCGGCGGCCGCCGGAGGTGTGGGCGATGGCCTCCGCGCTGCCGAGCAGCCGCACGGGCGGCTTCTTGAGATCGCGGGCGAGGTCCGGATGCACGACGACGAGGGCGCCGCCGCCGTCGGTGATCACGCAGCAGTCCAGCAGGTGCAGCGGCGCCGAGATCATCGGCGAGGCCAGCACGTCCTTGACGCTGATCGGATCGCGGTAGAGCGCGAGCGGGTTCAGCGACGCGTGCGTGCGCGTGGCCACCGCGATCTCCGCCAGCTGTTCCGACGTCGTGCCGTACTCGTGCATGTGCCGCCGGGCCACCATCGCATAGAGGCCGACGGTGGAGGTGCCGTAGAGCGCCTCGAACTGGTCGAGGTAGTCGCCCGAGATCCGCTCGCGGGTGCCGACGGCGACGCCGGACGAGCGCGACGTGCTGCCGTACGTGATCAGCGCCACACGGCAGCGGCCCTCGGCGATGGCGGCCGCCGCGTGGTTGACGTGGGCGACGAACGACGAGCCGCCGATCGTGGTGCCGTCGATGTACTTCGGATTGAGGTTCAGGTAGTCGACGATCGGCAGCGGCCCGATGCCGGGGTTGGCGGCGACGGTGAAGTAACCGTCGACGTCCTTCTTGCCGAGCCCGGCGTCCTCCAGCGCGGCGCGCGCGGACAACGCCTGGATCTCGAGCATGCTCTTCGCCGTCTTGCGCTCGGGAAACTCGTGGACACCCGCGATCAGTGCCTGCGGCTTCATTTGGCCCTCCGCCGGGCGTGCGACGACAGTCCACGCTCCCAGAGATATTCCGGCTCACCCATGTGCTTGCCCACCCAGCGGCCCAGCACGAAGAACAGATCGCTCAGCCGGTTGACGTAGCGCAACGGCCACTCGCCGATCTCCTCCACGCGCGACAGCGCCAGGACCTCGCGCTCCGCGCGCCGGCACACCGTGCGCGCCTGGTGCAGGAAGCCCTGGATCCGGCCGCCACCCGGCAGCGTGAAGGATTTCAGGGGCGCCAGATCTTTCTGGCAGTGGTCCATGAGCTTCTCCAGCTCCGTGACCTCGCCCTCGCCCATCCTGAACATACCCTCGTACGCGGCGTCCGGGGGCGTCGCCAGCTCGCTGCCGAGATCGAAGAGCTGGTTCTGGATCTTCTTCAACACCTCGTCCAGCCAGCGGTGGCGCTCGCGGCCGGCGCCGCGTCCCGCCATCCGCTCCGCGTTGAACACGCGCGCGAGCCCGACCGCCGCGTTGAGCTCGTCGATGGTGCCGTACGCCGCGATGCGCGGCGAGTCCTTCGGCACGCGCCGGCCGCCCACGAGCGCCGTCTCACCGCGGTCCCCCGTGCGCGTGTATACCCGCGTGATGCTGATCGGCATGGCTGCCTCCCGTGACTGGCGGTCATTCTACTTGAACGATGGGGCGGGCCCGGGGATGATCGGCCCGTGAAGACCCGACCCCGCGCGGTGCTCCTCGCCGCGTCCACCATCCACTTCCTGCATGACGGCTTCTCGGAGACGCTCTACGTCTTCCTGCCGCTGTGGGCGAGCGAGTTCGGCCTCTCGTTCTCGCAGGTCGGCCTCATCCGCTCCGCGTACACCGGCGGCATGTCGGCGTTCCAGATCCCGGCAGGCTTCCTCGCCGAGCGCATCGGTGAGCGGCGGATCCTGGCCCTCGGCACCGCGGTGACGGCGCTGGGCTTCGTCGCGGCGGGCTGGGCCGGCGGCTTTGCCTCGCTCCTCGTGCTGCTGCTGGGCGCCGGGCTCGGCTCGGGCGTCCAGCACCCGCTGTCGTCGTCGATCGTCAGCAAGGCGTACGAGGACGGCAACCGGCGCACCGCGCTCGGCACCTACAATTTTTCGGGCGACATCGGCAAGGCGGGGGTGGCCGCCGCCATCGGCCTCGCAGCCGGCCTCGTCGGCTGGCGCGCGGCCGGCGCCGCCTACGGCGTGCTCGGTCTCGCGGCGGCGTTCGCCATCGTGCCGCTGCTGAGCCGCCTCAACGCCGGCGGCGCCGAGGCGCGCGACGCGGCCGATTCGTCGCCGGCCCCGGGCTGGGGCATCCGCGACGGGCGCGGCTTCGGGGCGCTCTGCGCGATCGGCATGATCGACAACGCCACGCGCACCGGCTTCCTCACCTTCATGCCGTTCATCCTGATGGCCAAAGGCCTGGGCGTGGGTGGCGTCGGGCTCGCGTTCGCGCTGGTGTTCGCGGGTGGCGCGACGGGCAAGTTCGTGTGCGGCGTCGTCGCCGATCGCGTCGGCGTGATCCGTACCGTCGTCATCACCGAGGCCGCGACCACGGTGCTGATCCTCACCGTGGTCGCCGCGCCGCTGCCGGTGGCGCTGGCGGTGCTCATTCCGCTCGGCATCGCGCTCAACGGCACGTCGTCCGTGCTCTACGGCACCGTGGCCGATCTCGTGTCCAGCGAGCGGCGCTCGCGCGCCTACGGGCTGTACTACACCACCACCATCGCCGCCTCCGCGCTGGCGCCGACCGTGTGGGGCCTCATCGGCGACCTCGGCGGCGTCCCGCTCACGCTCACCCTGGTGGGTCTCTTC
Source organism: Candidatus Rokuibacteriota bacterium (assembly GCA_003220225.1). Classification (GTDB taxonomy): domain Bacteria; phylum Methylomirabilota; class Methylomirabilia; order Rokubacteriales; family CSP1-6; genus AR12. Next base: position 63,686 of record QHRU01000075.1, read on the forward strand.
GTCCTGGCGACGATTCCGCTCTGCCTCCTCCTGCGCCCCGCCGTCGCCGCGTCCGCGCGATCCTAGCCCTCGTGCTACGCTGCGAATTGGAGATGACGCCTCCGACGGCGCCCGTACCCGCCACGGTCGAGAAATGGATCTCGCGCTCGAAATATCTGCGCTGGGTCGACGCCGTCACGGCGTGGCTCGTCCTCTTCGGCGTCGCGATGACGCTGCTGCCCGAGCAATCAGACCGGACGATCGCGTTGATATCCGTCGCGCTCCTCGTGCTCGGCGTGATGCTCCGTCCGCTCCGGGTCCACTGGCGGCCGGTCAGCGGCTGGGCCGGCGTCCTGGTGAGCCGGACGGTGCGACCCGGTGACCGGGCGTGGTTCGTTCGGGATGGTCGCGCGGATTCGGTGCTCGTCACGGCGCGTCGCGGCCTTCGAGTCTCGATCGCCGTGCCCGGCATGGGCGCGGCAGAGACGATCAGCGTTCGTCGGACGCGGGTCTTCCTCGTTCCCG
>QHRU01000039.1 GCA_003220225.1 Candidatus Rokuibacteriota bacterium
CACGGCCGCTACGCGGCGATGGCGGTCGCGCCGCTCACCTCCGGCCGCCTGAACCCCCCGGACATCTGCCTGATCTACGGCACGCCGGGCCAGATGATCTTCTTCATCAACGGGCTCCAGTGGAGCGGCTACCGGAAGATGTCGTTCACGTCGGTGGGCGAGTCGGCGTGCGCCGATTCGTGGGGCAAGGCGCTCAAGACCGGCGAGCCCGCGCTCACGATCCCGTGCTACGCCGAGCGCCGCTACGGCGGTGTCGCCGACGACGAGTTGCTGATGGCGATCCCGCCGCGCTTCTTGCCCAAGGTGATCGAGGGCCTCGCCGCTCTCGACCGGAACGGCCTGCGCTATCCGGTCCCGCCCTACGGCATCCAATCGGACGCCGGCGCGGGCCTCGCCGTTTCCTACGCGGATAAGGACGGGCGAGCTGCAGGACGTCGCGGGGCTGGGGCCCCGCCGTCCGAGGCGAGCGGATGAATGAGGAAAAAAGCGTAGTCGCTGGCACACGACTCGCAGCCTCCGGGCGCCGGAGGTGCAGCATGCGCTCGCCCTGGGTGGCGACGACTGCTCTCACGTAGCAGGTCGATCAGAAAAGACGTGTCGAGATACTTCACCGGCGAGGCGCGCGGGCTCGCGATCTTCGCCGTGCGCGCAGGACGAGCTCCATGGCGTCGAGGGTCCGCTCCGAGAGCCGTGTCTTCGTGACTGCCGCGAGCAAGCGCTTTGCGGTGACCGTCTTCCCCGAGCCCCGTTTGGCTCTTGTCGCCATGCCATGAGGATGCCCATCCGACAAACGTCGGTCAAGAGTGTCCGTCTTGCGACACCGTGCCGACTCTGGTACCGTTCCGGCGTTGTTCGCGCCCGGGCGCCCACGAGGGCCCCAGGGAAGGCGGTGCGAATCCGCCGCGACCCCGTCACTGTAATCGGGGACGAAACCCGCGAGAGCCACTGGCCACGAGGCCGGGAAGGCGCGGGGAGTAGGACGATCCGAGAGCCAGGAGACCTGCCCGCGCGCGCACTTTTCGACTCGGTCTTCGCGGGAGGACCCGGGCGTGGCTTCGACGACTCTCGTTCTCGGCGGCGCGCGTAGCGGCAAGAGCCGCTTTGCCGTCGACTGCCAATCTCCGCGGGCGCGCGTGACCTTCGTGGCGACGGCCCAGGCCGGCGACGGCGACATGGCGCAGCGCATCGAGCAGCATCGGGCCGAGCGGCCGGGGCACTGGCGCACGCTCGAGGAGCCGTACGATCTCGTGCCGCGGCTGCGGGACGCCTGCGCCGGCGCCGACGCCGTCATCGTGGACTGCCTCACCGTGTGGGTCGCCAATCTCCTCCTGCGCGGCGATCCGGACGACCACATCCTCAAGCAGGCCGACGAGCTGGCCACGCTGCTCGCGCTCCACCCCGCGGAGTTGACGCTCGTCTCCAACGAGGTGGGGCTCGGCGTCCATCCCGCCACCGAGGACGGCCGCCGCTTCCGCGACCTGCTCGGCTTCGTCAACCAGCGCCTCGCCGCCGCCGCCGACCGCGTCGTGCTGATGGTGGCCGGACTGCCGCTCATCGTGAAGGACGTGCGCGCGTGATCAGCGTCGCCGCGCTCCGTGACGCGATCGCCGCGCCGCCGCCCGGCGCCGCGCGCGCTGCCGAGCGCCACCTCGACACGCTGACCAAGCCGCCGGGCAGCCTCGGCCGTCTCGAAGAGCTGGCCGCGCGCCTCGTCGCGCTGACCGGCGCGCCGCCGCGCGTCGCGCAGCCCGTGATCTTCACGTTCGCGGCCGATCACGGCGTGGTCGCGGAGGGCGTGAGCGCCTATCCGCCGTCGGTGACGGCGCAGATGGTCGAGAACTTCCTGCGCGGCGGCGCGGCAGTGAACGTGCTCGCGCGGGATTGCGGCGCGCGCGTCGTCGTCGCCGACTTCGGCGTCGCGAATCCGATCGGCGACTCCGCGGCGCTGGTCCGTTGCTCGCTCGGCGCGGGCACCGCGAACATCGCGCGCGGCCCCGCCATGACGCGCGAGCGGGCCGAGGCGGCGATCGAGGCCGGCGCGCGGCTGGTCATGGGCGCGATCGACGCCGGCGCCGACCTCGTCGCGACGGGCGACATGGGCATCGGCAACACGACGGCGGCGAGCGCGATCACCGCCGCCGTCACCGGCGCCGCCGTCGACACGGTCACCGGCCGCGGCACCGGCGTGGACGACGACGGCTGGCGGCGCAAAGTCGACGCCGTGCGTCGCGCGCTGGCGGTGAACGAGCCCGACGCCCGCGACGGCGTCGACGTGCTGGCGAAAGTCGGCGGCTTCGAGATCGGCGGGCTCGTCGGGGTCATCCTCGGCGGCGCGGCGCGCCGCGTGCCGGTGGCGCTCGACGGCTTCATCGCGGGCGCCGCCGCCCTCGTCGCCGCGACGGTCGCGCCCGCCTCCGTCCACGCCATGTTCGCCTCGCACCGCTCGGCGGAGCCCGGCCACACCCGCGCGCTCGCGCACCTGGGCCTCGTGCCCTACCTCGACCTCGGCCTGCGGCTGGGCGAGGGGACGGGCGCCGCGCTCTTCGTCCACCTCGCGCGCGCCGCCGCGCGCGTCTACACCGAGATGGCGACCTTCAAGTCCGCGGGCGTGGACGGCCCGGCGTGAGCCGCGTCCTCGTCGTCGCGGGTGTCGCGAGCGGCGTCGGAAAGACGTCGATCACGCTCGGCCTGCTCCGCGCGCTGCGCCGCCGCGGACTCTCCGTGCAGCCATTCAAGGTCGGTCCCGATTTCATCGATCCCGGCCTGCACGCGGTGGCGTCGGGGCGCTCGTCGTACAACCTCGACGGGTGGATGTGCGGCCGCGACGCCGTGCTCGCGACGGTCGCCCGGCACGCGGCCGACGTCGACATCGCGATCATCGAGGGCGTCATGGGCTGCTTCGACGGGCTCGACGGTACGAGCGACGCGGGCTCGACGGCGCAGGTCGCGAAGTGGCTCGGCGCCCCCGTGGTGCTGATCGTGGACGCGGGCGCGCAGTCGCGCAGCGCGGCGGCGACCGTGCTGGGCTTCGAGCGCTTCGATCCGGCCCTGAGCGTCGCCGCGGTGATCACCAACCGCGTGGGCGGCGCCACGCACGCACGCTGGGTCGGGGACGCGATCCGCACGGCGTGCCGTGCGGTGCCGGTCGGCGCCATCCCGCGCGACGACACGTGGTGGGGCTTGCCCGAGCGGCATCTGGGACTCGTCACCGCGGCCGAAGGCGTGCTCGACGGCGAGCGACTCGACCGCATGGCCGAGACCGTCGAGCGACACGTCGACCTCGACCGCCTGCTCGCGCTGGCCGCCCCGCTGGCGTTGACGCGGTCGCCTGTCCTCGTCCAGCGCCCGCGCGCGACCATTGCCGTGGCGCGAGACCTCGCGTTTCAGTTCTACTACGCGGAGAACCTCGACCTCCTGCGCGAGGCGGGGGCGGAGCTCGTGGAGTGGAGCCCGCTCGCCGACGGCGAGCCCCCGGACGTCGACGGCCTCTATTTCGGCGGCGGCTATCCGGAGCTGCACGGCAAGCGGCTCGCCGACAACGCGGGGTGCCGCAAGGCGGTGCGGCGCTTCGTCCTCGACCTCGGGCGGCCGGTGTACGCGGAGTGCGGCGGGCTGATGTACCTCGCGCAGTCGCTCGAGGACGCCGAGGGCGGCGTGCACGAGATGGTCGACGTGCTGCCGGCGCGGGTCACGATGCGGCCGCCGCGCATGTCGCTCGGCTACGTGGACGTGACCCTGACCGCGCCCACGCCGCTCGGCCGCGCTGGGGCGGTGGCGCGCGGCCAGGAGTTCCACTTCTCGACGCTGTCGCCGGTGCCGGCGAGCGTGCCCCGCGCCTACAGCGTCATGGCGCCCGGCGGCGTGGCGCGCGCCGAGGGCTACCTGGTGGGCCGCGCGCTCCTGAGCTACGTGCACCTGCACTTCGCGTCGAACCCGGCGCTCGCGCGCGGGTTCGTGGACGCGTGCGCCGAGGCGCGCCGCCGATGAGGCTCGCGCCGTGCGTGATGGTGCAGGGCACGGCGTCGGGCGTCGGCAAGAGCCTGCTGGCCGCCGCGCTCTGTCGGATCTTCGCGCGCGGCGGCTATCGCGTGGCGCCGTTCAAGTCGCAGAACATGTCGCTCAACGCGGCGGTCACCGCCGACGGCGGCGAGATCGGCCGCGCGCAGGCCGTTCAGGCGGCCGCGGCCGGGATCGAGCCGACGGTGGACATGAACCCGATCCTCCTGAAGCCCGAGACCGACGACCGCTCGCAGGTGGTCGTCCGCGGGCGCGCCATCGCGAGCCTCGACTGGCGCGGCTACGAGCGGCTGGCGCCGACGCTCTGGCCCGTGGTCGTCGAGAGCCTCGAGCGCTTGCGGGCCGCCCACGACCTCGTGGTGATCGAGGGCGCCGGCAACCCGGCCGAGATCAATCTCGAGTGCGACCTTGCCAACATGCGCGTGGCCGCGGTGGCCGGCGCGCCCGTCCTGCTGGTCGGCGACATCGACCGCGGCGGCGTCTTCGCGGCGCTCGTCGGCACGCTCGCGCTCCTCTCACCCGACGACCGCGCGCGCGTGGCGGGGCTCGTCGTCAACCGCTTCCGCGGCGATCCGAGCGTGCTGGCGCCCGGGCTCGAGCTGCTCGCCGCGCGCGCCGGCGTTCCCGTGCTGGGCGTCGTCCCGCACCTGGGCGAGGCGCCGCTGCCCGAGGAGGACTCGCTCGGGCTCGAGGACCGCGGCGACGTCGCCGACGCGCTCGTGAGCGTCGCGGTCGCGCGGCTGCCCCGCATCGCGAACTTCGATGATCTCGAGCCGTTGACCGCCGAGCCGCGCGTGGCCGTGCGATTCGTCACGCGGCCGGAGGCGGTCGACGCCGCCGACGTCATCGTGCTGCCCGGGAGCAAGACCACCGTCGCCGACCTGGCGTGGCTGCGCGAGCGCGGGCTCGCGGCGGCGATCGCGCGCGCCGCCACCGACGGCCGCGCCGTGATCGGCCTTTGCGGAGGCTACCAGATGCTCGGCGAGCGGCTCGACGATCCCGATCGCGTCGAGTCTGCCGCGCCGCGCGTGAGCGGGCTCGGTCTCTTGCCCGTCGTCACCACGTTCGCGCGCGAGAAAACGACCGTCCGCGCGCGTGGTCGCGTGCTCGCGGGCGGGCCGTTCGACGCGGCCGCGGGCGCGCCGGTCGAGGCCTACGAGATTCACTGCGGGCGCACGACGGCCCACGGCGGTGACGCCGTCTTCGCGCTGACCGAACGCGCGGGCGCGCCGACCGACGCTCTCGACGGCACGCGCGCCGGCACCGTCGTCGGCACGTATCTGCACGGCTGCTTCGCGAGCGGCGCGCTCAGGCGGGCGCTGCTGACGGCGGCGGCGTCACGCCGCGGCGTCGGGCCCGATCCGCGCTGGGGCGCCGCCGTTCTCGCGGATCGCTACGACCGCCTGGCGGATCGCGTGGCCGCGGCGCTCGACCTCGAGGCGCTGGGACGGCTCGCGCACTGCCCGCTCGGCGCGCTGGCGGAATGATCCGCGCCCTCGCGGCCGTCGCGCTGCTCGCGCTGGCGTCGCCGGCGCACGCGCTCGTCCTGCGCGACATGCTCGGCCGCGAGGTCACGCTGGCCGGCCCGCCCACGCGCATCGTCTCGCTCGTGCCCAGCGTCACCGAGAGCGCCTTCGCGCTCGGCGGCGAGGCGCGCATCGTCGGCGTGAGCGACTTCTGCGACTGGCCGCCGGCCGCGCGCGCCAAGCCACGCGTGGGCGGGATGGTCAACCCGAGTCTCGAGACGCTCGTCGCGCTCAAGCCGGACCTCGTGGTCGGCACCGACGAGGGCAACCGCGAGGAGACGTTCGTCCAGCTCCAGCGGCTCGGGATTCCCGTGTACATCGTGCACGCCCACCGCATCTCCGAGATGTACGACCTCATCGCGCGGGTCGGAGCGCTGACCGGGCGGCGGGACGCGGTCGGCCCGCTCGTGGCGGGCATCCAGCGGCGCATCGATGCCGTGCGCGCCGCCGTGAAGGCGCGGCCCGCGCCGCGCGTGCTGTATGTGCTCTGGCCCGATCCGCTGCTCGTGCCGGGCCGCGACTCCCACCTCACGGAGATGATCGAGCTGGCGGGCGGCCGCTCGATCACCGCCGGCGAGCCCGTGAGCTACGTGCGCTTCAGCATCGAGGCGGCCGTCGCGCGCGCGCCGGAGGTCATCGTGCTGGCCGATCACTCCACCGGCGCCTCGACGGCGGGGCGCGCGGCCCCGGAGAAGTGGCAGGCGTTGACGAGCGTGCCCGCCATCCGCGCCGGCCGCCTGTACTCGGTGGACCTGTCGGTCCTGCACCGTTACGGCCCGCGCGTGCCGGAGGGGCTCGAGCTGCTCGCGCGGATGATCCATCCCGAGGCGTTCAAGTGACCGACGCGCGCCGCCTCGCCCGGGCGCTCGCCGCGCTGAGCCTCGTGTTGCTCGCCGTCGGCGTGACGGCGCTCTTCGTCGGCAGCGCCGAGCTCTCGCCGTCCGCGGTGGCCCGCGCGCTCGCCGGCCGCGCCGAGGCCTCGTCGGTGGAGGCCATCGTGACCCTGAGCCTGCGACTGCCGCGGGTGGCGGCGGCCGTGCTGGCCGGCGCGGCCCTCGCCGTCGCCGGTGTCGGCTTCCAGGCCCTGACGCGCAACCCACTCGCGGAGCCGTCGGTGCTCGGCGTGTCGAGCGGGGCGGCCTTCGGCGTGGTGCTCGCGCAGATCCTCGGCTTGTCGTCCGGGATCGTGGCCGCGCTCGGCGCGGCCGTGTTCGCCTTCGCGGGGGCGCTGCTCGCGGCGACGATCGTCTACCTGGTCGCGACCGCGCCCGGCGGCCTCGCGGTCCAGACCCTGCTCCTGACCGGCGTCATCGTCGGCATCTTCTTTTCGGCCGCCATCACCGTGATCATCTCGGTCGTCGACTTCAACCGCCTGACCGGCGTGATCCACTGGCTGCTCGGCAACCTCGGGCCGATCCCCGCCGCTTCGCTGGCGCTCTTCGCCGTCCTCGCCGGCGCCGGCGTCTGGCTGATTCTAAAAAGTGCGCGCGAGCTGAATCTGCTGGCGCTCGGCGAGGAGGCCTCGCGCCAGCTCGGCGTGGACGCCGAGCGGCTCAAGCGCCGGGTGTTCGTGGCCGCCGCGCTGCTCACGGGGACCGTGGTCGCGTTCACCGGGCCCATCGGCTTCGTCGGACTGATCGTGCCGCACGTGTTGCGCCGGCTCGTCGGCCAGGACAACCGTTTCCTCGTGCCGACGGCGGCGCTGGCGGGCGGCGCGTTCCTGCTCGCCGCCGACACGCTGGCGCGCAACGTGGTGGCGCCGGCCGAGCTCTCGGTGGGCGTGATCACCGCCTTCTGCGGCGCGCCCTTCTTCGTGTGGATCCTGCGCACGCGGAGCCGGCCGCTCTGACGCCGCTCGTTCAGTTCCGCGACGTCGCCTTCGCCTACGCGCGGCCCGCGCGTGGGCGCGAGCGGACGTTCGCGTTTCCGGGGCTGTCGTTCACCGTCGAGCGCGGCGAGATCTTCGGCGTCATCGGTCCCAACAGCGCGGGCAAGACGTCGCTGCTGCGGCTGCTCACGCGCGTGCTGCGCCCGCAGCGCGGCGAGATCCGGCTCGCCGGACGGCCCGTGGGCGATCTCGCGCCCTGGGCGCTGGCGCGCGAGGTGGCGATGGTGCCTCAGGAGGCGCCGCGGCCCTTTCCGTTCACGGTCGAGCAGCTCGTGCTGATGGGCCGTTACCCGCACGCGCCGGGCCGCTTCTTCGAGGACGCCGCCGACATCACCGCCGCGCGCGCCGCCATGGCGGCGACGGAGACGCTCGCGCTGGCTCCGCTGCCGCTCGAGCAGCTCTCGGGCGGCGAGCGCCAGCGCGCCCTGCTCGCGCGGGCGCTGGCCCAGGAGCCGCGGCTCCTCGTGCTCGACGAGCCCACCGCGCATCTCGACCTGCGCTACCAGGCGGAGACGGCGGCGCTGCTGCGGGGCCTGAACCGCGAGCGCGGCATGACGATCCTGCTCGTCTCGCACGACCTGAACCTGGCCGCCGAGCTGTGCGACCGCCTGCTGCTGCTGAGCGCGGGCGAGGTCGCGCGCGTCGGCGCCGCCGTCGACGTCCTCGAGCAAGGGTTGCTGGAAAGCGTGTTCGGCTGTCACGTCACCGTGGACAAGAGTCCGAGCGGACGCCCGGTCGTCCAGCTCGCGTACGAGAGGGGGTGAGGCCGAAGCGTGTCCGCGTGAGAACGCGCTCCGGGTGCGAGGGAAGCCGGTGAGAAGCCGGCACGGTCGCGCCACTGTGAGTGGGGAGCGCCGTCCAGGTCCCGCGTGAGCGGGAGCCACTGTTGCCGTCAGCGGGCGATGGGAAGGCGTGGGCGGTCGCGTCGATCCACGAGTCAGGAAACCTGCCCGGAGAGCAGTCTTCCAACCCTTTCGCAGAAAAGGAGTGGAGCATGATCCGGACGGTGGTGACCATGGGCGCCCTCGCGCTCGCGGTGAGCACGGCCGCGGCGCAAGAGGTGAAGCAAACGCCGGAAGTGAAACATACCGAGCCGGTCGTCGTCACGGCGACGAAAGTCGAGACGCCGCGCGAACAGCTCGGCGCCTCGGTGACGGTCATCGGCGAGGACGAGCTGAAAACGTACAACTACTCCGAGTTCCAGGAGGTCATGCGACAGGTCCCCGGCGTGGACATCCAGCGCTTCGGAGGGCTCGGCCGCAACTCGAGCATCCGCATCCGCGGGGCCAACCCCAACCAGGTCCAGGTGCTCGTGGACGGCATGCGCGTGAAGAGCCCGACCCTCGGCTCGGCGGAGCTGTCGGAGATCTCGCTCGACGCGATCGAGCGCATCGAGGTCGTGCGTGGCCCGCAGTCGACGCTCTACGGCGCGGACGCCATCGGCGGCGTGGTGAACGTCATCACCAAGAAGGGCGCCGGCCCGGTGCAGAGCACGGTGCACCTGCAGGCCGGCAGCTACGCGACCTTCCGCGAGCAGGCCAACGTGCAGGGCTCGTACGGCGGGTTCAACTTCAATCTCTCCGGCAGCCGCTACGACACCGAAGGCTACCTGCGGCGCTTCAAGAACGACGACGCGGAGCAGACGGCGTTCGGCGGCCGCATCGGCTACGATTTCCCGTGGAAGGGCGAGCTCTCGCTCTCGGGCCGCTACGTGAAGCTCGAGGTGGACCTGCCGATCGCCTTCACCGGTCGCCCGACCGTCCTCGATCCGAACTTCCAGCAGCAGACCGACACCTGGCTCTACAACGTGGCGTACACGCAGCCGATGCTCGACTGGTGGCGCTGGCGCGTCCGCTTCGGCCAGTGGTTCAACAACGTCGGCAGCCAGAATCCACCCCCGCCGCCCAGAGACGCGTTCGGCGTCCCCGTCTCCCAGACCGACACGAAGCGCCAGGAGGCCGAGCTCATCAACAGCTTCGACGTTGGGACGTGGAACACGATCACCATCGGGCTCGAGCATCGCCGCGAGCAGGGCGTCACGCGCGGCGTGTTCGCCTTCCTGTTCCCGCCTGAGGACGTTTCCGTCTTCCACAAGACGATCAACACCTCGTCGGTGTTCGGTCAGGACGAGATCCGCCTCTTCGACCGGCTGTTCGTGACGGGCGGTCTTCGCTGGGAGGACAACGACACCTACGGCGATTCGCTCACACCGCGCGTGTCGGTCGCGCTGCTCGTGAAGGAGATCGGCACGAAGCTGCGCGGCGGGTGGGCCAAGGGCTTTCGCGCGCCGACCATCAACGACCTGCTCTTCCCGGGGTTCGGCAACACGGGCCTGGTGCCCGAGCACAGCGAGAGCTGGGAGGTGGGCGTCGACCAGAAGGTGTGGAAGGATCGGCTCCGGTTCGGGACGACGTACTTCCACAATTCGTTCAAGGACCTGATCCAGTCCGCTCCCGCGCCCGGCTCGCCGTTCGGCGTTTTGCCGAAGAACGTCGGCCGGGCGAGGACGTACGGCTGGGAGAACTACGTCGAGGTCGAGCCGCTGGACTGGCTCCTGCTCTACGCGAACTACACGATCACCCGGTCTCGCGACGCGATCGCGCACACCGATCTCGCCCGGACGCCGGCGCACCATTACAACGCCGGCGTCGCCGTGACCCCGACCCCGCGTCTCACGCTCTTCGCCCAGGCGACCGTCGTCTCGAGCTCGCTCGAGTCGGCGAGCCAGGCGTTCCGCAACCACGGCTATCACAGGATCGACGCCGGTGGCACCTTCCGGCTGTTCGGGCGCTACGGCGTCGTCGATCGGACGGAGCTGACCGCGCGCATCGAGAACCTCACCGACGAATCGTACACGGAGATCTTCGGGGTGAAGGCCGCGGGCTTCAACGCGCTGGTCGGCCTGCGCGCGTACTTGAAATGACCATCGACGGCGTCGCGACGCGGGTGGGGCCGGAGGCGGTCGTGGTGACGGCCGAGCGCGCGCTGAGCGTGCTCTCCTCGGCCGTCGTCGGAGGCGGCTTCGCCCGCGCGCGCGCCGTGCTGAACGTGCACGTGCCGAAGAATTTCGCGTGCGCCGACGCGGAGGGCACGGTCGCCGCCGCCGCCCGCCGCCTCGGCGTGCCGGCGCCGTGGGTCGCGCTGCTGACGGGTGCCCGGACCGAGCGCGCGGAGATCGCCACGGCCGCGGCCGACGACGTGCGCGCGCTCGTCGTGGTTACGGTCGGCCTCTCGAATCCCAGCGCGGCGGGCCTCAGCGCGCGCGCGGCGTGGCTGCCCGCGACGATCAACACGATCACCGTGGTGGACGCCGATCCGGAGGCGGCGGCGCTCGTGAACCTGGTCGCCACGCTGACCGAGGTCAAGACCGACGTCCTGCGCGCCGCCGGCGTCCGCTGCGACGACGGTCGGGCCGCCACCGGCACCTCGAGCGACGCCGTCGTCGTGGCCGCCACGAGGCGCGGCGCGCGCTGCCGCTACGGCGGGCCGGTCACCGACGTGGGCTGGGCGGCGGCGAGCGCGGCCCGTCAGGCGCTGGAGACCGCCGTGGGCCGCTGGCTCGCGGAGCACGCGTCGTCGCCCCCGGAGCGGCGTGAATACCCCCAGGGGGGCCACCCCCAGGGAGGGCCAGGTCAGTGATTCGGCCGGCGCGCTGGCTGCCGCTCTCGCTCGCCGTGCACGCCGCGGCGCTCGGCGGCGGGCTGTGGCTCGCGCGCGAGCCCGGCGAGCGCGCGCTCTTCGTGGACATGACGCGGCTGGAGTCGGAGACGGACTCTGCGCGTGCGGGCTCGGCGCCGGCCAAGCGCGCGGCCGCCCCGCCGGCGCCGACGCGACGCGCCCCGGTGAAGCGCACCGCACCGCCGGCACGATCCGTCGATGCTTCGACGCCAGCCACGACGCCAGCGCCCGCCCCGGCTCCGGCCGTCGCCGCAGCACCGCCGGCCGCGCCCACGCCCTCCGTCGCGGGCCCGGCGCCCGCCGTCGAGGCGCCGCCGTCGCCGAGCGCGGCCGATCCCGTCGTCGCCAGCGGGGCGCCGGTCGCCCCGGAGAGCGCCGCTCCCGCGCCCGCCGCGTCGCGCGGCGGCGATGGCGCGACGGGTGGCGAGGCAGCCGACCCGGTGCCCGCCGCGTCGGGGGCGCGTGGCGGCGCCGGCGGCGCCGGAACGCTGGCGCTGGCGATCCCCGGCGACGGCGGCGCCGGCGCATACGGTCCGTACCTCGCGGCGCTGCGGCGCCGGCTCCAGGAGGCGCTCGAGTACCCGGCCGCGGCGCGGCGGCGTGGGCTGAGCGGCACCGTGCACCTGGAGATCGCGCTCGAGGCCACGGGCCGCGTGAGCGAGGTGATGCTGGTGCGCTCGTCCTCGCACGCCCTGCTGGACGACGCGGCGCTGGACGCCGCGCGCGGACTGCGCCGCGTGCCGTTCCCGCCCGAGGTGCGCCCGCGTGCGCTGCGGGTGCGGCTGCCCGTGGTGTTCGAGCTGCGCTGACGCCCGCGTCGATCCGCGCTACCATGCGCGCCATGGCGACGCGCACGGTGGAGCACGGACCGGACGGTAGCGTGACCGAGTACGACGAGGTCGCCGTCCGGGGCGCCGCCGTCGAGCGGCTGCTGACCGAGCTCTTCAGCGAGCACTGGGCCGAGGTCTTCGCGGGCCCGGTCATCGAGGGCGCCGCCTACGAGATCCGGTTCACCGCGAAGCCCGCGCTCTCGATGCTCGACGGCTACCTCACGGTGGACGTCGGCGCGTGGCACTTCCACCTCTGCGTCGGCGAGCATCGCGGCGCGGCCACGCCCGAGCAGGCGGCGCGGCGCCGCGTGGCGCGCGCGGCGTTCTTCAAGACCGACGGCGGCTCGTGCGTGCCGGGCTCGTGGGGGCTCCGGCTCTGGAACGGCCACGGCGAACAGATGATCAGCGTCTTCTTTCCGAACCCGTGGCTCGACGACGCGCAGCAGCGCACGCGCGAGCCGCGCTGGGAGAGGACCGCGCTCTGGGAGGACCTGCGCCGGCGCTACGCGGGCGACCGCGTCGGCGACTGACCGAGGGAATCGCGCGTGACGCGCCGCCGGCGACTCGTCCGCGGCGCCGTCGTCGCGCTCGCGATCGTCTCGACGGGCGGACTCGCGGGCGCGGTGCTCGCGACTCTCGTCATGACCCGGCAGGGATCGCCGGAGCGCCTGCGCTCGCGCGCGGGCAGCCTCGTTCGCGTGCAGACGCGCCCGCTGCCGCGCGCGGGCCCCTCGCGGTTCGACACGCTCGAGCTGCGCAGCTCGACGGGGCTCGACGTCCACGGCCTGGTGCGGGTGCCCGACGCCGGCCGGCCGCCGTACGCCGGCGCGGTCGTCGTCGGCGGCATGAAGCGGGGCAGCCGCATCGTCACCGTCAGCGGGCTCGACGCCATCGCGCGCAGCGCCGTCATCGTCTCGCCCGACTATCCGATCCAGCTGCGCCGCGATTCCTGGCGTGGCGTGGCCGCGCTGCGCACGCTCGCGCGGGTGCGTCCGGCCGCGTTCGACGCCGTGTGTGACGTCCTGCTGCTGACCGACTATCTCAGCCGCCGTCCGGACGTCGATCCCCGCCGCATCTTCCTGATCGGCGGGAGCCTCGGCGCGGTGGTGGCTGTCGTCGCCGGCGGCATCGACGCGCGCCCGGCCGCCGTCGTGCTGCTCTACGGCGGCGGCAACCTGGGCCCGCTCATCGCCCACACGCTCGAGCATCCCGCCCAGAGGGTCCACGTCCCGCACTGGGCGACGCCCGTGGTCGGACGCGCGCTCGCCTGGTGGCTCACGCCGCTGACGCCGGAGCGTTTCGCGCCGGCGATCGCGCCGCGCACGCTCATCATGGTCAACGGCGCCGGCGACTCGCTCGTCCCGCGGCGCTACGTGATGGCGCTGTACGACGCCGCCCGCGAGCCCAAGGAGCTGGTGTGGGTAGAGGGCGAGCATCTGCAGCCCTCGGAGACGGCGCTGCTCGAGCGGCTCTCCGGCGTCGTGACCGCGCGCCTCGTGGCCCACGGGCTGCTGCGCTGATTCGGTGGCGCCGGCGCTACGCTTCCGCCAGCAGCCTCCGGTAGAGCGCCTCCGTCCGCTCGACCTTGACCGCCGTCGAGAACTTCGCCTCCACGCGGCGCCGGCCTTCCATCGCCCTCGCGCAGGCCTGCGGCCGATCCACGATGTTCTCCAGCAGCGCGCGCGCCAGGGCGTCGGGCCGGCGTGGGGGCACGAGCAGGCCGGTCACCCCGTGCGTCACGAGCTCGGGATTGCCCTGGAGATCGGTCGCGACGACCGGTACCGCGACGGCCAGCGCCTCGCGCAGCGTGCCGGTGAGGCCGAGGCCGGCGTACGAGGCGTCGACGCAGCAATCCGACGCCGCGAGGATCTCGGGGATGTCCTCGCGGTAGCCGATGACGCGCACGCGGCCGTTCAGGCGGCGGTGCCGGACGCGCTCGCAGAGCGAGTCGGGATTGCGGGCACCGACGATCAGCAACCGCGCCTGCGGCGCCGCGGCCGCGAGCCAGACCATCGCGTCGATGACGTCGTCGTTACCCTTCCAGCTGCGCACACCGATTTGCGTGATCACGAAGTCGTCAGGCGTGAATCCGAGCTCGCGCCGTACCGGCCCGCCGTCGATACCCGGATGAAAGCGGGCGGTGTCCGTCCCCGAGTAGATGACCTCGACCTTCTTGCCGTCGACGCCGGAACGCACGAGCGCCCGCTTGATGGACTCGCAGACCGCGATGATGGCCGTGACGCGCCGGGTCGTGTAGCCGAGGCGCTGAAAGCGATCGAGCGGAAAACTGACGCCGCGGTTGAGGATCAGCACCGGAATCCGCACGAACAACCCGGCCATCAGCGCGAGCGTCCGGCCCTTGCCCTTGTGGGCGTGGACGACGTCGATCCGGTGCGCTCTGAGGATCCGGGCGAGGCGCCACGCCGACGCCACGTCCACCTCGGACGTCATCGGCACGTCGTGATGCGCGAGGCCCTCCTGGCGGCAGCACCGCGCCCAGTGCTCGCTCGGGCGCGTGGCGACGACGACCTCGTGCCCGCGGCGCGCGAGCTGTTGCGCGAGCTCGCGCAGCTGGATCGCCGCCCCCGTGAAGTAATCGTCCTTCGGGTACACGTGCAGGATCCGCATGGCCCTCACGGCGCCGCCTCCGGCGCCGGGTCCGGCCCCGACCATCCCGCGATCAACGCGTAAACCACCGGCAGCACCAGCAGCGTGAGCGCGGTGGATGACACGAGCCCGCCGATGACGACGCGCGCGAGCGGCCGCTGGATCTCCGAGCCGATGCCGTGCGAGATCGCGGCCGGGATGAAGCCGATCACGGCCACGATCCCCGACACGACGATGGGCCGGAACCGGAGGGCGCACCCGCGCAGCACGGCGTCGCGCGCCCCGAGGCCCTCCGCGCGTGCCTGGCGGATCGAGGACACGAGCACCACGCCGTTGAGCACGCTCACGCCGAAGACGGCGACGAAGCCGACGGCGGCCGAGATGTTGAACGTGGTGCGCCAGAGGAAGAGCGCGAGCGTGCCGCCGATGAGCGCGAACGGCAGGTTGAGCATGATGAGCAGCGCATCCCCGATCGACTGGAAGGCGCCGAAGAGCAGGATGAAGATGATGAAGATCACGAGCGGCACGATGACGTAGAGCCGCGCCAGCGCGCGCTGCTGGTCCTCGAAGCGCCCCGACCACACCATCCGGTAGCCCTCGGGCAGGTGCACGGCGGCCTCGACCTTGCGCATCGCCTCGGCGACCAGGCCGCCCATGTCGCGCTCGCGCACGCCCCACTTGATGCCGATGCGGCGCTGGTTGCCCTCTCTCAGGATCTGCCCCAGCCCCTCCGTCTTGAGGAACTCCGCGAGCTGCGTGAGCGGGATCCGTTCGCCGCTCGGCGCGCTGACGGTGAGCGCCTTGAGCGTCGCGAGCGAGTCCGTCGTCGACGCGAGCCTCACGGCCAGGTCGAACCGGCGCTCGCCCTCGAAGACCTGGGTCACCACCCGGCCGCGCGTGGCCACCTCGATCGCGTCCTCGATGTCCTGGACGTTGATGCCGTAGCGCGCGGCCGCCTTGCGATCCACCACGATCTGCAGCTGCGGCTGGCCCACCAGGTGGTCGTAGTCGAGGTCGGCCACGCCGCGGATGCCCGCGAGCACCCCGGTGATCTCGCGCGCCTTGTCCTCCAGCACGAAGAGGTCGGGGCCGTAGAGCTTGATGCCGAGCTCGCCCTTCACGCCGGCGAGGGCCTCGTCCACGTTGTCCTTGATCGGCTGCGAGAAGTTCGTGGTGATACCGCGGATGTTCTCGAGCCGCGCGGTCATCGCCTCGACGAGCGCGCTCTTGTCCCGCACGCGCCACGCGTCGCGCGGCTTGAGCCCGATGTAGAACTCGGCGGTGTCGGGCCCGTTCGGATCGGTGCCGTCGTCGGGCGCCCCGAGCTGGGAAACGACCACGCGGACCTCGGGGAACGTCAGCAGCCGCTCCCGAATGTCGTGGACGTACGGATTGGCGTCCTCCAGCGAGATGCCGACCGGGAACTTCACGCGCAGCCAGATGTCGCCCTCGTCCAGCTCGGGCAGGAACTCCTTGCCGAGGAGCGTGAACGCGACGAGCGCGAGCGCGAACATCGCCGCGGTGGCGCCCACCGGCACGGCCGGGCGGCGCAGGCAGAAGCGCAGCGCGGGCAGGTAGGGCGTGCGCAGCGCTCTCAAGATGGGGCTCTCGCGCTCGGACGGCGGGTGGCGGAACAGAAAGCTCGTGAGCACGGGCAGCAGCGTGAGGGTCAGTACGAGCGAGCCGATCACGGCGAAGGCGATGGTCACCGCCATCGGCCGGAACAGCTTGCCCTCGATCCGCTGGAAGGTGAGGATCGGCACGTAGACGGTCATGATGATCAGGACGGCGAACGTGAGCGGGCGCGCGACCTCGAGGGCGGCGTGCTGCACCTCGCGAAGGACGCGCGGGCCGGTCACCTTGCGCTCGCTCAGGTGGCGCAGGATGTTCTCGGTCATGATGACCGCGCCGTCCACGATGATGCCGAAGTCGATGGCGCCCAGCGAGAGCAGGTTGGCCGGGATCCCACGCAGGTCCATGAAGACGAAGGCGAAGAGCAGCGAGAGCGGGATGGTCAGCGCCACGATGAGCGCCGCGCGGAGGTTTCCGAGGAACAGCGAGAGCAGCACGATGACGAGCCCGGCGCCCTCGAGGAGGTTGCGCATGACCGTCGTCACCGTCGTGCGCACGAGGCGGTCGCGGCTGTAGTAGGGGTGCATCGAGACGCCCGCCGGCAGCGTCTTCTGCACCTCGTGGACCTTCGCGCGCACGCCGGCGATGACGGCGTCGGGATTCTCGCCCTTGCGCATCAGCACGATGCCCTGCACGAGGTCGTCGTCGTGGTCGCGACCGAGGATGCCGAAGCGGATGGCGTGCCCGATGCCGGCGCGGCCGATGTCCCGTACGCGCACTGGCGTGCCCTTGAGCGACGTAACCACGACGTTCTCGAGGTCCTCTGTCGATTGCACGAGGCCGATGCCACGCACCATGAGCGCGTACTGCCCCTCGCGGATGTAGGAGCCGCCCGCGTTGGCGTTGTTGGCGGCGACCGCGTCGAACACCTGCTTGAGCGTCACGTTGTAGGCGCGCAGCCGCTCGGGATCGACGGTGACCTGGTACTGCTTGATGCCGCCGCCCCACGAGACGACGTCGGCCACGCCGGGCACCTTGCGGAACTCGCGCTCGAGGACCCAGTCCTGGTAGGCCTTGAGGTCGACGAGCGGCATCGTCCTGGACTCGAGCGTGTAGCGGTAGACCTCGCCGATCGGCGAGGCGAGCGGGCCGAGCTGCGGCTTGGCGTCCGCGGGGATGTCGGCCTGCGTGATGCGCTCGAGCACCTGCTGCCGTGACCAGTAGTTGTCGGTGCCGTCGGCGAAGAGGACGCGGATGTTCGAGAGGCCGAAGTTCGAGAACGAGCGCAGGAAGGTCACGTTGGCGATGCCGTTCAGCTCCTTCTCGAGCTGGATCGTGATGTAGCGCTCGACCTCTTCGGCGGCATGGCCCGGCCAGAGGGTGATCACGTCGACCTCGACGTCGGCGACGTCGGGATAGGCCTCGATGGGCAGGCGGTGGAACGACACGATGCCGCCGGCCGTGAGGAGCAGGGCCAGCGCGAGCGTGATGAACCGCTGGTGCAGCGCGAACGCGACGACGCGCGCGATCATGACAGTCGCCTTCCTCGGGCCGTCGCGCGCGGCGCACGGGCGGCCCGGGCTCGAGTCCGGGGAGCCGCCGGCGGCGCCGGCGGCGGATCAGGACGGCGGTGTCAGACACGCGGTGGCGCGCGGGTGGCGACGGGCGCGCCCGCGCGGAGCGGCGGCGCGCCGGCCTCGGCCATCGGCGGCGTGCCGGCGACCACGCGGCGCGAGTCGGGAACGGTGGTCGGCGCGTGCAGCGCGGCGGCGGTCGCGCAGACGAGGAGGACGACGTCGTCGTGATCGCCATCGTCCCAGAAGTCCGCGACCCACGTCGGGTCCACCGGGCTCGCGAGCGCGAGCGGCGACAGCGCCGCGACGGCGAGCAGCACCAGCAGCGCGACGAGGGCCCGGGGCTTCACGCCTCGGCCTCCGCCGGGGCCGGCGCCGGACCGTGGGCGCCGGCGAGCCACGCGTAGATCGCGGGCAGCACCAGCAGCGTGAGCAGCGTCGAGGAGATCAGGCCGCCGACGACCACGCGCGCGAGCGGGCGCTGGATCTCGGCGCCGATGCCGTGGGAGAGCGCGGCGGGCAGGAAACCGATGACGGCGACGATGCCGGACACCACGATCGGCCGGAACCGGAGCGCGCAGCCGCGCAGGATCGCCTCGCGCTGCGACAGCCCCTCCTCGCGCGCCTGGCGGATCGAGGAGACGAGGACCACGCCGTTGAGCACGCTGACGCCGAAGACGGCGATGTAGCCGACGGCGCCCGAGATGTTGAAGTTGGTGTTCCAGAGCAGGAGCGCGAGGGTGCCGCCGATGAGCGCGAACGGCAGGTTGAGCATGATGAGCAGCGCGTCGGGGACCGACTGGAAGGCGCCGAAGAGCAGGATGAAGATGATGAAGATCACGAGCGGCACGATCACGTACAGGCGCGCGAGCGCCCGCTGCTGATCCTCGAAGCGCCCGGACCACACCATGCGGTAGCCCTCGGGCAGCGTCACCGCCTGCATCTTCTGCATCGCCTCCGCGACGAGGCTGCCCATGTCACGCTCGCGGACGCTCCACTTGATGGCGAGCCGCCGCGAGTTCGCCTCGCGGTCGATCTCGGCCAGGCCGTCCGTCTGGATGAACTCCGCGAGCTGGGTGACCGGGATGCGCTCGCCGCTCGGCGCGCTCACCGTCAGCGCCTTCAGGGTGGCCAGCGGATCGTCGCCGCCGGGCAGCCGCACGGCGAGGTCGAAGCGCCGCTCACCCTCGAACACCTGGGTGACCACGCGCCCCTTGGTCGCCGCCTCGATCCCGTCCTGGACGTCCTGGATGTTGATGCCGTAGCGCGCGGTGGCCGCGCGGTCGATGATGATCTGCAGCTGCGGCAGCCCGACGAAGTGGTCGTAGTCGAGATCGGTCACGCCGTGGATCGGTCGCATGACGCTCACGATCTCCCTCGCCTTGGCGTCCATCACGAAGAGGTCGGGGCCGTACAGCTTGATGGCCAGCTCGCCCTTCACGCCGGCCATGGCCTCGTCCACGTTGTCCTTGATCGGCTGCGAGAAGTTCGTGGTGATCCCCGGCACGGCCGCGAGCAGCGCCGCGCGCATCTTCTCGATCAGCGCCTCGCGATCCTTCGTCGTCGTCCATTCCTCGCGCGGCTTGAGGCCGACGTAGAACTCCGCGTTGTCCGGCGCCTCGGGATCGGTGCCGTCGTCCGGGGCGCCGAGCTGGGAGACGACCGCGTGGACCTCGGGGAACCTCAAGAATTGCTCGCGCATCTCGCGGACGTAGGGCCGGCCCCCCTCGACCGAGATTCCCAGCGGCAGCGCCACGCGCACCCACATGTCGCCCTCGTCAAGCTCGGGAAGGAACTCCTTGCCGAGAAACGTGAAGGCGACGAGGCTCAGCGCGAGCAGCGCGGCCGCGGCGCTGATCGGCACCACCGGCCGGCGCAGGCAGAAGGTCAGGGCCGGCACGTACGGGCGGCGGAGCCAGCGCAGCAGGGGGCTCTCGCGCTCGGAGGGCGGCCGCCGGAAGAGCAGGCTCGCCAGCACGGGGATCAGCGTCAGCGTGAGCACCAGCGAGCCGATCACGGCCAGCGAGATCGTCACCGCCATCGGGCGGAACAGCTTGCCCTCGATCCGCTGGAACGTGAGGATCGGCACGTAGACGGTCATGATGATGAGGACGGCGAAGGTGAGTGGCCGCGCGACCTCGAGGGCGCTGTGCTGGACCTCGCGCACGACGCGGCGGCCGGTGACGCGGCGCTGGGACAGGTGGCGCACGATGTTCTCGGTCATGATCACGGCGCCGTCCACGATGATCCCGAAGTCGATGGCGCCGAGCGACAGGAGGTTGGCGGGGATCGCGTTGAGGTCCATGAAGATGAAGGCGAAGAGCAGGGAGAGCGGGATGGTGAGCGCCACGAGGATCGCGGCGCGGACGTTGTAGAGGAACAGCGAGAGCAGCAGGACCACCAGCGCGGCGCCCTCGATCAGGTTCTTCATGACGGTGCCGACGGTCGCGTTCACCAGCCGCTCGCGGTTGTAGTACGGGCGCAGCTCTACCCCGGCCGGGAGAATCTGCTGGATGTCCTCCAGCTTCCTCTTGACGCCGTCGATGACGGCGCCCGGGTTCTCGCCCTTGCGCATGCGCACGATGCCGCCCACCACGTCGTCGTCGTGGTCGCGGCCGAGCACGCCGAGGCGGATGGCGTGGCCGATGCCCACCGTGCCGAGGTCGCGCACGCGCACGGGCGTCCCGCGCGGCGCCGCCACCACGATGCTCTCGACGTCGCGCGTGGACTGGATCATGCCGATGCCGCGCACGGTGAGCGCGTACTGACCCCACGGGATATAGGAGCCGCCGGCGTTGGCGTTGTTGGCGGCGACGGCGTCGAAGACCTGCTTGAGGGTCAGGTTGTACGCGCGCAGCCGCACGGGATCGATGGTGATCTGGTACTGCTTGACGCCGCCGCCCCACGAGATGACGTCGGCCACGCCGGCCACCTTGAGGAACTCGCGCTCCAGCACCCAGTCCTGCAGCGCCTTCAGCTCGACCAGGGGCATGGTGGGCGACCAGAGGGTGTAGCGATACACCTCGCCGATGACGCTCGAGAGGGCGCCGAGGGTCGGGCGCGCGTCGGTCGGGACCTCGGCGCCGGCGATCCGCTCCTGCACCTGCTGGCGCGCCCAGTACTTGTCGGTGCCGTCGGCGAAGAGCACGCGGATGTTCGAGAGGCCGAACAGCGACGCCGACCTCAGAAATGTGACGTTGGCGATGCCGTTCAGCTCCTTCTCGAGCTGGATCGTGATGAGCCGCTCGACCTCCTCGGCGGCGTGGCCCTGCCAGAGCGTGATGACCTCCACGGTGACGTCGCCGACGTCGGGATAGGCCTCGATGGGCAGGCGCGTCCAGGACAGGATCCCGCCCGCCGTCAGCAGCAGCGCCAGCGCCAGCGTGACGAAGCGCTGGTGCAGCGCGAAGGCGACGAGCCGCGCGATCACTTGGTGGCTTTCTTGAGCAGGATGCTCCCGGTGGTGACCACGCGGTCCTCGGGCGTCACGCCCTCGCGGATCTCGACGGAGCCGTTGAGCTCGCCGCCGAGCTGCACCGGCTTCCGCGCGTAGTCGTCCTTGCCCCGCTCGACGAGGACGTAGGTCTGGCCGCCCTCGCGATGGATGGCGCTCTGGGGCAGGGTGAGCACGCGCGCGACGCCGGTGGCGATGGCGACCTTGACGAACATCTCGGCCTTCAGCGCGCGGCCGTGATTGGGCACGACGGCGCGCACCTTCACCGTGCGCGTCTCCTTGTCGACCACGTCGCTGATGTAGTCCACGGCGCCCTCGAAGCGGTCGTGGGGGCAGCACGGCAGCGTGACGGCCACCCGCTGGCCGCGCCGCACGCGCGGCACGTCCGGCTCGTAGACGTCCGCCACCACCCACATCGTCGACACGTCGGCGATCACGAAGAGGTTCAGCGGCGTGTCGGACTGGCCGTACGCGACGACCTGTCCGGGAGTGACGTTGCGCTCGACGATGACGCCGGCGCGCGGCGCGGCCACCACGATCCGGGTGCCGGTGTCCGCCCGCGACGCGATGGCCGGCAGCTGCTCGGCGCCGATGCCGAGCGTGCGCAGGCGGGCGGCCGCGCGCTCGCGCTCGGCCACCGACTTCCGGTAGTCGTTGTCCGCCTCGCGCACGTCCTTCTGGGGCACCGCCCTCACCTCGAACAGCTCGCGCGCCAGCCGCTGCGCCGCCTCCGCCCGCTCGACGTCGGCCACCGCCTTGGCGTAATCGGACTTGGCGGCGCCGAGGTCCGGGCTGTCGATCACGATCAGGCGGTGGCCGGGCTCGACGATCTCGCCGGGGCGCGCGAGCACCTCGAGCACGCGGCCCGTCACCAGCGCCTGGACCCGCGCGAGCGCCTCCTCGTTGAACTGCGCCTTGCCGCTCGTCTCGAGCGAGGTCGCGCGCTCCTGCAGCTTCGGCGCCGCCACCACGACGGAGACATTCGCGCGGGTGGGCGCCGCCGGCTCGGCCTTGGCCGTCGCGGCGGCGGTGTCGGGGCCCCGATTGCACGCCGCGAGCAGGGCGAGCAGCGGCAGGAGGCTCAGGAGGCCGCCGCGGCTCACGGATTTTCCCACGGCCCGCCCACGGCGGCTTCGAGCTGGTAGAGCGCGCCCCAGTAGGCGCCGAGCGTGCGGAGGTGCTCGAGCGAGGTCTCGCGATACGTGCGCTGCGCGTCGAGGAAGTCGAGCAGGCTCAGGCCCCCGCGCCGGTACGCGAACTCCACGGTGTCCCGCGCGCGCTGGGCCTTGGGCAGGTACGTGTCGCGCAGCAGGAGCACCTTGTCGCGCTGGTTGACGACCTGGCTCAGCGCCGCGTCCACGTCGGCGAGCACCTGCACCGCCGCCGCCTCCCGCAGCGCGTCGGCGCGGTCGACCTCCGCGCGCGTGCGCGCGATCTCGCCCTGGTTGCGGTCGAACACGCGCAGCGGGACGCTGACGCCCACGCCGAAGGTGTTGTCGGGGCCGATGCGCTGGTACTCGACCAGGGGTGTGACGTCCCACCACGCGTTGGCGCGCGCCAGCTCGCGGTCGGCGCGGGCGCGCTGCCGCGCGGCTTCCGCGGCTCTGAGATCCGGGCGGGCATCCAGCGCGCGGCGGCGCAGCACGGAGACGTCGAGCGGCACATCGCGGAAGCCGAGCTCGCCGCTCACCGCGAAGTCCGGCGCCACCGCCTCCGGCCCCACCGCGGCGCGCAGCGCGATGCGGGCGGCGGCGATGGCCTGGCGGGCGTCGGCGGCGTCGCGCTCGAAGGCGAAGCGCTGGACCTGGATGCGCGTCAGCTCGAGCTCGGAGATGTCGCCCTTCTCGGCGCGGATGCGCTGCAGCCGCTCCACCTCGTCGAGCGCCTTGAGATTTTCGCCGGTCAGCGCCAGCGTCGCCTCCGCCACCAGCGTGTCCGTGAACGCCTTCTTGACCTGCGCGACGACCTGCCGCCGCGTGTCCTCCAGCTCGGCCGCCGTTACGCGGCTCGCCGCCCGCGCGCTGTCGAGCCGGCGCGCGCGCTTGCCCCCGAGCTCGATCGGCTGGCCGAGGCTGAAGGTGTATTGCGGGTCGTTCCGGCTGCCGATCTGCTCGGCGAGGGAGGAGGCCGTGGGGTTCGGCCGCAGGCCCGCCGTGATCTCCTGCGCCTGCGTGGCGCGGTACTCGTGCTGCTTGGCGCGCAGCGTCGGGTTCTCGCGCAGCGCCAGCGCGACGGCATCGTCGAGCGACAGGCGGGTGGCGGGGGCCTGCGCCTCCGCGAGCGCCGCAGACACGAGCACCATCACCACCACGTGAACGACGAGCCTGACCATGACCTCTCCTTGCGTTGAGCCGGGACTGCCAATCAGCGACGGCGCCGGATCCGGCGGCGTCGCGAGAGAGTCGTGGTCAGGCGGAGGGCGCGTCGGCGAGCGTCGCGCGCGCGAGCAGCATGCGCGTGGCGGGCGTCGGCGCGAAACGGCGGACGCGTGGCGCGGCGGCGCGCTCGACGCGGGCGGACCGGGCCAGGGCCTCGGCGGCCAGCGCGGCGCCGAGGGTCAGGCTGATGGCGAGGGCGGCGAGGGCGACGCGCTTGAGGTCGTCCTCGTGGTGCGACTCCGTCGGCTTGGCGTCGACGCTCGTGGTGATGGGTAGGAAATCGGAGCCGTCGACGTCGAGCACCTCGAAGAGGATGAACGAGCATACGAGCCCCAGGCAGGCCAGATAGATGGCCAGCACGAGTCGGGGCCACCGGGCGGTTCTGAGGACCGCTTGCACGGAGCAAGAATTACCACAATTCGCCTTACGGCGTCGATAATTGCGGTCTCATGCCGCCCCTGGCCGTGATCGTCGCCGCCGCGCTGGACCTGGCGCTCGGCGACCCGCCGAATCGCCTGCACCCCGTGGCCTGGATCGGCCGCGCGATCGCCGGCGGCCGACGCGCCCTCTGCCGCGGCGGGCGCGCGCAGCTCGTCGTCGGCGGCGCGCTGGTGACGCTCGCCGTCGCGGCTGTCGCGGCAGCGGCGGGACTGGTCGTCGCCACGCTGGCGGCACGCCTGGGGTCGGCGGGCCCGCTCGTCGAGGGCGCCGCGCTCTCGCTGCTGCTGTCGATTCGCGGTCTCGTCCGCGCGGCGCGCGCGGTGGCGGGCCCGTTGGCGGCGGGCGATCTGGAGGCGGCGCGCGCGGCGGTCGCCTGTCATCTGGTGAGCCGGCCGACGGCGACGCTCGGTCCCGACGAAGTCGCCTCCGCCGCCGTCGAGTCGGTCGCCGAGAACCTCACCGACGCCCTCGTCGCACCCCTCTGCTTCTATCTCGTGTTCGGGCTGGCCGGTGCCGCCGCCTATCGCGCCGTGAACACCGCCGACGCGATGCTCGGCTATCGCGACGGCTCGCTCGAGTGGTTCGGCAAGCTCGCCGCGCGGCTCGACGACGTGCTGAACTTCGTCCCCGCGCGGCTCGCCGCGCTGGGCCTCGTCGCCGGCGCCGTCGCAGCCGGCGAGGACGCGCGCGGGGCCCTCCGGATGCTCCGGCGCGACGGCGCGCTCACCGCGAGCCCCAACGCGGGCCGGACGATGGCCGCGATGGCGGGCGCGCTCGGGCTCACGCTCGGCAAGCGCGGCGCCTACCGGCTGGGCGAGGGCCGGCCGCCCACGGCCGGCGACGTCGCGCGCGCGGTGCGCGTGTTCGCCTGGGCGGCGGGGCTCACCCTCGGCGCGCTCCTTCTCCTCGATTCGCTTGCGCTTTTTCTTCGTGGCGGTCGCGGAGCGCTGGGTATCATCTAATGCAATCGCCGCCGAGGAGGGCGGCGGACTTGCGCGCAATGACGGTCACCGATCGGCTGACGGACGGGGTGCGCACGGCGCTGGCGGCGGCGGGGCTGCCCGCGGCCGAGGACTGCGCGTGGGAAGTGCCGCGCCAGGCCGAGCACGGCGACTACGCGACGAACGTCGCGATGACGCTGGCGCGCGCCGCGAAGCGCCCGCCGCGCCAGATCGCCGACGCGCTGGCGAAGAACTTCCCCGCGATGCCCGAGGTCGCGCGTGTGGAAGTCGCGGGCCCCGGCTTCCTGAACGTGTTCCTCGCGCCGGCATGGACCGCGGCCACGCTGCACGAGATCCTCGACGCCGGCGCGGCCTATGGGCTCGGCACGAGCCACGCCGGCCAGCGGACGCGCCTGGAGTTCGTGTCTGCCAATCCCACCGGCCCGCTCGTCATCGTGAACGCGCGCGCCGCCGCCGTCGGCGACTCGGTGGCGCGGCTGCTGCGCTCGCAGGGCGCGCGGGTCACCACCGAGTTCTACGTGAACGACGCCGGCACCCAGTTCGAGGCGCTCGCGCGCTCCTTCGAGGCGCGGGTGCGCCAGGAGTTCGGCGAGACGGCCGCGCTGCCCGAGAACGGCTATCCCGGCGAGTACCTGATCGACCTCGCGAAGGAGTACCGCGCCGGAGGCGGCGCGCTCGACGTTCCCGGCGACGAGCGGGCGCGGCTCGAGCACTTCGGGCGCTGGGCCGTCGAGCGGATGGTCGAGCAGCAGCGCCGCACGCTCGCCGCCTACGGCGTGGACTTCGACGTGTGGTCCTCGGAGCAGCGCGACGTCCGCGACCGCGGCCTGCCGGAGAAGGCCGTGCAGGAGCTCGCCGCACGCGGCCTCACGTACGAGCAGGACGGCGCGCTCTGGTTCCGCTCGACGGCGGTCGAGGGCGCCGGCGACGACCAGGACCGCGTGCTGCGGCGGCGCACCGGGGAGCTGACCTACTTCGCCGTCGATATCGCGTTCCACCACTACGTGAAGTTCGCCGGCGTCGACCACGTCATCGACCTGCTCGGCCCCGACCATCACGGCCACGTGCCGCGCATGCGCGCCGCGATGCAGGCGCTCGGCCACCCGCCCCAGGCGTTTCAGGCGCCGATCATCCAGCTCGTGACGCTGCTGCGCGACGGGCAGCCCGTCCGCATGTCCAAGCGCCGCGGCGAGTTCGTGTTGATGGAGGAATTGCTGGACGAGGTCGGGCGCGACGCCGCGCGGTTCACGTTCCTCACGCGGCGGCACGACAGCCCGCTCGAGTTCGACCTCGCGGTGGCGACGCGGCAGTCGAGCGACAACCCCGTCTACTACGTGCAGTACGCCCACGCGCGCATCCGCTCGATCCACCGGCAGGTGGCGGAGCAGGGGATCGCGATCCCCGCCTGGCGCGACGTGGACCTCACCCCGCTCACCGGCGCCGAGGAGCAGGCGCTCATCAAGCGACTGCTCGAGTATCCGAATCTCGTGGCGGGCGCCGCCCGCGCGGCCGAGCCGCACCGCGTGGCGTACTGGCTGACGGAGCTGGCGGGAGTCTTCCATCCGTACTACAAGAACCATCGCGTGATCCAGGACGACCGCACGCTGATGCTCGCGCGTCTCGCCCTCTGCACGGCGGTGGGGCAGGTGATCGCCAACGGGCTCGCGCTGCTGGGCGTGAGCGCGCCGGAGACGATGTAGATGGCAGCGCGCGGGCGCAGCTCGAGCGGCACCGCGCGGCTGCTGGTGCTGGTCGGCATCCTCACCGTTCTCGGCGCGACCTTCGGCGTCGGCGTGTACACCGGCCGCATCTGGTCGGCGCGGGCCGCCGTCGTCGCCGCGCACGCGCCCGAGACCGAGCCGGCCCGCCGCGGCCCCGGCCGCGGCGGCAGGCTGCCGGAGGCGCCGGCGCCCCAGCTCACGTTCTATCGGGAGCTGACCGCGCCGCTCACCGCGCCGCCGCCGCCGCCCCGGCCGGCGAAGACCGCGCCGCCGCCGCTCGTGACCGTGCCGCCGCGTCCCGGCGAGCAGGCCGACACCCTCGGCGCCGCGACTCGCGCGCCGACCTCGGGCGCGCGTGACGGCGCCACGACCCGCTTCACCGTCCAGATCGCGTCCTACCGCGTGCGCCCGCCCGCCGAGGCGCTCCGCGAGTCGCTCGCCTCCGCCGGCCACGACGCGCGCGTGGTGGAAGCCGACGCCAACGGCCCGGTCTACCGCGTGCAGGTCGGTGACCTCCCCACGCGCGAGGCCGCGCGCGCGCTGGCGGTGCGCCTCAGCGGCGAGCGGTCGTCGGTCACACCCTTCGTCACGACGCGCTGACGTGACGACGCCGCGCCCCGGCCGCGTGCTGATCAGCGAGCCCGAGCTGCGGACGCGTATCGGCGAGCTGGGGCAGCAGATCGCGCGCGATTACGCCGGGGAGACTCCGGTGCTCGTCGGCGTGCTCCAGGGCGCCTTCCTCTTCATGGCCGACCTCGTGCGCGCGATCCCCGGCGACATCACCACCGACTTCATCGGCCTCGCCTCCTATGCCGGCGGCAACCGCTCTTCCGGCCAGGTTCGCATCGTGTCCGATCTCGCGATGCCGGTCGAGAACCGCCACGTGGTCGTCGTCGAGGACATCGTCGACACGGGGCTCACGATCTCGTATCTGCGGCGTAACCTCGAGGCGCGCCATCCGCGCACCCTTCGCGTGTGCGCGCTGGTGGACAAGATCGAGCGGCGTCAGGTGGACGTCCGCATCGACTACGTCGGCTTCACGATCCCGAACGTGTTCGTGGTCGGCTACGGCTTCGACTTCGGTGGCCTCTACCGCAACCTGCCGTACGTCGCCGCGCTCGACGAGACGCCGCCGTGACGCGACGTGTCAGCCCCCGTGCAGCCTTCGACGCTGTGCTACACTGGCAGCGATGAACCAGGTCTATAAAAACCTCGCTCTCTGGATGGTCATCGGCCTGATCGTCATCCTGCTGTTCACCGTGTTCTCCAACACGCAGCCCGGTGGGCAGGAGTCGCCGAACTTCTCGGAATTCCTGAAGGCGGTCGAGCAGGGCCGCGTCGAGTCGGTGGTCATCCGCGGCAACCTGGTCACCTACAACCTGCGCGACGGCTCGCCCACGCAGCGCACCTACATCGTCGACTATCCGGACCTGATCAAGATGCTGCGCGAGAAGGGCGTCCGCATCGCCGTGAAGCCCCCCGACAGCAACCCGTGGTACGCGATCTTCCTCCAGTGGGTGCCGATGCTGCTCTTCATCGGCGTCTGGATCTTCTTCATGCGCCAGATGCAGGGGGGCGGCGCCAAGGCGCTGTCGTTCGGCAAGGCGCGCGCGCGGCTGATCTCCGAGAAGCAGAACAAGGTGACCTTCCAGGACGTGGCCGGCGTCGACGAAGCGAAGGAAGAGCTGCGCGAGATCATCGACTTCCTCAAGGACCCGCAGAAGTTCCAGAAGCTCGGCGGCAAGATCCCCAAGGGCGTGCTGCTCGTCGGACCGCCGGGCACCGGCAAGACGCTGCTCGCGAAGGCGATCGCGGGCGAAGCCAACGTGCCGTTCTTCTCGATTTCCGGCTCCGACTTCGTCGAGATGTTCGTCGGCGTCGGCGCCTCGCGCGTGCGCGATCTGTTCGAGCAGGGCAAGAAGCACGCGCCCTGCATCATCTTCATGGACGAGATCGACGCCGTCGGCCGGCACCGCGGCGCGGGCCTCGGCGGCGGCCACGACGAGCGCGAGCAGACGCTGAACCAGCTGCTGGTCGAGATGGACGGCTTCGAGACCAACGAGGGCGTCATTCTCATCGCGGCCACCAACCGGCCCGACGTGCTGGATCCGGCCCTGCTGCGCCCCGGGCGCTTCGACCGCCAGGTCGTCGTCCCGCGGCCCGACGTGAAAGGGCGCGAGGAGATCCTGCGCGTGCACGCGCGGCGGATTCCGCTGGCGCCCAACGTGGAGCTCAAGACGCTGGCGCGCGGCACGCCCGGCTTCTCGGGCGCCGACCTCGCCAACCTCGTCAACGAGGCGGCCCTGCTGGCGGCGCGGCAGAACAAGAAGCTCGTCGAGATGCCCGACTTCGAGAACGCCAAGGACAAGGTCCTCATGGGCGTCGAGCGGCGTTCGATGATCATCAGCGACGCCGAGAAGCGGACGATCGCCTACCACGAGGCCGGCCACGCGCTCGTGGCGGACTTCCTGCCCGGCGCCGACCCGCTCCACAAGGTGACGATCATCCCGCGCGGCCGCGCGCTGGGCCTCACCATGCAGCTGCCGATGGACGACAAGTACAACTACTCGCGCGACTACCTCATCAATCGCATCACCATCCTGATGGGCGGCCGCACCGCCGAGGAGATCGTGCTGCAGCAGCAGACGACCGGCGCCGGCGACGACCTCGAGAAGGCCACCGAGATGGCGCGCAAGATGGTGTGCGAGTGGGGCATGTCCGACAAGCTGGGGCCGCTCACCTTCGGCAAGAACGAGGAGCACATCTTCCTCGGCCGGGAGGTCGCGCGCGCGAAGGACTACAGCGAGGAGACGGCGCTCGCCATCGACGGTGAGATCAAGCGCATCGTGCTCGAATGCGCGACGCGCGCCCGGCAGATCCTCGAGGAGAACATCGAGAAGCTGCACGCGCTCGCGCGCGCGCTGCTCGAGCGCGAGTCGCTCGACTCCGAGGAGATCGCGCGCATCCTGCGCGCGCGGCCGTTCTCCGAAGCGCCCGCCCCCGCCTAGGGAAATGGGGGGCCCGGAAACGGCCGCGCGTCTCTGTTGAACATGGGGGGCCACGAAATGGCCCCCCATACCCCCCCGCCGCTGTCTTTCGTGCGCCGCGGGCTCGTCTTCGAGACGGTCACGGTGTGCGCGGTCACGCTGCTGCCCCCGCTCACGGTGTCCACGCTGATGGCGTCGTCGCCGACGATGTTCCGCCATGCCGCGCTGATGGGCCCCGCCGGCGTCGCCCTGGGCATCCTCCAGGCGCTGCTCGGGCTCCTGCTCGTGCGCTACATCCTCTTTGTGCGCGGCGAAACCCCGGCCGACATCGGGTTCCGGCCCGGCCTGCGCCCGGTCCTCGAGTCGGTGCCGCTCGTCGGCGTCGCCTACGCGGGGGCCCTGCTGACGGTGCTGGCGCTGCACGGCTCCGTCATGGCCGAGGCCGCGACGCAGCGCGCCCGCACCGCCTTCATGACCAGCTCGGCGCCGCTGACGTTCGTCTACGTGATCGTGGGGCCGCTCTTCGAGGAGACGATCGTGCGCGCCTACCTCATGACGCGGCTGACGACGCTCGGGCTCTCGACGCCGACGGTCGTGCTGGCGAGCGCGGTGCTCCAGACGGCGTATCACACGTATCAGGGGCTCGCGTGGGCGCTCGTGTACCTGCCGATCTTCCTCACGTTCGCGGTGTACTTCGCGTGGCGCCGGAACGCGGTGGCGCCCGTCCTGAGCCACGTCACGGTGGACCTCGTCGCCTGGGCCGCGATCTACTCGGGGCTGGCCCGCTGACGCTGCCGTGGGCGCCGGGCGGATGGTATCGTGAGACATGTCCCGCCGATCCCGGGCCGAACTCGCCGGCGTCATACTCGGTGACGCGTCGCCCGTCGCGGTCATGGGCGTGATCAACGTGAGCCCGGAGTCCTTCCACGCGGGGTCCGTGTACCACGGTGAGGAGGCGGTGCTGAGGGCCGCGCTCGGCATGGTCGAGGCGGGCGCGGCGCTGATCGACGTCGGCGCCCGGTCGAGCGCGCCCTATCTCGAGACCGGCATCAGCGAGGCCGAGGAGACGGAGAGGCTCGTGCGCGCGGTCGGCGCGCTCGTCGCGAAGCTGCCGGTGCCGGTGTCGGCCGACACGTCGCGCCCCCGCGTGGCGCGCGCGGCGCTCGAGGCCGGCGCGCGCGTCGTGAACGACGTCTCCGCGCTCGCCGAGCCGGCCCTCGCCCGCGTCGTCACCGAGCACGACGCCGCCCTGATCCTGATGGCGGCGCCGGGGCCCGGCCGCGTCCTCGACGCGCCGGTGGCGAGCGTGACGCGGATCCTGACAACGGCGCTGGCGGCGGCGCGCGCGGCGGGCGTGCCCGAGGAGCGGATCGTGCTCGACCCCGGCATCGGCTTCTTCCGCGACGCCGGCGTCGTCTGGCACGCCTGGGACGTCGCGGTGCTCGCGGGCCTCCCGGCCCTCGCCGCGCTCGGGCGCCCGCTGTGCGTCGGCGTCTCGCGCAAGTCCTTCGTGGGCGCGATCACCGGACGCGACGATCCGGCCGCGCGGCTGCCCGGCTCGCTGGCGGCCACGGCGGCGGCCGTGCTCGGCGGCGCCGCCCTCATCCGCGCCCACGACGTGGCGGAGACGGTGGACGCGGTACGCGTGGCCGAGCGCGTGCGGAGAGCGGCGCCGTGACGCCGGGGGCCTTCGGCTGGCGCGACGCGCTCGACGTCGTGCTCGTGGCGCTCGTCATCTATCGGATCTTCACGCTCTTCCGCGGCACGCGCGCCATGCAGATGCTCGTCGGCGTCGGCGTGCTGGTGGCGGCGTCGCTGGCCGCGCGCCAGCTCGAGCTGCACAGCCTCGGCTGGCTGCTCGACACGCTGTGGTCCTTCTGGGTGGTGGTGCTGGTCGTGCTCTTCCAGCCCGAGCTGCGGCGCGCGCTCACGTCGATCGGCCACGCGGCGGTGCTGCGCACGCTCTTCGGCGGCGGCGGCGTCGAGACGGTGCGCGTGGTGGACGAGATCGCGTCGGTCGCCGGCTCGCTGGCCGAGCGGCGGATCGGCGCGCTCATCGTGATCGAGCGCGGGACCGGCCTGCGGCAGTACGCGGAGCTGGGCGTCGCCCTCGACGCCCTCGTGTCCGCCGATCTGCTGACGAGCCTCTTCCTGCCGTACTCGCCGCTGCACGACGGCGCTGCCTTCATCCGCGACGACCGCGTGGTCGCGGCCGGCTGCTTCCTGCCGCTCTCGCGCAACCTCCAGCTCGCCCGCCAGCTCGGCACGCGGCATCGCGCGGCGCTCGGCGTGACCGAGGAGACCGACGCGGTGGCGGTGGTCGTCTCCGAGGAGACCGGCCGCCTCTCCCTGGCCGTGGACGGCGGCATCGAGGCGCTGGCCGGCCCCGACGGGCTGCGCCGGCGCCTGCTCACGCTGCTGGGCGCCAAGACCGAGGGCGTGCCGGCGTTCTGGCGTGGCTGGCTGCGCGCCCTGCGCTTCCGCGCGCGCCCGGCGGGGCCGCCGTCCTCGTCCGCGCACTGATGCTGGCGGCGCTCGCGCGCAACTGGGAGCTCAAGCTGCTCGCCCTCATCCTGGCGGTGGTCGTCTGGTTCTTCGTCGTGAGCGCCAACCGGAGCCAGTTCGGCTTCGCCGCGCCCCTCGAGTACGTCGGCCTCGAGCCGGGGATGGTCCTCGTGGGCACGCAGCGCGAGGCCGTCGACGTGCAGGTGGAGGCGGCGCGCTGGGCGGCCGCGCGGCTGGCGCCGGCGGACGTCCGCGTGCGCGTGGACCTCTCGCGCGCGCGAGAGGGCGACAACACGCTGCAGCTCTCGGCGGACGACGTGCAGGCGCCCGCGGGCATCAACGTGGTGCGCGTCTCGCCGAACTGGGTCCGCGTCGCCGTCGCCACCGCCGCCACGCGCGCGCTGCGCGTCGTGCCGCAGCTGCGCGGCTCGCCGCCGCCCGACGTCCAGCTGGGCCGCGTGGTCGTCGAGCCGCCGACTGTCCAGGTGAAGGGCCCCCGCACTACAATCGAGGAGCGGGCGACGGTGGAGACGGCCCCGGTGGACGTCACGGGCCTCCGCCAGAGCGTCACGCGCACGGTCGGGCTGCTCCTGCCCGATTCCGTGTATCCCACGACCCAGAGGACGGTGCAGGTGACCGTCGAGATTCGGCGCGACCGGTGAGCAATCGTCTGTTCGGCACGGACGGCATCCGCGGTGTGGCCAACGAGCCGCCGCTGACGCCGGACCTCGCGTATCGCGTCGGCCGCGAGCTCGTGGCCACGCTGATCGCGCAGCAGGGCGGCGAGCGCGTGAGACTCGTGATCGGCCGCGACACGCGCCTCTCGGGGGCGCTGCTCGAGGCGGCCATGGTGGCGGGTCTCCTCTCCGCCGGCGCCGACTGCTACACGGTCGGCGTGCTCCCGACGCCGGGCATCGCGCTCCTCACGCGCGCGCTCGATGCCCACGGCGGCATCGTGCTCTCCGCCTCCCACAACCCGTTCCAGGACAACGGCATCAAGCTCTTCTCGGCGCAGGGCACGAAGTTCCCCGACGCGTGGGAGGAGCAGATCGAGGCACGGCTGGCGGCGGCGGACGTGGCGCCGCGCGCGCACGGCGCCGACATCGGCCGCCTCGTCCACTACGACCGCGCGGAGAAGTACTACGTCGACTTCCTCACGCGCTGTTTCCCGCTGGACCTCGCCGGACTCGCCGTGGTCATCGACTGCGCGCACGGCGCGACGTTCCGCGTGGGGCCGAGCGTCTTCCGGCGGCTCGGCGCGCGCGTGGTGGCCATGTCGGCGCGGCCCAACGGGACCAATATCAACACGGCCTGCGGCGCGCTGCACCCCGAGGGGCTGCAGAAGCGGCTGCGCGCGGCCCGCGCCGACGTCGGCTTCGCCTTCGACGGCGACGGCGACCGGCTGATCTCGGTGGATCACCTCGGCGAGATCCGCGACGGCGACTACGCGCTGGCCATCGCGGGCCGCCACATGGCCAGCCAGCACCGCCTCAAGGCCAACCTCGTGGTCACCACCGTGATGGCCAACCTCGGCCTCGACGAGTCGCTCAAGGCGGCGGGCATCCGCATGGTGAAGACGCAGGTGGGCGACCGCTACGTGCACGAGGAGATGCAAAAGAGCGGCGCCAACCTCGGCGGCGAGCAGTCGGGCCACCTGTTGTTCCCCGACTACATGCCCACCGGGGACGGGATCCTCTCGGCGCTCGCGCTCCTGTCGGTCGTGCGCGAGACGGGCGAGCCGCTGGCCTCGCTCGCGACCTGCATGCGCAAGTTCCCCCAGGTGCTCGTCAACGTCCCCGTGCGCAGCAAGCCGCCCATCGACTCCATCCCCGGCCTCGGCGATCGCGTCGGCGCGTTCGAGACGGAGATGAACGGCAGCGGGCGCGTGCTGATCCGCTACTCCGGCACCGAGGCGCTCGCGCGGGTGATGATCGAGGGCGCCGACGCCGCCCGCATCCAGGCGATGGCCGACGAGCTGGCCGGCGTCATCCGGACCCAGATCGGCGCGTGAACGTCCGCGGCATCGGCGTGGACCTCGTCCGGATCCCGCGCATGCGCGACGTCATCGCGCGCTGGGACGAGCGCTTCCTGCGCCGCGTCTTCACGGAGGGCGAGATCGCCTACTGCCGCGCGCGGCGCGATCCCGTGCCCCACTTCGCCGCGCGCTTCGCGGCCAAGGAGGCGGCCACGAAGGCGCTCGGCAGCGGGCTGAGCCTCGGCGTGCGCTGGCGCGATCTCGAGGTCTGCCGCGAGCGCGGCCAGGCGCCGCGCCTGGTGCTCCACGGCCGCGCGCGCGAGCTGGGTCTGGCCCGCGGCGGCCGTCACATGCTGCTGGCCCTGACCCACGACGGCGACTACGCGCTCGCGCAGGCGATGCTCGTGGACGATGACCCGCACCGGGCTCCGGCGACTCGTTAGCGTGGCCGCCGGACCGCTCGTCCTGTTCGGCTGCGCGACCCACGCCGTCGAGTTCCCGCCGCAGACGCCGCGCGGCCACATCGCGGCGCGGCCCGGACGGCCCGGCCTCGTGGTGGCGGCCCCGCACGGCTCGTCCGACGTGCAGACGGGCGAGATCGCCGCCGAGGTCGCGCGGCGCACGGGCTTCGGTCTCGTGGTCGCCACCGGCTTCAACCTCGAGCCCGACACGCGCGAGCGTCCGGGCCGCCGCTACCAGGTCAACCGCCCCTTCGAGGGGGCGCCGAGTCGGCCGCCGTCGGAGGACACGGCGAGCGCGGGCGCGCGGCTGGTCTACGAGACGTTCGAGCGGCGCGTGCGCGAGATCGCGCAGGGTCCCCTCCGCTTCTACGCGGAGATCCACGGCAACAACCGGCGCGAGTCCGCCAACCGGATCGAGATCGCGACCGTCGGCGTCGACAAGGAATATGCCCAGCGGTTGCGCGCGCTCTGCGAGCTGGTCCGCGACGCCCACCTGCGCGGTCACGCCCAGGCCCCGCGGCTCGAGGTGCTGGTCGAGCCGGCGGACCCGATCTTCTACGCGGCCTCCGGCGCCAAGCGCGAGGGAATACTGAAGCTGCCGGAGCGCGCCGTCCACATCGAGCTGCCGAAGGCGGCGCGCGTGGAGTTCCGCGACCTCTACACGGCCATCCTGGCCGACTTCGTGGCCCAGGCGGTGACCCTGCCACGAGGCCGCTGATGCGGCCCGTCCTCACCGCCGAGGAGATGCGGCGCGTGGACGCGCGCGCCGTCGCCGATCTCGGGATCCCCGGTCCCACGCTCATGGAGAACGCCGGCCGCGGCGCCGCCGAGACCCTGCTGGCCGCGCTGCCCGAGCGCGGTCTGCGCGTGCGCGGCCTGAGGGTCGCGATCGTGTGCGGCGGGGGCGGCAATGCCGGCGACGGCTTCGTCGTCGCGCGCCGCCTCAAGCACGCCGGCGCGCGGCCGGACGTGCTGCTGACCGCGCCGCCGGACGCGCTGCGGGGCGACGCTGCGCTCAAGTACCAGGAGCTGCGTCGCGTCGGCATCGTCGCGCGCGTCGTCGAGGACGCCGCGAAAGCGACTCCCGCGCTGGAGCGCGCCGGCGTGATCGTCGACGCGCTGCTCGGCACCGGCGCGCACGGGGCGCCGGCGCCGCTCGTCGCCGCCCTGATCGAGGCGATCAACGCGAGCGGCCGGCCGGTCGTCGCCCTCGACGTGCCGTCGGGGCTTCCGGCGGACGGCGGCGTTCCGGAGGGTCCCGTCGTGAGTGCCTGGCTCACGCCGACCTTCGCCGCACCGAAGCTCGGCCTCGTGCTCGGCCCCGGCGCCGAGCGGGCCGGCCGCGTCAGCGTCGTGCCGATCGGCGTGCCCGAGGCCGAGGTCGCGCGTGACGCCCGGACGTTCGTGCTCGAAGCCTCGGACGTCGCGCCGCTCTTTCCGCGTCGTCCGCGTGACGTCCACAAGGGCACCTACGGCCATCTGCTCGTCGTCGCCGGCTCCGTCGGCAAGACGGGGGCCGCCGCGCTCTGCGCCCGCGCGGCGCTGCGCGCCGGCGTCGGCCTCGTGACCGTGGGCACCCCGACGAGCGCTCAGCCGACCGTCGCCGCGCTGTCGCTGGAGGCGATGACCGAGCCGCTGCCCGAGACGGCGGCGCGCACGCTCGCGGTCACGGCGCGCGAGCCGCTCGCCGCGCTGGCGGAGGCGCGCGACGCGGTGGCGATCGGCCCGGGCCTCGGCCTCGACCATGAGACGCGCGGGCTGGTGCGCGACCTGGTGGGGACGCTGGCGCGGCCGATGGCCGTCGATGCCGATGCGCTCACGGCGCTCGCGGATCACCTGCACGTGCTGCGCGGCGTGCACGCGGCGCGCGTGCTCACGCCCCATCCCGGCGAGATGGCCCGCCTCGTCGGCGCGACGGTCGACGACGTGCAGCGCGACCGGATCGGCGTCGCGCGCGCGTTCGCCACCACGCACGGCGTCTACCTCGTGCTCAAGGGCGCGCGCACGCTGATCGCCGGGCCCGACGGCCGCGTCC
Organism: Candidatus Rokuibacteriota bacterium; assembly: GCA_003220225.1. Taxonomy (GTDB): domain Bacteria; phylum Methylomirabilota; class Methylomirabilia; order Rokubacteriales; family CSP1-6; genus AR12. The sequence continues at coordinate 36,612 of QHRU01000039.1, forward strand.
TGATCAATCCCACCGGCAACGCCGGCATGGCCAGCGGCGGCACGGGCGACGTGCTGACGGGGATCCTCGGCGCGCTGCTCGCGCGCGGCATCGACGCCGCGCGCGCGGCGCCGGGCGCCGTCTACCTGCACGGCCTCGCCGGCGACGTCGCGGCGGAGCGGGTGGGGGAAGAGGCGCTGATCGCGAGCGACCTCATCGAGGCGCTCGCCGAGGCGTTCCGTCGGCTCGCGGATGCGCGCTAAGCTCACCACGACCTCGCCCGAAGCGACCGACGCCGCGGGAGAGCGCCTCGGCGCGACGCTGGGACCGGGCGACGTCGTCGCGCTCACCGGTGAGCTCGGCGCCGGCAAGACGGTCTTCGTGCAGGGGCTCGTGCGCGCGCTCGGCGTGACGAGCGGCGCCACCAGCCCGACCTTCGTGCTCGTCAACGAGTACCGCGGCCGCCTGCCGGTGCACCACGTGGACGCGTACCGCACGACCACCCTCACCGAGCTGCTCGACCTCGGCCTCGAGGAGCTGATCGACGGCGGCGGCGTCACGGTGATCGAATGGGCCGAGCGGCTCGAGCCGCTGGTGCCGGCCCGCGCCGTACGCGTCAACATCGCCGGCGTCGGCGACGAGCCGCGCGAGATCACGATCGACGACCGGCGTACGACCGCTCGAGCGACGTGATCGGGACGCTGGCAACCGCCGCCACATCCGTAGCATTGCGCATGGGACACGACATGGCTATCATGGCCATATGAAACAGGCTAGGATCGCCGAGCTGAAGAATAACCTCTCCCGGTACGTCGCCCGCGTGCGCGCCGGCGAAACCATCACCGTGCTCGACCGGAACAAGCCTGTTGCCCGCCTCGTCCCGATCGCGAAGGCAGATCGGAAAGCGGCCATGGACGCGCGGCTCATCGAGCTCGAGCGGAAGGGATGGCTGCGACGCGGCACGGGCGGCTTGCCGAAGTTTATGCGGAAGCGTCCCATTCGGCTCAAGGGCAGCGTGCTCAAGGACCTGCTCGACGAGCGCGAGAGTGGGTGGTGAGGTTCTGGGACAGCTCGGCGATCGTGCCCCTCGTGCTCGTCGAGCCGGCCACGACCCGCGTGCGGGCCTGGCTTCGCGAGGATGCGACGGTGGCGATCTGGACGTGCACGCGAGTGGAAGTATTGTCGGCACTTGCCCGGCGGCGCCGGGCCGAGCCGAGGATGCGGCGGCAGATCGCAGCGGCGCGCCGTGAATTCCTCGAGGCTTGGCCGCGTTGGTCCGAGGTCACGATGATCGACGCGGTGAAGCGTCTCGCGGAGCGGCTCGTCGAGACACACCCGCTTCGAGCGGCCGACGCACTGCAGATCGGTGCCGCGCTCGTCGCCGCGGAGAGCGAACCCGAGACCCTCGAGTTCGTGACACTCGACAGTCGACAAGCCGAGGCTGCCGAGCGCGAGGGGTTCCGGGTCATGCATATCTGATCGCGGACGCCACGGATTCTCGGCATTGACGGAGTGGCCGGGGTGCCCTATCTCCATGCCATGACGATCGAGAGTTGGCCCGAGACCGACCGGCCGCGCGAGCGTCTCTACTTCAATGGTCCTACCGCGCTCGCCGATGCCGAGCTGCTGGCGCTGCAGCTGGGATCGGGAAGGCGCGGCAAGGACGCGGTCGAGGTCGCGCGTGAGATGCTCGCGACCTACGGCTCGCTCTCGGGCGTCGCGGGACGCGAGGTGAACGAGCTGGCGCGCCTGCCGGGTGTCGGTCGCGCCAAGGCGGCGCGGCTCGTCGCAGCGTTCGAGCTGACGCGGCGGCTGCGCGCCCGAACCCCGGGCGCGCGGATGGCGCTGTCGAGCCCGGGCGAGGTCTACGCGGCGTTCGGGCCGCTCATGGAGGACCTGCCCCGCGAGGTCTTCCGCGTCGCGCTCCTGGACGCCCAGAACGGTCTCCTGCGCGACGTCATCGTGTCGGAGGGCACGCTGTCGGCCAGCCTCGTGCATCCGCGCGAGGTGTTCAAGCCGGCGATCCTCGAGTCCGCCGCCTCCGTGATCCTGCTGCACAACCATCCGAGCGGCGACCCCACGCCGAGCCGGGAGGACGTCCGACTGACGCGTCAGTTGGTGGAATGCGCCCGGCTGCTCGACCTGCGCATCCACGATCACGTGGTGGTGGGACGCGGACGCTTCGTCAGCCTGGCCGAACGCGGTATCATCTAGCACGATGCCGATCCGGGTGCGGAACGTCGGCCACGTGGTCCTCAAGGTGCGCGACATCGAGCGCTCCGCGCGCTTCTATCGCGACGTGCTGGGGCTCAAGGAGGTGGCGCGCGGCGACTTCGGACGGCCCATGGCCTTCTTCTCGACGGGCGAGAACCATCACGACGTCGCGGTGATGGAGATGGGCCCCGAGGCGCCCGCTCCGCCGCCGGAGGGCACCGGGCTCTATCACGTCGCGCTGCGGATCGGCACCACGCTGGACGAGCTGCGGGCGGCCCGCGCGCATCTCGAGGCCCATGGAATCGCGAAGATGCGCATCCGGGACCACGTGGTGAGCCAGTCGATCTACGTCGACGATCCGGACGGCAACATGGTCGAGCTCTACGTGGACGCCGATCCGTCGACGTGGCGGGAGAAGCCGGAGGCGGTTGCCAACTCCCGGCCGCTCAGTCTCTGAACGGTCAGCCCTTCGCCAGCTTCTCGATCTCCTTCTTCGACATCGTCTGCAGCCGGGTCATCAAGCTCTTCACTTTCCGCTCCGACGCGTGGTCGGCGAGGATCGTCTTGCGCGACTTGGTCCCGTTGGCGATGTAGGCGACCCAGTCGTCGAGGTTCGGGGTGCCGCGGAACGCGACGGTGACGCCGCTCATTCGCAGGCGACGGCGCCCTTCGATCTTGGCCAGCGGTTTCCGACCCTCCATGGATCCGTCGTCCTCTCAGCGCGTGTCGGTCGACGTCGACCGAATCGCGGCGGCGGGTGGCGCGGCGTTGAGCACGGCGCCCACCATACGAGCGGCGTGATTTCAGTGTCAAGACTTCAATTCCCCGCATCAGACGGGCGTTTCACGCGGCGGGCGCGCGTTCTCGCCCGTGATCATGCCGAAATTATTTCTCCGGAGCGTATCCGTGGACGAATGATGCGGTGTTTTCTGACCATGCCTTCGCGAGCCCGCGTCAGTCCGTACGATTTCCGCGCCTGTGGATAGCTGTGGACATGTGGATAAGGTGTGCGCAATTTAAACGCGTGCCAAGAGCGCGTCGAGGATCCGCCGCGCGAGGATCGGTCCGCGCGTGATGAATCCGGTGAAGTAGCCGACCGCGGTGGCGCCTTCGTCGAGCAGCGCGAGCGCTTTTTCGGGCGTGTCGACGCCGCCGGTGGCGATGATGTCGAGCGAATCGCCGAATCGCTTGCGCGTGGCGCGCAGATGCTCGAGCGTCGCGGGGAAGATCTCGGGTCCCGAGAGCCCGCCGGCACCCTGCGAGAGGCGCGGCTCCTCGATCCGCCGTGCGTTGCCGTAGTTCACCACGCGGATGCCGGCCTCCAGCGCGGCCGGAATGATGTCGCGCTCGTTGGTCTCGGCGAAATCCGGCGACAGCTTGAGAATCAGGGGCTTGTCGGTGGCCGCCCGCACCGCCTCGAGCATCGCGCGCAGCTCGCGCGGGCGTGTGGACCAGCCGTAGACGAGCTTGGTGTTGGGCGAGGAGACGTTGAACTCCACCAGGTCGCCGTAGGCCGCGAGCCCGCGCACCAGCGTCACGTAGTCCTCCGCCGACTCGCCGGCCACGCTGACGATCAACGGCACCCGGTGGGGCAGGTCGCGGACCGCCTCGCGGAAGCGGACGAGGCCGGGGTTCGCGAAGCCGTTGCAGTTCACGAGCCCGGGCCCTGCGGCGCTGCTGCGGCGCACCAGGTTGGGCTGCGGATGACCCGGCCGTGGCGCGGTGGTGATCGACTTGGCGGTGACGGCCCCGAAGCCGAGACCCATCGCTCGCCTCAAAATGCGGGTGTCGTAGTACATCGCGGCGAGGATCAAGGGATTGGGCAGGCGGACGCCGCCGAGCGTGACGGCCAGGCGCTCGTCGTCGACGCGGAAGACGGGCAGGCGGTCCAGCGGCAGCACGCGGAGCGCCTGCTGGCCCAACGCCACGGCCGTCGGCTCCGGGAGCCGGCTCAGGATGCCTGCGTAGACGAGCCGGTAGAGCGTGGCGAGCGCGCGCGTCATTCGGGGACCGACCGAGGATAGCACGACCCGCCGGATGCCTTGACGCGGCCGGGGGCGACAATTAGGGTGAAAGGTCATGAGCCGGATCGCGGTGGTCGCGCTGGTCCTGGTCACCGCGGCGTGCGCCCACGCGCCCGTGCGGCCGGCGGCGCGGCCGGCCGCGGCGAGCGTGCCCGCCTTCAGCTTCGCCGACGACACGTTCGCCTTCGCCAACGACATCCGCGCTCGCCATCCGGACGGTCACGACCTCTACGCCAACTACTGCTTCGTGCTCGCACGCGCGGTGCGCCAGTTCCATCGGTTCGCGCGCTTCGACCCGGCGGCGCCGCGCGTGGACGCCGAGGAGTACGCGCGCCGCGTGCGCGCGGTGTCTGGCCACGCGCCATGGGAGCCGTGGCTGCCGCCCGCCGAGCGCGTCGTCATCCCGGGCTTCGCCAGTCTTCGCGCGTTCTCCGCGGCGGAGGAAGCCGCCGTGAAGACGGGACTCGGCTCGCGCTTCTGGACGCTCGTGCACTGGACGAACTGGCGCGTGAGCATGCCGGTGCCCGACGGCCACCAGGCGGCGGTGCTCGACGAGGTGCTCGCCGAGCTGGCGGCGGGACGCCTCGTGCAGCTGCTCGTCACCAACTGGCCGAAGCAGGAGCTGAGCCACACGGTCGTGGCCTACGGCTACCGTGGCGTCGACGACGGCGTCGAGCTGACCGTGTGGGATCCGAACGATCCGGCCGCGCCCGGCGCCGTGCTATTCGACCGGCGCCGCGAGCGCTTCGTCGCGAGCCGCGTCTACGACACGCGCGTCGGGCCCATCCGCGTCTTCCGGATGTACTACTCGTGGCTGCTGTGAGCGAGGCGGGGACGGCGGTGACCGGGACCGTCGCCGTCGCGCCGCGCTGGTACGCGCACCGTTTCAACCGCGCGGGCGTCTATCGCGTCGCGACGGCCGTGGCGTCCGCGCTGCCGCGGCCGGTGCGCCTGCGCGTGGCGGCGGCCCTGGCCGGCGTCGCCGGACGGCGCTTCCCGGCCGAGCGCGCCGTCGTCCGCCGCAACCTCGCGCGCATCCTGCCGGGCGCGCCGGCGCGCGAGCTCGACGCGCTCGTCGCCGCCGTCTTCCGTCACTTCGCCATCTGCTTCGCCGATCTGATCACGGCCAATCGCCGGGCCGACATCGGGGCGCTCGTGGCGGGCATCGAGGGCATGGGCGGGCTCGAGAAGGCCGCGCGCGCCGGCCGCGGCCTCGTCGTGCTCACCGCGCACCTCGGCAACTGGGAGCTGGCCGGTCGGATGCTGGCGCGCGACGGCGCCCGCCCGATGCACATCGTCGTCGCCGCCGAGGCGGACCCCGCCGTCGAGCGTTTCCTGCGCGGCGGCGCGGCACCGGTGCGGTTCGTCACGCGCACGGCGCCCACCGCGTCGCTCTCGCTGCTGAGCGCGCTGCGTCGTGGGGAGATCGTCGCGATGCAGGGTGATCGCGCGCTCGGCACGCGGGGCGACGTGCTCCAGCCGTTCTTCGGCGCTCCCGCGCCGTTCCCGCTGGGGCCGTTCGTGCTGGCGCGGGCGGCCGGTGCGCCGGTGGTCCCCGCGTTCTGCCTGCTCGACGCCGACCGCCGCTACCGCATCGTCGTCGGCATGCCGTCGTTGGTGGAGCCGGGCGGCGAGGCCGCCGCGCTCGGCCGCTGGGTCGCCGTGCTGGAGGTGATGGTGAGGCGCCATCCTTCGCAGTGGTTCAACTTCTACGACCGCTGGAGCCCGCCCGCGTGAGCACCTTCGGCAGAACGAGCGCCGTCGCCGTCGTGGCCGCCGGCGTCGCGACGCCCCTCGGCCTCGATCTCGACTCGTTCTGGTCGGCGCTGTGCACGGGCGTCGACGGGATCTCCGCCATCGAGCGCTTCCGCGTCGACGACCTGCGCGTGGGGCGCGGCGGCGAGATCAAGAAGCTGCGCGCGCTCCGGCACGGGCGCCTGCCGCGCTGCCGCGCGTCCGCGCTGCTGCTGCTCGCCGCCGACGACCTGCTCACCCGTGCCGCGCTGGCCGCGGACCCCGCGCGCGTGGCCGTCGTCGTCGGCACCGCGCTCGGGGGCGTCGAGGAGGGCGAGCGCGCGCTCGGCGAGCGCGGCGCGCGGGCGGCGGCGGCCGGGCTCTACGACAGCCCCGCTCACGCGCTGGCCGAGCGGCTGGCCGCGCGCGGCCCGGTGCTGACCGTGTCGACCGCGTGCGCTTCGGGCGCCACGGCCATGGGGGTGGGCGCCGATCTGCTCGCCGCGCGCGCCGCCGACCTCGTCGTCGCCGGCGGCTACGACGTGCTCTGCCGCTTCGTCATGCGGGGCTTCGACGCGCTGCGCTCGCTCACGCGCGAGCGCGTGCGGCCGTTCGACCGGCGGCGCAGCGGGCTCCTGCTGGGCGAGGGCGCCGCGCTCGTGCTCATGGCGCGCGACGCCGACGCGCCGCGCGTCCGGCTCGGCCGCCTGCTGGGTCACGCCAGCAGCAGCGACGGCTCGCACGTCGCCGCGCCGGATCCCCAGGGCCGCGGGCTCGAGCACGCCGTGCGCGGCGCGCTGGCCGCGGCCGGCGTGGGCGGTGACGCCGTGGACTTCGTGAGCGCTCACGGCACAGGGACTCCACTGAACGACAGAATCGAAACCGCCGTGCTGCGGCGCGCGCTCGGGGCGCGCGCGGGCGCCGTGCCCGTCAATTCGATCAAGGGCGCGCTCGGCCACACGATGGGCGCCGCCGCGACGCTGGAGGCGATCATGTGCCTGCTCGCCTCGCGCGACGGCGTGGTGCCGGGCACGGCGGGCTACGAGGAGCCGGATCCCGCGTGCGAGCTCGACGTGCGCGGCGCCACGCGCGCCGCGCGGCCGCGCGTGAGCCTGAGCACCTCCCTCGGCTTCGGCGGCTGCAACGCCGCGCTCGTGCTGGAGGGCGCGCCGTGACGCGGGTCCTCGGCGTCGGTCTCCTCACCGGCTGGGGCGCCGGCGTCGCCGCGCTGCCCGAGGACGCGCGCCGCGCGGCGGGCGACCGACGCGTGGTGCCGCTGGTCACGCCGCCCCTCGCGGGCGAGCGCTTTCGCCGCGCGACGCGCGAGTGCCTGCTGGGCGTGGCCGCGGTGGAGGCGGCGCTGCGCGAGAGCGGCCTGTCCCGCGCGGCGGTGGCGGGGCCGCGGACGGCCCTGGTGTACGTGACGGCCGCGGCGTACGCGGCGAGCAACAAGGGATTCATCGAGGGGGCGGGCACCACGCTGCATTTCCCGTACACGGCGCCCAGTGCCGTGCCGGCCGAAGTCGCGATCGAGTACGGCTTGACGGGCGGGTATGTCATTCTTGTGGGCGGGGCGGCGGCGGCCGTGGATGCCCTGTGGCAGGCCGGGACGCTGCTCGCGGCCGGCCGCGCGGACACGGCGCTCGTGCTCGCGGTGGAGACGTTCGACGAGTGCGCGGATCTCTGGGCGCGCGGACGCTGGGCGGCGCCGCGGCCGCTGGTGGAAGCGGCGGCGTGCGCCGTGCTCGTCGGGAGCGGCGACGATTCCGGCTACGGGCCGGGCGCCGCCTCGACGCTCGAGGCGCTCGTCGCGCGGCGGGCGGGTGAGACGCTGGCGTGCGCGCCCCTCGTGGGCCTGGCGCTCGCGCGCGCGGCCGGGGCGCCGCACGCGCGCGTCACCGGGCGCTGGCGCGGCCGTCGCGCACAGATCGCGGTCGCGACATAGGAGGCTCATGGAACCCAAGGAAGTCCTCGACGAGCTGAAGGCGATCCTGGTCTCGCGTCTGAAGTTCGACCCGCGCCGCGCGGCTGAGACGACCGAGGCCACCCCGCTGCCGAAGGGCGTCGACGGATCCATCGGCCTCGACTCGCTCGACTTCATCGAGCTGTCGATCGCGATCGAAGAGCGCTTCGGCATCGCGATGGACGAGAACCAGGACCTGACCGAGCACTTCGCCTCCTTCGACACCCTCTCGCGGTTCATCGCCGGGAAGCTCCGCTCCGCATGAAGCGGATCGTCATCACCGGCCTCGGCGCCGCCAGTCCGTACGGCGCCGGCGTCGCCGCCTACTGGAAGGGGCTCGCCGGCGGCGCCTGCGCGATCCGCGAGCTCACTCTCATCGGGACCGATGGCTTCCGCTGCCGGCTCGCGGCCGCGGTGCCGGAGCCGCTCGCCGGCTCGGCGCGCCGCACGCGCGCCGACCGCCTCGCCATCGGCGCCGCCGGCGAGGCGCTCGCCGACGCCGGGCTCGGCGCGCGCGACCGCGCCGCGGCCGCGCTCGTCGTCGGCGCCGTCGGCGGGGGGATGCTCGAGGCCGAGGCGTGGTACTGGCGCCACGCGCGCGACGGCACGCGGCCCGCGTCGCTCTCCGCGGTGCGCGCGATGCTGCCGTCGGCGCACGCGGAGACGCTGGCGAGCCGCTTCCGGCTCGGCGGTCCGCGCCACACGGTGGTGACCGCGTGCAGCTCGGGCGCCGTCGCGCTGGCAGAGGCGGCGGAGCTGATCGCCGACGGCGTCGTCGAGGTGGCGGTGGCGGGCGGCGTGGACGCGATCACGCGCATCTGCTTCATGGGCTTCAACGCGCTGAAGCTCCTCGACCCGGCGCCCTGCCGGCCCTTCGATCGCGAGCGGCGCGGGATGTCGATCGGCGAGGGGGCCGGCTTCATGGTGCTCGAGTCCGAGGCGCGGGCCCGCGCGCGCGGCGCGCGCGTGTACGCGACGCTCGCGGGCCACGGCATGACGACCGATGCCTTCCACGTGACGGCGCCGGAGCCCGAGGGCGACGGAATGGTGCGCGCGATGTCGGCGGCCCTCGCGCGGGCGGGCGCGGCGCCGCGCGAGGTGCAGTACGCCAACGCCCACGGCACCGGCACGCCGCAGAACGACCGCATCGAGGCGCGCGCGCTGGCGCGCGTGTTCGGCGAGGGCGGCCTGCTCGTGTCCTCGAGCAAGTCGATGATCGGCCACACGATGGCCGCCGCCGGCAGCCTCGAGGCCATCGCGACCGTGCTCGCGCTCGAGCACGGCCTGGTGCCGCCGACCGCGAACCTGGCCACGCCGGATCCGGACGTTCCCTTCGACTGCGTGCCGCGCGCGGCGCGCGCGGCGGGCCTCACGTGCGCGATCTCCAACTCGTTCGGCTTCGGCGGCCAGAACGTGACGCTGCTCTTCCGGCGAGGCGGCGCCCGATGACGCGGCCGGGCGTGGCCATCACTGGTGTCGGCGTGGTGAGCGCCGCCGTCACCGGCGACTCCGCGGCTCTCGGCGCGTTCCTGGCGGCGCCGGCCGCGCCCGCGGGCGAGGCGCTGGGCGCAGGGGCGCTGGCGGCCCTGGTCGATCCGGGCGAGGCGCGTCGGCTCTCGCGCGTCTGCCAGTTCACGATCGCGGCGGCGCGGCTCGCGCTGCGCGAGTCCGGCGTCGATCCCGCCGCCGGCCTGGGCCTCGTCGTCGGCACCGAGCTCGGCGACCTGGCCTCCACGCACGCGTTCGCCGACGGTTTCCTCGAGCGCGGTCCGGGCGGCCTGTCCGCGCTGCTGTTCCCGAACACGGTGATGAACACGATGGTCGCGACCACGGCCATCGCGGTGGGCGCGCGCGAGATGGCGCTGACCCTGAACGCGCCCACGGTCGCGGGCGAGCTGGCGGTCGCGCGCGCGGCCGCCGCGCTGGCGAGCGGACGCGTGCCCGCCATGCTGGCGGGCGGCGTGGACGAGCTGGATCCGGTCGTCGAGCGCGAGCTGGCGCGCCTGGGCTTCGGCGCCGAGCGCCGCGGCGAGGGCGCCGCCTTCGTCGTCCTCGAGCCGCGCGCGGCGGCCGACGCGCGCGGCGCGACGGTGCTGGGCGAGGTGAGCGCGGCGGCGTGGCGCGCGCTGCCGGCGCGGCCATGGGGCGTGGGGCGAACGCGACGCTCGCCCGCGATCGCGGCCGCGCTCGAGGCGGCGGCCGCGCGCCCCGGCGATGTCGGCTGGGTGTACGCGTCCGGCAGCTGCGACAGCGCGCGCGATCGATGGGAAGAGGCGCTGCTCGGCGCCGCCCTCGGCGCCGAGACACCCGTGTCGACGCTCGGCCGGCTGCTCGGCCGTCATGCCGGGCTCGGCGTGCTGCGCGTGGCGGCGGCCGCGTGGACGGCGCGGTCTGGGCTGCTGCCGGCGACGGACGGGACGACGCGCGTGGAGCGCGTCCGGCCGGGCCGCGGCCTCGTGCACGGGCTCGCGCGCGGCGGCACCCACGTCGCGCTGGTGGTCGGCGCCGCGTGATCCCCTTCGTCGTCGTTCCCGCTCACGACGAGGCCACGACCGTCGGCGACGTCGTCCGCCGGGCGCGCATCCACGCGCCGGTGATCGTCGTGGACGACGGCTCGACCGACGGCACCGCGGAGGCGGCCGTCGCCGCCGGCGCCGACGTGCGCCGGCACGCGCGCCGGCTCGGCAAGGCGCAGGCCCTCCGCACCGGCGTCGTCGCCGCGCGCGCGCGCGGCGCCACGCACGTCGTTACGCTCGACGCCGACGGCCAGCACGACCCGGACGACGTGTCCACGCTGCTGGCGGCCACCGCACCGCGCACGCTCGTGGTGGGCGCGCGGCGGACCGGCGACGGCGCGCTGCCCGCCGGCCGTGCCGAGGCCATCGTGGTGGCCGGCTTCTTCGTGAACTGGGCGAGCGGGCTGCGGCTCGCCGACACGCAGTCGGGCTTTCGCGTCTATCCCGTGGCGATCTTCGACGAGGTGCCCGCGCGCCGCGGCGGCTTCGTGTTCGAGACCGAGGTGCTGCTGGCGGCCGCCGCGCGCGGCTGGCTCGTGCGCGAGGTGCCGGTGCGCTCGCTGCCTCGCGTCGCCGCGCGCAGCCGGTTCCGTCCCGTGGCCGACGGCCTCGCGATCGGCGCCTACCTGGCCGGCCGCTCGCTCGCCCGCGGCGCGGCCGAGGCGGGCGCCGCCGTGGGCACCGTGTTCGAGACCTTCACCGACGGCGATCGCCGTCGCGAGCGGCTCGCCGCGATGCTCGACGGCGCCGCCCCCTACGTCGGCACCATCGCGTGGGGCGCGATGGTCGGGGCGGAGGCGGCGCGCCGCGCCGGCGCGCGGCTGGCGTGGTGGTGGCGGCATCCGCGGCCGCGCCGCGCGCTCGTGGCGGCGGCCGGCGCGCTGGGCCTGCCCGGCGTCGTCCCGCTGCTCGTGCTGGCGGCGATCTCGGGCCGGCGCGTGCCCGGCGCGCGCGCGCTGGTGGCGGCGCTCTACGCGCAGGAGCGGCTCGACGCGCGGGTCGGCGCGCCGGTGCCCGTCAGCGTGAAGCCGCTGCGCAGGAGCGCCTGATGGAGACCTTCGACGTCGTCGTGGTGGGCGGCGGGCCCGGCGGCTCGAGCACGGCAACCTTCCTGGCCGACGGGGGACTGCGCGTGGCGCTCTTCGAGCGCGAGCGATTCCCGCGCTTCCACGTCGGCGAGTCGCTGATGCCCGCCACGATGCTCCTGCTGGAGGAGCTCGGCGCGAAGGCGGCGATCGAGGAGCGCGGCTTCCAGGTCAAGTACGGCGCGAGCTTCATCGACGAGGAGAACGACGACGCGACGCAGACCTTCTATTTCCTGCCGGGCCAGCCGTGGCCGAACTATTCCTACCAGGTCCCCCGCGCCGACTTCGACGCCGTGCTGCTCGACCATGCGAAGAAGCGCGGCGTCACCGTGTACCAACCGGCCACCGTGGAGGGCACCGAGTTCGACGCCGGCGGCGTGACCGTGACCGCGAGCGCGGAGGACCGTCCGGTTCGGGCGCGAGCGGCGATGCTGGTGGACGCCACGGGGCGCGACGCGCTGATGGCGAGCCGTTACGGCCGGCGCCGGCGCATCCCCAACCTCGGCAAGGTCGCGCTCTTCGCGCACTTCAAGGGCGCGGCCCGCCGGTCGGGCCTCGAGGAAGGCAACATCCGCGTCTACGTCTTCCGCGACGGCTGGTTCTGGTGGATCCCGCTCGCCGGCGACGTCACCAGCGTGGGCGCCATCTGCCACGCGCGCACGGCGAAGGAGTGGACCGGCGACCCCGACGGTCTGCTCGACGCGATGATCGCGCGCTGCCGGGGCGTGTCCGAGAACCTCGCGGGTGCTGCTCGCGTCACGCCGGTGTACCGCGTGGCCAACTTCTCCTACGACAACTCGCCGGTGGTGGGCGACCGCTTCGTCGCCGTCGGCGACGCCATCGCGTTCGTGGACCCGATCTTCTCGGGCGGTGTCTACATCGCGCTGCGCTCGGGGCAGCTCGCGTCCGTCGCGATCCGCGACGCCTTCCGCGCCGGCGACTTCTCGGCGCGGCGCTTCGCGGACTACGAGCGCCGCGTGCGCGCGGGCCTCGACCCGCTCTTCAAGTTCATCCACAAGTATTACGAGCCCTCGTTCTTCGATCTCTTGATGCGCCCACGCAACCACTTCGGGATCTACGAGGCCGTCCTCAACGTGCTCTCCGGGGGCAACTGGGTGACGATGCCGTGGCGCGTGCGCGCCGCGCTCCGGATCCTCTACGGCATCGCGCGGATCAACGCCTGGGTGCGCCGCCGCGCGGGGCTGCCGGTCGAATCCCGGCTCGAGTGGTAGGCGAGGCGAGCCTGTAATCCCGTCGCCGTCGTTCTCATGCTGACAAGCCTGCGACGCGCACTCCGTGGTTACCTGTTCACCATCGCCGGCATCGCCATCGGGGTGGCGGGCATCGTGGCCCTCGGGGCCATGGCCGAGCGCATCGTGCGCTTCATCGACGGCGGCGACCGCTTCGTGCTCGGCCAGATCTCGGTGGCGGGACGCGGCATGGGCATGGGCGCGGGCTTCACCGCCGGTGGCCTGCTGCCCGCGGCCGCCATCGAGGCGATCCGCAAGGTCGAGGGCGTCGCCGGCGTGCAGCCGCAAGTGATGCTCCCGCTGAACCCGAGCACCTCGCAGTTCATGACGCTCACCCAGGAGCTGGTCATCGGCATGGATCTCTCCGTGCCGTCGCCGAACCGCCACTACCGCACGCTGCCGGTGCAGGCCGGACGATTCCTGCGCGAGGGCGACCGCCGCAAGGCCGTCGTCGGCGCGTCGTTCGCGGTCTCGCGGCGCCTGGCCCCCGGCTCGCGGCTCGAGCTGGAGGGCACGGCGTACGAGGTCGTCGGCGTGCTCGAGCGCATGCTGACCGCGCCCGACCGCTTCGTCGTCGTCGCGATCCAGGACGCGCGCGAGCAGTGGGTGGCCAAGGACCGCCTGCTGCGCACCGTGCTGGCCTCGGGCGGCGTCGCGCTGCGCGCGCAGGACCTCAACACCGGCGCCGCCGTCGGCTGGCGCGACGGCGCGGATCCCGACGTCGTCGCGCGGCGTATCCGTGACCAGGTCGCCGGCGTGAACGTCCAGATCCCGAGCGAGCTGTCCTCGCTGCTGCGCCAGTCCACGGCGTTCTTCTCGGCATTGCTCGTCGGCATCGGCCTGCTGGCCTTCGTGATCGGCGGCCTCTCGCTCGCCAACACGGTGGCCGCCGCCGTGTTCGAGCGCATCCGCGATTTCGGCGTCAAGCGAGCGCTCGGCGCCACCGACTGGCAGCTCGGGCGCGAGATTCTGGCGGAGGCGCTCGCGGTGACGCTGTCCGGCGGCGCGCTCGGCGTGCTCCTCGCGATGGTGCTCGGGCTCGCCATCGACGGCTGGGCGCGTCGCAGCGGCCAGCAGCTCTTCCTCTTCTCACCGCGCCTGCTCGGCGGCGCACTCGTGTTCTCGGTGCTCCTGGGCGCCGCGGCCGCGGCCTACGCGGCGCTGCGCATCGTACGCCTGTCGCCCGCCGAGGCGATCCGGAGGGGCAGTGCTGCCTGAGCCCGTCCTTCGCGCACGCGGCCTCGTCAAGCGCTTCGCGGCGCCCGCCGGTCCACCGATCGAGGTGCTGGCCGGCGCCGAGCTCACGGTCAGGCGCGGCGAGCTGGTCGTGATCGAGGGGCCGTCGGGCTCGGGCAAGAGCACGCTGCTCAATGTCCTCGGCCTGCTCGAGGACGCCGATGCCGGCGAGATCCGGTTCGGCGAGCGCACGGTGAGCACGCTCGGCCGCTCCGCCAAGAGTCGCGAGCGCGGGCGCTGGCTGGGCTTCGTCTTCCAGTCGTTCCTGCTGCTGCCCGGGCTCACCGCCCTCGACAACGTGCTGCTGGCCGCGCGCTACACGAGCGGCGTCGACGCCGAGCTGCGCCGCCGCGCGATGGCTCTGCTCGAGCGCTTCGGCATGGCCGAGCGTCGCGACCACCATCCGGCCCAGCTCTCCGGCGGCGAGCAGCAGCGCGTCGCGTTCTGCCGCGCCGTGCTCAACGACCCGCCCCTCTTGCTCGCTGACGAGCCAACCGGCAATCTCGATGACGCGAACGGCGCGGTGATCCTGGAATCGCTGCGCGACCGGGCGCGCTCCGGCGGCGCCGTCATCGTGGTCAGTCATCGCCCGGACGCCGCCCGGGACGCCGACGCCGTGTTCACGCTGGCGGCCGGGAAGCTGCACCCGGCGGCGACCCGCCGACCGTCGGGGGCCGGAACCCTGTGAAGGCGCCCCGACGGCGACGGGACGTTGCACCGCGCGACGATTCGCCGACCGTCGGGCGCCGGAATCCTGTGAAGGCGCCCCGACGGCGACTATTAAGGAGGCTCGAATGAAGGTCCTGACGTGCGCGCTGCTGCTCGAGCTGGCGCTGGCTTCCACGGCGTCGGCCGCCGAGCCGGTGGCCCAGACGTTCAACGCCCCCGCCGACCGGGTCTGGACGGTGGTGGAGGCGGTGCTCAAACAGCTCGGCTGGGAGATCGACAAGAAGGACCGGACGATCGGCATGATCGGCACCGACTCGCGGCGTATGGATGGCCAGAACTACGGCGTCTACGCCACGGGCCGGCGCCACCGCCTCACGCTCTATGTGAAGGCCGCGAGCGACAACCGCACCACGGTCACCGTCGAGCGCGAGCTGTTCAAGCACGAGCGCATCCTGTGGTTCGACAAGGACGAGCCGGTCGGCACGGTCTCCGACAAGCACGACGTCGAGCGCTCGATCTTGTCGGCCATCGCGAAGGCCCTCTGATGACGAGCACCCTGCTGTGGGTGGGGATCGCGAGCCTCGTCGGCGGCGTCGGGCACGTCATCCTGGCCAAAGGGATGAGGGTGGTCGGGACCGCCACCGTCGGCTCGCCCCTCGTGCGCACGCTGTCGAACCCCTGGGTGCTCCTCGGCGTCGCGCTCCAGGCGGCGTTCTTCTTCATCTACATGGCGCTGCTCTCGCGCGAGGACGTCAGCAAGGTGCTGCCGCTCACGACGGTCAACTACATCATCGTCGCCCTCCTCGCGCAGCTCATGCTGGCCGAGCCGGTGACGCCGCTGCGCTGGACCGGCATCGGCTTCATCGTGCTCGGCGTTTTCCTGGTATCGCGCACCTGAAGCCGCGCGGCGCGCTGGCGGCGGCCGCGCTCGCCGCGGCGCTGGCGGCGCCGTTTCTCTTCACCGGCCTCGGCCGCGCGCCGTTCGACGACCCCGGCGAGGGGATGCACGCGGAGATCGCGCGCGAGCTGGCGGCCAGCGGCGATCCGCTCCGGCTCACTCTCGACGGCGTCCGTTACGTGGACAAGCCCCCGCTGCTCTACCTGCTGCTGGCCAGCGCGTTTGCCGTCGGCGGCGCCAGCGAGGGGACGGCGCGTGCGGTCGCCGCCCTCGGCGCGCTCGTCGCGGTGGCGGCGACGGCCTGGCTGGGGTCCCGGCTGCACGGCGGCCCGTGGGGACTCCTCGCCGGCGTCGCCCTCCTGACCTCGTGTGGCTTCTTCGCCTACGGCCGCTATGTGCGCCCCGAGACGCTCTTCGTCGCCGGGCTGATCGGCGGCTTCGCGCTGCTTCTTCCGGCCGTCCTCGCCGGCCACCGCGGCCTCGCCGCGCTCGGGCTGGGCGTGTTCGGTCTCGCCGCACTCGCCAAAGATCCCCTCGGCGCGCTGCTGCCGCCGGTCGCCGTCGGCCTGGCGCTCGCCGCCGCCGGCCGCGCGCGGCCGCTCGGCGCGTGGCTGCCCTGGCCGGGCGTGGCGGCGCTCCTGGTCCTGGGCCTCGCCTGGTATGCGGCGGTCGCCCTCGCCACGCCGGGCTTCGCCTGGTACACGGTGGTGGACAACCACGTCCTCAACGTCGCACGCGCCCGCCGGTTTCCCGATGAGGACGTCCCCCTCTCCGCGCTCGAGTTCCTCGTGGTGGCCGCTCTCGGCGCGGGGCCGTGGATCGTCGCGGCGGCCGCCGCCCTGATCCGGCTCGCGCGGCGGCGCGCGTGGCGCGATCCGGCGCAGGCGCCGTGGATCGTCCTCGCGCTCTGGGCGACCGGAGTCCTCGCGCTCACCGCGCTGTCGCCGTTCCGGCTGCCGCACTACGGCCTGCCGGCCTATCCGGCGATCGCGCTGCTCGCCGCGCGCGGCTGGTCGGAGAGCGGGCGGCCGCTCGCGCTCATCCACGCGGGGCTGTTCGCGGCGCTGAGCGCGGCCTGCGCGGTCGCCTGGGCGTCGGGCGGCGCGCCGCTCGCCCGCGTGCTCGACGCGACCGACGTCGCCACCCACAAGGCGGCGGCCGCGGGCGCCGGCGCCTCGCTCGACCCCGCGCTGTTCGTGCCGGTGCTCGGCGTGGGCGCGCTGGCGTTCGGCGCCGGCGCGCTCGTCCTGATCGCGTTGATCGTCGCAGGGCGCGCGGCGCGCGTCGCCGCCGCGGCGACGGCCGTGACCCTGCTGGCCACGTTGCCGTGCGTCGCCCTCGGCCTCGAGGCGGTGGCCGCGACGCGCTCGGTGAAGCCTATCGCCCTCGAGCTGGCGCGCCGCGCGGGGCCGGCCGACGTGGTCGTGCACGAGGGGCCCCTCGAAAATTCCGGCGCGCTCGAGTGGTACTCCGGCCGGCGGCCCGTCATCCTCGACGGCCGTCGCAGCGTGCTCGGCTTCGGCGCCACGCGGCCCGAGAGCCGCGACCTGTTCTGGGACCGCGCGCGGCTCGCCGCGGCCTGGACGGGCGGTGCCCGCGTGTGGGTGGTGACCGGGCGCGCGGAGGACCGCAGCGCGGTGGGCACGCTGCCCGGCCGACACCTGATCGCGAGCGCGGGCGGCCGGCGTCTGTACGTCAACCGCTGATCGGATAAGATGGGGCGCGTGAACGTGCTCCGGACTCTGTTCCTCCATCCCCCATCCTTCCAGGGCTTCGACGGCGGCGCCGGCTCACGCTATCAGGCGCGCCGCGAGATCCGCTCGTTCTGGTACCCGACGTGGCTCGCCCAGCCCGCGGCGCTCGTGCCGGGCTCGCGCCTCGTCGACGCGCCGCCCGCCGACCTCACCCTGGCCGACGTGCTGCCGCTCGCCCGCGAGTACGAGCTGGCGGTGCTGCACACGAGCGCGCCGTCGTTCGGCCACGACGTGAAGGTCGCGGAGGCGCTGAAGGGCGAGAATCCGGCGCTGCGGATCGGCCTCGTGGGCGCCCACGTCGCCGTGCAGCGCGAGGCGGCGCTGGCGGCGTCGCCCGCGCTCGATTTCGTCTGCGGCAACGAGTTCGACTTCACGATCCGCGAGATCGCCGAGGGCTGCGCGCTCGCCTCGGTGGCCGGCCTCTCGTATCGTGATGCCGGCGGCGAGCTCCGCCGCACGCCCGAGCGCGGGACGCTCGAGGACATGGACGCGCTGCCGTGGGTGGTGGACGTGTACGCGCGCGATCTCGAGATCGAGCGCTACGCCATCGGGTATCTCGAGCACCCCTACGTCTCGCTCTACACGGGCCGTGGCTGCCGCTCGAAGTGCACCTTCTGCCTCTGGCCCCAGACCGTGGGCGGCCAGCGTTACCGCACGCGCTCCGTCGGCAACGTGGTCGCCGAGATCGCGCACGCGACGAAGCTGTTCCCTCGGGTGAAGGAGTACTTCTTCGACGACGACACGTTCACCGACGACCTGCCGCGCGCCGAGGCCATCGCGCGCGGGCTCGGGCGCCTGGGCGTGACGTGGTCGTGCAACGCCAAGCCCGACGTGCCGATGGCCAGTCTCCGGATCTTGCGCGACAACGGCCTGCGGCTGCTGCTCGTCGGCTACGAGTCCGGCAGCCAGGCGATCCTCAACAACGTGCGCAAGGGCACGCGGCTGGATCGCGCGCGCGAGTTCACCAGGGTCGCGCGGGCGCTCGGCATCAAGATCCACGGCACGTTCATCCTGGGCCTGCCGGGTGAGACGCGCGAGACGATCGAGGCGACGATCCGGTTCGCGCAGCAGATCGATCCTCACACGCTCCAGGTCTCGCTCGCCGCGCCCTATCCGGGCACCGCGCTCTACCGCGAGGCGCTCGAGCGTGGCTGGCTCGAGACCGAGAGCCTCGTGGACGGGCGGGGGACGCAGGCGAGCGTGATCGGCTATCCGCACCTGCCGCGCGCCGAGATCTTCCGCTCGCTCGAGACGTTCTACCGGCGCTTCTACTTCCGGCCGCGCAAGATCTTCGCCCTCGGCGGTGAGATGCTGCGCGACCGCGCGGTCATGAAGCGCCGTCTCGGCGAGGGGCTGGACTTCGTGCGCTTCCTGGCGCGCCGCCGTCAGGAGGCCGCGAGCAGCTCGCCGACCGTGGCGAACCCGTAGCCCGCCGCCGCCAACCCGTCGATCATCGCTGGCAGCGCCGCGCAGAGACGTGCGGGCGCGCCGGGCGTGCCCTCCGCGTCGTGCAGGTCGACGATCGCGCCCGGATGTGCGCGGCGCAGCACGTGCGCGACCTGGGCCTCCGCCGGCGCCGGTCGCAGCCCTTCGGGCTGGATCGACCAGAACACGCAGCGCTGGCGGTGGCGCCGGAGCGCGCCGAACATCGCCGCGTTCACCATGCCCCACGGCGGGCGGAAGAGCGCGGGCGGCGCTCCCGCGAGATAGCCCAGCAGGTGCTTCGCGCGCGCGATCTCGCTCTCCGTGCGACGCGGGCCGCAGAGCCAGAGGCTCGTGTGCGACCAGCCGTGCGAGGCCACCTCGTGCCCGGCGCCCGCGATGGCGCGCACGGTGGCCGGCTCGCGCGCCGCACGCTCGCCGACGAGGAAGAACGTCGCCCGCACCCCGCGCGCGCCGAGGATATCGAGCACGCGTTCCGTCCACGCGGGATCCGGCCCGTCGTCGAAGGTCAGCGCCACACGCCGGCCGGCACGCCCGCCGCGCCACGCGCAGAGCGGCGTGACCAGGTGGGGAAGCCACGCGTAGCCGATCCAGGCGGCCACGCCGACTCCGGCGCCCCAGCCGAGGGCGCGCGCGATCACCGCGGCGCTCCGGCGCGCACGCAGTCCGCGAGCACCAGGTCCACGATGGCCCGCGTGGCGTCGGGGCGGCGCCGCGCGCGCATCGGCGCGCGCAGGTGCTCGAGCAGATCGGGATCGCGCAGCGCGCGGTCGAGCAGCCGCTCGAGGTCGGGGCGGCCCCGCGCGACCAGCGCCACGCCGGCCGACGCCGCGAACCGCTCGTTGCGCCGCTCCTGGCCGGGCAGCGAGCCGTAGAAGAGCAGCGGCACCTCTACCGCCATCGCCTCCGCCAGCGTCATGCCGCCCGCCTTGGTGACGACGAGATCCGCGGCGGCCATGAGGCGATGCAGGTCGGGGACGAAGCCGAACACGCGCAGCGACGAGCCCGCCACCAGCCGCTCGAGCGACGCGCGCAGTCCCGCGTCGTGGCCCGCGACGAGGATGCCCACCACGGGACGGCGGATGCGGGCGAGCACCCTGGCGACGTCGGGCAGGCGCCCGACCGAGCCCCACGAGCCTGCCATCGCCAGCACGACCGGCACCTCGGCCGGCAGCCCCAGCGCGCGGCGCATCTCGCGCGGGTCGGGCGCGCTCGCGAACTCGGTGCGCACCGGCACGCCCGTGACCACGACGCGCTCGCGCGGGATGCCGCGCGCGACGAGATCGTGGCCCACCTCGTCGGCGGCCACGCAGTAGCGGTCGATTCCGGGTGCGATCCACTGGCTGTGGGCGACGAAGTCCGTGACGACGGTGGTGTGCGGCGGCCCGCGCCGGCGCGCGCGCGCGAGCGCGGACATGGCCAGGGCGGGCGTGGCGTGCACGGTGACCACCGCGTCGGGCGCCAGGCGCTCGAGGAGGGCGGCGAGCCGCCGCCCGCCCACGCGCGAGGCGCCGAAGGTCAGCGGCGAGTCGCTGGCGAGCCGGTCACCGAGCGCGTAGGCGAGCCCCCACACCGACGGCAGGCGGCGAAGCAGCGCGAGATACACGGCACGCGTCGCGCGGTCGAAGAGCGGGTGCACGAGGTCGCGGAAGTGGTCGACGACGATCGGCTCGGCGCCACGCCGCGCGACCTCCGCGGCGACGCAGCGGGCGGCCTCGTTGTGGCCCGAGCCATAGGATGCGGTGAGGATCAGGACGCGGCGCACCGTCCTATCCTGCCACGGCTTGACCGACCGGGGTCGAGTGGGTAGATTCTAGGGCCTACGGCCGATTAGCTCAGTTGGTTAGAGCGCGTGCCTCACATGCACGAGGTCGCTGGTTCGAGTCCAGCATCGGCCACCACCTCAATCCGCCGGTCGCGCGCGGCGGTCTTGTAAAAGGTTCCGACCCGCGGGGAAATATTTTCTCCACATCTTCGGACGTGCGTCGTGCCCAGGGGTGGCGATACGCTTGCCTGCGAGGTACCCGGCAGCCATGGACGTCCGGTATGCGCTGAACCCCGTCGGCAGCCTCGTCGGCCGACACCTCCTGGTCGTCGAAGACGACAAGGACGCGCGCGACGTCTTCTGCGCGATGCTCGACTACGAAGGCGCGATGGTGCTGGGCACCGCCAGCGCGGAAGAGGCGCTCCGCGTCCTGACGACCGTGCGGCCGCACGCCGTCATCACCGACATCGTGCTGCCCGGGCGCGACGGCTTCTGGCTGCTCGAGCAGCTGCGCGGCGCGCGCGGCACGCAGACGATCCCGGTCGTGGCCGTGACCGCCGTCGCCGGCCGCGAGGAAATTCTGGACGCCGGGTTCGACGCTTACCTCTGCAAGCCGGTGCGGCCCGAGGGCGTGGCCGACGCGGTGCTCGCGGCGCTCGCCTTGCGCGCCGATCCCGACGGGCCGCCCCCGGATTAGCCCCCATCGAGCCAGGCGCGGAGGCACTCAGGGTGCAGACGCAGCACGATCGTCCCGTTCACGTCGACGTCGTGCTGGATCTCGGCCGCGCCGACCGCTTCCTCGCAGCCGTCGCACGTCCGGCCCATGCTGACCGAGGACCACGTCCGGTAGCGTGCCTTCCAGGCGATCGGGTCTTCTGCGGATGGCCGACGCCCTCGAGCCATTCGCCGTGTGGACGTCACGGTGAGTCTGTCCGGTGCATTTTCCGTGCTGGCGAAATTCGGCGCCGAGGCTCCGCCGTGGTGGTAGCATCTGCGACATTATGAAGGTCTGCATTTTCTTTGACGGGCAGAACTTCTACCGCTCGCTGCTGCGGTACGACGAGTCTGTCCGCGTCGACTACGATCGCCTCGCCGTCTGGATCACGCAGAAGGTCGGCGGCGACAGCGCCGTCTTCGGTGGCGCCTACTACTACGTCGGCGTGTCGGCGGGCGCGCCGCAGCAGGTGGAGGGCTTCCTCAAGGGGCTGGAGTTGCGCCCCGGCTACTTCGTCAAGCGCGATCCGCGCGTGCGGCGCACCGGCCGCTGTCCGAACTGCGGCGGCGAGTACGACTACACGACGGAGAAGCGCGTCGACACGCGGCTCGTGGCCGACCTGATCCACTACGCGGCCAACGGCGCCTACGACGCGGCCGTGCTCGTCTCCGGCGACGACGACTTCGTGCCGGCGGTGGATGCGGTCAACGCGCTCGGCAAGCAGGTGTGGGTGGCCACGTGGTCGGCGGAGGAGCTGTCGAGCGATCTCCGCGTGCGCTGCTTCGGCCACATCAGACTGAGCGAGGGCATCGCGGCGTTCCGCGTGGAGCGGCCACGGCTGCCCGACCGTGACCGCGAGCGCGGCGCACCGCCGCGCGGGCCGCGCCCGACGCTGCGCGCGCCGGTTCCGGCGCCGGCGGACGACACGTTGGACCGCGCGCTGTCGGAGCTGCAGCGCGCGGAGGCACGGCTGCCCCACGTGAGCCGCGGCTACTTCGTGATGCGCTGGAAGTCGCACGCGCTGCCCCCCGCGGGGCAGGAGCGCGAGGCGCTCGTGCAGCAGCTGCTCGACGCCGGGCTGATCGAGGAGCTCGAGATCACCGACGGCGAGGGGCGCCAGGTCGTCGCGATCCGCAGCCGCGTCCGCGACGGCAACGTGCGCGCGCCCGACGGCCCCCAGGGCAACGTCGCGCTCCCCGGCTGATCCGGTCAGGGCGCGAGCATCTTGCGGACGAGCCCGTCCACGGCGGCGGTGGCCGTCGCCTGCACGCCGCGCCGCCGCACGCTCGGGCGCGCGCCCTCGCACTCGGCCTCCACGTCCGGCGTCGTGACCTCGGCGTGCAGGCGCTCGCCGCCGTCGGCGCGCACGACGCGCGCTTCCTGCCGCCACACCGTCGCCCGCCCCTGCATCGGCCGCCGCGTCTCCTCGCAGACGCGCACGACGTCCGGCTCCACGCGCAGGCTGACCACGAGCGCGTGGTCGACGCCGACCTCGCGCGCGCGGGCGGCGGCGGCGGCGGTCTCCGGCACCGCGCCACGGGCCTCGACCGAGCGGACGTCGCGGACGAGGATCGCGCGCGCGTCGAGCGCCTCGAGCAGCGCGCTCTCGTAGAGCGCGGGCAGGTCCTTGCGGTCGCGCTCGGACAGCTCGGAGGTCGACGCGACCACGACGCGCACGAGCACGACGGCCTGGCGGACCTGCGCCGCCCGGAAGTCGTTCGCGCGGGCGGTGGGGGCCGAGGGCGCCTCGCCCCGTCCCGCGGGGGCGCAGCCCGCGACGAGCAACACGAGCGGGAGCGCGACGAGGCGGGGGACGACGGGCACGACTCAGGGTACCATCGGCCCCATGACGCTCGCCGAGCGGCTCGCCGCTTTCACGGCCTCGCTCTCGTTCGACGCGCTTCCCGACGAGGTCGTGGACAGCGTCCGGATGCGCGCGCTCGACGTGCTGGGCATCGCGCTCGCCTCGTCACGCGGCGACTGGGCGCCGGCCGTGGTCGATCTCGCGGGCGAGGGTGGGGGCGAGTGCACGGTGCTCGGCACCGCGCGGACGGCGTCGATCCCGTTCGCGATCCTCGTCAACGGCACGCTGGCGCACGGGCTCGACTTCGACGACACCCACGCGGCGTCGATCACCCACGCCTCCGCCGTGATCCTGCCCACGGTGCTCGCGCTGGCCGAGGCGCGCGATCTCGACGGGCGAAGCGCGATCACGGCCGCGGTCGCGGGATACGAGGCGATCACGCGCCTGGGCATGGCGGCCTCCGGCGTCTTCCACGCGCGCGGCTGGCACGCGACCTCGGTGTGCGGCGCCTTCGGGGCAGCGCTGGCGGCCGGCGCGTGCGAGCGGCTCGACGCGCCGCGCCTGACGGCGGCGCTCGGGCTCGCCGGCAGCTTCGCCTCCGGCGTCATGGAGCACCTCGAGGACGGCTCGTGGGTGAAACGGCTGCATCCCGGCTGGGCCGGCCATTCCGGGGCGATCGCGGCGGCGCTCGCGCGCGGTGGCGTGCCCGGCCCGGCGACCATCCTCGAAGGCCGCTTCGGCTTCTACCGGACGTTCGTGGGCGCGGAGCCGGATCGGCGGCCGTTCGAGACGCTGGGACGCGAGTGGGAGATCCTGAAGGTCGGCTACAAGCCCTACCCGTGCTGCCACCTCAACCATGCCTACCTCGACTGCGCGCTGGAGCTGCTGCGCGCGCCCGGCGTCAGCGCCGACGCCATCGAGAGCATCGAGTGCCGCGTGCCCGCCGGCGAAGTGCCGATCGTCTGCGAGCCGGTGGAGGTCAAGCGGCGGCCGCGGACCTCCTACGACGCGCAGTTCAGCCTGCCGTTCTCCGTGGCCGCGGCGTTCCTCGACGGCGCCGTGGGCGTCGACACCTACGCGCCGGCGCGTCTCGGGGACGAGCGCGTTCTGCGCCTGGCGTCGCGCGTGCGCCACGTGGTCGATCCCGACTCGCCGTTTCCCAGGACGTTCCCGGGCTGGGTGCGCGTGCGCCTCGCGGACGGCCGCGAGCTCGAGGCACGCGTGCCGCACGGGCGCGGCGGCCCCGACCGCCCGCTGCCGCCCGAGGCCCTCGTCGAGAAGTTCCGCGACAACGCGCGGCGCGCGCTGCCCGCCGCGCGCCTGACCGCGCTCGAGCGCGCCGCGCTCGGCCTCGATCGGCTGAAGTCCGTCCGCGAACTCATGCGGCTGTGCCGGGGATAATGGCAGTGCGAGCCGCAGCCGTAGGCGAGGCGAGCCTGTGATCGTGGCGGTGCGAGCCGCAGCCGTAAGGCGAGGCGAGCCTGTGAACATGGCGGTGCGAGCCGCAGCCGTAAGGCGAGGCGAGGGTGTGATCTTGATATAGAATGGACGTATGCCGATTCTGATCGCGGTCGTCGCGGCGCTGCTGGCCCTGATCGCCCTGCCGGCCGAGGCCCAGCAGGTGAAGATCGAGACCACGCGCAAGCCCTCCGAACGCGAAGCGCGCGTGGTGCCGCCGCCGCTCCACTACGAAACGTCGCGGCCGCCCGACGCCGACGTCTATCCTCGCGGCACGCGCGTCGAGCACGATCCGGCCTTCATCGAGCCGTTCGCGGGCTCCTATCAGACGACGAAGGGCAGCGGCCGCTACGGCCTCTCGGGCTGGACGGCGCCGAACCCCCCGATCGGTCCGGAGGCGACGCTCTGGAAGGAAGTCAACGGCTGGTTTGCGCTGGGCTTTTCGGTGACGTGGGACGGGCCGCCCGCCCGCGTCGTCCCCGCGCAGCCCGTTCGCTGAGGCGGTGCTGCTCCGGGGCAACCTGCACGCGCACACGACGTTCTCCGACGGTGTGCGCACTCCGAAGGGCCTCGTCGCCGAGTACGAGCGGCTCCGCTACGATTTCCTCGCCATCACCGACCACTTCGACCACGACAACCTCGTGCACCCGGATTACGAGGAGACGATCGCCGCCCTCGAGAGCGAGCTGCTGATCTTCCGCGGCATCGAGCTGAGCTACCAGCGCCTCGACCAGCACGTCGGACGCGTGCACGGCGACGCCGAGACGCTGTACATCCTGAACCACCCCGCGCGCTACAAGCTGAGCGTGGCCGAGACGCTCGACCGCATGCACGCGATCCGCCGCGCGGGCTGGCCGCTCGAGGCCATGGAGGTGACGGACACCGGCATGTACCGGCCCTTCTACGACACGGCGGAGATTCCGCTCGTGAAGATCGCCACCGACGACGCGCACCGGCCGCCGCACTTCGGCCGCGCGTGGATCGAGGTGGAGGCGTCCCGCGAGCGCGACGCGATCATCCGCGCCATCCGCGCCGGCGACTTCCGCGTGGGCTTCGCGAAGACGTCGTAAGCCGACGCGATGTCGCGGTCCCGACGCCCGGCGTCAGGGACTCGACACCGAACGTCAATCCTGCCCTGGTTGTTCGTCCAACTCCTGCGGAAATCCGCGCCTCCAGGTCTGGCACGCGAGGTGCATAGGCGCGACGCTTCTGCGTCAATCCAGATGAAGACTCACGGACGAAGATCAAGACTCACGGACAAAGGAGAGCCGTATGCCCGAGAGCGTAACGCCGTCGGCTCGTAATCCGTGGAAGCTGACCGCCATCGGCATGGGGCTCGTCGCCGCGACGGCGCTCGCGACAGGTATCGTGGTGGCGAGCCGCTCGAAACCGGAGGACAAGCCGGTCGCCGTGCAGCCCGCTCCGGCCGAGCGCGCGCGTGTCGAGGGCGCGCGGCCCGTCGCGGCGGCCACCGCGCCCGCCCGGGTGCCGGATCAGACGATCGTCAAGGCGTGCAACGACCAGGCGGCGGCGACCACCGGGCCGCGTGACAAGACGACGGAAGTCGTGAAGGACGGCGCGGTTGGAGCGTTGCTGGGAGCGGCGGTCGGCGCAGCGGGGGGCGCCATCGCGGACGGCGGCAAAGGGGCGGGCAAGGGCGCCGCGATCGGCGGCCTCGTGGGGGCGGGCGCGGGAACCCTGTACGGCGTGAACGACAATCGCAAGCACGATGCCGCGTATCGCGAGGCGTACTCGAGCTGCTTGCGGGCGCGCGGCTACACCGGATAGGCCTCGGCGTTTCCCGGCTGCGGTTCAGCCGCCGCGCGCGCCGATCGAGCGCAGCAGCACGCGCGTGAGGGCGGGGATCGTCTCCGTGAGGTCCCGCACGCCGCCGTGGAGCCACTGCACGACGATCTCGTTGAGGGCGCCGAGCCAGGCCAGCGTGGCCACCCGCGTGTCGAGCGGCGCGATCGAGCCGTCGGCCACCGCCTCGTCGAGATACCCCTGGATCAGCGCGGCGAAGCGATCGGCGACCTCCGCGCGCTTGGCCTGGTACGTCGGGCCGAGGCTCACCGCTTCCAGGAGGATGAGCCGCGCGAGCCGCTCGTTGGCGGCGAAGGTGGCCAGAGCGGCGGTCAGCGCGCACTCGACCTTGGCGAGGGCGCCGTGCTGCTCGGCGATCGCCGCCGCCGCCGAGCGCGCCAGCCGCGCCGCGAAGTCGTCGACGAGCGCCAGGAACACCGCCTCCTTGTTCGGGAAATGATGATAGACGGCGCCCTTCGAGGTGCCCGACGTGCGCACGATGTCGTCCACGATGGCCCTGTGATAGCCTTTGCGGGCGAACACCTCCAGCGCGGCGTCGAGGATGCGGTCTCGGGTGGCAGTGCGAGGTGAGCGCCGAATCAATGCAAACGATCCGCATCGGCCACAGTCCCGACCCCGACGACGCGTTCATGTTCTATGCGCTGACGGCGGGGAAAGTGCGCGTACCCGGCGTGAGGATCGAGCACGTGCTGGAGGACATCGAGACGCTCAACCGCCGCTCGCGCGAGGCGGAGCTGGAGGTCACCGCCGTCTCGTTCGCGACGTACCTGCTGATCGCCGACCGCTACCGGATGATGGATCCCGGCGCCTCGATGGGGAAGGGCTACGGCCCGATCCTGGTCGCCCGCGAGCCGATCCCGGCCGTCGAGCTCGAGCAGCGCGTCACCGCCATCGCGGGGAAGCACACGACGTCCGCGCTTCTGTTGCGCCTCTACGTCGGCGATCCGCCGCTGATCGAGGTCGCGTTCGACAAGATCCCGGCCGCCGTGCTGGAAGGGCAGGCCGATCTCGGCCTCCTGATCCACGAGGGCCAGATCACCTACCAGACGATGGGGCTCACGAAAGTTCTCGACCTCGGCGAGGCGTGGCAGCGCGATACCGGTCTGCCGCTGCCGCTCGGCTGCAACGTCATGCGCCGCGACCTCGGCGACGATCTGCACCGCGCGCTCTCGCAGGCCCTGCGGGACTCCATCGCCTGGGCCCACGCCCACGTGGACGAGGCCCTGGAGTACGCGATGCGCTACGGGCGCGGGATCGACAAGGAGACGTGCCGGCGCTTCGTGCTCATGTACGTCAACGATTTCACGCTGGCGCTGGGGCGCGAGGGGCGCGCCGCCGTCGAGCGGCTCTTCACGATGGCGCATCAGAACGGCGTAATCCCCACGGTGCCCCCGATCGACCCCATCTGATCCAACGGTGGAGCTCACAGGGAAGCATGCCTGGACCACGCCGTAGAGTCGAGCCTTGACTGTCCCGCGGGTGCAGCACCGTTAGGAAGATGGGGGGCCCCGATATGGCCCCCCAAACCCCCCAAACGTTCGGAGCGCCCGGGATGAACCCGGGCGCTCCTCTATCCCCCCAGCCCCCAAACGCTCGGGGCGCCCCGGCGAAGCCGTGGCACCCCTCGACACTCCGAGCGGCTCCTAGCGCGTCGCGCGCTCCGCCCCCTGCAACTCGTCCGTCAACGCGGCCGCGACGCGGGCGTACTCCGCCTTGAGGCTCTCGAGGACGGCGCTGGCGGACGTCAGCGTGTTGGCGCGACCCAGCGCCTCCAGCTCCTTGCAGTACGCCGACAGCTTCAGCGCTCCGACGTTCGCGCTGCTCGACTTGAGGCTGTGCGCGGCCCGGTGCATGGCCAGGGCATCGTCCCGCGAGAGTGCCCCGGACATGGCGGCCAGGAGTTCCGGGCTGGCGCTGAGGAAGGCGCTGAGCACCTTCTCCAGCACGTCCGGCCGGCCAGGTCGTCGCAGCTTCCGGAGCGCATCGAGCACCTTGCGATCGAGCACGGGCTCGCGGGGCTTGGCCGGCGCGCCGCTGGCCTCGGACATCCCTGCGGCGGCGGGGCCGGCGGCCGCCGCCGGCGCCGTGGGGACGGGCGCCTGCGTATCGACGGACAACCAGCGGACCAGCCGGGCGTGCAGCTGGCCGAACGTAAACGGCTTGCTGAGATACTCGTCCATTCCGGCAGCGAAGCACGCCTCGGCGTCCTTCGCGAACGCATTCGCCGTGAGGGCGACGATGGGGAGATGCCCGCCGGTGCGCGCCTCGCGCTTCCGAATGGCTCGCGTCGCCGCCAGGCCGTCCATCTCGGGCATCTGCATGTCCATCAACACGATGTCGAAGACCGGGTGCTCCAGGGCGGCCAGGACTTCCACACCGCTGGCCACGACGGTCACCCCACAGCCAAGGCTCTCGAGCATGCTCGTGGCGACTTCCTGGTTCACCGGGTTGTCCTCGGCGAGTAACACGCGCCCGGTCAGCCGCGGCAGCGCCGACGCGAGGTTCGGCCGCGGGTGCCGCAGGACGGATGCATCGTCTGTTGCTTCCGCCGTGACCATCCGCAGCGTCTGAAGAAGCTGAGCGGTCCAGATGGGCTTGGTCAGGCAGTGGGCGACGCCGATCCGGCCGGCCTCCGCGGAGTCCACCCCGACCGAGGTCAGCATGACCAGGCGCGCCGTCGCCAACGAGGGCTCGGCCTTGATGGCGCGCACCAGCGTCAGGCCGTCCATCTCCGGCATCTGGTGGTCGACGAGCACGACGCGATACGGCGCGCGCTGAGACGCCGCGTCCACGAGTACCGTGAGTGCCTCGGCACCGCTGCCCAGGCTGCGACAGTTCATGCCCCACGCCATGCACTGCGCGTGCAGGATCTCGCGGTTGGTGGCGTTGTCGTCGACGATGAGCACCCGAATGCCCGACAGATCGACCGTGCGCGCCCCATCCGTCAGCGCGGTGTCCACGACGCCGAGCCGCGCGGTGAACCAGAAGCTGGAGCCCTCCCCGGGGATG
The DNA here is from genome assembly GCA_003220225.1 of Candidatus Rokuibacteriota bacterium. Taxonomy (GTDB): domain Bacteria; phylum Methylomirabilota; class Methylomirabilia; order Rokubacteriales; family CSP1-6; genus AR12. The sequence continues at coordinate 65,952 of QHRU01000039.1, forward strand.
CTCTCCACGCCGATGCGCCCATCCATCATCTCCACCAGTCGCCTGGCGATCGCCAGGCCCAGTCCGGTGCCACCGTACTGTCGCGTCGTCGACCCGTCGCCCTGGACGAACGACTCGAAGATCTTCTCGCGGACCTGCGGATTCACCCCGATGCCGGTGTCGCGGACTTCGAAGCGAACCAACACGTTCTGGGCCGAGGATTCCAGGACGCTGACCTGGAGGACCACCTCGCCGTCGGGTGTGAACTTGACGGCGTTGTTGATCAGATTGGTGAGGATCTGACGCAGCCGGAGCGCGTCGCCGATCACGGCGGCGGGCACGCGCTCGTCCAGCTTGCAGATGAGCTCCAGGCCTTTGCGGTGCGCTCGCTCGGCAAACAGGTCCACCGTTTCTTCGACCAGCAGCCGCAGGTCGCAGTGCGCCCGCTCAAGCTCGAGCCGGCCGGCCTCGATCTTGGAGATGTCGAGGATGTCGTTGATGATGCTGAGCAGCAGCTCGCCCGACTGGCGCGCCATCGTGGCGAACTGGCGCTGCCGCGGGGTGAGCTCCGTGGTGAGCAGGAGCTCGCTCATGCCGAGCACGCCGTTCATCGGCGTCCGGAGCTCGTGGCTCATGCTCGCCAGGAACTGGCTCTTGTAGCGGCTGGCCGTCTCGGCGACCTCCCGCGCCCGCTCGAGCTCGACGGCGCGCCCCGCCAGCTCCCGAGCCTGCGCGTCCGAGACTTCTTTCGCCTTCATCAGCTCGGCGAGCATCGTCCGCTGCTGCTGCTCGTAGGCTTCGAGCTGCGTGCCCATCTCGTCGACGCGCACGCCCAGCTGGCCCATGTCGTCCCGGAAGCGGCTGTTGATCCGATAGGCGAAGTTCCCCGCCCCGAACTCGCGGGTGGCGCGCAGGACCGTGCTCAGATGGCGCTTGCATGCGCGACTCAGCAGGACGCTCACCACGAAGCCGGCCACGACGGAGAGCCCGGCGGCGAGACTGAGCGCGCGTCTGCTGGCCGTCGCCGATTCGACGATGCCCCGGTTCGTCGACTCGATGAGCTCTGAGGTGCGATAGCTGTAGTAGGCCGCGCGGTCCACCGCGTCGTCGATGATCAGGGCGATGTCCGCCGCCGCCTTGGCCGCGGTTTCCTGGGCCGGATGCCTGGCCCCCGACTCCACGAAGACGTAGAGGGCGGTGCGGAACCGTACCTCCTCCTCCTTCAGCTTGGTCACGCCCTCGTGCTCTGTCGAGGTCAGCGGCAGCGCGTGGAGCTGGGCGAGGATGCCGCGAATGGTGTTGAGCTGCTGGGCGAGCTCGGGAAGCTGTTCGCGCAGCTTGTCTTGTTGGCGGTACTGGTGAAAGTCCGACCCGACCATGGCGAACCGCAGCGCCATCTGCGTGAAGTGCCGCTCCTTCACCTCCTGCGTGTCCACCTTGTGCTGCATCGTCGTGGTCACGCGGCCGATGCCCACGACCGTGAACACCGCGCCCAGGAGCATGATGCCCACCAGCGCCCCGAAGCCCAGCTTTTGCGCCGTGCCGAACGACACGTTCATCGGCCGGCGCTCCGCGGAATCGACAGCAGGAGGCGATCAAAGACGTCGCCGGTGCGGTACATCGCCTGGGACCACTCCGGGTGCGGCGTGTCGTACGCGATGGCGTAACAGGCGACGCCGAAGAGATAGACCCCGCCGGGAGCAAAGGCGACGTCGTCGTCGTGGCCCGTCCGGAGCTTCCGTGCGAACTCGATGGTCCACTGCCCGTTCGCCCACGTCCCCTTCGCCCGGACGTCGGCGCGGCTCCCCTGGGGCTGCTGCGGAACATACTTTTCGACTTTGTCGCCCTGATACCGGAAGAAGAACTTCTCCTCCCAGGCGGCCGTTCCGGCGTCGGCGACCCGGCGGAGATACAGCGCGTCGTTCCTGGATGTCTGGATCTTGACGGCGTCCCGCCCGGGTGTGGTCGTCACGCTCTGCCACTTGTCGTCCGCGTAGCCGGACGGATTGGTCCGGCGCGCCTTCCAGAACCAGATGTCCCCGCGATGCGGCTCGGGATCGCGCAGGTCGAGCCGCACGTCGTTGCCCGACATGCTCCACTTGAAGAGGAACACGTCCTCGCGGTCGGGGCCCTCCCCGTACACCTGCTCCTTGGGGTCCCAGGTCCACGTCTTGTGCGTCACCGACGGGACGTCCTTCGGGAAGGTGACCAGGAAGAACACTTCCTCTCGCGTGAAGACCGACTTGAGGGTGATGGCGCGCTGCGACGAATAGTCGAGGGTCGTGATCCCGGGCACGGATTTCCACACGGGCTCCTCCGCGCGTCCATCGATGACGGGCGCCACGGCGGTGGGATGCGACACCAGCGTCATCTCCTGGGGCGGGCGCTTGACCGGCACGTAGCCCTGAAATCGATCGGGTGTCTCGGACGTCGTCGACGAAGCCTGGGGCAGCGGGCTGGCGGGTTGCGTCGGCGGCGCCGCCTCGGCCAGGCCGGGCTCCGCCGGCCGCTCGCGTGTCGTCCGCGCGCCTTCGCTCTGAAAGCCCGCGGCGCCGAGCGCGGCGAGCAGGACCACGGTGATCGACCTGGCTCGGAGTCTCATGGTCGTTTCGTCTCCTCTCTGGCTTCTACCGACCTCCGAACCAATCTTTGAGGGTCGTCATCCATCCCTGTCCCAACCGGCGGGCCTCCGCTTGCCACGCTTCCGGCGCCATCATCCCCACGTAGACGAACTGCCCGTTTCCGGTGGGCTTGAAGACGTGGGCGACGCCCTCGGGCTTTGGCCAGATCCCCACCGCCTCTTGGAGGTTCGCCGTGTGCGAGACCATGGCCGTATTCGTGCCCGGCGGCGGCGGCGTTGCGAGCAGGGTCAGGAGCTGCGAGGTCACCGTCACGCGGTCCGCCGAGCGCAGGTGAATGGCGAAGTGGAGCGCTTTGGCCTTTTCGGCTTTCCCGAAGATGTTCCTCGCCGTCTCCACGCACCGGCAATACGGACTGGAGTACACCTGTCCGGTCGGGATCCGGAGCTGTCGAAACGCCTCACCGATCCTCTTCGTCTGGGCCCGACCCTCGTCCGATAGATTGCGCTGGAGCTGGCACTTGTCGAGGTCGGCGTCGGCCACGTCCTTCTCGCCGAAGTCGCTGGTGGCTCCATGCCGGAAATAGATGATGTGGCCGCCCTTCTGCAGTTCCTTGACCAGCGCCGTTCCGGTCAGTCGGGGCTGCGTCTCACCGACGAGCTGCCCGGCGAGCGCCAGGCCGGAGAGGCCGAGGAGCCACAGACCGATGCTGAGCTGCACGATGATCCGGAAGCCCGACCCGCGGATGTTCATGGTGTCCCCCGTGCCTTCCTTACTTCGTCACGGGCACATGGCCCGTCTTGCGCATGATGTCCCGCGCCGGCTCGGTCTCCACGTAGTCGAGAAACGCCCGGGTGCCGGGGGAGAGCTCGTCTCTGTGGACGAATCCCAGGCCGATACCGAGCGGGTAGGCCGACGCGGTCGCCGGCGTGCCGTCGAGCGTCACGGCCTGATAACCGTGGAGCACGACTTCGCTGAGCGGCATGAAGCCGATGGCGCCGCGAAAGGTCTTCATCGAGGCGACGAGGTCGGCATTGTGCTCGTTGAAATGCGCCTTCGGTGTCACCTGCAGCTCCGCGAAGCAGCGGAGGTTCTTGCGGATGGTCTGGAGGTTCGAGCCGTCCGGACGCCCCTGAACGTCGATGAGCAGGTCGTGGCCGCCGACCTCTTTCCAGTTGGTGACGCGGCCACTGAAGATGTCGCAGATCTGCTGCTGGCTCAGGTCACGGACGCCGGTTTCGCGGCTGACCACGAAGGCCACGGGCACGCGGGCGAATTCCAGGTACTTGAACTCGCCGTACTTGGCGACTTCCGCGGCATTCGGCAGCCGGGAGACGCGACCGATGGGCGACTCCTCCGTGCCCACGACCCGGACGCCGCCATCCGAGCCGATCGAGTTCGGCACGGTCACCTGCCGGCCGGGATACTGCGCGGCGTAGCTCTGGGCGAGGGCGCGCAGGAGGTCCTGGCTGTCGCCGGTGCCCGGGAGCGTGACGGCCTCGAGCTCTGCCGCTCGCGCCTGGGGCGGGCAGACGGACAGCGCGGCAAGGATGATGCCCGCGGCGACCGCGTGGAAGCGCATGCGTGCTTTCATGGCTCGGTCTCCTTATCTTTCCAGGACGACGCGCACGGGCCTGATGTGCTCACCGTGCCGTGTCTGCGTCCGGTTGTAGATGGCGACGCTGAGATAGACGGGCCGATCGAGTGAGAACGCCACGTCGTACTTGCTCTTCGTGTCGAGCGCGCGACGGGTCTCCAGCGTCCAGCGGCCCATGCGCCAGCTCGCCTGCGCCCTGATGTGAGCGCGATCACCCTGGAAGGGCTCGAGGATGATGTTCGGGATGAGCGCGCCGACCGGATAGGTGTCCGCGGCCGCGGTGTAGGGGATGCCCTGCGCCTTGTCGATCCACCAGGTCGCGTCGTGGTCCGACTCGGTCGGGTCGGCGCTCAGGATGACGGCGCGGCGGGCGGGCAGCATCTTGGGACGGACGAAGGTCTCCGCCAGGGGCTTCGTGGGATCCAGCTTCTCGAAGTTGTACGCATACCCGCCGCCCGGGCTCGGGTCGGCGTAGTAGCCGCCCATGTACCGCTCACCTGGCTTCAGCTGGGCCGGGATTGGATCAGGCCCTCGGAAGTGCTGATCGTCCATGAACCCGGGCTCGCCCGTCGCGATCCCCATCGGGTTGGTGCGAACGGCCTTCCAGTGCCAGACGTCGCCCACCTCTCCGTTCGTGTAGTGGACGCCGTGCTTCTCGCCTTTCGCGGCGTGCGGGCCGACCCCGAGGTGACAGGTGGCTGCGCAGCTGCCGTTGGGCACGTCGGTGAGGTACGCGGAGAGCTTGTCCTCGTAGTAGACGTTCTCGTCAGCACGGTCGAACGCGGTTTGAAGGACCTTCCAGCCCTTCTCCGTCTTTTGAAGCGGGAAGCGCTTGAAGCTGGCGTCGGGATCGTCCCACTGGAACAGGAAGTAGATCTGCCGGCCGTCGTGGACGGCCTTGACCGTGACGTCGACGTACCCGTCCCGCTCGTTCACGCCCTTGACGTTGCGAATGACGACCGCGCGTGCCTCCTGCCAGACGGGCTCGTTCGCCTCGCCGTCGAGTCGCGGCGCCTGCTTCGCGCTGATGTGCTTGACGGTCAGCGTCGTCGGGAGACTGTTCCAGAGGTAGATGCCCCCGATCACGGGGACGATCACAGCGACGCTGACGAGCCCGGCCCGGACGTGTGAGCGATACAGCTGGGCCTTGAAGATCGCCCAGAAGCGTCCGAAGAACCATTGCATCACCACGTGCAGCACGACCAGGGGCAACAGGCTGTACGCCGTCAGCCCGTGCAACAGCCGCGTCGACCCATACCCGCCGAGCGCCGTCGACAGGCCCCAGTCGAGCCGGTACATCGCGATGCCCGTCACGACCATCACGGCGATGCAGAGAAAGAAGAGCCAGTAGATGATGACGTTGGCGCACCAGAGCGCGGGCTTGTCGCGCCAGAAGCGCCGCGTCCGCACGCCGGTGGACAGGTTCTGGAGATCTTGTCTCGTCACCCGCAGCCGGGTCGTGGTCCGTGACCGGACGAGGTATCCGACGTAGACGCCGGCGACGAGTAGCATGAGGAATGGGAGCACCACGTGGAGCGAGATGAGGTCGACGCCGAGCAGCGTGCCCTTCGGCGAGATCGCCGCGAGCAGCGCTCCCCACACGCCGTCGGCGCCTCCGAGTCGACTGTCGACGTACCCCCAGCCGATCCGCATGCCCGACAGGAGGCTCAGGGCCATGAGAGTCGTCATGCTCCAGTGGCAGACGGTGACGAAGAGCTGGGTCTTCGGGCTTCTCGCGACCCTTCGCCGCTCGCGCGCCGGCGGAGCCGGCGGCACGGCGTCGAGCGCAAGCGCGTCGAGTGCGCCCGCCGCCTCTTCGCCGAACGGCGGCGGTACGAGCTCTGTCTCCGGCGCCGCCGTCGGGACGGTCACGATCCGCTCCTCGGCAGAGGTGCTGCGTGCGTGGCCGTCGAAGCCTGCAGCCGCCGTGTCAAGTCCTCGGCGCTCAGGGGCGGGCTGATGAAGTACCCCTGTAGATACTGGCACCCCAGGGAAACGAGGAATTCTGCCTGGTCCTGGCTCTCGACGCCGACGGCGACGCACTCGAGCCGGAGGGCGCCCGCCATGGCGACGATCGCGGTCGACAACGCGGCATCCTGAGAATCGGTCAACACGTTGTGGACGAAGGATCGGTCGATCTTGACGCGATCGATCGGCAGCCGGGTCAGGCAGCTCAGTGACGAATATCCCGTCCCGAAGTCGTCGACCGCGATGCGGAACCCTTTCGCCCGCAGCGCCCGGATCGTGGCGACGTTTTCACCGGTCGACTCCATCACTACGCCTTCGGTGATCTCGAGCTCGAGCAGCGCCGGAGACAGCCCGGCGGCCTCGACGGTCTGCTCGATCATCGCCCGCAGATCGCTCCGCTTGAACTGCCGGGCCGACAGGTTGATTGCCACCCGCAACGGCCCGTGCCCCGCGTTGTTCCAGGCCTTGGCCTGGGCGCACGCCTCCCGCACGATCCACTCCCCGATCGGGACGATCAGCCCGGTCTCTTCGGCCAGGGCGACGAAGATCTCCGGAGCGAGGAGCCCCCGGCTGGGGTGCTGCCAGCGGAGGAGCGCCTCCGCGCCGGTGACGTAACCGGTGCGGCTGTCGACCTGGGGCTGGAAATAGAGGCGGAACTGATCCTCCTCCAGGGCGCGGTGCAGCTCGGTCTCCAGCGTGAGCCGCTCGATCGCGGTGGCGTTCATCGACAGGTCGTAGAACTGGTGGTCATCCCGGCCCCGCTCCTTGGCGTGGTACATCGCCGCGTCCGCGTTGCGGAGCAGCGTGTCGACGTCGTGCCCGTCGTTGGGAAACAGGCTGATCCCGATGGTGGCCGTGACGACGATCTCGTGGCCCTCCACGGTCAGCGGCTCGCGGATCGCCCGAAGGATGCGCCGGGCGACCCTGTCGGCGTCGAGCGGGTGAGGCAGGTCGGTCAGGACGACGATGAACTCGTCACCGCCGAGCCGTCCGATGACCGGAGAGCTCGGCTCGTCCGCCTCGCCGGCCGAGCCCACCACGTCGCTCCCCCGGACGCAGGTGCGGAGCCGTTCGGTGATTCGCTGGAGCAGGCGGTCGCCGACGGCGTGTCCCAGGCTGTCGTTGATGCGCTTGAAGTGGTCGAGGTCGACGAAGAGCGTGGCCACGACGCGACTCGCTCGCCGTGCCCTCGCCAGCGCTGCGCCGAGCTGGTCGACAACGAGTCGTCGATTCGCGAGCGTGGTGAGCTCATCGTAGTTCGCCAGGTACCGGGCCCGCTCCTCGGCTTCCTTGCGCTCGGTGATGTCCTGGATGGTCCCGACGACCCGCGCGGGCTCGGCGAGCTCGTCGAGCAGGATCTCGGCATTCTCGTGCATGAACCGTACGGTGTCGTCGGCCCACAGGACGCGAAAGTCGACGCGGGAGGTTTTCTTGTCGCTCACCGCCGCCCGGGCGGTCCGCACCGCGTCGCGGTCGTCGGGATGCACATACTCGAGCGCCGCGTCGAGATTGGCCACGAGCGTGCCGGCCGGCAGCCCGAAAATCTCCGAGAGCTGCTCCGACCAGTGGAAGTCCCCGGTCCCGAGGTCCTGCTCCCAGTGGCCGAGCCGCGCGATGCGCTGCGCGCTGGCCAGCCGCGCCTCACTCTGTCGAAGTGCCTCGAACGCGCGCTTCGCGCGCAGCAGGTAACGGACGCGATGGGTCAGCAGCTGCCACGGGATCGGCTTCGTCGCAAAGTCCGCGGCGCCGGCCTCGAACGCGCGGGCGATCGCCTCGACGTCTTCCATCCCCGTGAGCATCAGCACGGGGACGTCGAGACCACCGGGCAGATTCCGCAGCGACTTGCACGCCTGGAAGCCGTCCATGCCCGGCATCAGCGCATCCATGACGACGAGGTCGGGCCGGTGCGTCTCGAAGATGGAGAGAGCCTTGTCGCCGCAGTCCGCTTCGATGACGGAAAAGCCCTCGACCGCCAGGGCTTCGTGAACCAGGGTGCGGCCGACGAGGTCGTCGTCGACCACCAGAACCACCGGTGCTTCCCGCCTCGCGATCTGATCCATCGGCCTCTCCCCGTGCGACAAGCGTCTTGGGCAGACCGCCTGTACCGTAGCTGGGGAACGCAAGGGGCGGACCAATCCGGACCAGGTTGTAACAGGCTGGAATCACGATATTATTAGCTTTGCGTGCCGGATGGGCTCAATCCTCAGCGGCGGATTGATAGCCACCTGGTGAGAAACTGTCCAGGCGGCGACCGCCGGTCAGGCGCCTAGTCGGCGGCCTTGCCCTCCGAGAACCGGGGGGCCTCCATGTGGGGGAGGTTGTCGACGTCGAGGCGCGCGGCGATCGAGCGGCTCTTCGCGCTGGCCCATCAGAAGGGTCTCATCCCCGCCGTCCCGCCGAATCGATCCGGTCTAGTCCCGCGCGGTGCAGCCGCCGGTGCAGCAGCCTGATCGCCAGCGTCTCGCCGGCGAGGAAGAGCGCGCCGAGGACGACGACAGCGGCCGTCGGAAGCGACACCAGGGGCAGCAGCTCGATGTTCAGGAGCCACACGATCGCCCAGAGATGGCCGGCCCACGCCAGCATGATCGTCCACGCCCATGGGCCGAGCCGCGCCCGGCGGCGGTTGGCGAAGGCGAGGCCGATCGAGCCGAGCCCGGTGACCACGGCGTAGGCGGCGAAGCCGGGCGGGGCGGGCTCGTCGGAGGCGAGGCGGTCGACGGCGAGCACGAGGCCGAAGAGGGCCAGGGCGCAAGCGCCGCTCCAGGCGAGGAGCGCCGCGCGATCGCGAACCTTAGTAGCGCCGGACGATCTCGTACTCGGTCGTCCTCTGGGCGGGCGTGAAGCCCGCCTCGCGGATGAGCGTCACGATCTCGTCCACGGAGATCGTGTTGACGTACTCGGCGGCCCTGTGGACGTTCTCCTCGAAGAGCGTGCCGCCCCAGTCGTCGGCGCCGAAGTACAGCGCGATCTGTCCCGTCGGCTTGCCCTCCGAGAACCACGAGGCCTGCACGTGCGGGAAGTTGTCGAGGTAAAGGCGCGCGGCCGCGAGGACGCGCAGGTACATGTTCGGGCCCTTGTACTGCTTGATCCACTTCTCGAGCAGCGTGTTGCCCGGCTTGAACGACCACGGCACGAACGCGGTGAAGCCGCCGAACATATCCTGAAGCTCGCGGATCGCGTCGAAGTGGTCGAGGAGGTCGTCCACCGTCTCGACGTGGCCGTACATCATGGTGGCCGTCGACTTGAAGCCGCGGCGGTGCGCTTCGCGGTGGACCTCGAGCCACGCCTCCGGCCCGCCCTTCTTCGGCGCGATGCGGCTGCGCACGCGCGTGGAGAGGACCTCGGCGCCGCCCCCGGGAATGGTCCGCTGGCCGGCGTCCCAGAGGCGGTCGAGGATGTCCGTGAAGGGCAGGCTGGCCACCTGCGCCATCGTGTGGATCTCCGAGGCCGTGAAGAAGTGCGGCGTGACCTGGGGAAACCGCTTCCGCGTCTCCCGCACCAGCGTCAGATAGTAGTCGAGCGGCAGCGCGGGATTGTGGCCGCCCTGGAGTAGCACGGTGGTCGCGCCCTTCGAGGCCGCGGAGTCGACCTTCGCGAGCACCTCGTCCACCGTGAGCGTCCACGCCTCGCGATCGCCGGGCTTGCGGTAGAACGCGCAGAACTGGCAGTCGGTGATGCAGACGTTCGTGTAGTTCGGGTTGCTGTCGATCACGAAGGTCACGACCTTCTCGGGCCAGCGGGCGAAGCGGGCTTCGGAGGCCCGGGCGCCGAGCTCGAGCAGGGGCGCGTCGGTCAGAAGATGGCGGCCCTCGTCTCTGGTCAGCCGTTTGGCGGTGAAGCGGTCTTTTGTATTTGGCGTCGGGGCCGCTTCGCAGGGCATGCCGTCGGTCCTTTCACCGCTCGCCCCGGCCGTCGAACGGCCTGCGGCTCGCACTGCGGCCCGACGGTCGGGGGAAAATTGGTTCACGGCCAAATTTTCACGACGTTGTAGAGCGCATCGCGCTCGACGGGAATCTTGCCGGCGTCGCGGATCATGCGGAAGAGCTGCTCGCGCGCCACCCCCGCCGGCGTCTGCGCGCCCGACAGGTGCTGGATGCGCTCGTCCTCCAGGGTGCCGTTGACGTCGTCGGCGCCGAAGTGCAGGGCGACCGACGTCGTCTCCTCGCCCAGGGTCACCCAGTACGCCTCGACGTGCGGGAAGTTGTCGAGCAGCAGCCGCGAGACGGCGATCGTCTTCAAGGAGTCGGCGGGCGGCGTCTGCCGCGGCACGAGCTTCGTGGCGGCGACCTGGTAGGCGAGGGGGATGAAGGTGACGAAGCCGCCGGAGGCGTCCTGCTGCTCGCGCAGCCGCAGCAGGTGGTCGACGCGCTCGGCGAGCGTCTCGACGTGGCCGTAGAGCATCGTCGCGTTCGTCTTGATGCCGAGCGCGTGCGCGATGCCGTGGATCTCGCACCAGCGCTCGGGATCGGCCTTGCCCGTGTACTTGAGCAGCTTCGCGAGCCGCGGCGAGAAGATCTCGGCGCCGCCGCCCGGCATCGACTGAAGCCCCGCCGCCTTCAGCCGCGAGAGCGCCTCCTTGGGCTCGATCTTCCAGCGCCGCCAGAAGTAGTCGACCTCGGCGGCGGTGAGCGCCTTGATCTGCACGTCGGGCCGCGCGGCGCGGATGGCCTGGATCATCCGCTCGTAGTACTCGAACGGCCAGTCGGGATGGTGGCCGCCCACGATGTGCACCTCGCGCGTCTCGTCCTTCACCATCGCCACCATGTCCTCGATCGTGTGCTCGTAGGCGCCGGCCTCGCCCGGCTTGCGCGCGAAGCCGCAGAAGGCGCACGAGAGCACGCAGACGTTGGTGGGCGTGATGTGCCGGTTGATGACGAAGTAGACGCGGTCGCCCTCGCGCCGGGACTTGGCGTGATCGGCCATGCGCCCGACCCCCAGGAGGTCATCGCTCTCGAACAGGGCGAGACCGTCCTCGCGGCTCAGACGCTCGCTGGCGCGGACCTTGTCCCAGATGGGCTCGAGCCGGCTATTTGCGAAACGCACCTGGGCCTCCCTGGTATCGACGCGAGTCAGACCGACCGGTCGGTCTGACTCTAAATGCGCGTGACGCCGAGTGTCAAGGTCGCGGCGGCGCATCCGGCGCCGCCTGCCGGCGCCGGCGGAGCTCGCGGTGGATCCGCAGATCTTGAAGGCGCATGGCGAAGGCCACCCCGGCGGCGGCCAGGGCCAGGGCGACCAGGGCGCCGACGGTGATCTGATCGGCTACGGACGCGACGCCACGAACGCCGACCCGCTGCTCGAGTACCTGCTCGGCTTCCGGGAGCGCATGGGTCAGGCGCGGCGCCTGCTGACCGACGCCGAGCGGACGGCGTTCTTCTTCGTCACACTGCCGGAGGCGCTGCCCATCGCCGTGATCAGCCGCTTCATCGGCTGGTTCCACGAGTTCGGCATCCCGGTCGGCGGGGTGATCGTGAACATGGTGCTCGACCGCCAGGCGCTGGGCGACGACATGCCCGAGTTCGTCCGGAACCGCGTCGGGATGCAGGGGGAGCACCTTCGTACCATCCGCGACAAGTTCGGCGACGGCGTCCGCGCCGTCGTTCCGCTATTCGACCAGGAGGTGCGCGGAACGGCCATGCTGGCCCCGGCCGCCGGGGCGCTGTTCGACTGAGCCGCCGACCCTGCCGAGTCGCCTCGAGCGCCCGCCGGCGAAGAAATAGCGGCTAGTTCTTGACGGAGCCGGCGGTGAGGCTGGCCACGTAGTAGTCCACGAAGAACGAGTAGATCAACGCGACGGGTATGGAGCCCAGCAGGGCGGCGGCCATGAGCTGGCCCCAGTAGAAGACGTCGCCGCGGATCAGCTCCGTGATCGCCCCCACCGGCACCGTGCGCACGTCGCTCTTGGTCAGGAAGATCAGCGCGTACAGGAACTCGTTCTGCGCCAGCGTGAAGGCGAAGATCCCCGCCGAGAGCAGGCCCGGGGTGCAGAGCGGCAGGACCACGCGCAGCATCGCCTGGAAGCGGCTGGCGCCGTCGATGCGCGCCGCTTCCTCCAGCTCGCGCGGGACGCTCTTGAAGTAGCCCATCAGCAGCCACGCGCAGAACGGGATCAGCAGGGTCGGGTATGTCAGCATCACTGCCGACAGCGTGTTGCTCAGGCCGAGCCTGTTGATCACGTCCGACATCGGGATGAACAGCAGCGGCTGAGGCACGAGATAGGTCGCGGCGACCCCGATGGCGACCACCGCCGCGCCGGGAAAGTTCAGGCGCGCGAGCGGGTACGCGATCATCGCGCCGAGGACGAGCGAGACGACGGTGGTGACGACGGCGACCAGGATCGTGTTGTACGTCCAGGTCAGGAAGTTGGTCTGCTCCAGCAGGTCGACGTAGTGCTGCAGGGTCGGCTGGTGCACGATGAGCGGCATGATCTTCGCGCTGTAGAGCTCGCGGTTCGGCTTGATCGAGGTGATGGCCATCCAGTAGAAGGGGAACAGCATCGCCACCAGGAAGAATCCGAGCGGCAGGTACAGCCGGAGCACCCGCTCACCGAACCGGCGCCCGCCGACCATCAGATTCGCCGTCGGGGCGCTTCCGCGCCCGACGGTCGGCTCCGAGGACCCGCGTGGGCCATTATTCCCGCCTCAGGTAGAGCGTCAGGCCCACGATCAGGATCGCCAGCGCCGGCAGCATCGCGAGCGCCTCCGCCGCCCCCATGCCGAGGACGCCCGCCGACATCCCCACGTCGAACGCGTGCGTGGCGAAGAGGTGGGTGGCGTTGGCAGGCCCGCCGTGCGTCAGCACGTAGGGGAGCTGGAAGTCGGAGAACGTGAAGATCACCGAGAACATCGTCACGATGATCAGGACGGGCTTGAGGACCGGCAGCGTGATGTGCCGGAAGCGCTGCGTGACGCTCGCGCCGTCGATGGCGGCCGCCTCGTACAGATCGGGCGAGATCGTCTGCAGTCCGGCCAGCAGCGTGATGCCGTAGAAGGGCAGCCCGCGCCACGTGTTGACACCGATGATGGAGACCATGGCCAGCGTCTTGTTGCCCAGCCACGAGAAGTTCTCCTTCACCAGGCCGCTGTGCAGCAGCGACCAGTTGATCACGCTGAACGTCGGATCGAGGATCCACATCCACGCCACCGTGGAGAGCACGGTGGGCACGATAAAGGGCAGGAGGAGGAACGCCCGGGCGAGGTTCCGACCGCGGAACTGCTGGTTGATGACGAGAGCCATCGCGAGGCCGCCCACCATCTTCACGAGCGTGGCCAGGATCGTGTAGACGAACGTGTTGCGCGTCACCTGCCAGAAGACGGGGTCCTGGGCCAGCGCCGCGAAGTTGGCGAGCCCCACGAACGTCCCCGCGCTGGCCACGCGGCGCTCTTGCAGGCTCAGGAAGATTCCATAGAAGAACGGGTAGGCGACGAAGGCGAGCAGGAAGAGGATGCCTGGCACCAGCATGAGCCAGGAGAAGACACCCTCCCGCTCGACGGCACGCCCCAGCGCGAACGGCCGGCCCGCGACCGGAGCCGGCCGTGCGACTGATGCCGGGCGCACCGCCATGGGCTACTTCGCTTTGTAGATCTGCTTCAGCTGCGCGGCCGCCGTCGCGATGACGTCCTTGGTCGCGTCGCCGCGACACGCCTTGGCGAACATGTCGACGAGGACGTACTTGGCGACGTTCTCCGACGCCGCGTGGCCGACGGGTCCCGGCCACGCGTGGGGCCGTGACGTCTTGAGCGATTCCTTGTACGGCATGTAGCGCGGCTCCGCGTTCCACATCGGGTGGTTATCGTAGCCGTGCAAGAACGGCGCGTAGTACGCGTCGCCCGCGGTGAGCCAGCGCGACATCTGCTTGTCGTCGTAGAGCCACCGGAGGAACGCCTTGGCGGCCGCCTGGTCGGGCGCGTAGGTCATGATCCCGAGCCCCTGCGCGTTCAGCACGTGATAGCGACCCTTGGGGCCGTTGGGGTTGAGCGCGTGGTCGGTGACCTTCGCGATCTCGGGGAAGTCACGCTTGGCCACGACGAGGATCGACGAGGCGTTGTTGGTGCAGGAGATCTGCTCGCCCAGGAACGCCTTGTTGTTGTTCACGTCGGTCCAGCCCAGCACGTCCTCGAGCATCGTCTCCTGGTAGAACCTGCGGCAGAAGTCCACGGCCTTGGCCGTCTCCGACGAGTCGATGAGGACCGTCTTGCCGTCGCGGTCGACCTCGCGCCCGCCGTACGACCAGAGCAGCGGGTACATCCAGCCGTGGTTGTCGCCGAAGCCGTGGCCGATCTCGAAGCCGAACGGGTGCCCCTTCTTCTTGAGCAGGCGCCCGGCTGCGAGCAGGTCCTCCCACGTCTCGGGGAACTTGGTGACGCCGACCTCCTTGAACCAGTCCGTGCGGTAGACCTCGAGCTGGCCGATGTTGCCCCAGGGCAGGGCCTTCCACTTCTTGTTGACGACGACGACCTCCTGGACTTGCTCGTGCCAGCCACCCAGCTTCCGGCCGACTTCGCCGGCGAGGTCGCTGACATCCACGAGGCTCTGGTCGAAGAGGTGAGGCCAGTTGATGCCCGTGTGGACGATCTCGGGCCCGGACTTCGTCTCCGCCATGGTGGTGAGGCGCGTGAGCATGCCGCCCACGCTGACCGCCTCGTATCCGACTTTGATGCCGGTGAGCTTCTCGTATTCGGGCGCCAGCGTTTTCACGAAGTAGTCGTCGAACGCCTTGATGAACGAGCTCTCGCGGACGGTGGTCAGCGATTTCGTCGTCGCTTTCCCGGCGGCGCCGGCGAGGCGGGGAGCGAGCGCGGCGCCGGTCGCGACCAGGCTCACGGTCAGGAAATCGCGGCGAGTCGTCATGGAGGCCCTCCGTGTCTGCGGACGGTGTGACGCGCTGGGTGGCGGCGATGGTAGGCAGGGGTCTCGAGCCTGTCAAGTGTCGCCGAAACCTACTTGACAGCGCCACGGTTCCGGCAGATCGTGGCGCGCATCGAGCGACCGGAGCGCTACACCCGTCGTCCAGGAGAGGGATAAATGGCTCGTTATCACGGCTTCGAGGGGTCCACGTCCCGCCGCGATTTCCTGAAGCTCGCCGCCGCCGGCGCCGCGAGCGCCTCCGCGGGAGCGACCTGGCGGCCCCGTAAGGCGGACGCCAAGCCCGCCCAGATCACGTTCATGCGCGAAAGCTCGTACGTGAAGGAGTTCGACGAGCACTTCAAGAACGTCCTGATTCCCCGCTATCAGGCGGAAACCGGGATCAAGATCGTCTACGAGATCATCGCGGCGGGCGGCTCGGCCGTGCCTCGCACGGTCGCGATCGTGGAAAGCAAAGCGCCCGTGGACGCCGGCTGGGTCCAGCAGGAGTGGCTGTACCGCGAGGGCCTGCTCGACGTGTCGGACATCGCCAAGGACGTGGGCAAGCAGCAGGGTGGCTGGTATTCGGAGATCGAGGGTCTTTCGGTGTGGGAGGGCAAGTGGAGGTCGGTGCCCTTCGGCAACATCGGCCAGTGCATGGTCTACCGGCGGGACTGGTTCGATCAGGCGGGGATCACCGCGTTCCCCGACACCTGGGAGGAGTTCCTCGAGGCCGGCACCAAGCTGAAGAAGGCGGGTCACCCGTACGGCATGTCCATGGGCCACGGCTTCGCCGACAACAACTCCTGGCTCCTGCCGCTCCTGTGGGGCTTCGGCGGACAGGTCGTCGCCAAGGACGGCAAGACGATCACGCTGGATTCCGCGGAGACGGCGCGCGCCGTCGACTACGTGCGCAAGCTCTATAAGGACGCCTGCCTCGACGACTGCGTCGGCTGGCTCGACCCGGCCAACAACAAGGCGTTTCTCACCAGCCAGATCTCTTGCACCAACAACGCCATGAGCATTCTGATCTCGGCCAAGCGCGATCTGCCGGACATGGGCAAGGTGACCGACCACGCGCCGAACCCCAAGGGGCCGAAGGGACGCTTCCACAGCTTCGTGCCCGTCACTCACGGGATCTTCTCTCACACGCCTGATCCAGCAGCCGCGAAGCACTTCCTGCGCTGGCTGATGGATCCCAAGCAGGTGGCGGCATGGTATCGGTCCGCGCAGATGTACCACGCCCCGTTCCTGCACGCGTACGACAAGGACGAGGAGTGGAACAAGGAGCCGCGCTTCAAGCCCTACCAGAAGGTGCTGGAGACCGGGAAGTTGGTGTCCTGGCCGGCGCCCGCCGACCGCAGAGCGGGTGAAGTCGTCAACAAGTGGATCGTCATCGACATGTTCGCGAAGGCCTGCACGGGAACGCCCACCAAGACCGTCATCGCCGACGGCGTCGCGGGGCTCAAGCAGATCTACGGGTGAGCACGAACCCGGTCCTCGAAGCGGCACGGCCCGCCACGCGGGCCGTGCCGGCTGGGCGTCCCTTTCGGTTACGCGAGTGGCTGGAGCGGGAGGCCGTCTTCAGCTGGCTGATGCTCACGCCGCCCTTGCTGTTCTTGTTGGCGTTCCTCGGCTACCCGTTCTGCTACGGCGTCTACCTGAGCTTCGTCAAGCGTCCGGTGGCCCAGCCGGCCACCTTCGTCGGCCTGGGCAACTTCGTCAACCTCTGGAACGACGCCATCTTCTGGCAGGCGGTGTGGAACACCTTCCGCTTCACCGCGGCGGCCACCGTGCTCAAGCTCGTCGGCGGGCTGGGCATGGCGCTCGTGATGCACCAGAACTTCAAGCTGAAGGGCATGACGCGGGCGCTGCTGCTGCTGCCGTTCATCGTGCCGACGGTGCTCAGCACGGTGGCCTGGCAGTGGATCTTCGATCCGGGCATGGGGATGTTCAACCGGCTGCTGATGTTCTTCGACCTGGTCAAGCAGAACCAGGGCCCGTCGTGGCTGGGCAATCCGACCCTCGCCATGGTGTCCGTGATCCTCGTCAACACGTGGCGCGGGCTGCCGTTCTTCGGCATCACGATCCTGGCGGGGCTGCAGACGATCCCCGACGAGCTGATGGAGAGCGCCACGATCGACGGCGCCGGGACGTGGGCGCGGTTCCGGTACGTCACGCTGCCCCTGCTCATGCCGGTGATCTTCATCGTCACCACGTTCTCGATCATCTTCACGTTCTTCGACTTCCAGCTCGTCTACGTGCTGACCGGAGGCGGCCCGGCCAACGCCACCCACCTGATGGCCACCTACGCCTACTCGGTCGGCATGAGCAGCGGTCAGCTGGGCATGGGCTCGGCCGCCGCGCTGGCCATGGTGCCGGTGCTCGGGGTCGTGTTGCTGATGATGAGCTCGTACGTGCGGAGAGCGTGAGATGGTCGGCGAGCTGACCTGGTCGCGACGGCTCGTCGGCCTGTGGCTTCCGCTGACGCTCTTGTTCGTGTTCGCGCTGTTCCCGTTCGCCTGGATGGCGGCGACCTCGCTGAAGGCCAACGCGGAGTTGTACGATCCGACCGCCAATCCGCTGTGGATCCGCCATCCCTCCCTGGTCCACTACATCGACCTGTTCAAGGAAACCAATTTCGTCGTCTGGATCGGGAACACGATGCTGGTGGCGACGGTCTCGACGGTCATCTCGTTGCTGCTTGGTGTGATGCTCGCGTACCCGCTCGCGCGGATGCGCTTTCCCGCCGCGGGCCTGCTCGCGATCACCGTGGCCGTCACATACCTGGTGCCGCAGACGCTGCTCTTCGTGCCCATGGCCGACCTGATCAACCGGATGAAGCTGGGCGACACCCTCACCGCGGTGATGCTGACCTATCCGACGCTGCTCGTCCCGTTCTGCGCGTGGCTCCTGATCGGATACTTCAAGACCGTGCCGAAGGAGCTGGAGGAGGCGGCGCTGATCGACGGCGCCAGCCGGTGGCGCGCGATGACGCGGGTGATCCTGCCATTGTGCACGCCCGGCTTTCTCTCGGCCGGGATCTTCGCCTTCACGCTCGCGCAGAACGAGTTCCTCTATGCGCTGCTCTTCCTCAACACCTCGACCATCCGTACGGTGCCGGTCGGCGTCACGGGCGAGCTGATTCGCGGCGACGCCTTCTATTGGGGGCAGTTGATGGCCGCGGCGTTCCTGGGCTCGCTCCCCGTCGTGCTGATCTACTCGTTCTTCGTCAAGTACTACGTCGCGGGGCTGACGGCGGGCTCGGTGAAGGGGTAGAGCCTCGAGCCGGCCCGCCGGGGGCGTCCGGCAGGCCCGTGATATCCTTCGTTTAATTCCTTCGTGAAATCAGAGTTCACCGTCGGTCGGAGTCCGACCTGTAACGAGGAGGCAGCAAATGCAGACCCGTCGGCAGTTTATCCAGCGGGGGACCAAGCTCGTCGCCGCCGGCGCCGTCGCCACGGCGGCCGGTCCCACGATTCTCGTCCGGGACGCGAAGGCGGCCGGGCAGCTGAAGATTCTCCAGTGGAGCCACTTCGTGCCGGCCTACGACAAGTGGTTCGATCCGTGGGCCAAGGAGTGGGGCTCCAAGCGCGGCGTCGAGGTGACCGTCGATCACGTGGGCTTCGCGGACGTCGTGCCGCGCGCGACAGCCGAGGTCGCCGCGCAGTCCGGTCACGACGTGCACATGTTCCTCGGCCTGGCCTCCGCCTTCGAGGAGCACGTGATCGACCTCAAGGACGTGGTGGCCACGCTCGAGAAGAAGCACGGCAAGCAGGTCGAGCTGGCTCACCGGTCCACCTACAACCCGTTCACGCGCAAGCAGTTCGCGCTCTCTGACATGTGGGTGCCCGACCCCGGCAACTATCACAAGGAAGTGTGGACCAAGATCGGCAAGCCCCAGGGGCCCGTGACGTACGACGACCTCGTGTGGGCGGCGCCGGAGGTCAAGAAGGTCGCGCCCCAGATGCAGATTCCGATCGGCGTCGGGCTGAGCCAGGACATCGACTCCAACATGGCCGTGCGCAACATCCTCTGGTGTCACGGCGGATCGATCCAGGACAAGGACGGCAACGTCGTCCTGAACTCGCCCGAGACGCTGGCTGCGCTGGAGTACGCGAAGAAGCTGTACTCGGTCGGCATGACGCAGGCCGTGCTCTCGTGGAACGCCGCCTCGAACAACCAGGCGTTCAACGCGCAGGAGACGTCGTACATCCTGAACTCCATCTCCGCGTACCGCACGGCGCAGGACAACAAGCTGCCGGTGCTCGAGCACTACTACTTCGTGCCGGCGCTCAAGGGGCCGAAGGCCACCCTCGCCTCCGAGCACGTCATGAGCGGCTACGTCGTGTGGAAGTTCTCCAAGAACCAGGACGTGGCCAAGGAGTTCCTCGTCGCGCTCGTGGACGCCGCGCGCGAGTCCATGCTGGCCTCCAAGCTCTACAACTTCCCCTCGTTCTACGGCGCGGCCGCCGAGCCGGGCACGCCCGTGAACAAGCGGGCCGAGTCGGGCGGCGCGTGGATCACCGCGCAATGCAACAAGGACCCGTTCGGCTCGAATCCGCCCGACAAGCTGGCGCTGCTCGCGAAGTCGGTGCCGTGGTCCACGAACCTCGGTCATCCGGGCTTCGGCAACCCGGCCGAGGGCGAGATCTTCGACACCTACGTCCTCACGGACATGTTCGCCAAGGCGGCCACCGGCGCGCTGTCGCCGAAGGATTCGATGATGGAGGCGTCCACTCGCGCCAAGCAGATCTTCGACAAGTGGCGACAGAAGAAGATGGTGCCGGGCGGCGGCAAGGACAAGTAATCCGGTCGGCGCGGCGGAGACCAGGATGACCAGCACGACCGCCGTCTCCGTCGCGCCGACGCTGCACGCCGGCGAGACGATCCGCCGCTCCGACCGTCGGCTCGGCATCGTCATGCTGGCGCCGGCGCTGCTCTACATCGCGCTGCTGGTGGCCGTGCCCTTCCTGCTCGCGCTGTTCCTGAGCCTGACCAACTCCTCGGCGGGCAGCCTCGAGTTCTCGTTCGTCGGCCTTCAGAATTTCGAGAACGTCATCGCCAGCCCCGTCTTCCGCCGGGCCCTGCGCAATACGTTCGTGTTCACCTTCGTCTCGCAGCTCGCGGTGATAGTGCTCGGCAACGTGCTGGCCCGCGCGCTCATGAAGTCGTTCCACGGCAAGGCGATCGCGCGCTTCCTCATCCTGCTGCCGTGGGCGGCCCCGATTTCGCTGGCCACGCTGGGCTGGCTGTGGATCTTCGACTCCACCTTCAGCGTCATCAACTGGCTCCTCAAGGTGGCCGGCTGGCTCGGGCCCGGGCAGTGGTACTACTGGCTCGGCGATCCCACGCTCGGCATGGTGGCCGTCATCATGATCCACGTCTGGCGGATGCTGCCGTTCTCGACGGTGATCCTGCTCGCCGGCCTCACCTCGATCCCCAACGAGGTCCGCGAGGCGTCCGCCATCGACGGCGCGGGCCTCTTCTCGCGGATCTTCCGGATCGAGATCCCGATGATGAAGCCCCTCCTCACCGTCGCCGTGCTCTTCGGAGTGGTCTTCACCTTCACCGACATGAGCGTCGTATATCTGTTAACGCGCGGTGGCCCGTACAACTCGACGCACGTGCTGGCGAGCCTCGCCTTCCAGGAGGGCGTGCTGGGCGGCGACGTCGGGCGCGGCGCTGCGGTGGCGATCTTCCTGGTGCCGGTGCTCGTGGTGCTCGCGATCTTCATGCTGCGCACGTCGCGGCGCGCGGAGGTGGTGTAGTGGCCGCCGCCCTCTCACCCGTCCGCCGAACCGCCGCGGTGGTCGTGCACCGCGCGACGATTCTCTTCTTCATCGCGTTCGCGATCTTTCCCTTCTACTGGATGGTCGTCACGTCCTTCAAGCAGAACGCCGACCTCTACGTGGGTGCCACGAACGTGGCCCACAACCCGTTCCTGTTCAACATACCGCCGACGCTCGACCACCTGCGCATCCTGTTCGGGCAGACGCTCTACCTCACGTGGCTCCGCAACACGCTCTTCGTCGGCCTCGTCGTGGTCGGCATCACGCTCCTGCTCGCCGTGCCCGCCGGCTACAGCCTGGCGCGCCTGACGGGCCGGTGGGGCGAGCGGCTGTCCATCGGCATCTTCATGACCTACCTGGTGCCCTCCACCCTGCTCTTCATTCCGTTCTCGCGGTTGGTGTCGCTGATGCAGCTGCAGAACAGCCTGTGGTCGCTCGTCCTCATCTACCCGACCTTCACCGTACCGTTCTGCACCTGGCTGCTCATGGGGTTCTTCAAGTCGCTGCCCAGGGAGGTCGAGGAGTCGGCGATGGTCGACGGCTGCAGCCGCGTCGGCGCCATCTGGCGCATGGTGCTGCCGCTGTCGGTGCCCGGGCTGCTGACCGTGGTCATCTTCGCGCTCACGCTGGTCATCCAGGAGTTCGTCTACAGTCTGACGTTCATCTCCTCCGTCCAGCGCATGACCGTGAGCGTCGGCGTGCCGGTGGCGCTCGTGCGCGGCGACGTTTACTATTGGGGCTCGCTCATGGCCGCCTGCCTCATCACCAGCATCCCCATCGCCGTCGTCTACAATTTCTTCCTCGACCGGTTCATCGCCGGCTTCACCGTCGGCGCGATAAAGTAGAGGCCCATGACCGACACGCGCCGCTTCTTCGACGACATCCAGGTGGGGGAAGAGTACGAGTCGCCCGGCCGCACGGTGACCGAGGCCGACATCGTGCTCTTCGCGGGCCTCTCCGGCGACTACAACATCCTGCACACCGACGCCGAGTTCATGAAGCAGTCGATCTTCGGCGAGCGCATCGCCCACGGCCTGCTCGGCCTCGCCATCCAGGCCGGCCTCTTCACGCGCGCCACCCAGGCCTACGCCACGCTCGCCTTCGTCGGGCTGCGCTGGAAATTCAAGGGACCGATCAAGATCGGCGACACGATCCGGCTGCGCGCGAAGGTGACCGCGAAGAAGGAGACCGCCAAGCCCGACCGCGGCCTGGTCACCGTCGAGCGCACGGTCGTGAACCAGCGCGGCGAGGTGGTGCAGGAGGGCGAGACCGACCTGATCGTGGAGCGCCGGCATACGTAAATGAGCGTCGCGGCGCCGCGCTTCTACTTCGAAGACGTCGTGCTGCACGGCGTGCTCGAGACGCCGGCCATGACGGTGACGGAGGCCCACGTCGCGCTCTACGGCGGCGTGACCGGCGACGGCGCGCGTGAGCACGGCCTCGTGCCCGATCTCCTGCCGCTCTGCCTCACCACCGGTCTCGGCTGGCGCGTGCCCCAGCCGCCGCTGGCCGTGCTGGCCTTCATGGGCGTCGAGTGGGTGGCGGACGCGCCGATGCGCGTGGGCGACACGATCCACAGCCGCTCGGAGACCACGCTCAAGCGCTCCATGAAGGAAGGCGGCGTGATCATCGAGCAGCGCCAGGTCATCAACCAGCGCGGCGAGGTGGTGCAGCACGGCAAGTTCACGTTCCTGGTCGCCAAGCGCCCCGCCTGATAGACTCCCACCTCATCGGAGGGCAGCCATGACGTTCGATCCCCGCCACAAGAGCCGCGCGCTCCTGGACGGCGCCGACCGCGCCGCCGCGCGCTCCTACTTCCGCGCGGTCGGCTTCACCGACGAAGACCTCTCGCGTCCGCTGATCGGCATCGCGCATTGCTGGATCGAGCTGACGCCGTGCAACGCCAACCACCGCAAGCTCGCCCAGAAGGTCGCCGAGGGCGTCCGCGCCGCCGGCGGCACGCCCATCGAGTTCAACACGATCTCCGTCACCGACGGCATCGCGATGGGCACCGAGGGCATGAAGGCCTCGCTCATCAGCCGCGACTGGATCGCCGACTCCGTCGAGCTGGTCACGCGCGGCCACCTGCTGGACGGCCTCGTCACGCTCTCGGGCTGCGACAAGACGATCCCGGCCATGGTCATGGCGATGGCGCGGCTGGACCTTCCCTCCGTCATGCTCTACGGCGGCTCGATCATGTACGGCGAGTACCGGGGCAAGCGGATGACCGTGCAGGACATCTTCGAGGCGATCGGCGCCCGCAACGCCGGGAAGATCGACGACAAGGAGCTGCACGCCGTCGAGTGCGCGTCGTGCCCGGGCGAGGGCGCCTGCGGCGGTCAGTTCACCGCCAACACGATGGCCACGGCCTTCGCGATGCTCGGCGTCTCGCCGATGGGCTTCAACGACGTTCCGGCGCCGGACCCGCACAAGGAAGAGATCGCGTACCAGACGGGCCGGCTGGCTATGGACGTGCTCCGCAAGGGGCTGACGCCCCGGCAGATCATCACCAAGAAGTCGCTCTACAACGCGATCGCCGGTGTCATGGCGACGGGCGGCTCGACCAACGCCGTGCTGCACCTGCTCGCGGTGGCGAAGGAAGCGGGCGTGAAGCTCACCATCGACGAGTTCGACACGATCTCGCGCAAGACGCCGCTGCTCGCCGACATGAAGCCCTGGGGCAGCTACACCGCGCCCGAGATGTACGAGGCGGGCGGCATGGGCGTGGTGGCCAGGCGGCTGCTCGACGCGGGGCTGCTGCACGAGAAAGAGATGACGGTCACCGGCCGCACCATCGGCGAGGAGGCGCGCGCCGCGCGCGAGACGCCGGGCCAGAAAGTCGTCCACGCGCTGGGCCAGCCCATCAAGCCCGAGGGCGGTCTCGTCATCCTGCGGGGCAATCTCGCGCCCGACGGGTGCGTGGCCAAGGTGTCGGGCCAGAAGAAGGACGCGCACCGCGGGCCGGCCCGTGTCTTCGACCGCGAAGAGGACTGCTTCGCCGCGGTGAAGGCGGGCAAGATCAAGGCGAACGACGTCATCGTGATCCGCTGGGAAGGGCCAAAGGGCGGTCCCGGCATGCGGGAGATGCTGCACGTGACGGGCGCCATCCAGGGCGCCGGCCTCGGCGACAAGGTGGCGCTGATGACGGACGGGCGCTTTTCGGGCGCCACGCACGGCTTCATGATCGGCCACATCGCTCCGGAGGCGGCCGAAGGCGGTCCCATCGCGGCCCTGCGCAACGGCGACACGATCGTGATCGACATCAAGAAACGCCGCCTCGACGTCGAGCTCTCGGGGGCCGAGCTGAAGAAGCGGCTCAAAGCGGTGAAGAAGCCGAAGCCCCGCTACACGTGGGGGGTGATGGCGAAGTATGCGCGGCTCGTTTCGAGCGCATCCAACGGCGCCGTCACCGGCTGACGCGCACGCGGGCATCAGCCCCGTGTTCTTGAAGCTGCTCGCCGACGAGCCCCTCGAGGGCCGCACGGTCCTCGACGTCGGCACGGGCCGCGGGCGTCTCGCCCTGACCCTCGCCCCTCGCTGCGGCCGCGTCGTCGGCATCGACCGCGACGAGACGGCGCTGGCCGACGCGCGCCGCGCGGCCGCCGTCGCCGGCCTCACCAACGTGGAGTTCGTGGCCGTCGACGCCGAGGCAGGGGAGTACGCCGCGTTCGAGCCGGACGCCGTCGTCGCTCACCTCTGCATGTCCTCCGCGATCGCCGAGCGCGCCGGCCGCGCGCTCGCTCGCGGCGCGCCGTTCGCCTTCGTCGCCTTTCACGCCGACCAGTGGAAAGAGACCGGCCGGCGCTCGCGCTTTGCCTGGAGCGAGGACGAGGCGCGCGCCGCGCTGGAGGGCGCGGGCTTTGCGATCGAGCACCTCTCGGTGGAGCGCGACGTGCAGGCGTTCGGCTCCGTCGAGGAGGCGCTGGCGGCGTCGATCGGCCTGGAGGAGAAGTGGCGGGCCGACGGGCGCTGGTTCCGCTACATCAAGTTCCTCGAGGACGGCGGCCGCACCCTCACGCGCGCGCACCTGCACGTGAAGGCGAGGAAGAAGTGACGCTCGCCGGGCTGGCGCTGGCGCAGGCGGTGAAGGCCCGTGCCCTCGAGCTGGGCTTCGACCGCGTGGCGATCGGCCCCGCCACGCTCTCGCACGGCGCCGACTTCGAGCGCTGGCTCGACACCGGCCGCGCGGGGACGATGGAGTATCTCGCCGAGACGCGCGCGGAGCGCCTCGATCCCGCGCGCCTGCTGCCCGGCTGCCGCTCGGTGGTGGCCGTCGCCCTCAACTACGCGCGCGAGGACGACGGCGCGGAGTGGCGCGGCGTCGCGCGCTACGCGCGGGGCGCCGACTACCACAACGTGATGCGGCCGCTCCTGCACGCGCTGCGCGATTACGTGAGCGCCGCCGCCGGCGCGCAGAGCCGTGCCTCGGTCGACACCAGCGCCGTGCTCGAGCGCGACCTCGCCGCCGCCGCGGGGCTCGGCTGGGTCGGCAAGAACACGAATCTGATCGCGCCGGGCCTCGGCTCGTACTTCTTCATCGGCCTCGTGCTGACGACAGCCGACCTGCCGCCCGACGACGCGGTGCCCGACCGCTGCGGCACCTGCACGGCCTGCCTGGATGCGTGTCCGAGCGCCGCCTTCGAGGGGCCCTATGCGCTCGACGCCCGCCGCTGCGTTGCCTACCTGACGATCGAGCACCGCGGGCCGATCCCGGACGAGTTCCACGCGCCGATCGGCGACTGGCTCTTCGGCTGCGACGTCTGCCAGGAGGTCTGTCCCTGGAACCGTCACGCGCCGCCGGCGCGGCAAGCCGTGCCTCGGTCGACACCAGCGCCGTGCTCGAGCGCGACCTCGCCGCCGCCGCGGGGCTCGGCTGGGTCGGCAAGAACACGAATCTGATCGCGCCGGGCCTCGGCTCGTACTTCTTCATCGGCCTCGTGCTGACGACAGCCGACCTGCCGCCCGACGACGCGGTGCCCGACCGCTGCGGCACCTGCACGGCCTGCCTGGATGCGTGTCCGAGCGCCGCCTTCGAGGGGCCCTATGCGCTCGACGCCCGCCGCTGCGTTGCCTACCTGACGATCGAGCACCGCGGGCCGATCCCGGACGAGTTCCACGCGCCGATCGGCGACTGGCTCTTCGGCTGCGACGTCTGCCAGGAGGTCTGTCCCTGGAACCGTCACGCGCCGCCGGCGCGGCAGACGGTGCCGGCGACCCCGCCGCCGCCCCCCGAGGCGCTGGTGGCGATGACCGACGCCGAGTTCCGCGAACGCTTCCGGGGTTCGCCGCTCAAGCGCGCCCGTCGGGCCGGCCTCGCCCGCAACGCGGCGATCGTGCTCGGCAACCGTCGCCGCAGCGCGTCGTAGTTTCGGTTGGCTGGTATGTCGCTTGCTCGTTCCCCGTAGGGCGGCCAGAAGAAGTAACCGCCGTCCCTGACGGGACGCGGCGGCGACGGTCCTGTCCCCCGGCGCCGCCGCGTTTCCGTGTCCGCGCTCCTATCCCACCGGAACGCCCCGTTCGTCCCTCGAGTCGTTCGCGCGTTGGTGTAGAGTGTCCCGACGCCACCCGCCGCGCTCGGAGAGAGACCGATGACTCGAATCCGCCCCGCCGTCATCGTCGCGTTTCCCCTGGTGCTGAGCGCCAGGCTGCGGGACGCCACGCGCCGCGCGGTGCAGGATCCGGAGTTCCGGAGCGCGATGGACAAGGTGGAGACGCCGATCGGCCGCGTGGAGCCGACGTAGCGTGCGCGTCGACGTCCACACTCACGTCGTCCCCGAGCGCTGGCAGGACTGGGCGGCGCGCTGCGGCGGCGGCAACTGGCCGCGCCTGGAGCACCGTGACGACTGCCGCGCGACGATCTTCACCGGCGCGCAGTTCTTCCGCGACATCGACGACCGCTCGTGGAACCCCACGCGGCGCCTCGAGGACATGGACCGGCTACGCATCGACGTGCAGGCGCTGTCGCCGCCGCCCGTGATGTTCTGCTACTGGGCCGACGCCAAGGCCAACCAGGGCTTCGCGCGGATGCAGAACGCGAACGTGGCCGAGATCGTCGCGAAGCATCCGAAGCGCTTCGTAGGGATGGCCACGGTGCCGCTGCAAGCGCCCGCGCTGGCCATCGAGGAGCTGCGCCACGCGCGCGAGCGGCTGGGCCTCTCCGCCGTCGAGATCGGCACGTGCCCGGGCGGGCGCGACTTCGACGACCCGGCGCTCTTCGAGTTCTTCGCGGCGTGCGTGGACCTCGACGTCGCCGTGTTCGTGCATCCGGCGGCGCCGCTGATCGGGCTGGACCGGATGAAGAAGTATTATTTCCCGCTGATCGTCGGCAACCCGCTGGAGACGGGCTGGCCATCTCCACGCTCGTCTTCGGCGGCGTGCTCGAGCGGCTGCCGCGGCTGCGCATCTGCTTCGCCCACGGCGGCGGCGCGTTTCCGGTCACCCTGGCGCGGCTCAACCACGGCTGGGCCGTGCGGCCCGAGGGGCCGGCTGCCATTCCGCGCGAGCCGCGCGAGTACGCGCGGCGCATCTGGGTAGACTCGCTCACGCTCGGCGCGTCGAATCTCCGATTCATCGTCGACGAGCTGGGCATGGACCGCGTCGTCATCGGCAGCGACTACCCGTTCGACACGGGCGCCGAAGATCCGGTGGCGATCATTGGCTGGCGGGCCTCGTGGCAACGTCGGCGGTATGGAAACGGGGGAATACGGTTCCTTCAGTCTGCACGCTGGCAGGAGCAGTTACGAGACGCCCTGGGTGTGGTCCTCGTGCTCTTCCTGGCCGGTCAGGCGGTGATGGCGGCGGCATCGCCCGAATCGCTGGCGTCTCGCTACGTGATCGAGCCGCCATCGGTGGCGATCTTGCCGGTGCTCGGGATGGCTGTGTTGCTCGGAGGCGCCGTCCTTCTCGTGGTGGCTCAGCTCGAGCTCGGCGCATCGTGGCGGATCGGAATCGAGCAAGGAGCGCGTCCGGGCCTGGTCACGAGCGGCGTGTACCGCTTCTGTCGCAATCCGATCTTCTTCGCCATCCTGATCGTGCTCACCGGCTACACGCTCCTGCTGCCGACCCGGCTGTCGCTCGTCCTCCTGGTCTCCGCTTTCGTCGGGATGCGGCTGCAAGTCCTGACGGAGGAGGCCTACCTCTCGAAGGCCTACGGCGCCACCTACCGCGAGTACGCGCGCGGTGTGGGGCGCTTCCTGCCCGGAATAGGACGGCTTCGATGACCGTCGAGCGCGGCGAGACGAAGCCCTGACGCCAGATCCGCATTGACGCTGCGCCGCGGGAGCGCTAACGATAGAAGACCGGATGAGCGGATCAACGCCGGTCACGTTGCTCGAGGTCGTCCGCCAGCTCCTATCGGTCGCCCGCGAGGTGAGTGGCGCCGACGGCGTGACCTTCGTCCTCCGCGACGGCGACCAGTGCGCCTTCGCCGACGAGAGCGCCATCGCCCCGCTCTGGAAGGGCCGCCGCGTCCCGATGGCCACCTGCCTCGCCGGCTGGGTGATGCTGAACGCGCAGGCGGTCGCGCTCGAGGACATCTACGCCGATCCGCGGATCTCCGCCGACGCCTATCGCCCCACGTTCGTCCAGAGCCTCGTCGTGGTGCCGGTGCGGCGTGAGGCGCCCGTGGCCGCGATCGGCGCCTACTGGGCGAGTCGGCATCGTGCCGACGAGCGCGAGGTCGCGCGGCTGCAGTCCATCGCGGACGCCGCGGCGCTGGCGCTGGAGAGCGTGAGCCTGCGCGAGAGTCTGCGGCAGGCCGAGAGGGCCAACCGCACCAAGGACGAGTTCCTCGCGGCGCTCTCGCACGAGCTGCGGACGCCCCTCACGGCCATCGTCGGCTGGGCCAAGATGTTGAGGTCCGGCCGCGTGGACGCGGACACGACGCGCCGCGCGGTCGAGGTCATCGAGCGCAACGCCGACGCCCAGCGGCGGCTCGTCGGCGACCTGCTGGACGTCACTCACGCCATCACCGGCAAGATCGTGCTGGAGCTCTCGAACGTCGACCTCGTGCGCGTGGTGCAGAGCGTGCTGGAATCGGCGGCGCCGGCCATCGAGGCCAAGCGGCACGTCCTGACCGTCAGCTTCCCCACCGACGCGGTGGTCCGCGGCGACGCCGAGCGGCTTGCCCAGGTCGCGTCGAACCTCGTGTCCAACGCCGTGAAGTTCACGCCTGCCGGCGGCAGCGTCGAGGTGCGGCTGGCCCGGACCGGACACGCGGTGACGCTGGTCGTCTCGGATTCCGGCGTCGGCATCGCGCCCGACGTCCTGCCGCACGTCTTCGAGCGTTTCCGCGAGGCCGACGGCGGCGTCCCGCGGAAGTACTCGGGGCTCGGCGTCGGGCTGGCGATCGTCCGCCACCTCGTCGAGCTGCATCGTGGCCGGGTGCGAGCCGAGAGCGCCGGCGAGGGCCGTGGCTCGACCTTCAGCGTCGAGGTGCCGATCGGGACGATCGTACCCAGAGAAGGCGCCACCATCTCCTGATCGGCTCGCCCCGCGTGTTACAATTCACGACGTTATGGCGATTCTGAAGGTCGCGCGGCTCGGTCATCCGGTGCTGCGCCAGCAGGCCGAACCCGTAGCTCCCGCCGACATCCGCTCGGCCCACGTCCAGCAGTTGATCGACGACATGATCGAGACCATGCACGAGTACGACGGCGCCGGGCTGGCCGCCAACCAGGTGCACGTGCCGCGGCGGATCGCGGTGATCGAGGTCGGCAAGAATCCCCGCTATCCCGACGCGTCGGAGATCCCGCTGACCGTCGTGATCAACCCCGTCGTCACCCCGCTCACCGAGGAGACGGAGGACGGTTGGGAGGGATGCCTCTCCGTGCCCGACATGCGGGGCGTGGTGCCGCGCTTCACGGGGGTGCGGCTGGAGTGCCTCGACCGCGAGGGCAAGGCCGTCGACCTCGTCGCCAAGGAGTTCTTCGCCCGCGTGCTCCAGCACGAGACCGACCACCTCAACGGCATCGTCTACGTGGACCGGATCCGCGACATGCGCACGTTCAGCCACATCGCGGAGTGGCAGCGCTACTGGCTTGGCATCCGCGAGCAGAGTGACTAGCACCGGCTCGAGAGAAGCCCACCCCGGCTCGCAGCCCGCGACCGCGCGCGTGGTGGCCGTCGTTTCCGACCTCTTCTTCGTCGCGCGCATCCGCGAAGTCGCCCGGCTCGCCGGCGTACCGCTCGTCTTCGCCCGCTCCAACGGCGAGATCGACGCGGCCCTGGCCGAGGGCGCGCGGCTCGTGCTCCTCGACCTCACCGGCAACTTCGACTACGCGGAGATCTTCACGGCGCTCGAGCGCGCGACGCCCCCGCCGCCGGTGCTCGCCTACACGACCCACGCGCTGGCCAGGCAGACGCAGCCGTGGCACGCGCGCTGCGGCCGCGTGGTGACGAAGGAGACGCTGACCCAAGAATTGCCGGCCCTGCTGCGCGAGGGGATCAAGTGACCTCCGAAGAGTTCGTCGCCGCACTCGACGCCGAGAACCAGGCCCGGCTGCGCGCGCTCGAGCCCGACGCCACGCTGACCCCCGAGGTGAAGGGCCCGCTCAACGTCCCCAACCTCTTGAAGGTCGCGCTCCGCAACGAGGCAGAGGCCACGCTGATCGCCGCCCGCTGGCTGGTGACGTCCAGCGACCTCAAGCTGATGCTGTCGCTGGCGCGCCAGGCCGCCGACGAGGCCAAGCACTACGAGCTGGTGGCGGCGCGGCTCACGCAGCTCGGGTTCGACGCCGACACGTTCAGTCCGCTCGCCGGCGGGGTCGGCCCGCTGACGACATACCTCGAGACGCTGACGGCGGACGTGGAGCGCGTGGCGGCCGGCCAGTTCACGCGCGAGGCGATCGCGATCGTCAAGAACCGCCAGTTCATCGAGTTCTGCGAGCGGGTGGGGGACAAGGAGACGGCGGCGCTCTACCGCGACGTCATCGAGCCCGACGAGCGCCATCACCACGAGCTGGGCCGCCGGACACTCTTGAGATTGGCGACGACTCCCGAGGCGCAGGCGGCGGCGCAGCGTGCCGCGCGGCGCACGCTGGAGCTGGCCGACGAGCTGCAGAAGAAGGCGCTCGCGACGGCCGGCATCCACCACGCGCCGGGGTGCTGATGGACGCGCTCGATCCCTTTCGCGAGCTGGCGCGCACGCAGGACGAGCGCATCGACCTCACGCGCGCGGCGCTGGCCGTCGCGCGGATCGAGCACCCCGACCTCGACGTCGACGGCGAGGTGGCGCGGCTCGACTCGCTGGCGGCGCGCTCGGGCGCGGCCGGATCGCGCGGGCCCCAGGCCGCGCTCGACCGCCTCGTCGCGTTCCTGTTCGATGAGGAGGGCTTCCGCGGCAACGACAAGGAGTACTACGACCCGCGCAACTCGTGCCTCAACGACGTGCTCGATCGGCGGCTCGGCATTCCGATCACGCTCTCGGTGCTGACCATCGAGATCGGCCGGCGCGTGGGCGTGGAGGTCGACGGCGTCGGGCTGCCGGGCCACTTCATCGTCGGCGCCCGGCTGGCCGGGCGGCGCGTGTTCCTCGATCCGTTCGACGGCGGCGCGATCCTGACGCCCGAGCGCGCCGAGGAGATCGCCGCCCGCGCGGTCGGGCGGCCCGTCAAGCTCGAGGAGGCGCACTGGGCGCCGTGCAGCAAGCACCAGATCGTCGTCCGCATGCTCCGCAACCTCAAGAGCATCTACGCCAAGCGCCAGGACTGGGATCGCGCGCTCGGCGTGGTGGACCGGCTGCTCGTGCTGGACGCCGGCTCGGGCATTCACCAGCGCGACCGCGGCACGGTGCTCGTCCGGATGGGCCGGCTGCACGACGGCGCGAAGGAATGGGAGCGCTATCTCACGCGCTTTCCGGGCGCACCCGACGCCGACGGGTTTCGGGATGAGCTGCGCAAGGTTCGTCAGCAGCTGGGGTCCAGGAACTGATGCGTAGAACGGTCGCCTGGCTCGTCATCCTGAGCCTGCTGCTGCCCGCGTGCGCGAGCCGGAACGTGCCGCCGATCGGCGCCGAGGGTCAGGCGTTCAAGCCCGAGTCCGACGAGCGCGCGCTCTGGGCCAAGGCCGAGAAGGAAGAGGAAGCGCTCCTCAAGAAGGCTAAGGTCTACGACGACCCGATGCTCGACGAGTACCTGGCGCGGATCGGCGACCGGCTGACGCCGGACCAGGTGCGCGAGGCCGGCGGCCCCGGCTTCAAGTTCGGCGTCATCCGCGACCCGACCCTGAACGCCTTCGCGCTGCCGAACGGTCACATCTACGTGCACACGGGGCTGCTGAGCCGGCTCGACAACGAGTCGCAGCTGGCGATGATCGTCGGCCACGAGATGACGCACGTGACCCATCGCCACGCGCTCTCGTTCCAGCGCGACGTCCAGACCAAGCAGATCCTTTACACGGTGGCCGCGGTCGCCGCCTCGATCGGCGTGGCCGCCGTCGCCGGCTCGCGCGCGCAGAAGGGCGACTACATCGGCGCCGCCGTCATCGGCCAGACGGCCAATGCGATCCTCGGCCTCGGCCTGGCGCTGACGGCCATGGCCGCCATCAACGGCTACGGGCGCGACCTCGAGCGCGACGCCGACAACGGCGGCATGGAGAACCTCGTGCGCGCCGGCTACGACCCCAAGGAGGCGCCGAAAGTCTTCGCGCTGCTGCGCTCGGAGTCCAAGGACCGCGGCTCGCTCGAGACGTTCTTCTTCGGCAGCCATCCCAAGCTCACCGAGCGTATCGAGACGACCGAAGGGCTGCTGAAGACGAAGTACGCTGAGGCCGCCGCGGCGCCCACCACGGTCCGCGACACGGAGGACTTCCAGCTCCGGATGCGCTCGGTGGTGCGCGAGAACGCCTACGAGGACATCCGCGCCGGCCGCTTCCCGGTGGCCCAGCGCCAGCTCGACCGCGTGCTGGCCATCACGCCCAAGGACTCGATCGCCCACACCTACTACGGCGACCTGCACCGCCTGCAGGCGCAGCGCGCGCGCGAGGCGGACAGGAAGGCCGAGCACGCGCGGCTGGCGCTGGCGTCCTACGAGAAGGCCGTCGAGCTCGACGAGACGGCGCCGGAGCCCCACCGCCAGCTGGGCTTCCTCTATTACCAGCAGAAGGACAACGCCCGGGCGAAGGCGGCGTTCGAGAAATACCTCGCGCTCAAGCCCACCGCTCCCGACGCCAAGCGGATCAAGGAGTACCTGGTCGAGCTGGACCGCTGAGCGCTCGCGCCGACGATGGAAGCCGCGACCGCTGACGTCATCTCCACCGCGGTGGCGCCGATCGTCATGGTCTCGGCGGGCGGGCTGCTGTTCATCGGGATCCAGACGAAGAACCTGCACCTGGCCGATCGCATCCGCGATCTCACGCGCGAGTACCGCGCCGCGGGCGGATCCGACGGGGCCGTTCGGCGCGAGGCCATCCGGGCGCAGATCGCGCTCTTCGAAAAACGCCTGCGGACGAGCCAGCACGCGCTCGAGTCGATCTACCTCGCGATCTTCTGCTTCGTGGCCACCGCGATGCTGCTCGCGGCGGCGCCGTGGCTCGGCCGGGCGACGATGGTGGGTGCCGGCGTCGTGTTCACGGCCGGCATCGTGCTCGTCCTTGCCGCCATCGTGCTGGAATTCCTGGAGATGCGCGCCGGCCTGGAGACCGTGGCCATCGAGCTGCGCTCGCTGAAGTAGCGGCGCGTTTTATACCTTTCGGGTCCCGGGGAGCGGCTCATAGAATAACAGCATGAAAAAAGCGCTGATCTGCGTGCTGGCGACGATCCTCGTCGTCGCGGTCGGGTTCTACGTCGTCGTCGTCCGACCGCTCGTCTCTCCGGCCGCGCAGACGTTCGCGGCGGAGGCGGCGCTCGCGACGCCCGATCTGATTCTCCTGGCCGCGGTCAACGTGCGGCAGGCGGTCTTTCTCGAGCGCTGGTACCTCGGCGCACCCGCCGTTGCCACCGGCACCTCGCGCGCGGTGCGCCCGCCGGCCGAGCGCACGATCCTCGAGCATCTGGCGGCCGCCCGTGTGGACATGCGGCGCGACGTCGAGCACGTGCTCTACGGGCTCTATCCCGCGACCGAGCAAGGCGTGCGCCACGCCCTCGTCATCGTGGG
Source organism: Candidatus Rokuibacteriota bacterium (assembly GCA_003220225.1). Lineage (GTDB taxonomy): Bacteria > Methylomirabilota > Methylomirabilia > Rokubacteriales > CSP1-6 > AR12. Next base: position 99,802 of record QHRU01000039.1, read on the forward strand.
CCAGTTCGACGCCCCGAGCATCGAGCAGTACGTCGCGCGCGACCTCCGTGGGACGGCCCGCCCGGACGGTGGCCGAACCTCGTACGAAGTGCGCCGCGTCGACCCGGACCGCTGTGAGAGCGTCACGACGTGGATGATCACCGTCGATCCGCGCTGGATCTTGATCAGCGATGCGGCGGCGCACGCGACGCTGCTGCCTCGCCTGACGCAGATACCGGCGGCCGACGAAGCCGAGCTGGCGTGGTGGCAGCCGCTGGCGCACTCGGACGTGCTCAGCATCGGCATGTGGCGTCCCCGTGACGCGCACAAGACGGTCACCACGCCGACGTTGCAAGCCTCCGCCCAGGCGGCGATCGCCCAGGCCGCCGACGTCGAGCATCTCTACCTCGGTCTCGGGGCGAAGACCGTGCCGCCCTCTGGACGACTGCGCCTCGTCCTGGACGCGGCGGACGCCCCGCGACTGCGACAGAAGATCGAGGGCTGGGAGCGCGCAGTGCGGGAGTCCCGCGCGCGGTGGGCGCGGGTTGCGCCGAGCCTCGGCGCGCTTTTCGACAGCCTGAGCGTCAAGGAGCGTGGCAGCCGCCAGACGATCGAGTTCACCGTCGACCGGGCCCTGGCGTCGAATCTGAGCGCCGCGGTCAACGAGCTGCTCGCCGCGCTGTTCTCGGGTTTCGGCGCCGAGCGCCGGCCGAGCCCCGCCACTGCGGGCCCGCCGGCCGAACGGATCGACTCCGATGCCACCGTCTTCGTACCGGTCACCGCCGCGTCCGCTCTCGGCCAGTACGACGCGAGCGCCACGTTCGCCGACGACGTCGACCAGGTCCAGGGACCGTTCGGCATCCGGTTGAGCGCGATGCGTATGCCGTCGGAGGGCGACGCGGGGCTGGAGCTGGAGGTCGAAGCCTTCGCCGCCGCGATCCCCAACGTGACGGGAAGCGGAGACCGGGCGCGGCTCTTCGTCGACAGCCTCACGTCGACCGGCGGCCAGGCGCTGCTGCGCGTGGAAGACTGCGGGCGCCAGCGCAGCACCATTCCCGGCCCGTTCACCGATTCCGGCGGGCGGCGTCTCCGGGCGAAGAAAGCCGTGCGGCTCGCTCCGGGCGCCGATCCTCACACGCTGGGAAGCGTCGCCGGGCGCGTGGAGCTCCGGCTCCCGACCCGCGTCGAGGTGCTGAGCGTGACGCGCCCCGCGCCCGGCGCCAAGCTGGCGAGCCACGGAGCCACGGTCACGTTCACGAAGGTGGAGGGCGGCGAGGTCGCCTATCGGATCACGGGCGTGACGGACCGCGTCCTCGACGTCCGGGCGCTCAACGCCGCCGGACGGCCGCTCGCGTCGGAGATGAAGCTCAGCGGCGATTTCCTGTTCGGCGACGGGATGGCCGCGCAGGCGCGGTACAGCGGCGTCGTGGACAAGGTCGAGGTGGCGTTCGCCGCCGAGGAGCAGACGCTGCAGTGGCCGTTCAGGCTCACGGATCTGTCGATGGCCGGCAAGCCCGCCGGCATCGTCCGGGACACCACGCCGGACTTCCGGCCATACACCGTGCAGGCCCTGCGCCGCGACGTGCCGCGCGCGAATCCCTTCGAGCTCTCCTTCGACCGCGCGCAGGCGTTTTTCACCACCAGGCTCGACTTCACCCTGCGCAGCCCGGCCCTGCCCAACTTCGAGCGCGCCTTCACCGTCGGGCGCCTTCAGCTCCAGCGCGTCGAATTGAAGGACGGCACGACGCTGACGCCACCGACGGGGACGGCCGTCCGCTTCGGAACGGCGGCCAAGGACGGCGTCCTCACCAGGCCGCTCTTCGTGCTCCTGGACGCCAAGCCGTCGCCGGATGCGATCAAGGCGGTCTTCGGCGTGCTCACGATGCAGTTTCCACGAACGATCCGCACGCTGCACCTCGACGACCTGACGCCGGGCCAGCACGCCGAGGCCGGCGGCATGTCGGTGACGGTGACGGCTCGGGGCCGCCGGAGTCTCACGCTGCGGACCGACACCGGGGGGGAGCGCATCCTGTACGTCCGGCTCACCGATGCCGACGGCCGGCCCGTCGTGTCGTTCAGTCCGAACATCATGGAAACCCCGGACGGCGCATGGCGCTTCGAGCTCGCCCCGCAAGGCGCACCCGCCCACGCGGAGGTGATCTTCGCCGACGACCTCGAGCGAAAGGACTATCCGTTTCGGTTGGAGCCGAATCCGTCCCGTCCGTAGTAAATGGGGGGCCCCGAAATGGCCCCCCATACCCCCCAACCGCTCGTCGCGCCCCGGCGAAGCCGTGGCGCGCCTCGACCCCCACACGCTCGGGGCGCCCCGGCGAAGCCGTGGCACCCCTCGATACTCCGGCTCCTACGCCATCCAGACGGACTTGATGTTGACGAACTCGCGGATGCCGTACTCCGAGAGCTCGCGTCCGTAGCCTGAGCGCTTGATCCCGCCGAAGGGCAGGCGCGGGTCCGACTTCACGATCCCGTTCACGAAGACCACGCCGGCCTCGATCTGCGCCGCGAGCCGCTCGGCGCGCTCACGATCGCGCGTCCACAGCGAGGCGCCGAGCCCGAAGGTCGAGTCGTTGGCGAGGCGAATGGCATCCGCCTCGTCCTTGGCACGGATGACGGCGGCGACGGGCCCGAAGGTCTCCTCGTCGAACGCCGGCATGCCGCTCTCGACGGCGGCGAGCAGTGTCGGCGGATAGAACGCGCCCTTGCCGTCGGGGATCGCGCCACCCAGGAGCAGCTTCGCCCCGCGCTTGACGGATTCCTGGACCTGGCGGTGCAGCGCCTCCCGGAGATCGGCGCGCGCGAGTGGCCCGACCTGGGTCGCGCGGTCGAGCGGGTCGCCCACGCGGCGGGAGCCCAGCTCGCGGACGAAGCGCTCGACGAACGCGTCGGCCACGGGCTCGACGACGATGAAGCGCTTGGCGGCGATGCAGCTCTGGCCGCTGTTGACGAGCCGGGCGTCGGCCGCCGCGCGCGCGGCGGCCGCGAGGTCGGCGTCGGCGAGGACGACGAACGGATCGCTGCCGCCCAGCTCGAGCACGGTCTTCTTCAGCTCGCGGCCGGCCTGCTCGGCGACTTTGCGCCCGGCGAGATCGCTGCCCGTCAGCGTCGCGGCGACGATCCGCGGATCGGCGATGAGCCGGGCGACGGCGGTGCTGCTGATCAGCACGGTGGAGAACAGGCCGCGCGGGAAGCCGGCCTCGCGGAAAACCTCCTGGATCGCGAGCGCGGTGCGCGGCACGTTCGAGGCGTGCTTGAGGATCCCCGCGTTGCCCGCCATCAGCGCCGGCGCCGCGAAGCGGAAGACCTGCCAGAAGGGGAAGTTCCACGGCATGACGGCGAGCACTGGCCCGAGTGGATCGAAGCGGACGTAGCTGCGCGCCGCGTCCGTTTCGCGCGGCTGCGGCGCCAGCATGGCCTCGGCATGGTCGGCGTAGTACTCGCACGCCAGCGCGCACTTGTCGATCTCGGCCTCCGACTGGACGATCGGCTTGCCCATCTCGAGCGTGATCGTGCGAGCGTGCTCCGCGGCGCGCGCGCGCAACACGCGGGCCGCCTCGCGCGTCTTCTGCGCGCGCGTGGCGAACGGGACGGCTCGCCATTCGTGGAAGGCCGCGCGCGCGGCGGCGAGGATGCGCTCCAGCTCGTGCGCCGAGGTCTCTTCGAACGTCTCGAGCGTCTCGCCCGTGGCTGGATTGACCGACTGAATGCTCATGGCTGGCTCTCCCTGCCTCAACGATTCCGCCGAATCGACCGATTGTCGACCCCGTGGACGATTGGACACCCCTTGACCGTCGCCTTCGGGCTCGTCAAGGAGCCGCCGTTCGCTCAGCCCCTGGCGTAGCGCGCGTAGACCTCGACGATGCGCTTGTGGCACTCGTCGAGCGCGCGCGCGGCCTCCCAGTTGTCGACGAGCACCCGCTGGATCATCTTGGGAATGAGGTGCGTGTTGAGCACCTCGCCGGCGGCCGGCGTCGGGGAGCCGGCATAGCTGACGGGCACGCCCGTCTCCGCCATCTTGATGAAGTGCTTGAAGGCCGGCTTCTCCTTCCAGAACGGACTGTCGAAGAGCCGCTTGTAGACCGGCACCCAGCGTCCGCCCGTCGACTGGATGATCTTGTCGTAGTGGGCGGGCTGCATGAAGTACTCGAGCAGGCCCTTGGCCAGCTCGGGGTAGGGGGTCTTTTTGAACGCCCCGTACGCCCATGTGTCGATCTGGTTGATGGCGCCCTTGGGGCCGGCCGGGACCGGCATGAGGCCGGTGACTTTCTGCAGATCCTTGTCGTTGCCGTCGAGGTAGGCGTAGATGCTGGTCGGGTTCATCACGAACGCCGCCTGCTTCGACTGGTAGGCCTTGTTGTTGCCGGAGTTGTCCCAGGAGATCGCGCCGGGCGGGATGATCTTGTGCGTCTTGAACATCGCCTCGATCACCTTGACGCCGGCCGCGTTCTCGGGCGAATTCATCACCACGGTCTTGTTGTCGGCCTCGACCATCTTGCCGCCGTAGCACCAGAGCAGGTTCATCACGTTGTCGGTGGTGTCCTCGACCAGGCCCAGGCACATGCCGAACGCGAACAGCCGCGGTGGCGACTGGATCTTCTTGCTGGTCTCGATGAACTCGTCCCACGTCTTCGGGTACTCCACCTTGGCCTGCTCCAGCAGGTCCAGCCGCGCGTGCACCGGCCACGGATTGACGGCGAGCGGCACGCCCATGGCGCGGCCCTTGTACATCACCGAGCTCAGCGCCGACTCGAAGATGCCCTTGGGCTCGCGGCGCATCTTGTCCACGAGGTCGTTGACGTCGAGGAGGTGTCCGCCGGAGGCGTAGAACTGCACGTTGGACTCGTAGAGCCGCGTCACGTCCGGCGGATTGCCCGCCTCGATGGCGGCCGCGAGCTTCTGCTGGGCCTGCTCGCCGGCCACCACCGCGTACTCGACGTCGGCCTCCTTGAGCCCCGCCTGCTTGGCGAACTCGTAGACCTGCTGCTTCTGCAGCTCGTCGGCGAGCGGGGTGAAGTTGGGCAGGTGCCAGAACACGAGCTTCTTCGCCCGCTGCGCGGCGCTCTTGCCCACCCGCCACCACGGAGAGGTCGTCACCGCCGCCGCCACGCCCGCCGACTTCAAGACCTGCCGCCGTGTCATCCCTGCCATCGCTGTCTCCTTCCGCTACGGGGCACCCGTGGCGCTCGTCGATATCGCGCCAACCGTCTAGCCCTTCACCGCGCCGAGGGTGAGTCCCTTGACGACCCAGCGCTGAAAGATCAGGTAGAGCACCAGGGGCGGCAGCGCGCTCAGGAACGACGCGCCCATCATCGGCCCCCAGAAGAAGACGTCCTCGACGACGAACAGCGTGAGGCCGGTGGTGATCGTGCGGACCTCCACGCTGTTCACGAACACGTTGGCGTACAGGAACTCGTTCCACGACTGCGTGAACGAGAAGAACGCGACGACCGCGAGCGCCGGCAGCGACATCGGCAGGATGACGCGGACGAGGCTGCCCAGCCGCGTGCACCCGTCGACGAGCGCGGCCTCCTCCAGCTCGAGTGGCACCGAGCGGAAGTAGCCCATGAGGAGCCAGGTGCAGAACGGAACGCTGAAGCTCAGGTAGGTGAGGATGAGCCCCTGATGCGTGTCCACGAGCCGTAAGGTCGAGATGACCGTGAACAGGGGAATGAAGAGCAGGGCCGGCGGCACGAGGTACGTGAAGACCAGCCCCCGCGCGATGAGGTTGCGGCCGGGAAAGCGCAGCCGGGCGAGCGCGTAGGCGCCCAGACAGCCGAACACCAGGGACAGGATGGTGGTGCTGCAGGCGATGATCGTGCTGTTGCGCACGTACTTCGTGAACGGCGTGGCCGCGAAGAGCCGCGTGTAGTTCGCCAGCGTCGGCTGGCGCGGGACCAGCGTCGCCTCGAAGCCGTAGATCTCCTTGTCCTTCTTCAGCGAGGTCGCCACCATCCAGTAGAACGGCACCAGCGTCCACACGAGCAGGACGACCAGCAGCCCGTTGCCGATCCAGCGCAGCAGCCGTCGCGTTCCGGAGACCGAGCGCATCTATTCGTCAGCCTGCCGGAGCATCCGGCGCGTGAGCAGGAGGATCAGGATCGCCAGGAGCGGGAAGAACACGAGCGACACCGCGGCGCCCATGCCGAGCCGGCGGGCGCCCAGCGCGGTGGTGTAGGCGAGGTGCGGAAAGATCTCCGTCCGGCTCGCCGGGCCGCCCCGGGTGAGCACGAGGACGAACTGGAGATTGGTGGCGGTCCAGATCGTCGACAGCATCACGGTGGTGAGGAAGATCGTGCGCAGGCGCGGCACCGTGATGTGCAGGAACTGCTGGACGATCGAGGCGCCGTCGATCTCGGCGGCCTCGTAGAGCTCGCGCGGAATCGCCTGCAGGCCGGCCAGGAAGGTCATGGAGTAGAACGGCGTGCCCGCCCACACCACGACCGCGATCACGCAGCCCATGGCCAGGCCCGGGTCGGAGAGCCAGGAGATGATGTTGCTGCTCAGGTGGGTGGTGATCAGGAAGTTGTTCAGGAAGCCGCTGAGGTCGTCGAAGATCCAGCGCCAGTTCAGCGCGACGATGATGACCGGCACCGCCCACGGCACGAACAGCAGCGTGCGGAAGAAGTTGTTGAAGCGCCGCTCCTGATCGAGCACGAGCGCCATCGTGAGCCCGAGGACGAACTTGAGCGCGACGGCGACCGCGGTGTAGACGACGCTGTTCCAGGCCGTCCGCGCGAAGACGTCGTCGCGGAAGAGCTCCGCGTAGTTGGCCAGGCCGACCCACCGGCCCGGCGCGCCGACCATCTTGTCTTGCACGCTGAGGTAGATCGCGGCGCAGAACGGGTAGGCGACGAGGAACAGGATGACGAGCAGCGTGGGCGCCAGCAGCGCGTAGGCGAGCCGCCCCTCGCCGCGCACGGTGAGCGACAGCCTGTTGCGGGGACGCACCTGCGCGCCGCCGACCGGAACGATCCGCTCACGACCCGCGACCGCCTCGTGCGCCCCGCTGGACATATCGCCGTCGAGTGCGGGGAGTATTGGTCTCGCCCGCGGGGTTGTCAAGCGAACGGCCGACGTCTCCACGGGCGGCGCCGGGGTCCGGGAGCGGAAGAACAGGTCGTAGCTCATGGCCGCTGATAGTATCGCTGAGGCATGGATCTCGAGCTGGCCGACAGTATCGTCCGCGCGCTCGCTGTGAAGAGCCTCGCCGTCAGCGCTGACGGCGGCTACGCGATGCTCTGAGCACCGGTCCGGTGTCTTCTTCTCCGTTCGGCGCGCGGCAGCCCCGGCGCGAGGACGCCCGCCTCGTGACCGGCCGCGGGCGCTACGTCGGCGACGTCGAGCTGCCACGCATGCTCCACGTCGCCTTCGTCCGCAGCGTTCACGCCCACGCGCGGCTTTGCGCCATCGCCACCAGGCGCGCCGCCGCCGCGCCGGGCGTCGTCCACGTCGGGACGGGCGCCGACGACACCTTCGCGCGCCGCTGCCTGAGGGCGCAGTCGGCGCTGCCCGGCTACGTCGTCACCGACCAGCCGATCCTCGCGTGGCCGAAGGCGCGCTACGCCGGCGAGCCCCTGGCCGTGGTCGTGGCCACCGACCGCTACGCGGCGGAGGACGGCGCGGCGCTGGTCGACGTGGATTACGAGGCGCTGGCGGCGACCGTCGAGGCCGATGCCGCCGTGCGCGACGGCGCGCCGCTCGTCCACGACACGGCGCCGGGCAACGTCCTGCTCTCGCGCCGCTTCGAGCACGGCCGCGTCGATCTGGCCATGGACGGCGCGGTGGTGGTGGTCGAGCGAACGTTTCGTACCAATCGCCACACGGCGGCGCCGATGGAAGGACGTGGCGGCGTCGCCGACTGGAGCGCCGCCGAGGGCAAGCTGACGCTCTGGTCGGGCACGCAGGTGCCGCACCTCGCGCGCCACGGCCTGGCCGAGGTGCTCGGTCTGCCCGAGCACCGCATCCGTGTGGTCGCGCCGGACGTCGGCGGCGGCTTCGGCGTGAAGGGCATCCTCTATCCGGAGGACGTCGCGCTCTGCCTGCTCGCCATGCGGCTCCAGCGTCCGGTGCGGTGGATCGAGCAGCGCCGCGAGCACTTCCTGGCGTGCGCGCACGCACGCGATCATCGCTATACGATTCGCGCCGGCTTCGACGCCGACGGCCGGCTGCGCTCGCTGGACGCGCGCGCGCTCTGCAACACCGGCGCGTATTCGGTCTTCCCGTGGACGGCGGGCATCGAGCCGCTGATGGTCGGCGGGCTGCTGACGGGGCCGTACAAGCTCGAGCACTACCGCTGCGAGGTGAGCGCGGTGGCCACGAACACGGCGCCGGCGGGGCCGTACCGGGGTGTGGCGCGGCCCGCGACGACGTTCGTGATGGAGCGCGTGCTCGATCTCGGCGCGCGCGCGCTGAATCTCGATCCCGTGCAGATCCGTCGCATCAACCTCGTGGCGAAGGCCGACCTGCCGTACACGTCGCCGACGCGGCTCGTGCACGACAGCGGCGCCTATCCCGTCTGCTTCGAGAAGGTCGTGGCGGCGCTCGACTACGACACGTTCCGCGCCGAGCAGGCGCAGCTGCGCAGCGAGGGCCGGTACGTCGGCATCGGCTTCGCCAACTACAACGAGCTGACGGGTCTGGGACGCGCGGCCTCCGCGGGGCCGCGGATGCCGTTCCGCACGGGCCACGAAGGGGCGACCGTGCGCATGGACCCGTCGGGCGCCGTCACCGTGCTGGCCGGCGTGACGTCGCAGGGCCAGTCGACCGAGACCACGCTGGCGCAGGTCGCGGCCGCCGACCTCGGCGTGCCGTTCTCGTCCGTCAGCGTCGTGCTCGGCGACACCGACGCCACGCCGTTCGGCCTGGGCGCGTTCGCCTCGCGCCAGGCCGTCATCGGCGGCGGCGCCGTCGCGCTGGCTGCGCGCGCTGTGCGCGAAAAGGCGCTGCGCATCGCGGCGCATCTGCTGGAGGCGGCGGCGGCGGATCTCGAGATCGCCGACGGGACCGTGAGCGTGCGCGGCGCGCCGGGCCGTACGCTCACGGTCGCCGAGGTCGCGCGGGTGGCGAACCTCGAGACCAACCGCCTGCCGCCCGACGTCGATCCCGGGCTCGAGGCGACGCGCTTCTACGATCCGATCCGTGGCACGTTCGCGGCCGGCTCACAGGGCGCGATCGTGGAGGTCGATCCGGCGACGGGCACGCTGATGATCCGCCGCTGGGTCTGCGTGGAGGACACCGGCCGGGTCATCAACCCGATGGTGGTCGAGGGTCAGGTGCACGGCGCGATCGCGCAGGGCATCGGCGGCGCGCTCTTCGAGCACCTGGTCTACGACGCGGCGGGCCAGCTGACGACGGGCAGCTTCATGGACTACGCGCTGCCCGCGGCGACGATGCTGCCGGCGTTCGAGCTGGAGCACATCGAGGAGCCCGCCGACAACCTGCTCGGCGTGCGCGGCGTGGGCGAGGGCGGCACCCTCGGCCCGGCGGCGGTGCTGGCCAACGCCGTCGCCGACGCGCTGGGCATCGAGACCAACGAGCTGCCGCTGACGTCCGGCCGCCTGTGGGAGGCGCTGAGAGCTCGTGGACGAACCGTCGGGGCATGATCGAGGGCGTCACGGCTCAAGCGTCCAGGATCTCGCTGAGAACTCGTCCCTCGACGTCGGGCATCGTGATGCCGAGCCGCGTCGCCACCGTCGGCGCCACGTCGCGACTCTGAATCCGGCCGAGCTTCGCGCCGCGCGCGATCCCCGCGCCGGAGGCCAGGAAGAAGGCGGCGTTGCCCGGCGCCTCGGGGCGCTGGCCGTGGGTCCCGCGATACTTCGGCGCCCCGTTCTCGTCCTCGCCGGCCGTCTCGTCCGAGAACTGAAAGCCTGGCTCGGCCTCGAAGACCGCGTCGGGCAGCATCCGGTGCTCGGCGGGCAGTCCCAGCTCGGCGAAACGCTCGCGCGGCCACGCCGCGGCGACGCCCTCCATCTTCACAACCTCGCCGGCGAGCGAGCGGAGGGCGCGAGCGTCGCCGTCGAGTGCGTAGAGATAGCCGGCGCCGTGGTTCATCACGAAGCACGCCTCGCCAGCGAATCCCGTCGCGCCATCGCCGCGCACCGCGCCGAGCCGCCGCAGCCTGACGTTCGGGCGGATGTCACGCTCGACGGGCAGGAAGCCGTGGTCGGAGACGACGAACACGGCGGCGCGCTCGCGCACGTTGCCCGGCAATGCCGCGAGCAACCGTCCGATGCACGCGTCGACGTGCTCGATGGCCCAGTACGCCTCGGGTGCCCGCGGCCCGAAGAGGTGCTGGTGGCTGTCGGCGCAGAGGAAGTGGACCATCAGCATGTCCGGCGCGTGGCGATGGACGGCGTGGGCCGCGACCTCGGCGACCATCGTGTCCTTCATGAAGCGTCGCGGCAGGTTCGCCCAGTCGCCCTGACGGTCCATCGGGAAGCCGGCGGCTTTCAGCTCGTCCCAGACCGCGCGCGCCGTCTGGGTCTCGAACACGCGCTGGTCCTTGAAGAAGGGCAGGTTGAACGCGAGCGACGGCGAGTGACGCGTGGCCGGCCAGTCGACGGCGGCGACTCTCAGGCCCGCGGCCGCCGCGCGATCGTACACGGTCGGCGCAGCGAGGATCGCGCTCGCGTCGTAGATGGGGTCGCCGGTGAGGTCTTCCGCGCGACGGGTCGCGCGGTTGAGAATGTGATTCGCAACCACGCCGTGGCGCGCGGGCTTCACTCCGGTGACGAGGCTCACGTGCGTCGGCCACGTCGTGCTCGGGAAGACGGCCGTCACGCCGTCGGCGACCGCGCCGCGCTCGGCGAGCGCGCGCAGCGTCGGCGCCTTCACGCGCTCGTCGCGCCAGTAGAAATCGGCGAAGCCGTCGATCGAGATCAGGAGGACGAAGGAACGCGTCATCGTTTGTCGGCCGGCGTCCCCCAGCCGTCGAACTCGCCGCCGACAGCGGCGGCTAAGCGGATCCGCTGCTCCACGGCCTGGGGCTGAACGATGGACGAGACGGTGGCGCTGACGACGTAGGTCACGGCCCACTCCGGCTCCTGCACCGACGGGCGGACGTCGGCCTCACCGGGCAGGAGACCCTCGAGCGAGGCCACCAGCCTGCGCGCGGCGTCTTCCGACGGAGTGTAGAACTCGAGGTCGATGTGGCGCGGCGAGTTCAGGTCGACGCCTTGCTGCCGAAGCACCTCGACGAGGCGCTCGTCGCCCTCGACCTGCGCGGCGACCAGCTCCTCGATCGTCGGCGGCTCGTGGCGGTGGCGGTGCCGCGGCCGGCGCATCCAGAGCACGGCGAGGAGCACGACGACGAGCGCGACGAGCCCGATCGTCACCCACGGGTTCTGCATCAGTCCTCCGCCGCGAGCTTCGCCTTGAGCACCTTGCCGGTGGCGCTGCGCGGGAGCGCGGCCATCAGGGTGACCCTCCGCGGGTACTTATACCCCGCGAGCCGCTCGCGACAGTAGGCGATGAGATCGTTCGTGGTGGCGCGCGCGTTGCCGCGCAGCACGACGAACGCGGCGACTTCCTCGCCCAGCTCGGCGTGGGGCACGCCGATCACGGCCGCCTCCGCCACGTCGGGGTGAGTCAGCAGCATCGCCTCGACCTCCGGCGGAAAGATCGAGTGCCCGGCTCTCAGAATGCGCTCGCGCTTGCGCCCGGTGATGCGCACCCAGCCGTCGCGGTCGATCGTCGCGAGATCGCCCGTGCGGAACCAGCCGTCCGCGAGCACCGCGCGCGTGTCGTCCGGCGCGCCGAGGTAGCCGTCCGTCGCGGCCGGCGTGCGGATCAGGAGCTCGCCGCCCTCGCCGGCGGCGAGCGTGCGGCCGTCGTCGTCCACGACGCGCGCCTCGACGCCGGGCACCGCGCGGCCGACGGCGTCGGGCAGGTCGGTCGGATCGCCGGCGAGGTACGACAGCGGCCGGAACAGCTCGGTCATGCCGTAGCCCCGCAGGATGCGCACGCCCGTCCGCGCGCGCCATTCCTGTGCGAGGTCCCACGGGCAGGGCGCCGCGCCCGAGACGGCCAGCCGCAGTCGTGTGTCGCCGAAGGCGGGCAGGTCGAGCAGCCGGCGGAACATCGTCGCCACGCCGGGGAAGACGGAGATGGCTTCGCGCTTCAACAGACTGGCGACGCCGTCGGGCGTGAAGCGCTCGACGAGGCGGACCGTGCTCCCGACGAGGAGCGGGGCGAGCAGCGCGCCGTTGAGACCGAACGAGTGGGAGAGCGGCAGCGCGGCGAGCACGACGTCGTCGGGAGTCAGCTCCATCACCGGGCCGGCCCACGAGCGCTGCGCGAACTCGACGGCCGCGTGCGAGAGCAGCGCGCCCTTCGGCCGGCCCGTTGAGCCGGACGTATAGAGCACCAGCGCGGCCGACGGCGGCGCCTCGCGCGTCGTCCACCCGGCGCTCTCGGCCGCGATGTCGTCGAGCACGAGCGTGGCCTTCAGGTCGGCGAGGATCTCGGCGCGCTCCTCGCGCTTCAGCAGCGGATCGAGCGGGGCCACGGTGAGCCCGGCCTTGAGCCCGCCGAGCACGCCGACGACGAGCTGCCAGCGGTTGGGAATGACGAGCGCGACACGGTCGCCGGGACGGAGGCCCCGCCCGAGGAGGGTGCGCGCGAGCCCGCCCGCGCGCGCGTCAAGCTCGCCGTACGTGAGGGCGGCGCCGTCCCACGCGAGCGCCGTCCGGTCGGGATGGACGCGCGCCGTCGCCTCGAGCAGGGCGGCGAAGTTCAAGGGCGGTCAGCTCCGAAGGCTCAGCAGCAGCACGCCGCCTCCGACGAGCCCGATCCCCAGCCACTCGCGTAATCCCGGACGCTCGCCGAGGAACATGACGGCGAAGACAGCGACCAGCACGACGCTGAGCTTGTCCACCGGCGCCACCTTGGAGGCGTCGCCCACCTTCAGCGCGCGGAAGTAGCAGACCCAGGATGCGCCGGTGGCCAGCGCGGAGAGCACGAGGAAGAGGGCGGACTTCGGCTGGATCTCGAACGGGCTCTGCCACTTGCCCGTCGCATAGACCAGCGCGCCCAGGGTGACCGCGACGACGGCGGTGCGGAACAGCGTCGCGAAATCGGAGTCGATCCCCTCGATGCCGACCTTGGCGAAGATCGCAGTGAGGGCGGCGAAGAGGGCCGACAGCAGGGCCCAGGGCAGCCAGCTCGACAGGGTCATACGGGCTCCTTGCAGGTCATGCGCCCGGCTAGCCGAGGTGCATCTGCTCCAGAACCGCCCGGCCGAGCAGGCCGTAGGGATTCGCGAGCGTCTCGTACATCTCGAAGTGGTTGTAGCCGTGGCCGACGAGCAGCTGCGCGGGCTTGCCGGCCGCCTTGACGGCGGCGGCGAAATCGCGCGTCTGGCGCTGGAATTCCGGGGTCTCGAACGTCCCGTAGGCGAGGATCAGCGGGGCGCGGAGCTTGTCGAGGTGGCGCTGCGGGCTCAGCGCGTGCTCCATCTCGTCGGTGAACTTCACGTAGCGGCTGCGCGCCGACAGGCGCACGGGCTTGAGGTCGTACATGCCGCTGCAGCAGAGCCCGCCGGAGATGATGTCCGCGGGCAGACCAAAGTCCCTCACCCAGTCGCTGATGAGCACGACGCCGGCGAGATGGGCGCCCGATGAAAACCCGGAGACGTACAGCCGAGCGGGATCGCCGCCGAAGGTCTGCGCGTTGCGATAGACCCAGGCGACCGCGCGGCGGACCTGATCGGCCATCGGAAGCAGGCTGCCGCCCACGTCCTGCACCCGGGCGAAATCGGGCACGACGTAGTGCGCGCCCGCGTTGACGAACAGCTCGGCCGCGAATGCGTTGTCCTTCGCCACGCTCGTCCGCCAGGCGCCGCCGTGGATGAAGACGTTGATCGGGGCGTTCGGCCGCTTCGTCGTGTAGACGTCGAGCGCCTCGCTCGGCGTCGGGCCGTACGCATAGCGGCGCGGCGCGCCCAGGAGGGCCCGCACGGCCTCGCTGTTCGTCGCGTAGCGCCCGACGATCTGCTCGAGATTCGGCGCGTAGACGCTCTGGTCGTACCCCGCGTCGAGCTCGGCCTGGTCCAGGTCGAGCCAGACGCGCGGGCCTTTCACGCGCGGCGCCGGGCCCGGAGCCTGAGCGAGCGTCGAGCTGGCCGCGGCCAGCACGACGGCGGCGCCACCGCCCAGCAGGGCGCGTCGAGTCATGTCCATCGGCATTCCTCAGTCACGGAGATGTTAGCGGCCGCTGTCCGGGTCGACGAGGGCGAGAATTTTGCCGACTGTCTCCTCGAGCACGTCGGCGGGCGCACTGGCGATGCGGCGCGCCTTTCGCACTCGCCAGTCCAGGCTCTTGAGCTGATCAGAGAGAACCGCCCCCTCGACGCCGAGCCCCGCCGGAAGGAGCACCTCGAACGGGTATCCCTTCACGTGTGAAGTGATCGGGCAGCAGAGTGCCAGGCCGACCCGGCGGTTGTACGAGCTCGGTGAGATCACCAGAGCCGGCCGATGCCCGGCCTGCTCGTGACCCGCTTGTGGACTGAACTGAAGCCACACGAGATCGCCGCGTGAGGGAACGTACGAGGCCACTACCAGGTCTCGCGGCCGACCCGTTTACCCGTCGCGACCTCATCATGCAGGTTCTGCGGCTTCACCTTCTTGAGAAGGGCGCTCAGCGCGTACTTACGAGTTCGGAGTGGCCGAACCAGAAGACGGCCGTTCTCGACCGACAGATCGACGGCGGAGCCTTCCTCGACCTGGGCCTCGGCAGCAAACGACCTCGGAATCCGTAACCCGAGGCTGTTTCCCCACTTCTGAATCCGCGTCTCCATGCCGTTCCTCCGGATATACAATGAAGATACGCTGCCGGGCCGTGACCCGTCAATCCCGCACTCGCGCGTTGAGGGCGTTTGGCCCTTCGCCGTCGCGGGGTTCGATTTCACTGGGCGGGAGACCGCGGCCGGATATCGCGCAGCGCCGCGCCCATGTATCCAGTATCCGCGCTCATGGTGGAGCAGGTGGTCCGGCCCAACGTAGCGTGCGGAGCGGCCGGCGCCCCAAAGGCCGGTTATGGACCTCAAAGCCTACGAACCGGGCAGGAAGTCTTCGAGCCGCAGCCGCTCCCACACCTCGGGCGGCACGCGATGGCGCGGCGTGTAGCCGCCGAGCGAGGGCTTGGCCGTCGCGTCCACGCCCCACTTCGCGGTGTAGCCGTCCTCCTTGGTGGAGGGATCGAGATCGGAGCCGCGGGCGTGGGTGACGATCGTGATGTCGCGGTCGGGCTGACAGCGCGTGGCGAGCGCCCACGTGACCTGGCGGTCGTCGAAGACGTCGACGTCCTGGTCGACGACGACGACGCGCTTCATGTAGAGATCGGCGCCGAAGACGGCCATGATCGCGTTCTTGGCCTGGCCGACCAGGCGCTGCTCGATCGAGACATAGCAGGTGAACGGCGCCGGCACGCGCACGGCGCGCACCGACGGCACCATCGCGCGCACGGCGCGATAGAGGTTGGCCTCCATTGGAATGGTCGAGAGCAGCATGTGGTCGAGGTGGGCGACGGTGATGTCCTGGAACATCGCGTCGCGCCGGTGCGTGATCGCCTTCACCTTGACGACCTCGCGCTGGCGCTCGCCGAGGCTGTAGCCGGTGAACTCGCCGAACGGCCCCTCGGCCGTGCGCTTGCCGGGCAGGAGCTCGCACTCCAGCACCATCTCGGCGTGCGCGGGCACCAGCACGTCGGAGGTCTGGCACTTGACCAGCTCGAGCGGCTCGCCGAACAGCCCGCCCATGATCGCGCGCTCGTCCTCGTCGATCGAGCCGATGGCGAGCGCGCCGAGCGCGATGGCCGGGTGCACGCCGATCACGAGCCCGAGCTGCAGCGCCTCGCCGCGCTGCTCGGCGATCTGCTGGAACTCCCAGAGGTGCTTGCCGAGCGTGAGGTGGATCGACGTCGTGTCGCGGCCCTGGATCATGAGCCGGTTGTACGCGCAATTCCAGGTCTCCGAGGCGGGGTCCTTCGCGAACGAGATGGCGGCGGTGATGTACGGCCCTGCGTCGCCCTGATGGTGCACGATCTGCGGCAGCGCGTAGAGGTCCACCTCCGCGCCCTTCAGCACGACCTCGTGCACGGGCGCGGATCTCACCACGCGCGGCGCGATCGGCTTCTCCATCGCGCGCAGGTAGGTCTGGAGCATCGCGTCGGGCGCGCAGTTGAGCGCCGCGGCCAGCCGCGTGCGGCTCGCGTGGACGTTGGTCAGCACGGGGAACCTGGTGCCCTTGACGTTCTCGAAGAGCAGCACCGGGCGCTTCCGACGCTCCTTCTCGAGCTTCACGACCAAGGCAGTGATCTCGTACGCCGGGTCGATGGGGCGCGAGATTACCTGGAACTCGTCCGACTTGCGCCGCTTGACGGTGTCCAGATAGCTGCGGAGATCCTGGCCCATGGCGGCTCATTATCGCGCGATCAGGCGGACTCGGCGACGTGCTTTCGGCCGTTCTGGGCGAAACGCCAGCCGAGGGCGGCGATGAGGAGGGCCAGGAGCACCGGCCCGGCCTCGAGCCAGCCGGGCAGCGGGCCCAGCCAGCGTTCGACGGCCTGGTCGCGCAGGATCATGTCGCCGGCGAAGTAGCCGAGCACGCCGCCGCCGAGCCAGACGATCCACGTGAGGCGGTTCATCAGCCACGCCAGCAGCGCGCTGCCCCACACGACGAGCGGCAGCGAGAGGCCGATGCCGACGACCACGAGCAGCAGGTCGCCGTGCGCGGCCGCCGCCACCGCCAGCACGTTGTCGAGGCTCATCGCGGCGTCGGCGATCATGATGATCCAGATCGCCTCGCGCAGCGTCGTGCCCTGGCGCACGTGCCCTGCGATCTCGGCGTTCTGGCGCACCAGCCGCAGCGCGATCCAGACGAGCAGCACGCCGCCGACCGCCTGGAGCAACGGGATCGCGAGCAGCCAGGTGGCGACGACGATGAAGGCCAGGCGCAGGACGACGGCGCCGGCCGTGCCCCAGAGGCGGCCGAAGAACTGCTGACGCTTCGGCAGCGTGCGCACGGCCAGCGCGATGACGAGCGCGTTGTCACCGGCGAGCGTGAGGTCGATGAGGATGATGCTCGCCAGCCGCGCCCAGAACTCGGGCTCGACGAGCGCGGTCACTGGCCGCCCCCGAACAGCAGCCGGAACAGCGCGACGAGTGCCTTACCGACGACGACGAGGGCGATCGCGATGGCGAGGCCCTGATAGCGATTGACGGACATGTCCGTTCTCCTTGCAAAGCAAACCCACGTCGAGCCGGCGGGCAGACGGACTCCGCCGGCGGTGTCGGGAACGTGGAGCGAGGAGAACGGCTAGTGGTCTTCGGCGGGCGCGGGCTGCGGCGGCGGGATCGCGAGGTGGACGACGCGAGTGACGCGGACTCGGCGCGCGGGGCGCGCGATGCGGCGGCGCGTCGCGACGACGGGGCGCACGGTCGCGGCGTCTCGCCGGGGCGCGGGCGCCTGGTGCCTGGCGCCGGCGGGCTGCCGGCGCTTGTCGGCACGGACGGCCTCTTCCTCGTCGTCCTCCCAGACGAGCGTGCCGTGCGGGCTCGGCTCGAGCGGGACGGCCACGTCGAAGCCGACCGCCATCAGCGCGGCAAAGAGCAGGCGGCGGAACTTCACGCGACTATCTTACCCGGGAACGGGCGGCGCCTCACTCCGCGGCGAGCCGGTAACCGACGCCCGCCTCGGTCAAGAGATAGCGCGGCCGCGCCGCGTCGGCCTCGAGCTTGCGCCGCAGGTGCGCCATGTAGACGCGCAGATAGTGCGCCTGCTCGGTGGCGTTCGGCCCCCAGACCTCGCCGAGCAGCTGGCGATGGGTGATGACCTTGCCCGCGTGATGGACGAGCACGGCCAGCAGGCGGTACTCGATCGGCGTGAGGTGCACCTGCGCGCCGCCGACGGTCACCCGCCGCACCGCGAGGTCGACGTGCAGCTCGCCGAAGCTGAATGCGGACTCCAGCGCGCCGTCCGACACGCGCGCGCGGTGGCGGAGGGCGACGCGCATGCGCGCCATCAGCTCGCCGACGCCGAAGGGCTTGGAGAGATAGTCGTCCGCGCCCGCGTCGAGCGCGGCGACCTTGTCCGCCTCCTGGCCCCGGGCGGACAGCACGATCACCGGAACCGCGCTCCACTCGCGCACCTTACGGATGACGTCCAGGCCGTCCATGTCGGGCAGCCCGAGGTCGAGGATGACGACGTCGGGCTGGCGGCTGGCGACCTCCACGAGCCCATCGGCGCCCGTGCCTGCCTCGTGGACGCGGAAGCCCTGGCCGGCCAGCGCCGCGCGCAGGAAGCGGCGGATCTGCGGCTCGTCCTCGACGACGACAACGCACGGATCCGGCCGCGCCTCAGCCACCGGCGCTCTCGGGCGGACGCGGCGGCTCGCCGGCGGGCAGCGAGAAGCGGAGCAGCGCGCCGCCGCCAGGCCGGTTCTGGCCCCCGATGCGGCCGCCGTGGGCCTCGACGATGGCGCGACAGATCGTCAGCCCGAGGCCGGCGCCGCCGCCCCCGCCGACGCCGTAGAACTTGTCGAAGATCTTCTGCTCCTCCCCGGCGGGCAGGCCGGGCCCGCGATCGGCGATCTCGACGACGACCTCGTTGCCCTCGCGGCGCGCGTCGACGTCGATCGGCTGGCCGGCCGGCGTGTGCTTCGTCGCGTTCTCGAGCAGGTTGATGAAGACCTGCTCGACGAGCAGGCCGTCCACGTGCACGGGCGGAAGGTCCTCGGGCAGCCGCGTCGTGACCTTGCGCTCGCTCAGCGGCTTGGCCAGACGGGCGAGGGCGACGCCGACCAGCTCCTCGACGGGGATCCACTCGCGGCGGAGCTGAAGGCTGCCGGACTCCAGACGCGTGACGTCGAGCAGGTTGTTGACGAGACGGTTCAGCCGCTCGGCCTCGTCGCGGATGGATTCGAGCAGCTCGCGCCGGGTGACGGCGTCGATGCGGGTCTCGCCTTCCAGCGCGGCGCTGGCGGCGCCGGTGATCGCGGTCAGCGGCGTGCGCAGGTCGTGGGAGACCGCGCTCAGCAGCGCGTTGCGCACACGCTCGGCCTCCACGCGGACCTGCGCCGTCTGCGCCTCCTCGTCCAGCAGCGCGCGATCCACGGCGACGGCCACCTGGCTCACGAACGTCTCGAGCAGGTGCGCCTGCTCCGGCGCGTCGAAGGCGCGCGGCTCCGCCGGGCGCATTCCGACCACGCCGACGACGCCGCGCGACGAGGTGAGCGGCTCGAAGCGCATCTGCGCGCCGGGCACGTTGTCGGTGCCGGCTCCGGCGGCGGCACGGTGCTCGAAGGCCCACTGGGCGACCGCGAGATCGCTCGCGTCCATGTTGAAGGGCGCGAGCTGGCCCGCGCGCTGCTCGAGCCGGCCCGTCGCGTCGGGCAACAGGATCACGATGCGCCCGCCGAAGACCTCGATCAGATGGCGCACGGCCGCCTCGAGCAGGGGAGCGATCTCCCGCGCGGCCGCCAGCTCGCGGCTGAGCGAGAACAGCGCGGCCGTCCGGCGCTCCTGGGTGCGCGCGGCCTCGGCCTGATCGCGCGTGCGCACGGTGAGGCCACTGATGACCAGCGCGACGACGAACATCACCGCGAACGTGATCAGGTACTGCGAGTCGCTCACCGCGAACGTGTAATACGGCGGCACGAAGAAGAAGTCGAAGGCGGCCACGCTGAGCACGGAGGCGAGCGCGGAGGCGGCGCGGCCGAACCGCATGGCGACGATGACGACGCCGAGCAGGTAGACCATCACGATGTTGGACAGCTCGAAGCTTGGGAACATGAGCCAGGCCAGCGCCGTCGACGACAGCACCGCAGCGATCGCCGCCGCGTAGGCCAGGGGCCGACCGGCGCGCGGCCGGGTGCGCGTCCGCGGCGTGGGGGCCGGCGTTCCGTCACCGCTGATGACGTAGATGTCGATCTCGCCGCTGCCGCGGACCAGCGTGTCCACGATGGAGCCCAGGAACACCCGCTGCCAGAACCCGCGCGTGGGCTTGCCGATGACGATCTTGCTGACGTTGCGCGAGCGGGCGTAGGCCAGGATCTCGTCGCTCATCCGCGTGCCGGTCAGGGTGACGGTCTCGGCGCCGAGGCTCTCGGCGAGGCGCAGCGTCTCCGCGATGCGCGCGCGGTCTTCCTCGCCGAGACTGCGCCGGGCGGCGGTCTCGACGTAGGCGACCACCCACGGCGCCTCGAGCTGCGCGGCCAGCCGGCGTCCCGCGCGCACGAGCCGCGCCGAGGCCGGGCTGGGCCCGATGCACACGAGGACGCGCTCGGCCACCGGCCACACCGTGTCGATGGCGTGCTCGCGGCGGTAACGCTGCATCTTGGCGTCAACGCGCTCGGCCGTGTGGCGCAGCGCCAGCTCGCGCAGCGCGTTCAGGTTGCCCTCGCGGAAGAAGTGCTCGACGGCCTCCGCCGCCTGGTGAGCAACGTAGACCTTGCCCTCCTTGAGCCGCCGGCGCAGGTCCTCGGCCGGCAGGTCCACCAGCTCGACCTCGTCGGCCTGCTCCAGCACGGAGTCGGGCACGGTCTCGCGCACGACGACGCCGGTGATCTTCGCGACCAGGTCGTTCAGCGACTCGAGGTGCTGGACGTTGAGGGTGGTGTAGACGTCGATCCCCGCGTCGAGCAGCTCGATCACGTCCTGCCAGCGCTTGGCGTGCCGGCTCTCCGGGGCGTTGGTGTGCGCGATCTCGTCGACGAGCATGAGCGCGGGATGGCGCGCGAGGGCGACATCGAGGTCGAATTCCTCGAGGGTCGTGCCGCGGTATTCGACCCGGCGGCGCGGCAGGATCTCGAAGCCCTCGAGCAGCGCCTCGGTCTCCGCGCGGCGATGCGTCTCGATCACGCCGGCCACGACTTCGACGCCGGCGGCGCGCTGGGCGCGAGCCGCTTCCAGCATCGCGTACGTCTTGCCGACGCCGGCGGCGGCGCCGAAGAAGACCTTCAGCTTGCCGCGCGCCCGCCGCGCCTCCTGCTCCTTGACGCGGGCCAAGAACGCATCGGGATTCGGCCGTCGATCCGGCATGCTGCGATGAGTGTACCGCTTGAGGCGGGCGGAGCGGGCGGACTACGAAATGCGGCGAGCCCCCGGCGGCGGACGCTCGAGCCACATCCGAGGAGGCACGCGCGGCGCCGGCGGCGGCGAGCCGGTGTGATCGACTCCCTGCTTCACTGCCGAGATCGCAAAATCAGCGTGGAGGGAACGACTGGACCAAAGCGCTCCGAACCGCACTACGCCTCGAGCATTTCTCCGAGTACCGCCACGACCAGGCCAACCGCAACGCGTTCAGCGTCCGCAACGTGGGCGGCCGCGGGCTGGC
>QHRU01000076.1 GCA_003220225.1 Candidatus Rokuibacteriota bacterium
GACGGGTCGGCCGGTCACGCTACGACTGGCAGCACGGGCACATGGCGCCTGTTCGACGTGAACGGCGCGCGGGTCCTGCGCTTTGAAGGAAGAAACAGGGGCGGGCAGCCGAACTGGTCCGAAATCACGCAAGAGAAGTGACTCAGATGAACACCGCCTTCATCTGCGGCTCCGGGTAGCGCAGGCCCGACGCGGCGCCCGTCGGGACGGCGTCCGAGATGCGCTTGACCTCGTCCGCGCTCAGCTGAACCGCCGCGGCGCCGACGTTCTCCTCGAGGCGGTCGCGGCGCTTGGTGCCGGGGATCGGCACGACGTCGCCCCCCTGGGCGAGCAGCCACGCGAGCACGAGCTGGCCGGGCGTGCAACCCTTCTCGCGCGCGAACTGCTCGACCTTCTTCACGAACTCGACGTTGCGCTGGAGGTTCGTCTCCTCGAAGCGGGGGTGCTGGCGGCGGCGGTCGTCCGCCGGAAGGTCGGCGAGCTTGTGGACCTGTCCGGTGAGCAGGCTGCGCCCGAGGGGCGAGTAGGCGACGAGCGAGATCCCCAGCTCGCGCAGGGTCGGAAGGGTCTGCTCCGCCTCCACGCGGTAGAGCAGCGAGTACTCCATCTGTACGGCGGCGAGCGGATGGACCTTCTGCGCGCGGCGGACGGTCGCCGGCGCCGCCTCCGAGAGCCCGAGGAAGCGCACCTTGCCGGCCTCGACCAGTCGCGACATCGCGCCCACCGTGTCTTCGATCGGCACCTTGGGATCGACGCGGTGCTGGTAATAGAGGTCGATCACGTCCACGCCGAGGCGCTTGAGACTCGCGTCGCACGCCTGCGGCACCCACTCGGGCCGGCCGTCGACGCCGGGCGTGCCGTCCGGCTTGCGCATGTTGCCGAACTTGGTGACGACCACGGCGCGCTCGCGCCGGCCGCGCAGCGCCTGGCCGAGCAGCGTCTCGTTGTGGCCCCAGCCGTACATGTCGGACGAGTCCAGGAAGTTGACGCCGAGGTCGAGCGCGCGATGGATGACCGCGATCGACTGCGCGTCGTCTCCGGGGCCGTACGCGCCCGACATCGACATGCATCCGAGCCCGAGCGCGCTGACCTCGAGGGTGCTGCCGCCGAGCCGCCGTCGCTCGATCATGCTCGCTTGCCGTTGACGGTGAGGCGCATCGTAGTCTCCTTCGTTGGCGCTACGGGTGCCGAGGATGGTAGCACGACGATCGCGTATGACGATCGCGTATAGTGACGCCATGCTGGAGCTACGACCGAGCTGCGAGCTGTGCGATCGCGACCTGCCGCCCGCCTCGACCGAGGCCATGATCTGCACGTTCGAGTGCACGTTCTGCGCGCGCTGCGTTCGCGAGACACTGCACAACGTCTGCCCGAACTGCGGCGGCGGCTTCTCGCCACGCCCCGTGCGCCCACGCGACCGGCTCGCGAAGTATCCGCCCTCGACGAAGCGCGTGACGAAGCCGCTCGACGCCGCGCGGTACGCGCCGCTGCTCGCGCGCTATCGCGACGTCCGGGCAGAGCAGCGCTGATGGCCGCGCACGCGAGACACGGCAACCCGCCGGACCTCCGGCGCCTCATGCGCCGCCAGCTCGCGAAGACGCGCGCGCGGTGGCAGCGGCCGGAGCGCGTGGTGCGCGCGTTGGGCGTGCGGCGTGGCGCCGTCGTCGCCGACGTCGGCTCGGGTCCCGGCTACTTCACGACGCGGCTCGCGCGCGCGGTCGGCCCGCGCGGGCGCGTGTACGCCGTCGATCCCGAGCCGGAGGTGTTGAAGGTGCTCGTGAAGCGGCTGGACGGCCGCACCAACGTCACGCCGGTGCTGAGCCGCGACGACGACCCGATGCTGCCACCGGGCTCGTGCGACCTCGCAGTGTTCGTGAACGCCTACCACCACGTCGTCGACGGCCCGGCCTTCGTGCGGCGGCTCGCCCGCTGCCTCAAGCCCGGCGGGCGGCTCGCCGCCATCGACTGGGCGTATCGCGAGACGCCGATGGGTCCGCCGATGCACCGCCGGATCCCGCTCGAGAAATTCGTGAGCATCGGACGCGGCGCGGGATTGCGTCAGGTCGCGCGCCACGATTTCCTGCCCTACCAGTACTTCGTCGTGCTCCGGCGCCCGCGCTAGCGCTTCGTCCCCACCGCCAGCTTGGCCGAGTTCGGGATGTCGTAGCCGCCGGTCACGGCATAGGCGGAGGCCAGCCGCTCGAACGCGGCGCGGATGCGACGGCGCAGCTCCGGCGGCTGGCCGGTCACGACGCTGCTCATGCGCAGCATCCCACCGAGGCCGCCGCTCCACCACGCGTCCAGCGTCGCCGCATGGTGCATCCATCCGAGCGTCGTGACACCCGTGTCCGCGAGGCCGGCGCCGCGCAGCAGCGAGAGCAACGCCGTGTCCTCGGCGAAGCGGAACGCCGGAGGGCCGGCCGGCACATCGGCCGGCGGCTGGGCGCCGGCCGCGGCGATGGCGTCGAAGAACGTGCCGTTGATCCGCGAGCGTGCGGGATCGTCCCACCACGTGAGGGCCAGCCGCCCGCCGGGCGCCAGCACGCGCCCCAGCTCCTTGGCCGCGAGCTCCGGCCGCGCGAAGTGGCCGATGCCGAAGTTGCAGACGACGGCGTCGAACGCGCAGTCGGTGAACGGCAGCGCCTCGGCGTCGGCCTCACGGAAGCGCACGTCGACGTGCGCGCGCGCCGCGAGCGCGAGCATCTCGACGGAGAGGTCCACGCCGGTGACTCGGGCGCCGCGCCGCGCGGCGGCCGCCGCCACGTGGCCGGGGCCACAGGCGACGTCGAGCACCGCGAGGCCGGCGCGGACGCCGGCGCCGTCGAGCAACGGCTCGATGGCACGCGCGGTGTTGGCGGCGAAGAAGTCGCCGTAGGTCGCGGCCAGGCGGTCGTGGCCCACCTGCTCGAAGCGACGGAACGCCTCCACGTCCATGCTGCGGTAGATTATGCGACACACGGAGGACCGCATGGCCCGCAAGTCGCCCCCCCTCGCCCGACCCGTCAGCGCCGAGGACGTCGATCCGCGCCACCACTGGGACCGCCCGCTGCAGGCGCCCGGCCACACCCAGGTGGACTTCGAGGAGCGCGTGGACTTCAGGCGCCTGCACGCCTATCGCCTCGGCCGCGCGCGCCAGGCGCTCGCGAGATCCGGGCTCGGCGCCGTGCTCGTCTTCGACCAGTACAACATCCGCTACCTCTCGGGCACCGTCATCGGGGAGTGGGCGCGCGACAAGCTCACGCGCTGGTGCCTGCTGACCGGCACCGGCGAGCCGTGGGTGTGGGACTTCGGCTCGGCCGCGCGCCATCATCGCCTCTACGCGCCGCAGATCCCCGAGCGCCAGTCGCTGGCCGGCATGGTCGGCATGCGCGGGGCGGTGTCGCCGAAGGCGGGCCTCTTCAGGCGCGCGGCCGAGGAGATCCGCGACATTCTCAAGGCGGAGGGCGTGGCGGGCCTGCCGCTCGGCATCGATCTCGTCGAGCCGCCGTTCCTGTTCGCGCTCCAGGAGCTCGGCGTCGAGGTGCGCGACGGCCAGCAGGTGATGCTCGAGGCGCGCATGCTCAAGAGCCAGGACGAGCTGACGCTGCTGAACATGGCGGCGGCCATGGTGGACGGCGTCTACCAGGACATCTTCGAGGCGCTCAAGCCGGGCGCGCGCGAGAACGAAATCGTCGCGCTGGCCAACAAGCGCCTCTACGAGATGGGCTCGGACAACGTTGAGGCGATCAACGCGATCTCCGGCGAGCGCTGCAGCCCGCACCCGCACAACTTCACCGACCGCATCATCCGGCCCGGCGACCAGGCGTTCTTCGACATCATCATGTCCTTCATCGGCTACCGCACGTGCTACTACCGCACGTTCAGCGTCGGCAAGGCCACGAAGCCGCAGCTCGTGGCCTACAAGAAGGCGCGCGAGTGGATGGACGAGGCGATCGCGCTCATCAAGCCCGGCGTGACGACGGACAAGATCGCCCGCGCGTTCCCCAAGGCGCAGGAGATCGGCTTCGAGAGCGAGATGGCCGCCTTCGGCCTCAACTTCTGCCACGGCATCGGGCTCGGCCTGCACGAGCGGCCGATCATCAGCCGGCTGAACTCGTTCGACGACCCGATGGAGCTGCAGGCGGGCATGATGTTCGCGGTCGAGACCTACTGCCCCGCCACGGACGGCACCTCGGCCGCGCGCATCGAGGAGGAAGTGATCGTCACCCCGGGCGGGGCGCAGATCATCACGCTGTTCCCCGCCGACGAGCTGCCGATCGCCAACAAGTACTGAGCGACCGTCGTTGGACGGGGCACGGCTCGAGTACGACAAGCGAGTCAACCGCGTCATCGATCACGTCCGCGCGCATCTCGCCGAGCCGCTGACGCTCGCCGACCTCGCGCGGGTGGCGGCGTTCTCCCCCTTCCACTTCCACCGTGTCTTCAGGGCCATCACCGGCGAGACGCTGTTCGGCTTCATCCAGCGGGTGCGCGTCGAGCGGGCGGCGGCCGCGCTGATCGGCCGTCACGACGCGAGCGTGCTGGAGATCGCGCTCGATCATGGCTTCGCCTCGGCGGCGACGTTCGCGCGGGCGTTCCGTACGCACTTCGGCATGAGCGCGACGCGCTGGCGGGCGGGTGGCGCCGCGCGCTGGCGGGCGCGCCTGCGGCGCAAGCCGAGCAAACAACTCCGCAACGACGGCAAAGCACGCGCGCGGTCCCGGGCGCATCGTGGGCGCAAGGAGGCCGTCATGAGCATTCGCGTGCAGCAGCAGCCCCCCTACCACGTCGCCTACATGCGCTACGTCGGACCGTTCGGGCCGCGCGGCATCCCCGAGCTCTGGGACCGGCTCATGCGCTGGGCCGAGGCGCACGGGGTCCTCGAGAATGACAAGCTCGGCATCGCCTATGATGACCCGGCGATCACGCCGCCCGACAAGCTGCGTTACGACGCCTGTGTCGTCGTGCCGCCGGGCTTCGCGGCCGACCGCCTCGTCGCGCTCATGGACGTGCCCGGCAGCACGTACGCGGTGGCCAGCTTCGTCGGCACCGCGCACCAGATCGTGGATGCCTGGCAGACCGTCTTCGCCTCGTGGCTCCCCGGCAGCGGCTACCAGCCCGACGATCGCCCGTGCTACGAGCTCTACCGCGGCGACCCCGGCGTGGACGCCAAGACGCGGACGTTCCGCTGCGATCTCTGCCTGCCCGTGCGCCCGCTCTGAGCGCCCGGCCACGCCTCGGGGTAGAGTCGTCGGCATGGCCGAAGACTGCATGCTGTGCCGGGCGGAGCGCATCACCCCCTGGTTCCACGAGGACGAGATCTGCTGGGTCGCCGAGTGCGAGATCTGCGAGACCCCGATGGTGGTCTGGCGGGAGCACGGCGTGGAGCCGCCGCCCGAGCATCTCTCGCACATGCTCGCGCATCTGAAGGACGTGGCAGAGCGGCAGATCGGTGAGCACTGGTTGGACCGGCACATGCGCAACATCCCCGACCACTGGCACGCCCACGCGCGGCCAGCCGGCGGGTTCTTCGGGCGATAGACGGTAGAATCGAGGCCATGGCGACACACGAATCCGCGGATCTCCAGGCGGCTCTCAACGGGGACCTGGGCGGCATCCCGTTCCGCACCGAGCTGTCCCTCAAGCCGGTCATCGACTTCTGGACCCGGATGGCGGGTCAGGACTCGCCGAAGGGCGCAGTCGCCCGTGCGATCGCTGATCAGATCGCCAAGGTATCGGAGCTGCTGGCGCCCCTCACCGACTGCACGGTCGTGGAGCGGCACGCGGAGCTGCTCGATGTCTTGATGGCGGCGGCCATCCCGCCGGCGTCGCGCGATCACGCCTACGCCGCCGCGATGGTGCCGTTCCAGCTGCACGGCTTCTACGCCACGCCGCCGATGGAGCGCCTCCTCATGACGGAGGACTGGCGCCTCAAGGGCCGGATCAACCTCGACGCGCCGATGGTCGGCGCGATGCGCCGGGCTTACGCGTACGCGCTCGTGCTGCAGCGCCTGTATGGGATCGAGCTGGAGCTGGACCATCCGCTCATCCTCAGCGTGCCCGACCCCGAGACGGGCCTCGACCGCCACTTCCGGCTGCTGTTCGACTGGACGTTCGTCGAGGTCGAGGCGACGGGGCCGCTGCCGGAGTTGCCGTCCGACATGTGCCACCGCCTTCAAGTGAATCTCCTGGACGCCGAGGGACTGAGCGACCTGCTGCCGTCGGACCGCTTCGTGCTGCGCGGCTTTACGATCCTCAAAGCGCTCGAGGTCACCGACGAGGAAGTGCTCTCCGCGCTCAAGCGCGACCTGATCGACCGCGAGTCGATCGTGTCGAAGGAGCGCTTCGGCGGCGTGGAGATGCGGCTGCGCACCCTGTTCCGCCGGCCGAATCTCAGGCTCGGGATCGGCGCCATCGACGGCGACCGCGTGCTCATCCTCAACGACTTCTCGTCGCACGAGCACTCGTGCATCTTCGCGGATTCCGCCCATCACGCCGTCTCGGAATTCGCGGGGACGATCTACATGCGCGCGGTGAAGCAAGGACGTCCGATCATCGTGGAGGATCTCGCCGCGATGCCAGGCCGTACGCCGGTCGAGGATAGCGTGCTCGCCTCCGGGGTTCGTACGCTGGTCGTCGCGCCGCTGCACTACCAGGATCGCGTGATCGGCACCCTCGAGCTGGGCTCGCCGGAGCCCGACGACCTCGACGCGACACATCTACCGAAGATCCACGAGCTGCTCCCGCTCTTCGCCATGGCCGTGCGGCGCAGCATGGACGAGTTCAACGCGCGCGTGCAGACCGAGATCAAGGAGCGCTTCACGGCCATCCACCCGATCGTCGAGTGGCGCTTCCGCAAGGCGGTGCTGGACGGGCTGGAGCGGACGGGCGATCCCGGGGCGGCCGAGCTGCAGCCGATCGTCTTCGAGAACGTGCACCCGCTCTACGCGCTGTCCGACATCCGCGGCTCGTCGATCCAGCGCGAGCGCGCGATCCAGGGCGACCTGCTCGCTCAGCTGGCGCTGGCTCATGACGTCGTGGACGCCGCCTACGCGGCGAGGCGCCTGCCCGCGCTCGACCAGCTCCGCTACCGGATCGACCGCCACGCCGAGCAGATCCGGGAGAGCCTCGCCGCCGGCGATGAAGTGGGGATCATCGGGTTCCTGCGCGCCGAGGTGGAGTCGCTCTTCGAGCATCTCGGGACGTTCGGCGACGCCGTGCGCGAGAAGATCGCGGCCTACCGCGCGGCCCTCGACCCGCGGCTGGGCGCCGTCTACCGGCAACGCCGCGTGTTCGAGGACAGCGTCACGCGCATCGGCGACACGATCTCGTCGTACCTCGACCTCGAGGAGCAGGCGGCGCAGGACATCTTCCCGCATTACTTCGAGAAGCAGAAGACCGACGGCGTGGATCACCAGATCTACGTGGGCGGCTCCCTCGTCGAGGACGGGCGCTTCGACCCGATCTACCTCAAGAGCCTGCGCCTCTGGCAGCTCATGGTCGTGTGCGGCATCGCCGCGCGCGCCGACCGACTGAGCGCCGAGCTGCCGTTGCCTCTGCAGACGACGCACCTCGTGCTCGTGCAGCACGCTCCGATGTCGATCCGCTTCCGCTTCGACGAGAAGCGCTTCGACGTGGACGGCGCCTACGACATCCGCTACGAGATCGTGAAGAAGCGGATCGACAAGGCGCTGATCAAGGGCACCACCGAGCGCGTGACCCAGCCGGGCAAGCTCGCGATCGTCTACGGCCAGCCGGGGGAGGCCGCCGAGTACCGGGGCTACCTGGAGTACCTGCGCCATCTCGGTTACGTGAGCGGCGAGGTCGAGGACCTCGAGCTGGAAGAGCTGCAGGGCGTGCACGGCCTGCGCGCGCTCCGCGTGGGCGTGGCGCTGCGCGAGGTGCCCGCCGTGCCGTTCGCGGCCCAGGCGGTGCGCGCCGCCGCCCGCTGAGGCCGTGGCCCGCGTCGCCGGCGTCCTCTTCGACATCGGCGGCGTCGTCCAGGACTCGCCGCTGCACGCCATCGCCCGTTACGAGCGCGACCACGGCCTGCCCGCCAACGCGATCAACCGCGCCGTCGTGGCCTCGGGCGAGGCCGGAGCATGGTCGCGGCTGGAGCGCGGCGAGCTGACGCTGGAGGCCTGGTGCGCGCCGTTCGAGGCGGACTGCCGGGCGCACGGCGTGGCCGTCGACGGCAAGCGCCTCATGACCTACATCGCCGAGGCCGGACGCGAGCGCCCTCAGATGCTGCGCGCGATCCGCCGCCTGCGTGAGCGCGGGCTGCGCGTCGGCGCGCTCACCAACAACTGGCCGCGCGACGAGAACGAGCCGGGCCCGCATCGGCTGCGCCCGCACTTCGACGTGGTGATCGAGTCGCAGGCCGTCGGCATGCGCAAGCCCGACCCGCGCATCTACGAGCTGGCGTGCCGCGAGCTCGGCGTGACGCCGCCCGAGACGGCCTTCCTCGACGACATCGGGATGAACCTCAAGTCGGCGCGCGCGCTCGGCATGCACACGATCAAGGTCCAGGAGCCCGAGACCGCGCTGCGCGAGCTGGCGGCGCTCGTCGGCTTCGACCTGCTCGGCTGAGTCCGCCGGAGGCTTATGATGTCCGCATGGCCAACGAGCGCGGACGACTGCCGAAGGCGCGACGCGAGGAGCTGAGCGAGCACCTGCAGCGGATGCTCGGGCGCTGGTACACGAACGCGTACCAGGACGACAACCTGTTCCTCACCATGGCGCGCCGGCCCGGCCTGCTCGACGCCACGTGGGGCTTCATCCGCTACATCTACGGCGGCGGCTCCAGCGTCGAGCCCGAGCTGTTCGAGCTGGTCCGCGTCAAGCTCGCCTGGAACAACCGCTGCGTGCACTGAAGCCTCGCGCGATCCTCCTCGGCCGTGAGCCGGGGCGCGACGGAAGACCTGGTGGCCAAGCTCACCGACTACGAGCACTCCGACCTCTCCGAGCGCACGAAGGCAGCGTTGCGCCTCGCCGACCGGTTGACCCGCGAGACTCCGGCGGTCGACGAGGCGTTCTACGACGACCTGCGCCGGCACTTCAGCGACGACCAGATCCTCGACCTCGGCATGACGATCACCTTCGCGAGCGGCTGGCAGCGCTTCATCGAAGCCTTCGGGATCGTGCCGGACCGCTGGCGTGACGGCGCACCGCCGCCCTTCCACGCGCTGCACGACCACGACTCGAAGCTTAGACTTCCTCCCACGCTCGAGTCGCGTTGACTTGCCCAGTTTCAGGAAGTGAAGCAGCTGTGCACACCCGCCGTTAGAACCCAACCCGATCAATAGAGTCGTCCCCGTATCCGGTACCAGCTCGGCAAGAAAAGGCGCGCGGTGCTTGCTATTCCGGATGATCTCTCCGTCCTGTCTGTCGAAAAATCGCGCTCTCATCGAGGCTTAGAGACTATGACCCGTCCTGGAGTGGTATCATGGTCACGAGATCATGACCATGGGCGGTGTGGGGAGACCAT
Organism: Candidatus Rokuibacteriota bacterium; assembly: GCA_003220225.1. Classification (GTDB taxonomy): domain Bacteria; phylum Methylomirabilota; class Methylomirabilia; order Rokubacteriales; family CSP1-6; genus AR12. The sequence continues at coordinate 9,467 of QHRU01000076.1, forward strand.
GAAGAAGATGCCGGCCGGCGAGTTCAAGGCCCGCTGCCTTCGGGTGATGGAAGAGGTCAAGAAATACCGGACGCCGGTCGTGATCACCAAGAAAGGACGCCCGGTCGCGAAGATCGTCCCTGTCGACGAGCCCGCCGACGACATCTTCGGGTGCATGGCCGACACCGTGAAGGTCGTCGGAGATGTCGAATCGCCGGTCTTCCCGGCGCGCGCCTGGAAAGTGCTGCGGTGATCGTGCTCGACACACACACCTTCGCGTGGCTCATGTTGACGCCCAAACAGCTCTCCCCGGCCGCGACGAGCGCCATCCGGGCCGCCCTCGGCTCGGGCGGCATCGCGATAGCATCCGTCACGGTTTGGGAGTTGGCGGTGATGGTGACACGAGGCCGGCTCGTGCCGAACGGGATGCCGGAAGCATGGCTCGCCGAGTTGCTCGCGCGAAGCGGGGTCGTCGTCAAAGAGATCACGCCAGCGATCGCCACGCTCGCGGCCCAGTTCCCCGAGCCGTTTCCGGGGGACCCGGCCGACCGCCTGATCGCTGCCACGGCGCGTGCTGAGGGGATTCCGCTGGTCACGCGCGACGGTCGACTGCGCCGCAGCGCGGCTGTGCACACGATCTGGTGAGCGGGCTCAACCGCTCGTCGCGCGGGTGACCTTCGCGGCGAGCAGCGCGTCGATGGCCGCCGCCTCGAAGCCCAGCTCGCCAAGGATCGCGCGCGTCTGGGACGCGAACGCCGGCGTCGGCGCGCCGGGCTGAAAGCCGCCGCCGTCCAGCTTCACGGGCGGCGCCAGCACGCGCACGGGCCCCAGCGCCGGGTGCGGCAGGTCGTGGAAGAACCCGTTGGCGCGCGCCTGCTCGTCGTCGAACAACTCGGCGGAGAAGCGGACGGCGGCGCCGGGCACGCCACGCTTGTCGAAGATCGGCTTCCACTCGGCGGCGGTGCGCGAGGCGAGCACCTTCTCGCACCGCTCGGCCAGCCCGGTGTAGTGGCGCTCGAGGGCGGCGCGGTCGGCGCCCCGCGGGGCGTCGTCGACGAGGCCGAGCACCTCCATGAACGCGCGCTGCAGACCCGGGCTCACGCACGCCACGCCCACCACGTCGTCCTTCGTCGCGTACGTGCGGTAGTAGACGTTGACCATGCCCGGCGTGCGCGCGGAGGGCACGATCTCGTCCTGCTCCGTGAACGGCCGTCCCGCCGCCCGCATCGCGGCGAGGCGCGCGCGGACCTTCGCGTGCTCGGCGCCGTCCACCGACTCGACGCGTACCATCGAGTTGTTCTGCGCCACCAGCGCCGCCATCATCAGCGCCGCTTCCACCTCGCCGCCGCGGCCGGTGCGCTCACGCCGGAGCAGCGCGGACGCGATGCCGAAGGCGAGCGACAGCGCGCAGACGTAGTCGGCGACCGGCGCCTCCCCGGTAGCGGGAACGCCGTCCTCGACACGGCCGAGCGCGGCCATGAGGCCGGTCCGCGCTTGCACAACGAGATCCATGCCGGCCAGCCGCGCGTCGGGGCCGCGGCGGCCGAAGGCGCTGACGCTGCCCACGATGAGTCGCGGGAAGCGCGGCGCCAGCGACGTCCAGTCGAGGCCGAACTCCTCGGCCAGTCCCGGGCGAAAGTTGGTGAGGATCACGTCGGCGCGCGCGAGCAAGCGCTCGATCACCTCCTGGGCGCGCGGATGGCGCAGGTCCAGCGGCAGCGAGCGCTTGCCCCGGTTGCGCGAGAGGAAGTGGCGCGTCTCGCCCGGCGCGAGGGGCGAGAGCTGGCGCACGGGATCGCCCTCGAGCGCCTCGATCTTGGTGACGCGCGCGCCGCCCTCGGCGAGCAATTGCGCGCAGAAGGGAACGGCGATGAACTGGCCGAACTCGACGACCTCGATGCCGGCGAACGGTCGCGACGACGTGTCCGCGCTCGACGAGGGACTCATGGGCGGCTAGCGTAGCACGCGCCTCGTTCTGCTATCCTCGGGGCCATGGGCTCAGGACTCGAAGACCGCTTCCAGACGCTGCACGAGATCGTCCGCGCCGCGAAGAACCGCCTGCCCGCCGGGGAGTGGGACTACCTGATGGGCGCCACCGAGACCGAGACGACGCTGCGCCGCAACCGGCTGGCCCTCGACTCGATCGCCTTCCGGCCGCGCGTGCTGCGCGACGTCTCGAAGGTCGACGCGACGTCCACGTTCCTCGGCCGGCCCGTGCGCATCCCGGTGATCTTCGCGCCGATCGGCTCGGTCGAGTCGTTCACCCCGGGCGGCGGCGCCACCGCGGCGCAGGCGTCGGCGGACTTCGGCGTGCCGCAGATGCTCTCGAGCGTCTGCAACCCCGGGCTGGAGGCGGTGGCGAAGGCCGCCGACAACTTCCGCATCTTCCAGCTCTACGTGCGCGGCGACGACGCGTTCGTGGACGACTGGGTGCGCCGCGCGGTGGACAACGGCTACGCGGCGTTCGCCATCACCGTGGATACCGCGGCCTACAGCCGCCGCGAGCGGGACCTGGCCCGGCGCTTCGTCAAGCCGTGGCGGCAGCGCGCCACCGGCCACGACTTCCAGTCGGCGTTCTCGTGGGATCACATCAAGCGCTTCAAGGACACGCACCGGATCCCGCTCATCCTCAAGGGCATCGCGACGGCGGAGGACGCGGTGCTCGCGTGCGAGCACGGTGTTGACGTCGTCTACGTCTCCAACCACGGCGGCCGCCAGCTCGACCACGGGCGCGGCTCCGCCGACGTGCTGCCCGAGGTGGTGAGAGCGGTCGCGGGGCGTGCGCGCATCATCGTGGACGGCGCCTTCCAGCGCGGCACCGACGTCGTGAAGGCGATCGCGCTCGGCGCCGACCTCGTCGGCCTGGGCCGCATGCCGTGCATCGGCCTCGCCGCCGCCGCCGCGCCGGGCTGCGTGCGCGTGATGGAGCTGCTGGAGGACGAGATCCGCATCGCGCTCGGCCTGCTCGGGGTGGCGCGCTGGAAGGAGCTGGACGCGTCCTACCTGCACCATGGCGCGCCCGTGGTGGCGGTGCCGCGCGTCACCAGCGCGTTTCCGCTCCTCGACGAGCCGGGTTACTGAGCGCCTACCAGGCCAGGATCTCCGGCCGAAAGTCCTCGATCCGCTCCTTGACAACGAGCACCGGGTCGATGCCGTAGAGGCGCCGCGCGTTCTCGCCGAGGAGCTTCCTCTGCACCGGCTCCGGCACGGCGAACTTGGCCATCGCCTCCAGCGCGTCCCAGACGTCCTCGGCGTCGTGATGCGGATAGTCGGACGACCAGATCCCCACGTTCTCGTAGAGGTCCCACATGCGGTAGACCGGCTCCTCGTCGCTCTCGAACGCGATGAAGCAGCGGCGATAGAACGTCTCGGAGGGATCGGCGATGCTCGTCTCGCGGCCGCGCTGGAACGCGTAGAGGTCGAGGAAGTTGCGGCTGCGGCCGAGCACCATCGGCAGCCACGTCGCGTTCGACTCCAGCACCGCGCACGTGAGGCGCGGGAACTTCTGGAGCCAGCCGGTCATGAGCACCGTGGTGAGCCACGTCATCGCCTCCATGATGAAGCCCAGCGACTCGCTGGCGTCGATGGTCGGCTCCATGGCAAACACGATGTTGCTGACGAACTGCCCCGGCGAGTAGACGACGGCCTCGTCGGTGAAGAGCAGGCCGGTGCCGGCGCCGCGCGTCTGCGCGATGCGCTGCGCCCACTCCGACGTGAGCGCCTCGCGCGAGGGAAACGTATGCATCGCCAGCACCACGCCGAGCTCCTCGAACTCGCGCCAGAGCAGATCGAAGTCGGGCAGCGTTGGATAGCGGCCGTTCCAGAAGCAGGGGCGGACGGCGGCCGCCTTGAATCCCTTCTTCGCCACGCGCCGCAGCTCGGCGATCGAGTGCTCGACGCTCTGGATCGGCAGCACGGCGCACGGAAAGAGCCGCCGCCGGTCGGCGGCCGCGTAGTCGTCGATCCAGTCGTTGTACGCCGTGGCGAGGACGCGCGCGGCCTCGGGGTCGCGCACGAGGGCCAGGCGCACGAACCACGAGGGAAACAGCATCACCTGGTCGGTTCCCAGCGCGTCCATGTCGCGCAGGCGGGCACGCGGGTCACGACTGCCCTTCAAGCGTCCGAAGCGCGCCTTCCACTCCTCGGTGCCCGGCGTCAGCCGGCCGACCTCCTTCTTGTTCCACCGCGGCCAGCCGACCTCCGCCGCGTTCGCGCGCTCGCGCGAGGCGGGCACGGCGCGGCCGTTGATCAGGAGCGTCTCGGTGTCGGTGTGGAAGTGGAACTGGGTCTTCGCCCAGGCGCGGACGCGAGCGGGTACGTACTCCTCCCAGATCTCCGGCGGCTCGACGATATGGCTGTCGCAATCGAAGACGGGAAAGGACTTGGTCGCCATCGGCGCCTCCTGTGGGGACGCTACGGTACACTTGCGGGGCGGAGGCTACCATGAGCACGATCCCAGCGCCCCGAGGCCACGCCGTCGTCGTCCAGCCGGACGAGGGCCCCTCGTACTGGCAACCGGTGCCGGCCAGCGGCCACGCCGATCCGAAGCTCACGCCGGAGCTCACGCGGTTTCCCGCGCTGTCGATGGGCTACCAGACGATCGCGCCTGGCGGCCGCGTGCGCGAGCACTCGCACGGCGACCAGATCGAATTGCAGATCTGCTTCCGCGGCCGCGGGCACGTGCTGGTCGACGGCGCGACGCACCCGCTCGTCCCCGGCACCGCCTGCTTCCTCGGCTACGACGTCAAGCACGAGATCGTGAACGACGGCGCCGAGGACCTCGTGATGATGTGGCTCATCACGCCCCATGGCCTCGAGGAATTCTTCAAGGCGATCGGCCGGCCGCGCACGCCGGGTCAGCCCGCGCCCGCGCCGTTCGCGCGACCGGAGGACATCGTAGCCGTCGAGCGCGCCATGGGCATGAACGACACGCGTGCCTAGGGTCGCCGCGCTGACGGCGGCCGCTCTGCTCTTCGCGGCGCCGGCGAGCGCCGGCGACGTGACGCTCGTCGGTCCCGAGGGCCGCGTCGCACTCTCGGAGGCCGCGCAGGCCGACGCCGCCGCCGAGTGGAAGGCGCGCGAGGCCCGTCCGCACCTCTACCTCCGCGACGAGCCGTCGGTCGTGATGCCCCGGGGCGTGCGCGGCGGGCCGTCCACGCACGCCACGGAGGTGCTCATCGGCATCGCCAATCCGAAGTTCCCGGAGCAGCCGCTCATGTGCCAGCCGGCGCTGCGGCCCTACTTCGACAAGGCCGCCGCGGACCACAGCGGCCGGATCCTCGAGCAGGTACGGCGGCAGAACTAGCGATGCCGGCGATTTCCATCGGCGACGCGGACATCTACTACGAGGACGAGGGCCAGGGGCCGCCGCTCATGCTCGTGCCCGGCCTGGCCGGCCAGGGCTCGTTCTGGATCTCGCAGGTGCCCGACTTCTCGCGCGACTTCCGCACGATCGTCCACGATCACCGCGGCGCGGGACGCAGCACGCACTCGCGCATCACCTACTCCGTGGAGCAGATGGCGGACGACACCCTGCGGCTCATGGACGCCCTCGGCACCGACACCGCGCACTTCGTCGGGCACTCCACGGGCGGCGCCATCGGCCAGGTCATCGCGACGGACCACCCCGACCGCCTGCGCAGCCTCGTGCTGAGCGCGACGTGGGCGGGGCCGGATCCGTTCTTCCGGCGGCTCTTCGAGAGCCGCAAGCGGACGCTGCTCGACTCCGGCGTCGAGGCGTACCTGCGCGCGTCGGTGCTGTTCCAGGCGACGCCGAAGTGGGTGAGCGAGCACGACGAGTTCATCGGCGAGCTGCACCGCGTGACCGCGGCGAGCTATGCGCCCGTCGAGGTGGTCGCAAGCCGCATCGACGCCATCGTCCGTCACGACCGCCGCCGCCGACTCTCGGAGATCCGCGTGCCGACGCTCGTCGTCGTCGCGCGCGACGATATGATCACGCCGCCGTTCTACTCCGAGGAGCTGGCGTCGGCGATTCCCGGCGCCAAGCTCGTGGTGCTCGAGGGCGGCGGGCACTTTTCGCCAGCCATTCACGCCGGGCCGTACAACGCCACCGTCGGCGCCTTCCTGCGCGCCGTCCGCTGAGCTCACGAGAGGAGGACGCTTCGATGCAGATCCCCGACGCCGTGCGCACGGTGGTCGACACCGCGCCCTTTGCCCACCTCACCACCCTGAACGCCGACGGCGGTCCTCAGGTCACCATCGTCTGGGTGGACATCGAGGGCGACGAGTTCATGATCGGCCACATGGGCGACCGGCGGAAGACGAAGAACGTCCGTCACGACCCGCGCGTGGCGCTCTCGATGCTGGCCACGACGCTGAGCCCGACCGGGCTGCGCGAGTACGTGGTGGTGTATGGCCGCGCCCGCGTGACCGAAGGCGGCGCCGCGCCGCTGCTCCAGAAGCTGGCGCGTCGCTACCTTGGGCCGAACGTCGAGTTCCCGCCGCCTGCGTACCGCAACCAGCCGGGCTTCATCACGCGGATCACGCCCGAGCGCTTCGGCGGTGTCGGGGTGTGGAGCCCGGCCAAGCACTGACGCCGCCGCTCAGCCCAGCGCCGCCAGGACGCGCCGCGCCAGCCGCGGCAACTCCGGATCGCGCGCGCCCATCAATAAGATCGTGTCGCCGGGCCGCGCTTCGCCGGCCACCCAGCGTGTGACGGCCGCGTGGTCCTCGGCGTACGCGCAGCCGATATCGGCGGCGAGATCGCGGCTCGAGAGGTCGCGCGTGACGCTGCCGCCGGCATAGAAAATCTCCGCGTAGCAGAAGCGGTCGGACGGACGCAGCAGGGACGGAATCAGCTCGCGCAACTCGCCGCGCAGGAAGCGCGCGGGACCGAAGCCGTGCGGCTGGAACACGGCGACGACTCGCGGCGCCCCGGCCTGGGCCGTCGTCAGCGCCGCGCGGATCTTCTCGCCGTTGTGCGCGAAGTCGTCGATGATCCGGATCCCCGTTCCGGTGACGCCGATCGTCTCGAAGCGGCGCGCGACGCCGGGAAAGCGCGGGAGCAGGCGCTCCACGTCGGCGGGCCGGATGCCCAGCTCGAGCCCGACGAGCGCGGCGGCCGCGGCGTTCTCGAGGTTGTGCAGTCCGGGCTGCGGGACGTCGAGTCCCACGTCGGAGCCGCGCCAGCGCAGCACGCCGGTCGCGCGAGCGGGCCCGAGCGAGCGCGGTGTCACGGGAGCGTCGGCGCCCGCCCCGACGCCGTAGGACAGCGCGCCCGGGCGCCGGCCGAGGGCGGACGCCTCGGCGCAGCGCGCGTTCACCCAGAGTCGTCCGCACTGCGCGGCGAACGTGGCGAATTGAGCGCGCACCCAGTCGAGCTCGCCGTGATCGCGGCTGACGTTGTGGATCAGCCCCAGCGCCGGGTGATAGCCGACGAGGGTCCCGTCGGACTCGCACGCCTCGGCGGCCACCGCGCCGTCGCCCGGGCCGGGCACGAGGCAGCCACCGCCGCCCTCGCCGACGAGCGCCGCGCCGCCGATCACCGAGGCCACCGCGCCCGACTCGCGCGCGAGCCACGCCACCATGCCCGTGATCGTGCTCTTGCCGCTGGTGCCGCTGACGGCGACCCCGGGGCGCCCGGTGTCGACGAGCTCCGCGAGCAACGCCGGCCGCGCGAGCATGGCCAGGCCCCGCGCGCGCGCCGCGCGCATCTCCGGCGTCTCCGCCTCGACCGCGGTGGAGAAGACGAAGTGGTCGATGACGCCCGTGATCCCGCTCCCGTCGTGCGGCACCAGCTCGACGCCCGCGGCGCGGAGCGTGTCGGCCGCCTCGCGGTTCTTGCCCGCGTCGAACGCGCGGTCCGAGCCCTGCACCGCGTGGCCGCGCGCGCGCATCAGGCGCGCGAGCGGGCTCATGCCCGCGCCGCCGACGCCCGAGAAGTGATAGCGCGTCCTCATTGTTGTCATGGTACCCGAGGCGCCCGCGCTACAATCCAGCCTCGACATGATCCCCCCGCGCGGGCGGCCCGGAGACTGACGCGGTCCACGGGTCGCCACGCGCGAGGTCGTGGCGCCGGTCAGGCTACGCCGCCAATGCTGAAGGAGCCGGTGAACGTCCCGCCGCCCACGACGGTGCCCGTCAACGGAACGATGAGCTTCGCGGAAGACGACTTCGAGCCTCTCTCGTCGTTCGACTTCGAGTCGTCGGCTCTCGCCACCGACAAGGGGCCCATCGCGGTGGCGAAGATCAAGACACTGAGCAGGGTAGACCCGCGAGTTTGACCTGTCCTTCGCGTATCATGGTCCCTCGTGAGCGACCCACGCGGCCTGGCCCGGGGACTGACGAACTACGGCGACGCCGACTTCTCGCTGTACCTGCGGCGCTCGTTCGCGACGTCCATGGGCTACTCGCGCGAGATGCTCGCGCGTCCCGTCGTCGGCATCGCGCAGTCGGCGAGCGGCTTCAACAACTGCCATCGCCACTTCCCCGAGCTGATCGACGCCGTCAAGCGGGGCGTGGTGGCGGCGGGCGGCCTGCCGCTCGACTTTCCCACCATCTCGCTCGGCGAGGTGTTCCTGTCGCCGACCAGCATGATGTTCAGGAACCTCATGGCCATCGACGTCGAGGAGATGATCCGCGCCCAGCCCATGGATGCGGTGGTGCTCGTCGGCGGCTGCGACAAGACCGTGCCGGCGCAGCTGATGGGCGCGGCCTCCGCCGACGTGCCGGCCGTGCAGCTGCTTGCGGGACCGATGATGCCGATGGCGTATCACGGCGAGCGGCTCGGCGCCTGCACCGACTGCCGGCGCTTCTGGGCCAAGTACCGCGCGGGCGGGCTCAGCGCCACGGAGATCCAGGAGATCGAGGGCAACCTCGCGACGACGGCGGGCACGTGCGCGGTCATGGGCACCGCGTCGACGATGGCGTCGATCGCGGAGACGCTCGGCATGGCGCTGCCCGGCACGGCGGCGATTCCCGCCGTGCACGCCGACCGGCTGCGCGCCGCGGAGGCGAGCGGCCGCCAGGCGGTCGCGCTCGCGGCGGCGAAGCTTCGCCCCTCGCAGATCATCACCGCGAAGTCCGTCGAGAACGCGCTCCGCGTGCTGCTGGCGATCGGCGGCTCGACCAACGCGATCATCCATCTCACCGCGATCGCCGGCCGCGTCGGCGTACCGATCTCGCTCGAGCGGCTCAACGAGATGTCCGACTCGACGCCGGTGCTCGTCGACCTCAAGCCCACGGGCCAGCACTACATGTCGGACCTGCACGCGGCGGGCGGCGTCGGCGCCGTGCTGCGTGAGCTGAAGCCGCTGCTGCACCTGGACTGCCTCACGGTCTCCGGCGAGACGCTGGGCGCGCGGCTGGCAGCGGAGCCCGGCTGGGTGGATCGCGCGGTGGTGCGGCCGCTCGACGATCCCTACCAGAAGCAGGGCGGCCTCGTCGCGCTGTTCGGCTCGCTGGCGCCGGGCGGCGCGATCCTGAAGCGCTCGGCCGCCGATCCCGCGCTGTTCGAGCGCGAGGGCCGGGCGGTGGTCTTCGCCTCGCTCGACGACCTCGCCGCACGCATCGACGCGCCGGACCTCGACGTGAAGCCCGACGACTTCCTCGTCCTCCAGAACGCGGGGCCCAAGAGCGGCTACGCGATGCCCGAGGCCGGCTACCTGCCGATCCCGGCCAAGCTGGCGAGAACGGGCGTGAAGGACATGGTCCGCATCTCCGACGCGCGGATGAGCGGCACCGCTTACGGCACCATCGTGCTGCACGTGTCGCCCGAGGCCGCCGTCGGGGGGCCGCTGGCGCTCGTGAAGACCGGCGACCGCATCCGCCTGAGCGTCGCCCAGCGCTCGATCAATCTGATCGTCGACGAGGCGGAGCTGAGCCGGCGCCGCGCCGCGTGGCGCGCGCCGACGCCGCCGCCGACACGCGGCTATGCCAAGCTCTACATGCAGTCCGTGTTGCAGGCCGAGCACGGCTGCGACTTCGACTTCCTCAGAAAACAGGAGCCGACAGCGTGAACCCCAAGCGCATCACCGGCGTGCTCTCGCCCGTCGTCACCCCGTTCAAGGCCGACCTCTCGCCCGACGCCGAGAAGTTCGTGCGGCAGTGCACGTGGCTGCTGTCGCAGAACGTCGGCCTCGCCGTGTTCGGAACGAACTCCGAGGCGAACTCGCTGGCGACGGAGGAGAAGATCGAGCTGCTCGACCGGCTGATCGCGGCCGGCCTCGATCCCGCGCGGATGATGCCGGGCACCGGCTGCTGCGCGATCACCGATTCCGTGCGGCTGACGAAGCACGCGGTGAAGCTCGGCTGCGGCGGCGTGCTGATGCTGCCGCCGTTCTATTACAAGGGCGTGTCCGACGACGGGCTGTTCCGGAACTTCGCTGAAATCGTGGAACGGGTCGGCGACTCAGGACTGCGGATCTACCTCTATCACATCCCGCCGGTGTCGAGCGTGCCGATCACGCTCACGCTGATCGAGCGGCTGCTCAAGGCGTACCCCGGCACCATCGCGGGCGCGAAGGACTCCTCGGGAGACTGGAACAACACCAAGGCGATGCTCGATCAGTTCGCGAAATCGGGCTTCGACGTCTTCCCCGGCGCCGAGACGTTCCTGCTCGCCGGCCTGCGCAGCGGCGGCGCGGGCTGCATCAGCGCCACCGCCAACACGAACCCGGCGGCGATCGCGCGCCTCTACGACACCTGGCGCGGCGCCGACGCCGACGCGCAGCAGAAGCGCCTCGACGAGATCCGCGGCACCTTCGCGAAGTACCCGATGATCCCGGCGCTCAAGGCCGCCATCGCCCACTGGTCGGGTATCGCGGAGTGGGCGACCGTGCGCCCGCCGCTCGTCGCGCTCACGAGGGAGCAGGCCGCGGCGCTCGTGAGCGATCTCAAGGCGCGCAATTTCGACATGCCGCGGTTGCGCGGGTAGACTCGACGGCATGGCCCTCGAGCATCCCTGGAGCGAGCCGCCGGCGGCGGCGCAGACGATCGAGGTGGCGTCCGGCGTGCGCTGGCTGCGCATGCCGCTGCCGTTCCAGCTCGACCACATCAACCTCTGGCTGCTCGCCGACGGCGCCGGCTGGACGGCGGTGGACACGGGCCTGGCCCTGCCGCCCACGCGCGAGCGCTGGGAGCAGCTGTTCGCTCACGGACTCGACGGCAAGCCGATCACGCGCGTGATCGTCACACACTTCCATCCCGACCACATCGGCAACGCCTCGTGGCTCACCGAGCGCTGGCAGGCCGACCTCTGGTGCACGCAGACGGAGTGGCTGGCCGCGGAGTATGCGCTGCGCAGCCGCGACGATGCCGACCTCGACCGCCGCGTGGCGTACTACCGGCGCAACGGCATCGCGGAAGAGGCGACGGCGAAGATGCGCGCGCGGGGCAATCACTACCCCGGGCTCGTGGGCGGGCTGCCCTTTGCCTTCATGCCGATCGCCGACGGCGAGACCGTGACCATCGACGGCCGGCGGTGGCGCGTGATCACGGCGCGCGGCCACTCGCCCGAGCACGCGTGCCTCTGGTGCGAAGACCTGCGCGTGCTCATCGCGGGCGACCAGGTGTTGCCGAAGATCACGACCAACGTCAGCGTGTGGCCCGAGCGCCCGCGCGAGAACCCGCTGCGCTACTACCTCGACTCGCTCGCGCGCTTCCTCCGGCTGCCCGCCGACACGCTGGTGCTGCCGTCCCACGGCCTGCCGTTCCGCGGCCTGCACCACCGGCTCTCCACGCTGGTGCAGCACCACGACGCGCGGCTGGCCGAGGCCGCCGACGCGCTCCTCGAGCCGAAGACGGGCGCCCAGCTCATCCCGGTCCTGTTCCGGCGCGAGCTGGACACCCACCAGCTCGGCTTCGCCATCGGCGAGACGCTCGCTCACCTGAACTTCCTCGAGGCCGAGGGCCGCGCGGTGCGCGCGCTGGGCGGCGACGGGATCGAGCGCTTCCACAAGCCCTGAGCCCGTTGTGACAACCGGGCGGCGCCGAGGACACTCGTCCACGCCAAACAGCGGGCGGGGCCTCGACCCCTCGGTTCCCGGATGAAAATCCGAAGTACCGAGAACCGACGCTCCGCCCGTTGGCCTTTTTATCGAGGCGCGCCCCGGGTTCCCCGGGGCGCGTCCGAGCGTTGGGGGGGTATGGGGGGCCATTTCGGGGCCCCCCATCTTCAGCTGATCCCGAGCTCGGCTAGCTTGGCGTCGGTCGGCTTGCCCGTCTGCGGGTCCCAGCCGGCCATTTCGTAGTAGGTCTTACGCGCGGCGAGGAATTCGTCGGGATCGATCCTGGCGCCCTTGATGGCGCCGTTGCCGATGCCCTCGTGCATGCGCTGGGGCAGCACGTCGTCCGCCGGGGTGAAGCCCTCCCGGTTGTTGAACATGCGCGCCAGCGTGTTGTTCCGCTCGCCCACCTTCATCAGCTCGTAGAGGCTCATGTTCCAGCCGGTGACCGCGTTGATGTAGTCGATCATGGGGTCGAGCTGCAGGGTGTTCAGCGGCGCGCCCACGAAATCGCACATGCCGACGGAGTTGTAGGCGCTCCACACCTGCTGCGTCACGTAGAACGCGCGCACCTTCTTGGCGTCGAGCGTCATCGGGTCGAGCGGCTCGATCAGGCCGAGCACGCCCATCGGGTGGCCCTGGGGGTGGAAGCCGGCATAGAGCGGGTCGTGAGGCGCCTCCATGTGATCGGCGCCCGTCGGCGAGATCGCGTAGGCGAGCGACAGGCCCTTCTTGCCGCGCGGGTCGTGCATCGGCAGCTCCTGGCCCTTCACGTGGAGCGCGAAGCGCTCGGCGCCCTTGCCGAGGCTCTCCGCCGCGCGCTTGACGCCCTCGGCGAGCAGGTCGCCGAGGCCCTCGCGCCTGCCGATCATGTGGATGAGCCCGATCACGGCGTCGGCGTTGCCCCACGAGAGGTCCAGGCCGCCCGCCATCTCGCTCGTGATGATGCCGTGCTCGTAGCACTCCATCGCGAACGCGCAGACGGCGCCCGTGGAGATGGAGTCGAGCACGTACTGCGCATGCAGCTGGTTGATCAGGGCCAGCGCGTTGAGGTCCTTCACGCCGCAGAGCGAGCCGGAAGCGGCCAGGGTCTCGTACTCGGGCCCGCCGTATTTCGGCGTCACGCCCAGCTCCTTCACCTCGACCTCGCGCTTGCACGCCACCGCGCACGCGTAGCAGGTGCCGCGGTTCACCAGAATCGTGTCGCGCATCTTCTGCCCGCTGATGTCTTTGGCGCCCTCGAAGGAGCCGTCCCGGAAGTTGCGCGTGGGCAGGATTCCGCTGGCCTCCAGCGCCAGCACGCCGCTGGATGAGCCCAGCTGGTGGAAACGGTCCTTGGAGCGGTCGTAGTTGTCCTTGAACCAGACGAGCTGCTTCTTCGCGGTGTCCTTGTCGGTGGCCGCCGGCGGCTTGCTGCCGCGCACGACGATGGCCTTGAGCTTCTTCGCACCCATCACGGCGCCGAGCCCGCCGCGCCCGTGGAAGTGTTTGAGCTGGTTCACGATGGCGGCGTAGCGCACGAGCTTCTCGCCGGCCACGCCGCACTGCAGCGTGCGCACGCGCTTGTCGCCCAGCTCGACCTCGATGCCGTCCTGCACGTCGCCCGAGAGCTTGCCCCAGTAGGGCGTCGCGTCGCGGAACTCGACCGCGGCGTCCTTGATCCAGACGTAGACCGGCGTCTTCGACGCGCCGTGCACGACGACGCCGTCCCAGCCCGCCGCCCGCAGCTCCGGGCCCCACCAGCCGCCGGCCTCGGACTCGCCGTAGCCGCCGGTCAGCGGCGACTTCGCCGCCGCCGTGTAGCGGTTGGTGCCGGAGAGCGAGAGCCCGTTGATCACGCTCGTCATCAAGACGAGCACGTTGTCGGGCCCGAGCGGATCGGCGCCGGGCTTCAGATCGCGCAGCAGCAGGTGCGCCGCGAGCGCACCGCCGCCGAGGTACTTGCGGTAGGTCGCCTCCGGGATCTCTTCGGCGCGATGGGTGCGGTCGGTCAGGTCGACGTGCAGGATCTTGGCGGTGATCGCCATACGCGGTGTCCCTCCCTGGAAAGTCGCCGCCGATGCTACTACCGACGCCGCGCTTCGTCTACCGGCGCGGGGCCTCCGTGCGGCTATTCTATGCGGCGACACACGAGGAGGCCCGCCGATGAGTGCGACCCCGGAAGGACTGGATCCGACGATCACCCGCCGCGAGATCGTCTTCGAAGCCGACGTCACGTCGGTCACGCCGTTCCTGAAGGTGGCGACGGTCAGCCGCGCCGGAACCGGCCACATGACGTTCGCCTGCGACGAGGGCCCGAACCTCGGCGGCCTCGGCTCGGCGCCCACGCCGCTGATGTACTTCAGCGCGGCCCTTGCCTTCTGACTCATGACTCAAGTGTCCCGGTACGGGCACATGCTCAAGGTGACGGTCGGGCGGATGCGGATGCGCGTGACCGCGCGCTATCGCGTCACCGGCTCGGTCCTCGACGACACCGTCCAGGGGGAGATGCTGGGCGCCGACACGGTGCTCGAGCTCGACTCGCCCGATCCTCCGGACCGTGTGGCCCGCCTCGTCCGCAACGCCGAGCGCGGCTGCTTCGTCATGCAGGCGCTGCTGCGACCCGTGACGATCTCATCGGCCGCGGTTCTCAACGGCCGCCCACTCGAGCGCGCCTAGACTCCCGGCGGCCGTTGGGCCGCCGGGCTCGGCCTGTGGCTCGCGCACGGGGGACACGCGGGATAGGATCGACGCCATGGAGCCGCTCGTCGCCTACCTGCACTACCTCGCGATCGTCCTGATCTCGGGTTTTCTCGTCGCGGAGATGGTGGTGTGCCGGCCATCGCTCGAGGCCGAACAGGTGCGGCTGCTGCCGCGCCTCGACATCTTCTTCTTCTCGGCGGCGTTGCTGGCGCTGGCGACGGGACTGCTTCGGCTCTTCTACGACGCGAAGGGCGTGGGCTTCTACCTTCCGAACCCGTTCTTCGTCATGAAGATGGCGCTCTACATCGCCATCGCCACGCTCTCGATCAAGCCGACGGTCTCCTTCCTGCGCTGGCGCCGGCGGCTCGCGGAGTCCGGCGAGCTGCCGCCGGCGCAGGAGATCGCGACCGCGCGCCGGCTCATCCACGTGGAGGTGGCGCTGCTCGCGCTGATGCCGCTGATGGCCGTGCTGATGGCGCGCGGGATCGGCCGCTAACTGTGCCGACACCGGCCGCGTAACCCGCTTCGCCCCGGGCGACGACTCCGGTATCATCGCAGCGAGGGCCCGCCGCGCGCGCGATGATCGCTCTTCGCCACGTCACCAAGCGCTTCGGCGGTCGCGTCGCCCTCGACGACGTCTCCCTCGCCGTCGAGCCGGGGACGACCCACGTCCTGCTCGGCTCGAGCGGCGCCGGAAAATCCACGGTCCTGCGCCTCATCCTCGGTCTCCTGCGCCCCGACGCGGGCGAGGTCCGCGTGGAGCCGACCGCGCCCATGGGCTACGTCGTCCAGGAAGGCGCGCTCTACCCCCACCTCTCCGCTGGGCGGAACGTCGTGCTGCCGGCGCGCGCGGCCAACTGGAGCGCGGAGCGCCAGGCGGCTCGTCTGGACGCCCTCGCCGCGCTGGTCGGGCTCGAGCCCGAGCTGATGGCGCGCTACCCTCACCAGCTGAGCGGCGGCCAGCGGCAGCGCGTCAGCCTGATGCGGGCGTTGATGCTGGATCCGCCCGTGCTCCTGCTCGACGAGCCGCTCGGGGCGCTCGACCCGATCACGCGCGCCAGCCTCCAGGCGCAGCTCGGGCGGGTCTTCGGCGAGCTGCACAAGGCCGTCATCCTCGTCACCCACGACGTGCGCGAGGCCTTCGTCTTCGGCTCGGTGATCACGCTGCTGAGCCACGGCCGCGTCGTGCAGCAGGGAACGCTCGCCGATCTCGCGCAGCGGCCCGCCGACCCGTTCGTCACCGAGTTCCTGAGCGCCCAGGCGCCGCCGCCGGAGATGGCGCGGGAGCTCCGGCTGTGACGCGGCGAGGCTCGATCGCGGCCGTCGGCGGAGTCCTGATGGCGCTGCTGGTCTGCGCCGCGGCGGCGCCCGCCGAGCCGCCGCGCATCCGCGTGGGCTCGAAATCGTTCACGGAGAGCTACATCCTGGCCGAGATGGTCGCGCAGATCGTCGACGAGACGGGCGAGGCGCGCGCGGAGCGGCGGCTGGGGCTCGGCGGCACGGGCATCGTCTACGGCGCCCTGGCCAGCGGCGACATCGACATCTATCCCGAGTACACGGGGACCATCGCCCAGGCGATCCTCAAGGAGCCCACGCTCGCCTCGGTCCAAGCCATGCGCACGCGGCTCGGCGCGCGCGGACTCACGCTCGGCGTCGCGCTCGGCTTCGACAACACCTATGCCCTCGCCGTCCGGCGCGACGCGGCGGCGCGCCTGGGCCTGCGCACGATCGGCGATCTCGCGCGCCATCCCGGGCTGCGGGCGGCCTTCGACCCCGGCTTCCTCGACCGCGGGGACGGCTGGCCGGGGCTCCAGCGTCAGTACGGCCTGCGCTTCGCCGAGGTGCGCGCCATGGAGCACGCGCTCACGTATCCCGCGCTCGTGAGCGGCCGCGTGGACGTGATCGACGTCTTCTCGACCGACGGCCAGCTCGCGCGCCTGGACCTGGCGCTGCTCACCGACGACCGGCGCTTCTTCCCCGACTACAGCGCCGTGCTGCTCGCGCGCCGCTCGCTCGCCGAGCGCTTTCCACGCACGTGGGCGGCGCTCCAGGGACGTCTCGGCGGTCGGATCGACAACGCGACGATGGCGCGCCTCAACGCGCTCGCGGATCTCGAGCGCCGATCGTTCGCGGAGGCGGCCGCGACCTTCCTCGGGCGGTCGAGCGCCGAGACCGCGCGGCGGCCGGCCCGGGAGCTGGCGACGCTGACCCTCGAGCACGTGTGGCTGGTCGCCGTCTCGCTGACGGCGGCCGTGCTGCTCGGGCTGCCGCTCGGCATCCTCGCCGCGCGCCGGCGGCGGCTGGCGCAGGCGGAGCTGATGGGCGTGGGCGTGATCCAGACGATTCCCGCGCTCGCGCTGCTCTCGTTCATGATCCCGCTCTTCGGCATCGGCCAGCTGCCGGCGCTCGTCGCGCTGTCCCTCTACGCGCTGCTGCCCATCGTGCGCACCACGCACGCCGCGATCAGCAGCCTCGATCCGCGGCTCGTCGAGATGACGACGGTCCTCGGGCTCCGCGGCTGGCGCCGCCTGGCCTGGGTCGAGCTGCCGCTGGCCTCGGTGACCATCATGGCGGGGATCAAGACCGCGGCCGTCCTCACCGTGGGCACGGCGACGCTCGCGGCGTTCATCGGCGGCGGCGGGTACGGCACCCTGATCGTGACCGGACTCGCCCTCAACGACGTCGGCACCATCCTCACCGGCGCGATTCCAGCCGCGGTGATGGCGCTCGTCATCCACGCCGCGTTCGAGGCCCTCGACCGTGTCGTGGTCCCGCGCGCGCTGCGCGCGGCGCCCTCAGCGTCGAACTAGCGGGCCGGCCTCGAGCCGCTCGTGCAGCGCGCGGCAGGCCGCGACGACGTCGGCGTCGTAGCCCGGGAACCACGCGGCCATCCACTCCGGGCGCTCGAAGAACGCCAATGGCGGCCGCCCCGTGCGCCGGATGGCGCCGCGCCGCACGAGGCCACTGGCGTTGATGAAGCTGACGTCGGTGAGCAGGCGGCCCGGCGCGGCGAAGCCGGCCGTCGCCGGCGCCAGGCGCCGGATCTCCGCGAGGCACTCGGCGACCGCGCGCAGACAGAAGACGTGCGCCCGCGACCGCAGCCGCGAGGGCAGCGCCGCGAGCACCTCGCGCATCGTCAGGCCCGTGAAGATCGTGTCGTCGACGACCGCGAGCGACGCGGCGTCGGGCAGCGCGCCGAGCTGGCGCGCGAGCGGCGCCGGAGCGGCGAGGCGATAGCCTCCGTCCGCGTCCTCCTCGCGCCAGACGTCGACCCGCCAAACGCTCGGAAACCAGCCGGTGCGCTCGTGCACCTGCGCGGCGACGGCGGCGCCGGCGGGGCCGATCGCCACGACCGCTCCGAACGGCCGATGCCCGCCCTGCTCGATCAGCGCGGCGATCTGAGCGGCGGGCGTGAGCACGACCACGCGGTCCGGCTCTCGCGCCAGCAGGGTGAAGAGCACCCGCCCCAACTGTCGGATCGGGGCGTCCCCGCCGTGCCGAGCCAGCTCCTCCGAGAGATCGTCGTGCACGTAGAGCCGGCGCGGCGTCGGCGTGCCCATCGTCACGGGGACGCCGCGGGTCGCGCCAATGCCAGGCCGAAGTGATCGTGCTCATCCGTGTACCAGGCGTCCAGGGCCAGCCCGCCGTCGGCGAGCATCGCTTCCGTCGAGGCGCGCGTGAACTTGTACGAGCTCTCGGTCCAGATCCCGTCGCCCTCGTGGAGGTCGAGGACCATGTCGAGCTTCGGCAGGTGCACGCGCTGCGGCGCGGTGGCGAGCAGGTGCATCTCGACGCGGCTCGCGGCGTCGTCGTAGAAGGCGTGGTGACGATAGGCGTCGAGGCGGAAGTCGGCGTCGAGCGCGCGGTTGACGACGGCGAGGATGTTCCGGTTGAAGGCCGCGGTCACCCCCGCGGCGTCGTCGTACGCGGGCTCGAGGATGCTGCGCTCCTTGACGAGATCGACGCCGAGGAGCAGCCGGCCGTCGGCGCCGAGCAGGCGGCCGATCTCCCCCAGCAATGCCGCGCGCGCGGCCGGCTCGAAGTTGCCGATGGTGCTCCCGAGGAAGAGCGCGAGCCGCCGGCCGATCGGCGCCGGGACGTGGACCAGGTCCCGCTCGAAATCGCCGATCACGCCGTGGACGTGCAGCCAGCCGTAGTCGCGGGTGAGGCCGCTCACGGCGTCGCGGAGGCCGTCGCGGCCGAAGTCGATCGGGACGTACCGCACCCCGGCGGGGGAGCGGAGCGCGTCGAAGAGCCAGCGCACCTTGCGGCACGAGCCGGGCCCCAGCTCGACGATCTCGTCCGGCGCCGTGCGCTGCGCGACCTCGCCGGCCACCCGGGAGAGCAGGGACGCCTCGACGCGCGTCAGGTAGTACTCGGGAAGCTCGGTGATGCGCTCGAAGAGCCGCGCGCCGATCTCGTCGTAGAAGTACTTGGGCGGGATGGAGCGCGGCCACGCGCTCAGCCCGCGTCGCACGTCAGCCTCGAGCATCTTGACGAAGGCCGCGTCGTCCGCGTGGACGTCGAACCGGCAGCGGGCGGGCCACACGTCAGCGCGCCACGGTCCGGAAGCCGGCGAAGACGTTGCGCCGCTGCCGCTTGAAGAAATTGCGCCACGTACCCCGGATCAGGCGTGAACGCGTCGTCCAGCATCCGCCCTTGAGCACGTTCTTCTGGCCGAAATGCGGCTCGGAATACTCCTTGTACGGGTCGCACACGAACCCGGGATACGGCTGGAACGTGTCGGCCACCCACTCCCACACGTTGCCGATCATCTGCCGGCAGCCGACCGGACTGTCGCCGGCCGGCAGCGCGCGCACGTCGAGCGTTCCGCCGGCGCGGTAGTCGAGATTGGCGCGCGCGGGCGTCGGCGGCGCGTCGCCCCAGGGGAAACGCCGCTTGCGGCCCGTGGCCGGGTCGAGCGTGGCCGCCATCTCCCACTCCGCCTCGGTGGGGAGCCGCCGGCCCGCCCAGCGGCAGAACGCCTCCGCCTCGTACCAGTTCACGTGCACGACCGGGTGCCACGGCTCGAGGGGCCCCAGCAGGTCGAAGCGGCGCTCGCACCAGCGACCGCCGGCGCGCTGCCAGAACACCGGATGCTCGGCGCCCTCGCGGCGGCGCCAGTCCCAGCCGCGCCGTCCCCAGCACTCGCGACGCCGATAGCCGCCGTCGTCGACGAAGCCCAGGAACTCCGCGTTGGTGACGGGCGTCGCGGCGATCCGGAACGGCTCGACCTCGACGGGGTGCGCCCACTTCTCGTTGTCGAAGACGAACGGCTCGTCGGGTTCGGCGCCGAGCGTGAACGCGCCGCCGGGGACGGAGACGTCGCGCGGACGGAACCCGGGATCGACGGGCGGCGCAGGCGCGGGAGTGGCGCCGAGGCTTGCCGGCCGCGCGTAGCCGAGCGTCTGGAGGATCGCCGTCAGGTTCTCGCCGTGCATGTCCTCGTGCAGCGCGGCCAGCGTGTAGAAATACGCGTCGTCGCCGCGCGGCTCGCGCGACTCGAGGCGAGCCACGCTCCGCCGCAGCACCTCCGTGATGTACGCGCGCGTCGACGCGCGGGACGGAAAGCGATGATCCCAGCGCCGCGTGTAGGAGACGTTGAACGAGTCGTAGACGTCGTCCGCCCCGGGCAGCAGCGGGTCGGCGCCGTCGAGCCGGCGCAGCAGCCAGTACTCCTGGAACCAGCCGACGTGGCCCATCTCCCAGATCGGCGGCTCGACGAAGTGCGCGCGCGTGCCCAGCATCTGGGCGTCCGTGAGATCGTCGAGCAGCGCGAGCTCGACCCGGCGGGCGTCGAGCAGCGCTTCGAGCAGCGCATCGGACGTGGTGGCGGCCTGGGGCGTGATCATCGCGTGCCGGCGCCGGCGCATGAAAGTCTAGCGCCGGGTGGGGGCCCCGCAACTCCCGATACCGCGGGGCGGCCTTCACCTATAGCTCGCCCGGCGCGCGAGACGAGGCTCAGCGTCTCAGGGCGGCGATGATCGCGTCGACGTCGTAGACGCAGCCGCCCCACGTCCCGCCGCCCGCCTGCTGCAGCGCCGCCCAGAGCCGCGTGTCGTCCGCGATCTCGGGATCGGCCGAGAGATCCGGCCGCGGCGGGCGCGAGGCCAGCACGCGCGCGCCCTCGTCCGGTGGGAAGGCGCGTCCGCCCTCGCCCACGAGGTCGATCGAGCCCTCGAGCCGGTTGCGATCGACGACGATGCGGATGGCGTCGCCGTCCTTCACCTTGCCGATCGGCCCGCCGGCGAGCGCCTCGGGTCCGACGTGGCCGATGCACGCGCCGGTGGAGACGCCGGAGAAGCGCGCGTCGGTGATGACGGCCACGTGCTTGCCGAACGACAGGTGCTTGAGCGCGGCGGTGATCTGGTAGATCTCCTCCATCCCGGCGCCTATCGGGCCGCGACAGATCAGCACGAGCACGTCGCCGGCCTTGATCCCGCCGGCGCCGGGATTCTTGATGGCGGCGATGGCGTCCTTCTCGCGCACGAAGACGCGCGCCGGACCGGTCTTGCGGTAGACGCCGTCGGCGTCCACGACGGTGGGATCGATCGCGGTGGACTTGATCACCGAGCCCTCGGGCGCGAGGTTGCCGCGCGGAAAGGTCACCGTGCTCGTCAGCCCGCGGGAGCGCGCGCGGTCGGGGTCCATGATGACGTCGTCGGGCGCCACGCCGTCGGCGCGCTGCAGCCGCTCGCGCAGGACGCGGCGACGCTCGCTCGTCTCCCACCAGTCGAGCACGCGGCCGAGCGTCTCGCCGCTCACCGTCAGCGCGGACAGCTCGAGCAGGCCGAGACGTCGCAGGTGCAGCATGACCTCGGGCACGCCGCCGGCGAGGAACGCGCGCACGGTCGGGTGCGGCCCGTTCGGCAGCGTGTCGACCAGGCGCGGCACGCGCCGATTGACGGCGATCCAGTCCTCGATGTGCGGCCGGCGCAGCCCGGCGGCGTGGGCGATCGCCGGCGTGTGCAGGAGCAGGTTCGTCGAGCCGCCGAAGGCCGCGTGCACGACCATCGCGTTGCGGATCGCCGCGTCGGTCACGATCGACGACGCGGTGACGCCGCGCGCGGCCAGGCTGACGAGCGCGCGCGCCGAGCGCCGCGCCATGTCCGTCCAGATCGGCTGGCCCGACGGCGCGAGCGCTGAATGCGGCAGTGAAAGCCCGAGCGCCTCGCCGATCACCTGCGACGTCGCGGCCGTGCCGAGGAACTGGCAGCCGCCGCCCGGCGAGCCGCAGGCGCGGCAGCCGAGATCGGCCGCCTGCTCGAGCGTCAGCTCGCCGTGGGCGAAGCGTGCGCCGATCGACTGCACCTTGCCCGCGTCCTCGCCGTCCGTCGGCGGCAGCGTGACGCCGCCGGGGACCAGCACGACGGGCAGCGCACGCATCGCAGCCAGCGTCATCATCATCGCGGGCAAGCCCTTGTCGCAGGTGGCGACGCCGAGCACGCCCTTG
Organism: Candidatus Rokuibacteriota bacterium; assembly: GCA_003220225.1. GTDB lineage: Bacteria > Methylomirabilota > Methylomirabilia > Rokubacteriales > CSP1-6 > AR12. The sequence goes on from QHRU01000076.1 coordinate 31,544, forward strand.
CGCGTCGGCAGCGAGCGCACGAGGCGTCGGAGCACCAACGCCGCGTCGTTGCGATAGGCGAGGCTGTCCATCATGCCCACGGTGCCCTGCGTGCGCCCGTCGCACGGGTCCGAGCAGAACGCGGCGAACGGCAGGCACTCCTGCGCGCGAAACTCCTCGGCCGCCGCCTGCATCAGCAGCCCGATCTCCCAGTGACCGGTGTGGTAGCCGAGGGCGATCGGCCGGCCGTCGGCGCCGCGGATGCCGCCGTTGGTCCCGAGCATCAAGAACTGCGGGCGGCCGAGCTCGCGCGGGTCCCAGCCCATCCCCGCATTCTGCGTGAGGCCGAAGATGTCGCCGCTCGGCCGCTCGAGCAGCATCTCGGCGGTGAGGGGGAGGCTTCCCGACGGGCCGGCGGCGGCGGTCTGGACCTCGAGCAGCGAGCGCGCGGACTCGACGATGGTCTCGAAGCCTGTCGATTTCATGTCGGGAGGGTACCACCGCACCCGCCCGCCGGATCGATGGTGGGGGTAGAGGAGCGCCCGGGTTCACCCCGGGCGCTCCGAACGTTTGGGGGGGTTGGGGGGCCCCGCGCGTCGAGGGGCGCCACGGCTTCGCCGGGGCGGCCCGAGCGTTGGGAGGTTTGGGGGGCCCCGCGCGTCGAGGGGCGCCACGGCTTCGCCGGGGCGACCCGAGCGTTTGGGGGGTTTGGGGGGCCCCGCGCGTCGAGGGGCGCCACGGCTTCGCCGGGGCGACCCGAGCGTTTGGGGGGTTTGGGGGGCCCTTCGAGGCCCCCCATGTACTAAGTCTCCGGGCGGCTGCGGGGAACGCGGCCGGCCGTGGCCTCGGCGATCGCGCGCGTGAGCTGTTCCATCATCACCGGCTTGCTGATGATGACGCGCACGCCCGTCGGCTTCTCGCCCTTGGCCAGCATCAGGTCGCCGAAACCCGTCAGCATGATGATCGGCTTGTCGGGCGCGACGCGCGCGATCGTCGCCGCGACCGCGTCGCCGCTCATCTCGGGCATCGCCCGGTCCGTGATGACGAGATCGAACCAGCCGGACATGAACTTCTCGAGGCCCTCCACGCCGTTATCCGCGGTCTCCACGGTGTGTCCCACGGCGAGGAGCTGCTGCGAGAGCACCTTGCGCACGACGGGCTCGTCCTCCACGACGAGGATGCGCAGGCGACGCGGCGACTCCTCCGCCTCGGGCCCGCGTGCGGCGGCCGCCGACGGCGAGCCCTCCGGGAAGCGCAGGCTGATCGTGGTGCCGGCGCCCGGGCGGCTCTCGATCTTGAGCGTGCCGCGGTGCCGCTCGATGAGGGCGTGCACCAGCGAGAGCCCGAGCCCGCTGCCCTGCTGGCCCTTCGTGGAGAAGAACGGCTCCAGGCAGCGCCGCCGGACCTCGTCGCTCATGCCGACGCCGGTGTCGGCCACATCGACCCGGACTCCGTCGCCGTCGGGCTGCGCGCGCACCGTGATCGTGCCGCCGGCGGGCATCGCGTCGACCGCGTTGAAAATCAGGTTGGTCAGCATCTCGCGCAGCTCGGTCTCGTCGCCGACGATCGGCGGCAGCCGATCGGCCACGTCCGTCTCCATGCGGATCGTGACGCCGATGGCGAGCGCCTGGCTCCGCCAGCGGGGCGCCGTCAGCGCGACGGCTTCCTTGATGCAGCGGTCGAGGTTCACCGGCGCCAGCGTCGCCGTCTCCACGCGCTCGCGGTAGAGATCACGCAGCCGGCGGACGACGGCGGCGGCGTCGCGCGCAGCGATGTTGATGAGGCGCACGTAGGCCTCGGTCCGGGCCGGGTCCGAGGGGCCCGCGGGGTTACGCAGCAGCAGCTCGCTGAAGCCCACGATCGGCGACAGCGTGTTGTTGAAGTCGTGCGCGATCCCGCTTGCCATCTGCCCCACCGCGCGCAGCCGCTCCTGCTGGAGCCCGTGCCGCTGGGCCGTCTTGAGCTCGGCGAGCGTCGCCTCCAGCTCGCGGTGGCTGCGTTGCAGGGCCGCCGCCGCGCGCTGCCGCTCGGTGATGTCGTTGAAGCTGACGACCAGGCCCGTGAGGTGATTGCGCTCGATCATCGGCGTGGCCACGTAGTCGACGGGGAAGTAGCTGCCGTCGGAGCGCGCGAACACCTCGTCGGTCACATGCCGCGCCCGCCCGTCCTCGAGCGGGGTGAAGATCGGGAAGTCGGCCTCGGGCAGCGGCGTGCCGTCCGTGTTGAGCACGTTCAAGATTCGGCTGATCGGCAGGCCGACGGCGCGCCGGGCGTCGGCACCGAGCATCTCGGCGGCGGCCGGGTTGATGAAGGTGATCCGGCCCTCGATGTCGAGCCCGAAAATCCCCTCGCCCGTGGCCTCGAGGATCTGCGCGGTCTGCGCGAACACGCGCTCGTTGAACCGCCACGCGATGACGCTGCCCACGCAGGAGGCCAGCACGAACGCGGCGTGGATAGTCGCCCACGTCCACGGCGACTCGTACGCGGCCGGGTGGTTGTAGACCTCCTTCGGCCACAGCACGCCGACGACACCGTGATGGACGGCAACGAAGGCCACCGACAGCAGATACGGGATCCAGTCCTGGCAGAGCGCCAGGAACGCGAGCATCACGAAGAAGTGGAAGTGCGCTTCGATGTAGCCGCCGGAGAGGTGCACGAGGATGCCGGAGGCGCTCATGAGCCCGAAGCCCACGCACGTCGCCTGGAAGGTGCGGCTGGCGCGCGGCCAGCTCGCAAGCGCGGCGAAGAACGCGACCACGAGCGCCTCGGCCGCCGTGTGCAGCACGGTCGCGTGCGCGAAGAGCGCGCGCAGGCTGAGCTCCCAGCGATGGCCGAGGAGCGGCCCCGCGAGGACGATCGCGGCGGCGTGGAACCACGCGAGCCCCACGAGGAAGCGGCGTCGGCGGCGCCAGACGTTCTCGGGCAGCGAGCCGCCCGACGGGACGAACGACCACACCCGCGTGCACAGCTCGATGACGGTGTGCCGGCTCGGAATTGGTCGCACGACGGCCTCCCCCCGGGAACATCCAGCAAGGAAGGTGCCGAAAGTCGCGCGCCGGGTTTTCAGCCGGTTACGGCCAGCCCCGCAGGGGGCGCCGGATCGAAACTGATCAGGCCTACCTGTCGAGGAACCCCTTGCCCGCGTCCGCGAGGCGGTTGAGCAGCGGCGCCGGCGTCCAGAAGGCGTCGCCCGTCTTTCTCTGGAATCCGAGCATCGTGTCGCGCAGCGCCTCGAGCCCGATCGAGTCGGCCCAGAACATCGGGCCGCCTCGATAGACGGGCCACCCGTAGCCGTACACCCAGATCACGTCGATGTCGCTGGCGCGTAGCGCCATCTTCTCCTCGAGGATCTTGGCCCCCTCGTTCACCATCGGATAGAGCAGGCGCTGGAGAATCTCCTCGTCGGAGATCGGCCGCCGCGTGATGCCCATCTCGGTGGAGACGTCGACGATGATCTTCTCGACGTCGGGATCCGGCGTCGGGTTCCGTTTCTCGTCGTACTTGTAGTAGCCGGCGCCCGTCTTCTGGCCGAAGCGCCCGAGCTCGCAGATGCGGTCGGCCACCGGCGACTTCACGCCGCGCCCCTTCCGGATCCGCCAGCCGACGTCGAGGCCGGCGAGGTCGCCCATCGCGAACGGGCCCATCGGGAAGCCGAAGTCGTAGAGCACGCGGTCCACCTGGTGCGGCAGCGCGCCCTCGAGGATGAGCTTCTCGGCCTGGATCCCGCGCTGGTGGAGCATCCGGTTGCCGACGAAGCCGTAGCAGACGCCGACCAGCACGGGCACCTTGTTGATGCGGCGGCCGACGGCCATGGCAGTGGCGATGGCCGTCTTCGACGACTTCGCGCCGCGCACGTTCTCGAGCAGCCTCATGACGTTGGCCGGGCTGAAGAAGTGGGTGCCGATCACGCTCTCCGGCCGGCTCGTGGCCGAGGCGATCTCGTTGACGTCGAGGGTGGACGTGTTGGTCGCCAGCACGGCATCGGGCTTCGCGATCTTGTCGATCTTCGCGAAGACTTCCTTCTTGATCGGCATCTCTTCGAACACGGCCTCGATCACGATGTCGGCATCGGCGATGGCGTTGAAGTCCGTGGTGCCCCTGATGAGCCCCATGCGCTTCTCGACGTCGGCCATCGTGAGCCGGCCGCGGCTCGCCGTCGTTTCATAGTTCTTGCGCACGATGCCGAGCCCGCGGTCGAGCGCCTCCTGCTGGACCTCGACCACGGTGACCGGGATCCCGACGTTGGCGAAGTTCATCGCGATGCCGCCGCCCATGGTGCCGGCGCCGATGACCGCGGCCTTCTTGATCTCCTTGGCCGGCGTGTCGGGCGGCACGTCCGGGATCTTGGCCGCCTCGCGCTCGGCGAAGAAGAAGTAGCGCTGCGCCTTGGACTCCGGCGAGTTCAGCAGCTCGACGAACAGCTCGCGCTCGCGCTTGAGGCCCGTCTCGAACGGCAGGCTCACCGCGGCCTCGACGGCCTTGACGATGTTCTCCGGCGCGCGGAAGCCGCGCGTCTGGCGCGCGACCGACTTGCGGAAGTTCGCGAAGACCTCGGGCTTGCCGCGCACGGCCGCCAGCTTGTCGTCCAGGTCGCGGATCTTCTTGAGCGGGCGCTTCTCGCTCAGCGCCTTCTCGGCGAACGCCACGCCGGCCGCCGTGAGGTCGCCGTCCACGATCTCGTCGACGAGGCCGGCCTTGAGCGCCTCGTCGGCGCGGATCGGATCGCCGCTGACCATCATCGACAGCGCCTTCTCGACGCCGACCACGCGCGGCAGCCGCTGCGTGCCGCCGGCGCCGGGCAGCAGGCCGAGCTTGACCTCGGGCAGGCCGAAGCGCGCGTCCTTCACGCCGACGCGAGAGTGACAGGCCAGCGTCACCTCGAGGCCGCCGCCGAGCGCGGTGCCGTGGATCGCGGCCACTACCGGCTTGGGGCTGGCCTCGATGATGTCGAGCACGGTGTGGAGGCTCGGATCGGCCGGCGGCTTGCCGAACTCCGTGATGTCGGCCCCGGCGATGAACGTCCGCCCCGCGCAGACGATCACAATGGCCTGGACGGCGGAATCGGAAATGGCCTGCTTGAGACCCTCGTAGAGGCCCTGCCGCACGTGCTGGCTGAGCGCGTTGACGGGCGGGTTGTTGACGGTCAGCACGGCCACGCGGCCGCGACGGTCGAGGTCGACGGACTTGGTGATGGCTGTCATGGGCCTCTCCACTCGGATGTTGGTTGCGGACGGACTATACTCCTACACCATGACGACTTCGACCGTCGAGCGCCCCAGCGTCTGCCCTCTCGATTGTCCCGACACCTGCAGCCTGACCGTCACCGTGGACGCCGGCCGCATCACGAAGATCCGCGGCTCGCGCGCGAACCCCTACACGGCGGGCGTGCTGTGCGCGAAGGTGCCGGAGTCGTACCCGGAGTTCGTCCACGGGCCCGGCCGCCTCGTCACGCCCCTGCGCCGTGCCGGGGCCAAGGGCGAGGGGCGCTTCGAGCGGATCTCGTGGGACGAGGCGCTCGACCTGATCCACGCGCGCTTCACCTCGGTGATCGCGCAGCACGGCGCGCAGGCGATCATGCCGCTGAACTACGCCGGTCCGCACGGCACGCTCGCGGGGGGCTCGATGGACCTGCGCTTCTTCCATCGTCTCGGCGCGACGCTGCTCGACCGCCCGCCGCTCTGCGGCGGCATCCGCAGCGAGGCGTGGGCGGGCACCTACGGCGCCGCCGCGCCGGGCATCCCGCCCGAGCAGATGGAGCACAGCAAGCTGATCGTGGCGTGGGGCTACAACGTCACGTGGTCGGGCCTGCACATGACGCCCGTCATGGATCGCGCGCGGCGCGACGGCGCCAAGCTCGTGGTGGTCGATCCCAAGCGCACCAAGATCGCCGAGCGCGCCGACCTGCACCTGCCCGTCAAGCCGGGCACCGACGTCGTGCTGGCGTGGGCGATCGCCGCCGAGCTGGAGCGGCGCGGCGGGATCGACCGCGCGTTCGTCGAGCGCCACGTGGGGGGCTACGAGGAGTTCATGACGCTCGCGCGGCCGTGGACGCTCGCCGCCGCCGCGCGCGAGTGCGGCCTCCGCGAGGCGGCGATCCAGCAGTTCGCCGACTGGTTCCGGACGATCTCGCCCGCCGCCATCGCCGTCGGCAACGGGATCGAGCGCAACCAGAACGGCGGCAGCGGCGTGCGCGCGGTGTTCGCGCTGCCCGCCCTCGCCGGAAAGTTCGGCGTGCGCGGCGGCGGCCTCATCAACGGCGCGCGCGGCGCGTTTCCGAAGACGCCGGCGAAGCTGACGCGTCCGGACCTCGTGCCGAAGGGCACGCGCACGGTCAACATCGTGGACGTCGGCCGCCACCTGACCGATCTGAGCCTGGCGCCGCCGCTGAAGGCCATCTTCGTCTACAACCACAACCCGCTCGTCGTGCACCCGGACCAGAACCGCATGCGGCGGGGGCTGGCGCGCGAGGACCTGTTCGTCGTCGGCTGCGACGTGGTGATGACCGACAGCCTGGCGTACGCCGACGTGGTGCTGCCGGCGTGCAGCCACTTCGAGCACGACGACCTCTTTGCCGCCTACGGCACGCACTGGCTGCAGCGCGCGGAGCCGGTGATCCGTCCTCAAGGTCAGGCGCTGCCGAACACCGAGATCTTCCGGCGGCTCGCGGCGCGCTTCGGCTTCGACGGCCCGGAGTTCACGGCCTCGGACGCGCAACTGATGGACGACGCCATCGACGGCAGCGACCCGCGGCTCGGGGGCGTGCAGCCGAGCCGGATCCCCGTCGACGCGGCGCTGCTGATGAAGTTCGACGGCGCCGAGGCGAATCTCTTCACGAATGTCTTCCCGAAGACGAAATCGGGCAAGGTCGAGCTCGCCTCGCCGTACCTGGAAGAGAAGTTCGGGGCGCGGCTGCCGTCCTACCGGCCGTTCACGTCGTCGTACCCGCTCATCCTCATCACCCCGGCCTCCGACCGGCGCACCACGTCCACCTTCGGCGGCTGCACGGCGAACGCCGAGACGCCGCCGCTCGAGATCCACCCCGACGACGCGAAGAAGCGCGGGCTGAGCAACGGCATGCGCGTGCGAGTCTGGAACGACCTCGGCGAGGTGCGCCTGCCCGTGCGCGTGACGGACGCGGTGCCGCCCGGCGTCGTGTGCTCGCTCAAGGGCGCGTGGATGAAGACCAGCGACAACGGCCAGACCGTCTCCGCGCTGGCGCCCGCGCACCACGCCGACATCTGCGGCGGCGCCTGCTACAACGACACGCGCGTCGAGGTGGCCCCGGCCTGAGCCGCGGCCCGGTCGTCGGCGGCGTCGAGACCGGCGGCACGCGCACCCGCTGCGTCATCGGCACCGGCCCCGAGGACGTCCGCGCCGAGACGAGCGTGCCCACGACCACGCCGGCCGAGACGCTCGGCCGCGCGGCCGACTTCTTCCGCACCCACGCCGAGCGCGTGGCCGCCATCGGCATCGCGTCCTTCGGTCCGATCGACCTCGACGAGCGCTCGCCGACCTTCGGCTGGGTCACGACCACGCCGAAGCCCGGCTGGGCCCGCGCGAACGTGGTCGGCGCGTTCCGTGCGCTCTCCGTGCCCGTCGCCTTCGACACCGATGTCAACGGCGCCGCGCTGGGCGAGCATCGCTGGGGCGCGGGGCACGGCGTCGATCCGTTCGTCTACGTCACCGTCGGCACCGGCATCGGCGGCGGCGCGATCGTGAACGGCCGGCCGCTCCACGGGCTGGTGCATCCGGAGATGGGGCACCTCGCGATCCCGCGCGATCCCGCCGATCCCTTCGCCGGCGCCTGCCCGTATCACGGCGACTGCCTGGAGGGCCTCGCTTCGGCCGTCGCGCTCCGCGCGCGCTGGGGCGCGGCACCGCAGACGCTGCCGGCCGGGCACGAGGCGTGGCCCCTGCAGGCGCGCTATCTCGCCCTCGGCGTCGTCGCCATCGCGGCCGTGCTCTCGCCACGGCGGGTCGCGCTCGGCGGCGGCGTGATGCGCGCGGCCGGTCTGCTCGAGCGCGTGCGCCACGAGGTCGAGGCGAGGCTCGCCGGGTATGTGCGCGCTCCCGAGCTGGTGGCGCCGGCGCTCGGCGAGCGCGCCGGCGTCCTGGGCGGACTCGCCCTCGCGCAGAGTGCGCTCGCGCGCGGCAGCGTACAATAAGCGGCCATGAAGGTGCTGCTCGTCCACCCGAGCCCGTTGATGTACTCCGAGATCTTTCTCCGGCTCGAGCCGATCGGCGTCGAGCGCGTGGCGGCGGCGGTGCGCGCGGCCGGCCACGAGGTGCGCCTGCTGGATCTACAGATCTTCGGCCACGCCGACTACTACCGCGAGCTGGCCGACTTCGCGCCCCACGCCGTCGGCTTCTCGCTGAACTATCTCGCCAACGTGCCCGAGGTGCTGGACCTCGCGAAGGAGACGAAGCGACGGCGGCCCGGCTGCTTCGTCTTCGCCGGCGGCCACAGCGGCTCGTTCATCGCCGAGGAGCTGCTCGAGCACGCCGAGGGCGCGCTCGACGCGATGGTGCGCGGCGAGGGCGAGGCGATCACGCCGCGGCTGCTCGAAGCGGCCGGGGACCCGCGCCTGGCCACGCTGCCCGGCGTGGTCACGCCCGACGGCGCGGGACCCGCGCCGACGATGCTCGACGACATCGACCGCTTCCAGCCCGCCCGCGACCTGACGCGCCGCCGCCACAAGTACTTCATCGGCGTCCTCGATCCGTGCGCCTCCGCCGAGCTGACGCGCGGCTGCCCCTGGGACTGCTCGTTCTGCAGCGCGTGGACCTTCTACGGCCGCTCGTACCGCAGGGCCTCGCCGGAGGCCGCCGCCGAGGACCTCGCGCGCATCGCCGAGCCCAACGTCTTCATCGTGGACGACGTGGCCTTCATCCACCCCGAGCACGGCTTCGCGATCGGCCGCGAGCTGGAGAAGCGCCGCGTGCGCAAGCAGTACTACCTGGAGACGCGCTGCGACGTGCTGCTGCGCAACCACGAGGTCTTCGAGTACTGGAAGCGGCTCGGCCTGCACTACATGTTCCTCGGCCTCGAGGCGCTGGACGAGGAGGCGCTCAAGCTGCACCGCAAGCGCGTGACGCCCGGCGAGAATTTCAAGGCGCTCGAGGTCGCGCGCGAGCTGGGCTTCACCGTCGCCGTCAACATCATCGCGGATCCCGACTGGGACGAGCGGCGCTTCGCGATCGTCCGGGAGTGGGCGCTGACGGTGCCGGAGATCGTGCACCTCACCGTGGCCACGCCGTACCCCGGCACGGAGATCTGGCACACGGAGTCGCGGCGCCTGACGTCGCTCGACTACCGCCTCTTCGACGTCCAGCACGCGGTGCTGCCGACCCGCCTGCCGCTCAAGCGCTTCTACGAAGAGCTCGTCGCGACGCAGGCCGTGATCAACCGCAAGCACCTCGGCTTCACGGCGCTGCGCGAGGTGGCGGGGCTGTCCGCGCGCCTGGCCCTGCGTGGCCAGACGAACTTCCTGAAGATGCTGTGGAAGTTCGGGTCCGTCTACAACCGCGACCGCCAGTACAGCGACCACCTGCGGCCGGTGACGTACCAGATGCGCCCGCCGGCGGCGGTGGCGGCGAAGCCGGGCGCCCGCGATCTGTTCGTGCACCGGCCGGCGCGCGTGGCGGGCTCATGAACGTGGGGGGCCCCGCAATGGCCCCCCTGGCTCTTCAAACGAGGGGAGCTACGCCCCCCTCGGACTCCCCCGGCCAGCGCGCCCCTCGATCTCAGCGGCTCGCGGCGGTGACCGCCATCGGCTTGTAGACCGGCGTGCGCCACTCGGAGTGGCGCTTGTCGATCCCGCGCACGAGATCCATGTAGGCACGGCTGAGCTTCTTCGTGATCGGGCCGACCTCGCCGTTGCCCAGCGGGAATTTGTCGATCGAGAGGATCGGCGTGATCTCGTAGCCGCTGCCGCAGAGGAAGGCCTCGTCGGCGACGTAGAGCTCGGTGCGCGCGATCTCGCGCTCCTGCACCTCGAGGCCCAGGTCGGGGATGACGTCACCCAGCAGCGTGGTGCGCGTGATGGATTCGAGGATGTCGGCGGTGAGCGGCGGCGTCAGCAGCGTGCCCCGCCGGATCATGAAGAAGGTCGCGCCGGTGCCCTCGGCCACCGTGCCGCTCTGGTTCAGCAAGATCGGCGAGTCGTACCCGTCGGCCTTGGCCTGCAGCGTGGCCAGCCGCCCGTTCTGGTAGTTGGAGCCCGACTTCAGCCGGATGGGGATCGCGTTGTCGTGGGTGCGCCTCCACGACGACACGCAGCAGCGCAGCCCGGTCGGCGCGCTCGGGCGCCGCCGCGGGTTGATGTAGAGCCCCGTCGGCGTGGTGGCGTCCAGCCCGGTGCCCAGCACGTAGGCCACGAGGTGCATGTGGATGTCCTCGCGGACCTCGTTCGCCGTGATCACCTCGCGCACGGCCTCGTAGAGGTCGACGTCGCTGTAGGGCACGCTGAAGCGCATCATCTTCATCGACTCGCGCAGCCGCGCGAAGTGCTCGGCGAGCCGGAACCCGTACATCTCGCCGTCGTCGGCGTTCCAGTAGGCGCGCAGCCCCTCGAAGCAGTTCGTCGCGTAGAAGACCGCGGCGCTGTTGACGGGCAGCACCGCCTGCTCGCCGGGCACCACCTTGCCGTTCATCCAGATCTTGAAGTCGGCCATCCTCACGCTCCCCGCGCCCGCCGGCGGGCGCTCACGTAGTCCACCACGAGATATTCTCCCAGCCGGTCCGGCGTCGCGAAGAACGCGCGGCCGCGGTTGATGCGCGCCATCTGCTCGACGAACGAGGTCAGCCACGGGCTGCGCTCGAGCATGAACGTGTTGATGATGATGCGCTCGCGCGTGCAGCGCTGCACTTCCTTCAGCGTCTCCTGGATCGTGCGCGGCATGGGGGGGTAGCTGAAGTCGGCGACCTCGCCCTCGAGGTGCGCGGTCGGCTCGCCGTCGGTGACCATGAGGATCTGCCGGTTGCCCCCGGCGTGCCGCGCGAGCAGCCGCCGCGAGAGCATGAAGCCCGCGTGCATGTTGGTGCCCATGTTCCACTCGCTCCACGACAGCGTCGGCAGCTGCTGCGTGGTGAACTCGCGCGCGTAGAGCGAGAAGCCGACGATGTAGAGCGCGTCGCGGGGGAACTGGCTGCGGATCAGAGCGGAGAGCGCGAGGGCGACCTTCTTCGCGGGCAGGAAGTAGCCGTTGTTCAGCATCGAGCGGCTCATGTCGAGCATGACCACGGTGGCCGCCTGAGTGCGCTGCTCGGTGCGGATGACCGCGAAGTCGTCGGGCACGAGGCGCACGGGCGTGCCGGGGCCGCCGCGCGCGAGCGCGCGCATGACCGTCTCCTTCAGGTCGAGCAGGAACGGGTCGCCGAACTCGTACGCCTTGCTCTCGTCGGTCTGGTCGCCGCCGGCGCCACGCCGGTCGACGTGGTGGCCGCCGAAGCGGTCGCGCTTGAGGCGCGCGAAGATGTCACGCAGCGCCTTGTCGGCGATCTTGCGGATGGCGCGCGCGGTCAGCTTGAGATCGTCGTCCTCGCCCTCGAGGTAGCCGGCGTCCTTGAGCCGCTTCGCGATCTCCTGCAGCCGCTCGAGGTCGCGCGCCGCCTCCTCCCCCGCGAGCTTCGCGACGTCCTCGGGGTTCAGCTTCGCGAGATCCTCCAGGGTGCGGGTGCCGCGCAGCTCGCGCTCCAGCGCGTCGAGCCGCTGCATCTCCTCCATGAGGCGCATGGCCTCCTCGAGGCCGACCTGCTCGTCGCCGCGGAAGGGATAGCGCTGGGCCATCTCGTCGAGCGGCAGCAGGTCGGAGAGGTGCATGCCGAGCTGGCGCATGGCCGCTTCCAGGCGCTCGTCCTGCATGAACAGGGAGCGCATCATCTCGTCCAGCTGCGCGCGCTGCTCGGGCGAGAGCGACTGCATGAGCGACTGCATGGCCGCCATCCGCTGGCCGATCTGCTCGAGCAGGTCGTCGAGGCTCTCGGCGCCGGGGAACTGATCGCCCCACTTCTGCTTGAACGTGTCGAAGTCCGGCTCGCCGCCCTCGGCCTTCTCGCGCAGCATGCGGTTGAGATCCTGGATCATCTCGCGCATGCGCTTGAGATCCGCGGGCGTCATGTTGCCGAGCGCGCTCTTCATGCCCTGCATGAACGGCTGCATCGCCTGCGCGCGCAGCGAGGCCAGCAGGTCCTGGAACTTCTGCTCGGCTGTCGCGTCGGAGAAGTCGTAGTTCTGCAGCTCGCGCAGACGCCCGGCGGCGTCGGGCGGGATCTTGTCGAGCGCCTGCTGCGCCTTCTCGCGCTCGCGGCCCTTCAGGTCCCGCTGGATACCCTCGCGCTCGGTCTTCACGACGTCGTCGAGCTTCTTGGCGATGTCCTCGAGGCTGGAGCCGAGGTCGTAGCGCTGCAGGCGCTGTTGCCGCTGCTGGCGCAGCTTGTCGAGCAGATCCTTGAGGCCGGGCATGCGCGGGCCGTCGGGCGGCCGCATGCCCTGCTGGAGCAGGCGCTGGAGGGCGGACTTCAGATCGCCGTAACCGAGGACGTCGTCCGCGATCTCGTCCAGGACGTCGTCGGCGTCGAGGTCGGGGATGGCCTGCGTGCCGTCCCAGCGCGAATAGCGGTGGAGCACGTCAGCTCCGGTACCGGGTCTGGCCGGCCTGCGAGTCCTTGTTCAGCTTTCGGCTGAGGTGCAGGCCCTCGAGCACGAACTCGACGGCGGCGGCGAGGCCGGACGCGCCGTCACCGCCGAGCTTCTGAGCCGCCGCGCGCAGCGCCGGCGTCGTCTCGGCCTGCCGCACGTACTCCGCCGAGGGCATCGCGTCGGAGACCTGCACGCTGAGGCCGCCCTGGAAGGCGGCCACCACCGGATCCAGCTCGGCCGGCGTCAGCGAGCGGTTGAAGACGTTGAGCACGGCGCGCTGCACGAGCTTACCGAGGATCTTGTCCTCGCTCGTGTCACCGAGCGTCTCCAGCTCGATCTTGCCCGCGGTGGACGCCACCAGGGCGCCGAGGTCGCTCACGCGCGGCGCGGCGTCCGTCTCGCCGAGGCGGATGGCCCGCTTGAGCGCGCTGGAGACGAGGTTCTCGTAGTTGCAGATGCTCACACGCACGGAGACGCCGGAGCGCTGGCTGATCTCGCTGGCCTTGCGCGCGAGGTGCGTCAGCTCGGCGACGACCTGCTTCATGTACTCGGGCGTCGTCGTGTGCACGCCGTCGGCCGGGAAGGCCGTGCGTTCGGCCTCCATGATCGCGATCTCGTCCGCCACGCGCCGCGGGTAGTGGGTGCGGACCTGCGAGCCGAAACGGTCCTTGAGCGGCGTGATGATGCGGCCACGGTTCGTGTAGTCCTCGGGGTTGGCGCTCGCGACGACGTACACGTCGATGGGCAGCCGCACCTTGTAGCCGCGGATCTGGACGTCGCGCTCCTCCATGATGTTCAGGAGGCCCACCTGGATCCGCTCGGCGAGGTCCGGCAGCTCGTTGAGCGCGAAGATCCCGCGATGCGTGCGGGGCAGCAGCCCATAGTGGATCGTCAGCTCGTCGGCGAGGTAGCGGCCCTCGGCCACCTTGATCGGATCGACCTCGCCGATCAGATCGGCGATCGTGATGTCGGGCGTGGCCAGCTTCTCGCCGTAGCGCCGGTCGCGCGGCAGCCAGGCGACCTCGGCGGCGTCGCCGCGCTCGGCCACGCGCTGGCGGCACGCCGGGCAGATCGGCGCCAGCGGATCGTCGTTGATCTCGCAGCCGGCGAGCACGGGCACGGTCTCGTCGAGCAGGCCGGTAAGCAGCCGCGCGATCCGCGTCTTGGCCTGGCCGCGCTCGCCGAGCAGCACGACGTCCTGACCGCTGAGCACGGCGTTTTCGATCTGGGGGACCACCGTGTCGTCGTAGCCGACGATGCCGGGCAGGAACGACTCGCCGCGCCGCAGCCGGGTGACGAGGTTGTCCCGCATCTCCTGCTTGACCGACTTCGAGGCGTAGCCGCGGGTGCGAAGCTCTCCGACCGTCCGTGGTTGGGTCATGATCGAATCTTCGCCACTATGCGGCGGGGCCCGGGCAGTGTCAACCTCGGGCGGCCGCGGCGCCCGGCGCGGCCTCAGTCGGGCGAGACGAGATGCTCGGTCCGCTCGGGCCGTTCGAGTGTCCGGCGCACCGCGTCCATCAGGGTGAAGACGGTGAACGGCTTCTGCACGAGCGCGCCGTCGGGGACGGGCGGCATCTCCGCATAGCCCGTCATGTACAGCACCCGGGCGTGGGCACGGACGGCTGCGAACGGCCCGGTGAGCTGCAGCCCGTTCATCCTGGGCATCATCACGTCGGTCAGCAGGAGGTGGATCGGGCCCCGGTACCGCTCGGCGACCTCGAGCGCCTCCTCACCGTTGCCCGCGGTCAGGACCGTGTAGCCGTGCTCCCGGAGCATGTCGCTCGCGAGCGCGCGCACCGCCGGGTCGTCTTCGGCGACGAGAATCGTTTCCGATCCCGTGCGCGGCATGCTCGGCGCCGGCCGCGCTTCCGGCGCGGGCTCGCCGACCTGGGGCAGATAGACCCGGAACGTCGTGCCGTGTCCCGGCGCGCTCTCGACGACGATGTGGCCGTCGTGCTGCTCGACGATTCCGTAGACGGTCGAGAGCCCGAGCCCGGTGCCCTCGCCGATCCGCTTCGTCGTGAAGAAAGGCTCGAAGATCCGCGCCTGCGTGGCCGGCTCCATGCCGACGCCCGTATCGCTCACGATGAACTCGACCCAGCGGCCCGCCGGCAGTGCCGCCGGAAGGTGTCCCCCGCCGCGCCCGTCGCTGTCGACGTTGTCCGTGGCCAGGGTCAGCTGCCCGCCGTCAGGCATGGCGTCGCGCGCGTTCACGGCCAGATTGAGGATCACCTGCTCGAGCTGAGCGCGGTCGGCATTGACCCAGCCGGCCGTCCGGGCGAGCGTCGTGACCACGCCGATGTTTTCGCCGATCAGCCGCCGGAGCATCTTCGCCATGTCGACGATCGCGGTGTTGAGGTCCAGCGTGCGCCGCTCGAGGCGCTGCTGCCGGCTGAAGGCGAGCAGCTGCCGTGTGAGCGCGGCGGCGCGCTCCGCCGCCTCCCCGATGGCGTCGGCGTCGCCGCGCGCTCGCGCGTCATGCGGCAAGCGGTCGAGCAGGACCTGGGCGCGACCGAAGATGACCGTCAGCATGTTGTTGAAGTCGTGGGCGATGCCGCCCGCCAGCAGTCCCAGGGCCTGCATCTTCTGCGCCTGCATGAACTGCTGCGTGCGGTGCTCGACCTGCTGCTCGAGCCGGGCCGCGTGCTGCCGCAGCATCTCCTCCTCGACCTGGCGCCGATACACCTGCATGAACAGCGGCAGCAGCACCAGGTAGAGCATCGCGCCGCCCGCGAGGGAGATCGCCCAGATGACCGTGCGGCTCCAGCGGATCGTGTTCAGCAGGCGATCCGGCGTCTTGTAGACCTCGACGACGCCGAGGACGCGGCCGTCGCGGCCGACGATCGGCACGTAGATCTCGGCCAGGATCCCGAACGCCGGCCGCTCGTAGTGCTGCTCCGACTTGGCGAGCCGCTTGATCTCGACCTCGACGCTTCCCGCGAGCGCGCGCTGCAGCTCAGCGTTGCCGGGAAAGCGCTGACCGATGAGGTTGGCCTGATCCGACCAGAGGATCTCGGACTCCCGGTTCCACACCTTCGCGCGCACGACTTCGGGCAGGCTCGTGATCGTCGCCGCGAGCACGCGTCCCGAGCGCTGGCGCGCCTCGGACCCGCCGGGCTCGGTGAAGATCCGCTGGAGCCCTTCCCGCTCGACTTCGCGCCTGACCAGCGCCGCGGTGTTCTGCCACTCCCACTCCGAGACGGCCCGCGTCAGCAGCGAAGAGAGCGTGTACCCCATGGCGAGGGCGAGCGCGACGATCCCGATCAGACACAGCCCCGAGAAGCGCGTGAAGACCGGGTGCTTGAGCCAGTTCATCCCGCCACCATAGGTGCGACGATCGTGCCAGGCGGCGCCCCCGGATCGGACCCCCATTCATGGGGTCGCCGCCGGCTCCCGTCCCTACCGCTCGTACGTCCCGCCGCGCCGGGCGGCCAGTTTCGAGCCGGCGGCTCGAGCCGCTGGCGAGGATTCGCCCAGCGGCATCAGCCCTCCGCGCGCGAGCTCCTGTCCGCGAGCACCACGGCACCGGCGGCCGTGATCAGCGACGCCGCCAGCGCCCAGAAGACCGCCGGGTACGAGCCGAGGCCGAGGAGCAGCAGCGAGGCGCCGACGGGCCCGACCGCGCGCGCGGCGTTGGAGCCCAGCGCGACGGCCCCGGAGATCGTGCCGTAGTTGCGCGCGCCGAAGATCTCGGCCAGCGACGACGCGCGGGCCAGGGTGGCCATGCCATTGGCCGCCCCCTGGAGCACGATGAAGGGCACCAGCGTGCCGACGCGCGCGAGCAGCGGCAGCTGCGCGATGCCGAGCGCCTGCCCGACGAAGACGGCGGCCACCATGACGCGGGCACCCAGGCGGGCCGAGATCGGCACGAACAGCACGCGACCCGCCAGCTGCATCGCGCCCGTCCAGCCGATCGCCGCCGCCGCGAAGGCGGCCGAGTAGCCGCGGTCGACGAGAAACGGGATGAGGTGCGTGGTGACGGCCGCCGTCGCGAAGTTGGAGACGAGGAACGCGATCGAGAGCACCCAGAACACCGCCGTGCGCGCGGCCTCGCCCAGCGTGAGGCTGGGCGTCGGCGCCCCGTCCTCCGCGCTGGCGGACGCGTGGGCGGTGCCCTGGCGCAACAGCAGCGCGTGGATCGGGATGGTGATCACGCCGAGGATCACCGCGAGGATCGTCAAGGCGCGTCTCCAGCCCAGGAGCTCGAGCAGGGCGGCCTCGATGGGCATGAAGATCGTGCTGGCGAGCCCCGCCACGAGGGTCACCGTGAGCAGCGCGCGGTCGCGGCCCCGCGCGAACCACGAGACGACGACGGCGAACGCCGGCTCGTAGAGGGTGGCGGCCATGGCCAGCCCCATCAGGGACCACACGGCGTAGAGCGCCGGCAGGCTCTCGACGCGGGCCCACGCGAAGGTGAGCGCGGTGGCGAGCACGGAGCCGGCGGTCATGAGCGCTCGCGGGCCGCGGGCGTCGAGCCAGCGGCCGACGGAGATGCTGGTCAGCGCGGACACGCCGAGGCCGATGGAGAAGGCCGCGGTCACCGCCACGCGGGAGGCGCCGAGGTCCTGCTCCATCGGCCTCAGGAACACGGGGAACCCGTAGTAGATGATTCCCCAGGTGACCGTCTCCGTCACCGACAGCGCGGCGACGATCACCCAGCCGTAATAGATCGTGCGCGAGCCGAGTCGGACGTCCGCGTTATTTCTCCGCGGTGCGCACAGCCGCCGGGCCCCCGTTGACCTTGATGCGGGCGATTTCCTTGAGCCCGCGGCCGTCGAAGGAGAACACCTGCACGTCCTTCTCGACCATGTTGCCCACGAGGATCGTCTTGCCGTCGGGCGAGAAGGCGGCGCCCTGCGACCAGTGGCCGATCGGCGCCTCGGCGACCTTCGTCAGCTTCATGCCCTTCGCGCGCAGGACCACGAGCTTGCCGTGGTCCGCGTAGAACGGCGACTCCTTCGCCTTGTTGCTGCCGTTCATCACCACCACCGCGACGTGCCGGCCGTCGGGCGAGACCTTGATGCCCTCCGGCGTCTGGCCGACGCTGACCGTCTCCACGACACGCGGCGGCCGGGCGCGGACGTCGATCAGGCTCACCGTGTCGGTGTCGCCCTGGCCGAGCCCGATGTTGGCCACGGCCGCGAAGTCGCCCTTCGACGACACGTCGATCCCGTAGGGCCGCAGCCCGGCGTTGATGTCGCGCTTGGTGTACTCGACCTTCGTGCCGTCGATCGAAAGCACCGAGATCTTGTTGTCGCCGTCGCGCGTGACGAGCGCCATCGTGCCGTCGGGCGTGAAGGTCACGTGGCTCGTGCCCGACTTCTCGTCGGCGATCGTGACCTTGCCCACCGGTGTCACCGTCTTGCCGGAGATCGTGAACACCGACACCGTGCCCTCGCTGCGGTTGGCGACGAGCGCCAGCGTGCCCTGGCGATTGATCGAGATGCCGGCGGCGCTCTTGCCCGCCTCCAGCGTCGTGATGACCGCCGGCGGCGACGCTTTCAGATCGATGACCGACACGCGGGTGTCCGGCACCGTCTTGGTCGGATCGCTCGGATCCACCCTGCTCGACGAGCCCACGAGCGCCAGGCTCTCGTCGGGGGTGAGGGCGACGCTGAGAGGCGGGCCCACGACGCTGCCCGGCGCGGCGATCTCGGCGACCAACCGCGGCGGCGAGGCCTTGAGGTCGATGATCGTCACCGTGTCCGGCCGGGGATTCGGCACGATCTTCACGGTGCCGTTGTCGAGCATGACCTTGTTGTCGTTCGACGTGACGGCCAGCTGCGCCGGCGCCGAGGTCGCGAGCGCCAGCATGGCCAACAGCACGAGGACGAAGACGCGTCGCTGAGCCTTCATGTCACACCTCCCGTGGAGTCGAGCGGGCGCTAGGACACCAGATCGCTGCGCGAAACGCAAGACGTTACAATGAGCCCGGAGGTCACGACCATGTGGGGCTCGCACAAGACGACGCTGCCGACGACGGAGACCGCGCTGCCCGGCCGCGCGGAGCGGATGCCCGTGCCCGCCACCCACCACGTGAGCGGACGGCCGCTGACGCCGCCGTTCCCCGCCGGCATGCAGACCGCGATCTTCGGACTCGGCTGCTTCTGGGGCGCCGAGAAGGCGTTCTGGCTCACGCCCGGCGTCTTCACGACCGCGGTCGGGTACGCCGCCGGGCTCACGCCGAATCCCACCTATGAGGAAGTGTGCACCGGGCGCACCGGTCACAACGAGGTCGTGCTGGTCGTGTTCGATCCCACGGCGATCTCGTACGAGGCACTGCTGCGGGTGTTCTGGGAGGCGCACGATCCCACGCAGGGCATGCGCCAGGGCAACGACGTCGGCACGCAGTACCGCTCCGGCATCTACGTGGCGTCGCCCGCGCAGCGCGCGGCCGCCGAGGCGTCGCGCGACGCCTACCAGCGCGCGCTGACGGCCGCCGGCCACGGCCGCATCACCACCGAGATCCTCGACGCGCCCGAGTTCTACTACGCCGAGGGCTATCACCAGCAGTACCTCAGCAAGAACCCATGGGGTTACTGCGGCCACGGCGGCACCGGCGTGGCGTGTCCGACGGGCGTCGCGGCGACCGCGCGCGCGTGAATGTCTCGGCGCCGGGCGACTGGCCGACGGCCAAGCCCGAAGATGCGGGGCTGGATCCACGTCGGCTCGACGACGCGATCGCGTATCACCGAGCCCACGAGACGCGGTGGCGGCGCGATTTCCTCCTGGACGACGGCTGCTTCATCGGTGTCGCCGACGAGCCCCAGAGCGCCGGCGGCGTGCTCGGTCCGGTGCGGCCGCGTGGCGGGCCGAGCGGCCTCGTCGTCCGCGGCGGCCGCGTGGTGGCCGACTGGGGCGACACCGAGCGCGTGGAGATGTCCTTCGGCATCGCCAAGAGCTACCTCGCGGCGCTGGCCGGCGTCGCCGTCGCGCACGGCCTCATCGAGACGATCGACGATCCCGTGCGCGACTACGCGACCGACAACGCCTTCGTCTCCGAGCAGAATCGCGCGATCACGTGGCGCCACCTGCTGCAGCAGACGAGCGAGTGGTCGGGCACGCTCTTCGGCAAGCCCGACTCCATCGACCACAACCGCGATCTCGGCAAGGCCGACTTCGGCCAGACCGACAAGGGCGTGCCGCGCCCCATGCGCCCGCCGGGGACGCTGTGGGAGTACAACGACGTCCGCGTCAATCGCCTGAGCCTGTCGCTGCTGCAGCTGTTTCGCAGCCCGCTGGCCGACGTGCTCCGCGACGCGATCATGGCGCCGATCGGCGCGTCGTCGACGTGGGAGTGGCGGCCCTACGCGAACGCGTGGGTCGAGATCGACGGGCGCCAGATGCCGTCGGTGCCCGGCGGCTCCCACTGGGGCGGCGGCCTCTGGATGTCCGCGCGCGATCACGCGCGCTTCGGCCTGCTGCACCTGCGTCGCGGCCGCTGGGGCGACGCGCAGATCCTGCCGGCAGCGTGGATCGACGAGTGCCGCCAGCCGTGCGCGATCAACCCGGAGTACGGCCTGCTGTGGTGGCTCGATGTCGGGCGGACCGGCGCGTGGGCCGCGCGCGGCGCCGGCAGCAGCCTCGTCTGGATCGATCCCGACGACGATCTCGTCGCCGTCGTGCGCTGGATCGACAAGCCGCACATCGGCGGCTTCCTCGAGCGCCTGCTCGACGCCGTCGAGCGCTGACCTCGTTGCTTCCGACCCTCGAGCTCGAGACGGGACGCCCGTCGACGGCGTCGGTGATCTGGCTGCACGGCCTCGGCGCCGACGGCCACGACTTCGAGCCGATCGTGCCGGAGCTGGACCTGCCCGACGCGCTGGCCGTGCGCTTCGTGTTCCCGCACGCGCCGACGCAGCCGGTCACGATCAACGGCGGCGCCGTCATGCGCGCGTGGTACGACGTCTACGCGCTGGAGGGCGTGCGCCGCGAGGACGCCGCGGGCATCCGCGCCTCTCAGGCGAGCGTCGAGGAGCTGATCGCGCGCGAGAAGGCGCGGGGCATTCCGGCCGCGCGCCTCGTGCTGGCGGGCTTCTCGCAGGGCGGGGCGATCGCGCTCCACACGGGGCTGCGCCACCCCGAGCGGCTGCCGGGCATCATGGCGCTCTCGACGTACCTGCCGCTCGCGAGCAGCCTCGCCGCGGAGGCCAGCGCCGCCAACCGGGGCGTGCCGATCTTCATGGCGCACGGCCTCTACGACCCGCTCATCCCCATCGAGCGCGCGCAGATGTCGCGCAAGCTCCTCGAGAGCGCGGGCTACCGCGTCGAGTGGCACGAGTACCCGATGGAGCATTCGGTGTGCGCGGAAGAGATCGCCGACGTCTCGGCGTGGCTCCAGCGCGCGCTGAAAGGCTGATCGCCCTAGCTCCTCGCCTCGACGATCAGGCTCTGCACCGCCCGCCCGATCGGGCCGCGCACGTCGTGCAGGCGCGTGTCGGCCAGCCCGACGCCGCTGTCCTCGTAGAGCGAGAGGCAGTCCATCCCCACCCATTCGCCGTGCAGCGGCCGATGCACGCTCACCGAAAGATCGGCGTTGATCGCGGTGAAGCGCTTGTGCTCGATGGCGGCGCTGACACCGCTGCCGGAGTCGGCGGCGACCAGCACGCGCTCGAGCGGAGAGGTGTCCGTGCCGGCCACGAGCGGCAGGCGCTGGCGCATCCACGCGGCCACGCGCCCGCTGCCCCACTCGCCGCGGGCGAGCCGCGTTTCCATCGCCGCGTGGTAGCTGACGGGATCGTTGAAGAACGGGAACTCGAACGGCCGGCCGCTCTCGGGCGGCGGCAGCGACGGATCGTTCGCCGGCGAGGCGACGGCAACCGCGGCCGGCCGCACGAGCGCCGCGAGCGCCTGGGCGACCGGCCGGTCGCCGTGCAGCAGGCGTGCGACGAGGCGCTGCACCTTCGCCCCCGCGCGCAGCGCCTCGACGCGGACGGCGAGACGGTCGATGGGCACCGGCAGCAGGAAGTCGACGGTCACGCGCGTGATCACGAAGCCGGGCGCCTGCGCCGCGATCGCGCGCGCGAGGAGTGCGGCCGGCGGTCCGCCGTGCTGGTGCCGGGGACTCCACGGGCCGCGCGTGTGAACGGTGGCGACGAAGGCGTCGCCGTCGGGGACGTAGAAGGCGTCGGTCATGCGAGCCCGTGCACGATCCGGTCCAGCAACTCCTCCGGACGATCGACGTGGAGAAAGTGGCCGGCGCCCTCGATGGTGTCGACGCGACAGCCGGCCGCCTCGAGCCGGCGGACGTCCGCGTCGGACACGTACTCGGACT
>QHRU01000077.1 GCA_003220225.1 Candidatus Rokuibacteriota bacterium
GAGGCCGCCGACGATGAACTGGCAGTTTTCTTTCTCGATCAGCTCCTGCGTACGCTGCGCGCCGACCTGGGGCTTGAGCTGGTCGTCGCGGACGAGCAGCTCGACCTTGCGGCCGAGGACGCCGCCCTTGGCGTTCAGCTCGTCCACCGCGAGCTCGGCGCCCTGTTTCATGTCGCCGGCGATGGCCGCGAAGGGCCCGGTCAGCGGCAGCGGAAATCCGATGCGCACCGGGTCCTTGCTCTGGGCGCGCAGCACGGCGGGGAAGGCGAGGGTCGCGGCGCCGGCGCCGGTGGTGGTCAGGAACACGCGACGATTCATGGTCGACTCCTCCTCACGCATGACTCGGGGGCGAGTGGCGCCGATGATAGGGGCGGGCCGGAGGGCTGTCAAATGCGCACGGGCGCCGGATTGGTCATAATCGACGGAGATGTCTTACCGTGTTCGGCGGCTCGGCGCTCGTCAGAGGCCTGGTCGTCGTCGCCACCGTCATGATTCCCGCCCCGCCAGAGGATTTCGGAAAGGACGTGTCGCCCGCTCCGTTAGTTGGGGACTTCCAGAGCTACATGACCTCCGATCATAGCCGACATCGAGAAGCTCTCCGTGGCAACCCGGCATCGACATGCGCACGTCAGGCCGCGGGCGGCGGCGGGCGGCACCGTCGCCGCTGACGGCGGCTATGCAATCGTCAGCCGCTCACGGTGGCGAGGGGATGTAAGACGTCGATCGCGTATCCAACATCGAGACGCTCTCCGAGCCACCCCGGCGTCGACGTGAGCGCGTCGATGTGAATTCCCTCGGCATCGTTGCACGTTCGAAGCGTCCCGACGGGATCGGCAGGGACCGGGGGCAGCGGCGGACTTTCGGATAGCAGCCGGCCGTCGGGGCGCCGGAAGCAGAGCTCGCCGTCGGCCTGTCGTTCGACCTGAAAGCCTTCTTCGTGGACCGCGCGGTGATGCCGACGACAGAGCATTGCTAGGTTCGACAGCGTCGTCGGGCCGCCGTGAGCCCAGTGCCGGATGTGATGACCCTGGCCGAACGAGCGCCCGCAGCCCGGGAAGCGACAGCCGCGATCGCGATGCTGAAGCGCGCGCCGCAGCGCCGGCGGAATGGTCCGCGTCCGGGCGCCGACCTCGGTGATCCGGCCATCTGCGTCGTGGCGCATCACGACCCGGCTCGCATCGCACGCGAGGCGCTGCGACGTTTCCGCCGAAACATACGCGCCGCCCTCGAGCACGGATTGGCCCGGCGCCTCGGCGTCTACCAGCACCGCGGCGTCGACGTGGACCACGACCTGATAGCGCTCGCCTGGAGTCCCCGGATCGATTCCCCGGTGGAGGGCTGTCTCGGCGACCAGCGCGAGCGCGTCCGCCTGCTGCTGCTCTACGGTGGGTGCTTCTGGGGAACCATCCACGTACTGCGGTCCCGCGGAACCGCCCACGGCGTCCGTCCCCCGTGGCCGCTGATGTCGCGCCTCCCGGGCCGCCGCCAGTGCCTGAACCACCACCGCGCCGGCCTCCGGCTCCAGCCGCGCGCGGATGATCACCATGCCGTCTTCATCGTGATACACGTGCAGGGCGCGGCTCCGGTGGCGCCGCGTCGTCTCCTCCGCTTCCGCCTTGCGATCCGTCAGGCGCCAGCGGCGGACGATCCGCTCGACGTGCTCGGCGGTGCCGGCCCTGCCGACGCGCAGCAGTCGCTCTTCGGTCTCGGGCGTCGCGACGCGCGTCAGCGCCCGGACCTTGGAGTACGACAGCTCGCCGCGCGCAAGCGCCTCGGCCAGCCGCGGCAGCGTGCCGAGGGCGCGGGCCACGCGGACGCGTTCCCGGGCCGCGCGCGGGTCGAGGCCGACACGCCACGACAGCCACGCAGCGCATGACATAAAGCCGGTGTTCCAGCCGCCGCGCGCGTCGAAGTCACGGATGAGGTCGAGCAGGCGCGCAGTGGCGGCGTCGAGGTGCGCCGAGAGCTCGGCGATCTCGTCGCCGAGCCGCTCGAGCTCGACAATGCGCGGATGGGTCGGGATGACGTGCGGACCATTGATGTTCATCGGGGCGCCTCCTCGTGCTGCGCCGACTCTACACCGCGATTTTCAGCCGTCCTCGGCGCCTCCAGGACACACGATCGCGTCGTGAGCCGTGTTTTTTGGGAGGAGGCCGCGACGCGATCACCGCAGCGTCAGGACGGCCCGCTGGGGCGGTATTTGTCGACGCCTGCCGACGAGCCGTGGTCGCCGGTCCTGAAAGCTGTCAAGCGGGATTTTTCTCGCGGCCAATCCGACCACCGGGTTGGTCGATCAACGAGTTCCCTTACGACATCCCACAGCGCCAGCTCTCCCTGCTCGTGCGAATGGCCGAGCTCGTGCGCGCCGGCAAGAGCCAGTTCGTGATCGCGACCCATTCCCCGGTCCTGCTCACCTTTCCCGACGCAGACATCGTCAGCTTCGACGTAGCGCCGCTGCGCTCGGTGCGCCTCCAGGACACCTCGCACTATCAGATCACGCGCGGGATTCTCGAGGATCCACAGAGCTACTGGCGCCATCTCTTGAAGAAGGACGATGATTGAGCCCGCCGTGCTAGGCTCCCGCCCATGCCGCACGTCGGCGCTCCGCTCAAGCGCCCCGACGACCCGCGACTCCTGACCGGTCGCGGCCGCTACGTTGACGACATCACGCTGCCCCGCATGGTCCACGTGGCCTTCGTGCGCAGCCCTCACGCCCACGCGGCGATCACCCGCATCGACGTGAGCGCGGCCGCGAAAAGCCCCGGCGTCGTCGGCGTCCTCACCGGCGTCGAGGCGGCGCGGCTCTGCAGGCCGTATCGCGGCATCCTGCAGCACTACCACGGGATGAAGACGGGCGCGATGACGCCGCTGGCCCTCGAGCGTGTTCGCTGCGTCGGCGAGCCGGTCGTCGCGATCGCGGCGGAGACGGCGGCGGCCGCGCACGATGCGGCGGCGCGTGTACGCGTCGACTACGCGCCGCTTCCGGCCGTGCTCGACCCCGACTCGGTGACCGCGCCGCTGATCCACCCGGAGCTCGGCGACAACATCATCTACGAGACGAGCATGCGCGGCGGCGAGCCCGACGCCGCCTTCGCCGCCGCGCCGCGCGTCTGGCGTGGACGCTTCACCACCGGGCGCCACACGGGCGTGCCGATGGAGCCGCGCGGGCTCGTGGCCGACTTCGAGCCGGCCACGCGCGCGCTCACCGTGTGGATCTCCACGCAGGTGCCGCACATGATGCAGGCGGTGCTCGCCGGGCTCTTCGACCTGACCGAGCACCGTGTGCGCGTGATCGCGCCCGACGTCGGCGGCTCGTTCGGGATCAAGATCCACGTCTATCAGGACGACCTCGCCGCCGTCGCGCTGGCGCTCCGGCTCGGCCGTGCGGTGAAGTTCGTGGCCACGCGCCGCGAGTCGTTCGTCTCCGACATCCACGCGCGCGAGCAGACGATCGACGTCGAGGTCGCCGGCGGCGACGACGGCGTCGTCACCGCCATGCGCGCGAGAATCGTCGCCGCCGTCGGTCCGTACTCGGCGTATCCGCGCTCCAGCGTCGTGGAGGGCGGCCAGGTGCTGCGCATGCTGCCGGGGCCGTATCGCGTGCGCCACTACGCTGGGACCTTGCGCGTGGTCGCGCAGAACAAGGTGATCACCTCGCAGTACCGCGCGGTCGGCCACCCCATCGCCGCCGCGGTGACGGAGTCGATGCTGGATCTGATCGCGCGCGACGTCGCGCTGGATCCCGCCGAGGTGCGCCGTCGAAATCTGGTCCGGCCCGCGGAGCTTCCATACACGTCGGCCACCGGCAACGTCTACGACAGCGGCTCCTATCAGGCGGCGCTCGCGCGGCTGCTCGAGGCGGCGAAGTACGACGATCTCCGCGCCCAGCAGGCCGCCGCGCGCGCCGAGGGGCGCCACCTCGGGATCGGGCTCTCGTGCTTCATCGAGCTGACGGGGCCGGGCGCGCAGTTCTACGGCGTCGGCGGCGCGCCGATCTCCGGCCAGGACGGCGCGACCCTGCGGCTCGAGCCGTCGGGCGCGGTCACCGCGCTCGTCGGCGTGACCGATCAGGGGCAGGGCTCGCCGACGGCGTTCGCTCAGATCGTGGCGGATGAGCTCGGGATCTCGCCCGACAGCGTCGCGGTGCGCTCCGGCGACACGGCGCTCATGCCCTACGGCGGCGGCACCTGGGCGAGCCGCGGCATGCCGATCGGCGGCAGCGCGACCTTGCTCGCGGCCCGCGCTCTGGCCGAGCGGATCCGCGGCGTGGCGGCGACGCTGCTGGAGGCGCACCCGGACGACATCCGGCTCAGCGACGGGCGCGTCGCCGTAAGCGGCGCGCCCGATCGCGGCATGACGCTGGGCGACCTCGCGCGGACCGTGCACTTCCGCAGCAACGAGCTGAAGGGGCTCGAGCCGAATCTGGAGGCGACGGTCCACTTCACGAACGCCCAGCCGTGGACGTTCACCAACGGCGCCCATCTGGCCGTCGTGGAGGTGGATACGGAGACCGGTCGCGTGAGCGTCCTGCGCTACGTGGCCGTCGACGACTGCGGCCGCGTCGTCAATCCCGCGCTCGTGGAGGGCCAGACCGCGGGCGGCGTCGCGCAGGGGCTCGGCGGCGCCCTCATGGAGCACTGCGCCTACGACGGCGCCGGCCAGCCGCTCTGCGGCACGCTGATGGACTACGCGGTGCCGACGGCGGCCGACGTGCCGCCGCTCGAGCTGCACCACCTCGAGACGCCGGCGCCCTCGATCGCCGGCGGCTACAAGGGCGCCGGCGAGGCCGGCACCACCGGCGCGCCCGCGGCGATTCTCAACGCCGTCAACGACGCGCTCGCTCCGTTCGGCGTGATGATCACGGATCAACCGATCACGGCCGAGCGCGTCGTGCGCGCGGTCCGCGAGGGGGGCCGCCGCCGCGGCCGCTGATGGCGGTACACTCAGGCAGACATCCCGGAGGTGTGGCGATGGCCGTGAAGGCCCTGCTCCATTACGCGCTCGAGATCCCCGACCAGACGGTCGGCGAGAAGTTCTACACGGGCTTCGGTCTGGTGGACGAGCCCGGCCGCGACGGCGCCGTGCGCCTGCGCCCGGCGCTGCTCAAGCGCGAGACCGTGCTGCTCTACGGCGGTCCGAAGAAGCGCCTGCACCACGTGGCGTTCGGCGCGCCGGGGGCGGAGTTCGAGGCGACGCGCGAGTCGCTGCGCCGCGCCGGCGTGAGTCAGGTCGACCCGCCGCGCGGCGCGCCGGAGGGCGGTCTCTGGGTGCGCGACCCCGACGGCAACCTCGTCAACGTCCGGCCGGAGGCCGGCGAGACGCCGCCCGCCGATCCGCCGCTGGCCCTCAACAGCCCGGGCCACACCCCCCGCACCGGCGCCCGCGGCTGCCCCGACCGCTTCGAGGCCCGGCCACGCCGGCTCGGCCACGTCTTGCTATTCTCCGGCGCCCTCGAGCGGATGATCGACTTCTACACGCGCGTGCTCGGTATGAAGCTCTCCGACCGCTGCCCCGGCATCATCGCGTTCCTGCGCTGCACGCCGGATCACCACAACCTCGCGCTGCTCGCCTCGAAGGGCCCGGGCTTTCACCACGGCTCGTTCGAGGTCGGCGGCGTCGACGAGATCGCGATGGGCATGCAGCGCGCTCACGACGCCGGCATTCCCGTGGGCTGGGGGCTTGGCCGCCACGTCATCGGCTCCAACTTCTTCTATTACGTGCGCGACCCGTGGGGCTCGTGGGCGGAGTACTTCCACGACCTCGACCACATCCCGGAGACGTGCGCGTGGCAGCCCCGCGATTTTCCGCCGGAGGACGCGCTCTATCGCTGGGGGCCCCCGGTGCCCGAGGACTTCGGCCTGAACCGCGAGCTGGAGGGTTGAGCCCCCGCCGACTGCTGGTCACCGGGCTCAGCGGGCTCATCGGCGGCGCGTTGAGGAAACACATCGAGGGCAAGTACGCGCTGCGCGCGCTGAACCGCCGGGCCGTCCCCGGCGTCGAGACGCACCAGGCCGACCTCGGCGACCTCGCCGCGATCCAGCCGGCCTTCAAGGACGTCGACACCGTCGTGCACCTGGCCGCCGCCGCGGGCGACAGGCACGCGCCGGAGGTGCTGATCCGCTCCAACGTCGTCGGCGCCCTCAACGTCTTCGAGGCCTCGCGCATCGCGGGCGTCAAGCGCGTCGTCTTCGCCAGCAGCGGCGCGACGGTCAGCGGCTGGGAGCAGGAGCCGCCGCTGAGCCACCTCGTGGCCGGCCGCTATGCCGAGGCCGGGAAGATCACGCCGCTCACCCACGAGTCGCCGCTGCGGCCGAGCGGGCTGTACGGCGCGACCAAGGTCTGGGGCGAGGCCCTCGGGCGCCACTACTCCGACGCCCACAAGATGTCCGTCATCTGTCTGCGCATCGGCCGCGTGAAGGCCGAGGACCGGCCCACCACCACGCGCGACGTCGCGGTGTGGTGCAGCCAGCGCGACATCGTGCGCATGATCGAGGCCTGTATCGAGGCGCCGGCGTCGCTGCGCTTCGACGTCTTCTACGTGGTGTCGAACCTGCGCCACGGCTACCGCGACGTGGAGCACCCGGGCCGGGTGCTTGGCTGGAAACCGATGGACAGCGCCGACACACCCCGTTGATCGGAGGAGCCACGAGATGACGTACGGATATCTTCCCCAGAACTGGCCCGCCTTCCAGCGAGAGCTCGACGAGCGGGGTCTCTCCGTGAGCGATATCGAGAAGGTGGAGATCCGTCCGAGTCCGGCCGGCAGCCCCACGATGGTCGACGTCGTGGTGACTGCCCGCTCCGGGCGGATCCACACCTGGAGCCAGGACGAGGGCGCGCCGGGCCGTTAACGCCGCGGGGCGACGGCTCCGCGTTCGGCCGCGCGCCGGCTCGCGGTGCGCGCGAGCGGCCACGTGACGGGCGGCTCGGCGACGGCGCGAGCGGCCACCGGCGACGACAGGATGATCGACGTCGTCGGCGTCCCGAAGCGGCCCAGCGTCTCGATGACCGCCTCCAGATGTCCGACCGACGTCGCGATGACCCGCAGCACGTAGGAGTCGCTTCCGGTCACGTGGTGGCACTCGACCACCTCGGCGAGCGTCTTCACACACGCCTTGAGCGCCGGGCACTTTTCCTCCGGCGCGCTCACGCGGATCACCGCGGTCACCGCGAGCCCCAGCCGCTCGAGCCCCACCTCGGCGCGGTAGCCACGGATGACGCCCGCGTCTTCCATCTGGCGCACGCGCTCCGCCGCGGCGGGAGCGGTGAGTCCGACGCGCCGGCCGAGCGCGGCGAACGAGATGCGCGCGTTCTCCTGGAGCGCGCCGAGGATGGACCAGCCGACGGCATCGAGGCCGTTTTCGTTTCCGCGCTTCATCGCCGCCTCCCGCTTTCGAATCTCGAGGCCCCGCGCGCGGGCCGCTTTCGATCCGCGCTGGTCGCGGCGCGCCGGGGACCGCTAGAGTACTGCACGCAGGGAGGTGCGCAATGCTCGAGGCCGAACGCGCCGAGCTGATCCGACAGTACGAAGACGGCGTGCCCGCGTTCAAGAAGGCGCTCGCCGGCGTGCCGGCGGCGGCGCTGAAGTGGCGGCCGGCGCCCGGCGCCTGGTCCGTGCACGAGATCGTCTGCCACTGCGCGGACTCCGAGACCAACTCGGCCTCCCGCGTCCGGTACCTCGCGGGCGAGCGCGACCTCTCGCTCGACAACTACGACCAGGACCGGTGGGCGATCGAGTTCGACTACCACGCGCATCCGCTGGAGACGGCGCTCGCCACGGTGGAGGCGGTGCGCGCGAACACGGGGCCGCTCATCCGCCGGCTGCCCGATGCCGCGTGGCAGCGCGTGCACCAGCACAAGACTCACGGGCGCTACACGGCGGAGAACTGGCTGAAGACCTACGCCGTGCACCTGCACGAGCACGCGCGGCAGATCGAGGACAACGTGGCCGCGTGGCGTCGGCGGCCGGCGCCCGCTAGCGCGTGCGGAGGCCGAGCTCGGTGAGGTAGCGCCGCACGCCGGGATGGATCAGGTCGGGGCGCGGCGCGGCGGCCGCGGTATTGGCCGCGGTGGTTTCCTTCCCCTGTGGCAGCCGCCGAGCGATCCCGGCCTCCGCGCGGTGCAGTGCCTTGGCGACGTGGTACGCCGCGTCGTCGGCGAGCCCCGGCCGCGCCATGATGAAGGACCAGGAGCCGAGCGAGGCGATCGGCGCGTCCTGGCCCGGGTACGATCCGGCAGGAACGGTCAGCGGCTTCAGGAAGGCGTGCTTGGCCTGGATCTTCTTCAGCCCCTGGGCGTCGGGGACGATGAAGCGCGCGCCGCCGGGCGCCTTCGCCACCGCGGTGAAGCCGGGCCAGCCGACGCCGCCGCCCCAGAGCGCGGCCACGCGGCCGTCCTGCACCATCGCGGGACCGTCGCCGGCGCGATCGAGATAGACGGCCTGGAAGTCGCGCTCCTGGTCGAGGCCGAAACCGTCCAGGACGTAGCGGGCGAGCAGCACGAGCCCCGAGCCGCGAGCGCCGAAGGCCACGGGCTTGCCGCGTAGATCCTCGATCGTCCGCGCCGGCGAGTCCGCGCGCACGACGAACATGCCGGGCGTGGAGTACATCGCGGCCACGATGCGGATGGGCGAGGGGGCGCGTCCCACGCCCTGCAACGCCTCGTACGCGACCTCGCCCTGCACGAGGGCCAGGTCCACCGCGTTCGTTTCGAGCAGCGGCACGTTCTCGGTGCTGCCCTTCGTGTTGCGCGGCGCGATCTCGAGGGTCGGGTCGACCTCGCGGATGGCGGCGATGACGGCGTCGCCGTAGACGGGAAAGCCGCCGCCGGGCGTGGCGGTGGCGAGGGTGAGCGTGAGCGCCATGGCCGCGGCGTTCACTGAGCGTCGCGACGGGCGGCGAGCAGCTCGTTCAGCTCGAGCGCGCACTGCACCTTGAGCCGGAGCTGGCCGGCCATCTCCGGTGTCATCTCCTGACCACGCGTCGCGGGATCGTCGAGCACCATGCCGGACGGGGTGGCGACGTCGTCGAGGCCGACCCGCTTCTTGCACTCGGCCATCGCCGCCTCGGCCTTCGCGACGCGGTCGGCCTTGTACAAGGGGCCGGGCGATTGGTTGCAGGCGGCGAGGCCGAGAAGGAAGGCCAGCCCGAGTGCGCGTGAGCGCATGTCGCGCCGATCATCTCACGAACGCGTGCTAGAGTCCCCGCGTGGCCAACGCGCGCGCGGCCTCGGTCAGTTCCTGGCCGGGCACCTCGTTGCCCGCCAGGCCAGGAATCACCCGGGCTGCTGGCCGCGGCGTCACGCAAGTCACGGAAATAGCAATTCGGTGGCTGGCCTGGTCACTTTGGTTTCCGCCTTGCAATCTTGTCTCACGGCTATGAGTCTCAAGCGCGCCATTGACCGGGAGTGGGCCCGGAAAGCGTCGGCCGCCAGCGCCCCCGTCTCCTCGCCCGCGAACGGCAACGGTCACGCCGCTGACGGTGCCGCCACCACCGAGAGCCAAACGCAGGTCGGCCGCCGCCTCTCGGATTTCATCCTCGCCGAAGGCCTGATCAGCCCGGACCAGTTCACGCTCGTGCTCGCCGAGCAGAAGAAGACGAACGACAAGCTCGCCAACATCGTCGTGCGCCTCGGCCTCCTGAGCGAGGAGCAGATGATGCACGCGCAGTCGCTGCACTACCGGATCCCCTCCGTGAAGTTCCCGGAGTCGGTCCCCGCGGAGATCCTGCGCCTGGTGCCCGGCGCCATCGCGCGCAAGCACGAGGTGCTGCCCATCGGACGTTCGGCGGGCGCGCTGACGCTCGCGATGGTCGACCCGACCAACCTCTCGGCGGTGGACGACGTGGCCTTCCGCACGGGCATGCGCGTGTTCCCGGTGCTCTGCGTGCCGTCGCTGCTCCGCGCCGCCATCGAGACGTCCTACGACCACGCCCGGACCGGGCTCGCCAGCGCGCTGTCCGACGCCGAGGCGGAGGTCGGCTCTGCCGACGACCTGCGCGAGGGCATGAACCTCAACGAGCTGCGCGCCTCCGCCGACCAGGTGCCGGTGGTGCGGCTCGTGAACATGATCCTGCTCGAGGGCATCCAGCGCGGCGCCTCGGACATCCACCTGGAGCCCGATGAGAAGACGTTGCACGTGCGCTACCGCGTGGACGGCATGCTGCAGGACGTGATGACGCCGGCCAAGAAGCTCGAGCCCGCGATCGTGTCGCGGCTGAAGATCATGGCCAACCTCGACATCGCCGAGCGCCGGCTGCCGCAGGACGGCCGGATCAAGTTCCGCGACGTCTCGCGCGAGATCGACTTCCGCGTCTCGATCATCCCGGCGCTCTTCGGCGAGAGCGTGGTGCTGCGCATCCTGGACAAGAGCGCGCTCCAGCTTGACCTCGCGCGGCTCGGCTTCGACCCCCGCGGCCTCGAGCAGTTCCAGAAGGCCATCAAGAGCCCGCACGGCATGATCGTCGTCACCGGCCCCACGGGGTCGGGCAAGACGACGACGCTCTACTCGGCGCTGGCGGCGGTGAACTCACCCGACATCCACATCCTCACGCTCGAGGATCCCGTCGAGTACAACCTGCCGCGCGTGAACCAGGTGCAGGTGAACGACGAGATCGGGCTCACCTTCGCCACCGCCCTGCGCTCGTTCCTGCGCCACGACCCCGACGTCATCCTCGTCGGTGAGATGCGGGATCAGGAGACGGCGAGCATCGCCAATCGCGCGGCGCTCACCGGTCACCTCGTGCTCACCACGCTGCACACCAACGATGCCGCGTCCACCGTGGCGCGCCTGCTCGACATGGCGATCCCACCCTTCCTGCTCGCCTCCTCGCTGCGCCTCGTCGTCGCCCAGCGGCTGATCCGCAAGGTATGCGACGAGTGCAAGCGATCCTACGAGGTGGACGAGGCGACGCTGGTCGATTACGGCTACGTGAGCCGCGGGGTCGGCAAGGTCACGCTCTACAAGGGCCGCGGCTGCGCGGCGTGCACGCACACCGGGTTGAAGGGCCGCGTGGCGATCTACGAGATCCTGCCCATCACGCGCGAGATCAGGGATTGCGTGCTCCGGAACGCGCCGCCGACGGAGATCTGCCAGATCGCGCGCGACCAGGGCATGCTGACGCTGCGAGAGTCGGCGCTCGAGAAGCTGAGCACCGGCGTGACCACGCTCCAGGAAGTGCTCCGGGTGACGTCGGAATGACGGCCGCGGCGTCCACCACCAGCCGCCTCGATGACCTGCGCAGACGCATCGCCGCGCTCCAGACGCGCTTCGCCGAGCTCGGGACGCGCGCGGCCAGCGCGGCCGCGGACGTGAGGGCCGGCGGGGCGCCGCCGTCCGAGGAGCTGCTCGCGCAGCTCGCCGCGGTCGCCCAGGAGTTCCAGACGCTGCGCGACGACGTGCTGGAGACGGCGGCGAGCATCGAGGTGGTGCTGCCCAAGCCCGCCGACACGCTCGTCGCGCTCCGCGATCTCGTGCCCGTCGTCGACGCCATGGCCGCCACGCTGACGAACGCCGAGAGCCACCGCCGGCACGAGGCGGGACGCGCCGCCGCCGTGCACGTGATCGACCGCGTGCAGGCCATCGTCCACCACGACGATCCGGCGTTCGCGGCGCTCGCGGAGTGCCAGGCCGCGGCCCGCGCGCTGCACGAGGAGATCGTGGCCTCCCCCGGCAGCGAGCGCGACGTGCTCGGCTGGGCCGAGCGGCTGCAGCCGTTCGCCGCCCTGCTCGAGATGCTCGAGGCCGAGGGCGCCGTGGACGACGAAAGCTTCACCCAGCTCGCCGACAGCGTGGCCGCCGCCTTCGGACGCCCGCTCGCCACGGCCGCCACGCGCGGCCGCCTCCGCTTGCAGTAGAAAACTCTACCGAGCCAGCCGGCGCAGCATCGCGCGCACCGTGCCGCCGGGATCCTTCGCGCGGCCGCGCCCGACGGCGCCGAGCAGCCGCGCGGCCTCGGCGGCGTTACCGCCGGTCAGCGCCAGCGCCTCGGCCAGAGCCGCGCGCTGCAGCGCGGCGATCTCGTCTTTCAGGTTGAGCGCGCGCGCGGCGAGCTTGCGCGCGACGGCGCCGCGGTCGATCAGCGAGGCCTGCGGCGGCGTCGCGCCGGGGCGCAGCACGCGCCGGGGCAGGTCGCTCGGGATGATCTCGTCGCCCGCCCGCTTGTAGACGAGCGTCTCCCACACGACGTTGCGGAGCTCGCGGACGTTGCCCGGCCAGGGATAGGCGGCGAGCGCCCGCAGCGTGTCGGCGCGGAGGCCGCGCACGCGCGGTCCCGCCTCCGTCTCCTCGGCGTAGAAGCGCTCGACGAACCGCTGCGCGAGCTCGGGGAGGTCTTCCAGCCGCTCGCGCAGCGGCGGCAGCGCGATGGTGACGATGGCGAGACGCTCGTAGAGGTCGGCGCCGAAGGCGCCGGCCTCGACGAGCGCGCGCAGGTCGCGGTTCGTCGCGGCGATGATCCGGAAGTCGACCTGGCGCCCGGTGCTCTCGCCGAGCCGGCTGATCACCCGGTCCTCCAGCACGCGCAGGAGCTTCACCTGCAGCGCGGGCGGGGTGTCGTCGATCTCGTCCAGGAAGACGGTGCCGCCGGCGGCGGCCGCGAGCTGGCCGGCGTACTCGTGCGCCGCGCCCGTGAAGGCGCCGCGCGCGTAGCCGAACAGCTCGGCCTCCATCAGCTCGTTCGGGATCGCGGCGCAGTTGATCGGCACCAGCGTCCGCTCGCGCCGCGGTGACCACTGGTGCACGAGGCGCGCGAGCAGCTCCTTGCCCGAGCCCGTCTCGCCGGTCAGGAGCACGGCCATGGACGTCCGGGCGGCGCGCGCCGCCTGCGCCAGCATCCGGCGCGCGGCGGCGCTCCTGGCCACGACGTCGGAGGACGGCGCCACCGGCGGGACGGCCGCGGCCAGCTCGTGAGCGCGCGCGGCGAGACGGTCGGCGGCGTCGGCCGCGCCGAGCGCGACGACGTCGTAGGCGCCGTCCAGCACGGCCGCCGTCGCCGCCGCGTCGTCGAGCCGGCCCTCGCACCCCCAGATCCAGGCGCGTTCGGCCGGAGCCCGCGGCCGGCGGCCGGCCGCGGACGCCAGCACGCACGGCGCGTCCCCGGGGGCGCGCGCGTGATGGACCCGCACGTCCCGCGCCGCCAGCGCGGCCACCAGCGCCGCCGGCGGCGCCGTTCCGAGCCAGTCCAGGCGGGTCGGGGGCATGGCGTGTATTGAATCACGCTGGTGTCGTCATTGAAATCACGAAATGGCCTCTTCCTATACTCTGGGCGCCAGCCAGGTCGCGGACTTGGGCGTGGCGCGGCTGATGCGTGGATCTCCTGGTGCGCGGGCCGCTGCCCGCGGGGAGGAGACGCCATGTGGCTGCCGGGGTTGCTGACGCTGGAGCAGTGGATGGTCGTGGCGGCGATCGCCGCCGCGATGGTGGCGGTGGCGCGGCTCGGACTCCGCGTCATCGGTCCGAACGAATCCGGTCTGCGCATCAAGCGCTACGGCCCGGAGCTGCCCGCCGGCCACGTGATCGCGCTCAACGGCGAGGCCGGTTATCAGGCCCGGATGCTGGGCCCGGGCTGGCACTTCCCGGTCTGGCGCTGGCGCTATCGCGTCGTGCGCGTGCCCGTGCTCGTGGTGCAGCCGGGTGACATCGCGCTCGTCGTCGCCGCCGACGGCAAGCCGATCCCGCCGGGCCGCGTGCTCGCGCGCGAGGTCGTGTGCGACAGCTTCCAGGACGCCGCGGCGTTTCTGAAGAACGGCGGCGAGCGCGGGCGCCAGCTCGCCTTCCTCACCGCGGGGACGTACCGCATCAACCCCGCGCTGTTCGAGGTCGTGACGGCGGCGTCGGCCGCCCATCACGGCATGACGCCGGCGCAGCTGCGCGTCTACCACGTGGCGCCCGACCGCCAGGGCATCGTGACGGCGCTGGACGGCCGCGCGATCCCCGTCGGCGACCTCGCGGGGCCGATGGTGCGCGGCCACGACAGCTTCCAGCACGGGCAGGCCTTCATCGACGCGGGCGGCTGCCGCGGGCTGCAGGAGGAGGTCCTGCTGGCGGGCTCGTGGAACCTGAATCCCTGGTTCGTCGAGGTGGAGCCGGTGACGCTGACGGAGGTCCCGATCGGCTACGTCGGCGTGGTGGTCAGCTATGTCGGCAACGAGCACCTCGACGTCTCGGGCGACACGTTCACGCACGGCGATCTCGTCGAGCGCGGCCGCAAGGGCGTGTGGGTCGAGCCGCTGCTGCCCGGCAAGCACCCGATCAACACGCGGGTGATGAAGGTGGAGCTCGTGCCCACGACGAACATCGTGCTGAACTGGGCGCAGCGCACGGAGGCGCACCACTACGACGAGCGTCTGAACTCGATCCTGGTGCGCAGCAAGGACGGCTTCGGCTTCAGCCTGGACGTCTCGCAGATCATCCACGTCGGGATGAAGAACGCGCCGCGGGTGATCTCGCGCGTGGGGTCCATGCAGAACCTCGTGGACCACGTGCTGCAGCCGACGGTCGGCAACTATTTCCGCAACTCCGCGCAGGAGGTGACGGTGCTGGAGTTCCTGTCCAACCGCGCCCAGCGCCAGCGGGAGGCCTTCGACAACATCCGGCAGGCCATCGAGGCGTACGACGTGGAGTGCATCGACACGCTCATCGGCGACATCGTGCCGCCCGCGGAGCTGATGAAGACGCAGACGGACCGCAAGATCGCCGAGGAGATGGAGCGCACCTACCAGGCGCAGCGCCAGGCCCAGGTGCAGCGCCAGGAGCTGGAGCGCGAGACGGCGGTGGCCAACATGCAGGCGGAGGTCGTGCGCTCCGAGCAGATGGTGCGCATCTCGGAGCGCAACGCGCTGGCCGTCGCCGAGGCGGCCAAGGGTGAGGCGGCGGCCACCCGCGTGCGCGCCGAGGGCCAGGCGGACGCCGTGCGCGTCTCCGCGGATGCCGAGGCCATGTCCGTGCGCGCGGTCGGCGCGGCGAAGGCCGAGGCGTACCGGCTGGGCATCGAGGCCCTCGGGCCGTCCGGCTACACCGCGCTGCAGCTGACCTCGCTGCTCGGCGAGCACAAGGTGAAGCTCGTGCCGGAGATCGCCGTGAGCGGCGCCGACGGCGGGCCGACGCGACTGGCCGACGTGCTCATCGGCCGCATGCTGCAGGGCATGCAGGGCGGCAGCCCGGCGAAGTGACGTCGGGTGGAGCGGGCCACGCCGCGCGCCCGGCGTGGCCCGCCGCGCCCGCAAACTTGACAGCCGCGCGGCTCCGCGCCTACTCTCGCGCGACTTTCCCACCGACCACACGAGGAGGCCGAGACACATGGACGAGCGCTGGCGCCTTTCCCGCCGTCAAATCCTCAAAGGCATGGCCGCCGCCGGCGCTCTGACCACGGCCGAGCTGGCGTGGTGGGACGAGCCGCTCATCGCGCCGCGGCGCGCGTGGGGGGCTCAGCCCGTACGCTTCCAGTTCAGCGTCCCGGAGCCCAAGCGCACCGCCCTCGTGGAGTCGCTCGCCCAGCGCTTCAACCAGTCGCAGAAGGACTTCGAGGTGAAGGTGGAGTTCGTGCCACAGGCGCAGGCGCGGCAGAAGCTCATCACCTCCATCGCCGCCGGCACGCCGCCCGACGTCGCGCAGGTCTGGGACAACTGGGTCGGCGAGTTCGACGGCATGAACGCCGTCGAGGACCTCACGCCGAAGGTGAGGGACTGGAGCGGCTACAAGGACGTGCTGCCGCTGGCGTGGGAGACGGTGACCGTCAAGAAGCGCATCCTCTCGTTCCCGTGGGTGGTCACGAACGACGGCGTGTACTGGCGCACGGACCGCGCGAAGGAGTACGGCGCGAAGCCCCCGAAGGACGACTGGAACTTCGACGATTTCCTCGCCTACGCGAAGACCATGACAAAGCCCGACAAGAACCAGTACGGCTTCGGCATGCGCGGGCAGGGGACCTGGGCTGTTCTCTACGCGACCGAGTTCATGTACGCCAACGGCGCCCAGGTGCTCGGCAAGGACGGCAAGGTCGCGATCAACAGCAAGGAGGCGGCGGAGGCGCTCGACTGGTACCTCGACCTGTTCCGCAAGCACAAGGTCTGCCCGCCCTCGGTGCCCACCGACGGCTGGCGCGGCATCGTCGAGGGCTTCGGCCGCGGCGTCACCAACTCCTACATCCACAACTCCGGCTCCTCGGAGGAGCAGAAGGACTTCGTGAAGCCCGAGAACTTCGCCACCGTGCCGCTGCCCTTCGGGCCGGCGAAGAAGCGCTCCTCCTTCTACTTCTCGGAGACGCTGACGCCGTTCAAGGCGGGCAAGGCGCGCGAGGGCGGCTTCAAGTTCATGGCGTGGGCCATGGAGCCCGAGCCGCACTTCATGTACTCGAAGGCCCTGGGCCTCCTGCCCGCGCGCAAGACCGTGGCCGAGCGGCCGGAGTTCACCAGGGACCCGGCGCTGGCCGGCTTCATCAAGTCGTTCCCGTTCTCGATCGTCAGCCCCTACCTCGCCCACGCGGGCTGGGGTGGCAAGCTCGACTCCGAGGGCGTGCCGCTCTTCCAGCAGGCGCTCGTCGGCAGGCTCACGGCCCGGGAGTTCCTCGACAAGTTCGCCGAGGTCCTGAGCAAGAACATGTCGTAGCCGCCATGGCCCGGGAAGCGACCCTCGCGAGGCCGCTGGCGCGGCCGCTCCTGACGCGGCGCGCGCGGGAGGTGCTGACGGGCTATCTCTACCTGCTGCCCGTGGTGATCGCGCTCGGCGCGACCGTCGTCGTCCCGATCGTGCGCGCGATCCAGATGAGCCTCTACCGCAACGTCCTGATCAAGCCGCAGGAGTACGGCTTCATCGGGCTCGGCAACTACGCGCGGCTGCTCGACGACGACGTCTTCTGGCTCTCGCTCTGGAACTCGTTCTACTGGGTCTTCGGCTCCGTCTCGCTGCAGTTCCTCGGCGGCTTCGTGGCGGCGCTGCTCCTCCACCAGTCGTTCCAGGGCCGGGCCGCGGTGCGCACGCTGACGCTGCTGCCCTGGATCATCCCGGGCGTCGTCGTCGCGCTGATCTGGGAGTACCTCTACCAGCCCAACTACGGCGCCCTCAACGACCTGCTCGCGCGCGCCGGGCTCATGACCGACAAGGTCGCGTGGCTCTCGAACCCGAGCCTCGCCATGCCGGCCGTCATCGCCACCAACGTCTGGCGCGGCGTGCCCTTCTTCGCGATCATGCTGCTGGCGGGGCTGCAGGCCATCGCCGACGAGCTCTACGAGGCGGCGCGGGTGGACGGCGCGGGCGTGCTCGAGCGCTTCTGGCACATCACGCTGCCGATGCTGCGGCCGATCATCGTGGTGGCCACCGCCACCCGCATCATCTGGACGTTCAACTACGCCGACCTCATCTTCGTGATGACGAGCGGCGGCCCCGCCAACGCCACGCAGATCACGTCGACCTACACGCTGCTGCAGGCCTACTCGAACCTCGATTTCGGCTACGCGGCGACGCTGTCGGTGGTCCTGCTGCTGATCATGCTCGCCTTCACCCTCCTCTACCTGCGCGTCACGCGCGGAGTGGAGCCGGTGGCGTGAGGTCGCGCGGCGGTCTCGACACGGCCGAGCGCGTGCTCGGCGGGCCCGTGCTGTGGGCCGGTCTCGCGGCGCTCACCGCGTTCGCGCTGGCGCCGTTCGTCTGGGTGCTGCTCGCCTCGTTCAAGACGCGCGCCGAGCTCTACGCGACGCCGCTCGTCTGGCTGCCCACCTCGCTGAGCCTCGCCAACTACGTGGAGGCGTGGACCTCGAAGCTGACGCCGTTCAGCCGGTTCTTCGCCAACAGCCTCTGGGTCTCGTCGGTCACCATGGTGGCCACCACGGCCATCTCGGTGCTGGCCGGCTACGCGCTGGCGCGCTTCCGGTTCGCCGGGCGGCAGACGGTGATGCTGGTGTTCCTCGCCACGCAGATGTTCCCGGCGGTTCTCCTCATCGCGCCGCTGCTCTCGCAGTGGCACGCGCTCGGGCTGATCGACACCTATCAGGCGCTGATCTACTCCAATTTCTCGTTCACGGTGCCGTTCACGGTGTGGATGCTCGTCGGCTACTTCGAGTCGATCCCGCGCGAGCTGGAGGAGTCGGCCCTCATGGACGGCTGCGGGCGCTTCGGCGCGCTCTGCCGCGTGGTGCTGCCGCTGGCCGCGCCCGGCGTGGCCGCCACCGCCATCTTCGCCTTCGTGTCGTCGTGGAGCGAGCTGCTCTTCGCCAT
Organism: Candidatus Rokuibacteriota bacterium; assembly: GCA_003220225.1. GTDB lineage: Bacteria > Methylomirabilota > Methylomirabilia > Rokubacteriales > CSP1-6 > AR12. The sequence continues at coordinate 18,209 of QHRU01000077.1, forward strand.
CACGTTCACGTCGCAGACGGAGATGCGCACGCTCTCGGCCGGGCTCCTGTTCATGGTCGGTCAGTACGAGATCCAGTGGGGTCAGCTCTCCGCCGGCGTCATCATCAGCACGCTGCCCGTGGCCGTGCTCTTCACCGTCCTGCAGCGCCATCTGATCCGGGGACTGACGGCGGGCGCGCTCAAGGGGTGAGCCAGCCGGCCCTCGACGTCATGGTGGCGCCGGCGCCGCAGCCGTCGCCGGTGGGGCCGTGCCGCTTCCACTTTCCCGATCCGCGCGAGGCCGACGCCGACGGTCTGCTGGCCACCGGCGGCGACCTCGAGCCGGCCACGCTGCTCGCCGCCTACCGCCAGGGCGTGTTTCCGTGGCCCGCCGCCGACATCGACCTCCTCTGGTGGTCGCCCGACCCGCGCGCCGTGCTGCCGCCCGACGGCGTGCACGTCTCGCGGTCGCTCGCGCGCCGGCTGCGCCGCGGCGCCTTCCGCGTGACGATCGACGCCGCGTTCGACGACGTCGTCGCCGGCTGCGCCGACCGCCCCGCCGCCGACGAGACGTGGATCACCCCGGCCATCCGCGACGCCTACGCGCGGCTGCACCGGCTCGGCTGGGCGCACAGCGTGGAGGTCTGGGTCGGCGGCGCCCTCGCGGGCGGGCTCTATGGCGTGTCGATCGGGGCGCTCTTCGCGGCGGAGTCGATGTTCCACCGGGTGACCGACGCCTCCAAGGTGGCGCTCGTCGCGCTGGCCCAGCACGCGCGGGCGGTGGGCGTGCAGCTCGTGGATGTGCAGATGCCGACGCCGCACCTGCAATCCATGGGCGCCGTGACGATCTCCCGCGACGAGTACCTGGCCGCCCTCGCGCTCGCGGTGACGCGCCCGGTAAATTTCACCGGCGGCCGTTCCTGAATTTCACCGGCAGCGCCGGCGTCTGACCGGTAGAGTGAAGTCATGCGACACGCCCTGGCCCTTCTGACGCTCGTGCTCTTCGCGGTTCCCGCGGCGGCCCAGCCCGCGACGGTCTCGCTCGACGACGCCGTGCGCGGCATCGAGGCCGAGTACGGCCGCATGACCGATCTCAAGGCCGAGATCTCGCAGACCTCGTTCAACAAGAGCCTCAACCAGACGATCCCCGCGGCGGGGCAGGTCTATCTGAAGAAGGGTGGCAAGCTGCGCTGGGAGTACACGGAGCCGACCCAGCAGGTGATCGTGTCCGACGGCAAGACGATCTGGCTCTACACGCCCCAGCTCAACCAGGTCAACACGGGCCCTGCGCCCGAGGCGCTGGCGGGGCCGGCCGGCTCGTTCCTGAGCGGTCTCGGCAAGCTGCGCGAGCACTTCAACGTGCGCCTGCTGAACCCGGCGCAGCCCAAGGATGCCGAGGGCAACGTGGTGCTCGACCTCACGCCCAAGCGCCCGCTGCCGACGCTCAACCGGCTCATCCTGTCGTTCGATCCCAACGGCTGGCAGCTGCGCAAGGCCGTCGTCTACGACCAGTTCGAGAACACGGTGACGATGAAGTTCAGCAAGCTCGCGATCAACTCCGGCCTGGAGGACAAGCTCTTCGCGTTCGTCCCGCCCAAGGGCGTGGCGACCGTCCCGCTGAAGTAGTCACCCGCGCTGTCGGCGGAGCAGGAACTCGCGAAGCGCGGGATCCTCGCTGAGCCCGATCGCGCGGTCGTACGCCGCGCGGGCTTGCGCCTTCCGGCCGAGTCCCTTCAAGAGATGGCCGCGCAGCGCCCAGTACGGCTGGTACGCGGCGACGGCGTCCGCCGGAATCGCGTCGAGCGCCGCGAGCCCCGCGTCGGCGGCGCGGGCCTCGGCGAGGGCCGCGGCGTAGGCGACGCGGGCGCCGATCGTCGGCGCGTAGCGCAGCAGGCCTTCGTACAGGAGCGCGATCGCCTCCCAGTCCGTCTTGCCGTTCAGCGCGCGCTGGGCGTGGGCGGACTGGATCGCCGCCTCCAGCTGAAATCGCCCCGGCGCGTTCGCCCGCGCGGCGGCCGCCAGGAGACGTTCCGCCTCGGCCATGAGCGGCAGCGACCAGCGCGTGACGTCCTGCTCGGTCAGCGGGACGTAGCCGCCGGCGACGTTGCGGCGCGCCGGGCGCCGGGCCTCGCAGTGCAGCATCAACGCCAGCAGCCCGCGCGCCTCGGGCGCGTCGGGCAGCAGGCGCGTCACGAGCCGCCCGAGCCAGATCGCTTCCTCGGCGAGCCCGCGCCGTCGCGGATCGGCGCCGGCGACGTCCTCCCAGCCGCTGCCGTACGCGGCGTAGATGGCCTCGAGCACGGCGTCGAGCCGCTCGGCGAGCTGGCCCGGCGCGGGGATCTCGAAGCGGATGCCGGCCTCGCGGATCTTCGCCTTCACGCGCACCAGCCGCTGGCTCATGGTGGCCGGCGCGACGAGGAACGCCGAGGCGATCCGCGCGCCGTCCAGCCCGAGCACGGTCTGCAGCATCAGCGGCGTGCGCGCGGCCTCGTCGATCGCCGGGTGCGCGCACACGAACAGCAGGGCCAGGCGCTCGTCGGGGAATCCCGCGTGAGGCTCGTGCTCGGCCCGCTCGTCCAGCATGAGCGTCAGATCCGCCTCGGCGGCCGCCGTCACGCTCGCGTGACGCGCGCCGTCGACCAGCCGCCGCCGCGCGGCGGTGAGCAGCCACGCCTCGGGTTTGTCGGGCACGCCGGTGCGCGGCCACGTCTCGAGCGCGGCGAGCAGCGCGTCGCCGAGCGCGTCCTCGGCGCGCGCCACGTCGCGCCAGCGCGCGGCGAGGTAGGCGAGCAGCCGCCCGTACGACGCGCGCGCCGCGAGCTCCGCCGCGGCGGCCGCGTCGCTCACGCCGGCGGCGGGGACGGCGACATGTTGGGCCGAACCTCGGCGGCGCCGGTCGAGGCCGAGGGGCAGCGCGCCGCCCACTCGAGCGCCTTGTCGAGGCTCGGCACGTCGATCACGACGTAGCCGCCGAGCTGCTCTTTCGTCTCGGCGAAGGGGCCGTCCTGCACGCGGCGCTTGCCGTCATGCTGCCGGACCGTCGTCGCCGTGCGCGGTGGCTCGAGGGCGGCGCCGCCGACCATGACCCCGGCCTCCCGCAGCGCCGTGGTGTAGGCGCGGTAGGCGCCCCAGTAGGCGTCCTTGCGCTTGGGGTCGGTGCGCGCGGTCAGCTCGGACGCCGTCTCGTAGACCAGAATCGTGTATTGCATGGCGCGTTCCTCCTCGACCCTATGACGGGCGACCGGGCCCGATTTCGACCGGCCGGGTGATAGTCTATATCCCCATGGCTGCTGAGAACTCGTTCGACATCGTGTGCAAGATCGACATGCAGGAGGTCACCAACGCGCTCGACCAGACGCGGCGCGAGGTCGAGACACGCTACGACCTCAAGGGCACCAAGAACGAGGTCACGCTGGACAAGACGGACATCGTGCTGCTCTCGCCCGACGACATGAAGCTCAAGGCCGTGACGGATATCTTGCAAAGCAAGCTGCACAAGCGCGGCATCCCGCTCAAGGGCCTGACGTACGGCACGGTGGAGCAGGCCTCGGGCAGCCAGCTCCGCCAGAAGATCGCGCTCCAGCAGGGCATCCCGATGGACAAGGCCAAGGAGATCGTGCGCCTCGTGAAGGACAGCAAGATCAAGGTCCAGGCCTCCATCCACGAGGACAAGGTGCGCATCTCCGGCAAGAGCCGCGACGATCTGCAGGCCGTGATGAAGCTCGTTCGCGAGAAGGACTTCGGGATCGCGATCAATTTCGACAACCGCCGGACCCTATGAAGGTCCACCTCACCACGCTGGGCTGTCCCAAGAACCAGGTCGACTCCGAGTTGATGCTCGGGCGCCTGGCCGCCGCCGGCCATCCGATCGTCGAGCGCGCCGAGGAGGCCGAGTGCCTCATCGTGAACACGTGCGCGTTCATCGACCGCGCGCGCGAGGAGTCGGTGAACACGATCCTCGCCCTCGCCAGGCTCAAGCAGCGCGGCGTGTGCCGCGCCCTGATCGTCACCGGCTGCCTCACCCAGCGCTACGGCGGTGAGATCCTCAGGGAGATGCCGGAAGTCGACTCGATCCTGGGCACCTCCGGCCTCGAGCGCATCGTCGACCTCGTCGGCCAGGCCGCCAACCGCGAGGACTGGGCGTCGTCGGCGCCACCCGGCTACCTCTACGACGCCTCCGCCCCGCGGCTGCTCACGGCGAAGGTCCCGTACGCCTATGTGAAGATCGCCGAGGGCTGCGACATGGGCTGCACCTTCTGCGCGATTCCGCAGTTCCGGGGCAAGCACCGCAGCCGCCCGCTGCACGACGTCGTCGCGGAAGTCGACAACCTCGCGAAGCGCGGCGTGCAGGAGGCGATCCTCGTCTCCCAGGACACGCTGGCCTACGGGCGCGACCTGCCGGGCAACGGCGACATCGGCGACCTGTTGCTGGCGCTCGGCGAGGACACGCGGATGCCGTGGATCCGCCCGATGTACCTGCATCCCGCGCACGTCAACGAGCGCCTGCTCGACAAGCTCGCGCGCGCGCGGATCGTGCCGTACGTGGACATGCCCGTGCAGCACGGCGACGACGGCGTGCTGCGCGCGATGCGGCGCGCGGTCACCGCGCGGCGCATGACGGAGATCGTCGGCCAGCTCCGCGCGGCCATCGCCGACGTCACGTTGCGCACCACCGTGCTCGTCGGCTTCCCGGGCGAGACGCCCGCCGCGTTCGAGAAGCTCCTCGCGTTCCTCGAGGACGCGCGCTTCGACCGGCTCGGCGTGTTCACGTACTCGCCCGAAGCCGGCACGCCGTCGCCCGACTATCCCGATCAGGTCGACCCGGAGCTCGCCGCCGAGCGTGCGGCCATCGTCCAGGACGTTCAGGACCGGATCGCGTGGGAGCGCAACGCCAGGCTCGTGGGCGCCGTCGTCGACGTGCTCGTGGACGGGCCGAGCGAGGACCCGGCGTTCGCGTGGGAGGGCCGCACGGCCGGCCAGGCGCCCGAGATCGACGGCGTCGTCTATCTCCGCGACCGCGCCGCCTTCACGGCGGGGCACTTCGCGCGCGCGCGCATCGCCGAGGTGGAAGGCTACGAGCTCGTCGGCGAGCGGGTGTAGCCGTCCCGTTTCGACGACGACGCGGGTGGCGCTCGTCATCGCCACGGTGGGCGGCGCGGGGTGGGCGCCCGTGGCTCCAGGCACCGTCGCCAGCGCGCTGACCGCGCTTCTGCTGTGGCTGGTCCCGTTCTCCCGCGCGGGCCTCGTCCTCTTCTTCGTCGCCGTCACCCTGATCGGCACGTGGGCGGCCGAGCACGCGGAGCGCGCGCTCGGCGGCAAGGATCCCGGCGCCATCGTGATCGACGAGGTCGCGGGCATGACGCTGTCGGTCCTCGCGCTGCCGCTCACGCTGCCGGTGCTCGCGGTCGCCTTCGCGCTGTTCCGCGTCTTCGACATCGTGAAGCCGTTTCCGGCGGGGAAGGCGCAGGCGCTGCGCGGCGGCGCCGGCGTCATGGTGGACGATCTCATCGCCGGCCTCTACGCGCTCGCCGTGGTGGTGGTCCTGCGCGCGCTCGTCGGATGGCCGTGATGGCCGTGCGGCCATTCCGATTTCGCGGGGCCGCAGTGCGAGCCGCAGCCGCAGGCGAGGCGAGCCTGTGATCCAGATCCCGCCGTCCGAGGCGAGCTCATGACGGGCGGCGTGCGCGTGATCGGCGTCGCCGCCGACGCTGCGTCGGGCGGCGATCCGACGGCGCCCGTGCAGGCGGCGCTCGTCGCCGCCGGCGTGCCCGTCGAGGGCCGCGTGCTCGTGGATGACGAGGAGGCGGCGATCGAGCGCGCGCTCGGCCCCGAGGCGCCGCTGGCCGTCGTCGTGGCCGGGCCCGGCGGGTCGGCGGGGGAGACGGTCCGGCGCGTCCTCGCGCGGCTCTCCGGCACGCGGCTCGTGCTCAACGAGCGCATGCTCGCCGCGCTCGAGGCGTCGTATCGACGTCACGATCGGCCGCTGCCGCGCCGCGCCGAGCGCCTCGCCCTGCTGCCGCAGGGCGCGACACCGTGGCCCGGCGACGAGGGTGAGCCGGCGTGGGCGGTCGACACGCCACGCGGAGCCTTCGCGGTGGTGCCGCGCGGGACGCCGTCGGCGGCGCTGAGCGCGCAGCTGATCAACTTCGCGCGCTCCCTCGTCGGCGCGCGCGGCGTCGTCACACGCACGCTGCGCACGGCCGGCGTGAGTCTCGGTGACGTCGAGGACCGGCTCGCCGAGTGGCTCGGCCGCGAGGGCGACGTCGCGGTGAGCACGGTGCCCGCGGACGGCGAGGTGTGGGTGCGGCTGCGCGCGCGGGGCACCACGGTCGAGGCGGCGACGGCCGCGCTGGGCGCGGTCGAGTCGCGCGTCACGGCGGCGCTCGGCGACGACTGGTACGGACGTGACGGCGAGACGCTCGAGCAGGTCGTCGGGCACAAGCTGCGTGCACGCGGGTTGACCGTCGCCACCGCCGAATCCTGCACGGGCGGGCTCGTCGGCCACCGGCTGACGAACGTCGCGGGCTCCTCGGCGTGGTTCGAGCGCGGCGTGATCGTCTACTCCAACCGTGCCAAACAGGAACTGCTCGGCGTGCCCGAGGATGTCTTGAAGGCACACGGCGCGGTCAGCGCCCCCTGCGCCGAGGCGATGGCCCGCGGCATCTGCGCAGCCGCGCAGACGCCGTGCGGGGTGGCCATCACCGGCATCGCGGGGCCCGACGGCGGGACGCCGCAGAAGCCGGTGGGCACCGTCTTCATCGGGGTCGCCGTCGCCGGCAAGGTGACGGCCCGCCGCTTCCGGTTCTCCGGCGACCGGGCGGCGGTGAAGTGGCAGTCGGCGCAAATGGCATTGGATATGCTCCGCAGGCGGCTCGGAGGTCCATGACCATGAACCGGATGCCGTCAGCGACTCTCGGTCTCGCCGCACTCGGGGTCCTGCTGGTCGGATGCAGCACATCAATGGACCTCGGCAGCGCGTACTATCGGAAGGGCGAGTACGTCGCCGCCGCCGCCGCCTTCAACGAAGCCGTCGCCCAGAACCCGCGCTCGGCCGCCGCCTGGAACAATCGCGCCGCCACGCGGCTGCGCCTGGGCGACGTCAACGGCGCCATCGCCGATTACAGCAAGGCGGTCGAGCTCGCGCCGCAGGACGCGGAGGTCCGCTACAACCGCGGCAACGCGCTGGTGGCCGCCGGCCAGTACCAGGAAGCGATCAACGACTACACGCGCGCCATCGACCTCAATCCGAGCTACTCGAAGGCGATGTTCAACCGCGGCACCGCCTACGCGAGGCTCGGCCAGCGGGACGCCGCGCAGAACGACTGGTCACGCGCCGTCGGGCTGGAGCCCGACCCGGGGACGAAGTCCGCGATGCGGCGCAGCGCCGGGCTCGACGCCACGCCGGTGGTCCCGGTCGTGCCGGCGACCGAGGTGACGCAGCCCGCTGTGGCGCCGCCGCCGAGCACGCGCGAGCCGGTCGCGGCGGATCCGCCGGTGCCGCCGGCCGCGCCGCCGATCATGATGGCGCCTCCCACGTCGCCGCCCGTGGTCGTGGTGGCGCCTCCGACGTCGTATCCGCAGCCCGCGGCGTCCTTGCAGGCGCTGGATGCGCGCGCGCTGGCGTCGCGCGCGATCACCCGCGAGCTCGACGGCGATCACGCCGGCGCGATGCTGGACCTCACGACCGCGATGCAGCTGGAGCCGGACGCGTCCCGCCGCGAGTCGCTCGCGAACCTCATGAAGCTGCTGGACACGCCCAGATAGCCGGCCTCCGCGCGTTCGTCGCCGTGCTGCTGCCGGACGATGTCCGGCAGCGGCTGGCGACCGAGATCGAGCGCCTGCGTCCCCACGCCAGCGACGTGGCGTGGGTGGCGCCGGCCAACCTCCACGTCACGCTGAAGTTCCTCGGCCAGGTCGACGAGGCGCGCGTGCCCGCGCTGGCCGACGCGCTCCGCGCGCGTGTCGCCGGCCACCGGGTGTTCGACGCGGCCGTGCGCGGACTCGGCGCGTTTCCGTCGCCGACGCGGCCGCGCGTGCTGTGGGCCGGGCTCGAGGACGACGCCGGCGCGCTCGCCGCGCTCGCGGAGACCATCGACGCCTGCTGCGCCGGGCTCGGCTTTCCCCGCGAGACGCGGGCGTTCGCCGCGCACGTGACGCTCGGCCGGGTGCGCGAGCCGCGGCGTCAGCCCGCGCTCGGTGAGGCGCTCGCGCGGCCCGCGGACGTCGGACGCGTCCGGGTCGAGCGCGTCTCGCTGATGCGCAGCGAGCTGTCCCCGCGGGGCGCGCGCTACTCGGAGCTCGCCGCGGCGCCGCTGGCCGTACAATAGCCGGGTGACAGTCGGCTTCACCGAAGACGAGATCCGGCGCCTCCGCGCCGAGACCCCGGGGTGCGCGGAGGTCGCGCACTTCAACAACGCCGGATCCAGCCTGCCGCCCGCGCCCGTCCTCGAGACCCATCTCGCCTATCTGCGCCGCGAGGCCCTGATCGGCGGCTACGAGGCGCAGGAGGAAGCCCAGCATCGCCTCGACGCGGTCTACGCGGCGACGGCGCGGCTCGTCGGCGGCAGCGGTCCCGACGAGGTCGCGCTCTTCGAGAACGCCACGCGCGCCTTCGACATGGCGCTCTACGCGGTGCCCCTCGCCGCCGGCGACGTGATCCTCACGTCCACCGCCGAATATCACTCGATGTTCGTGACCTATCTGCACCGCGCGCGCGGCGGCGTGCGCGTGGAGGTGGTGCCGCCCGACGCCACCGGCCAGCTCGACGTGGGCGCGCTCCGCAAGCGCCTCGACGCGCGCGTGCGGCTCATCGCGATGACTCACATGCCGACCAACGGCGGCCTCGTGCAGCCGGCGGAGGCGGTGGGCGAGGTCGCGCGCGAGGCGGGTATCTTCTTCCTGCTCGACGCCACCCAGACGGTCGGCCAGATTCCGCTCGACGTGCGGCGCCTCGGCTGCCACGCGCTCGCCGGCACCTCGCGCAAGTATCTGCGCGGCCCGCGCGGCGTCGGGTTCCTCTGGGTCGCGCGCGACTGGATCGAGCGGCTGGAGCCGCCGCTGATGGAGGGCCACGCCGCGGAGTGGGTCGAGCCCGAGCGCTACGTCATCCGGCCCGACGCCAAGCGCTTCGAGGTCTGGGAGTCGAACGTGGCCGCGCGCCTGGGCTTCGGCGCCGCCATCGAGTACGCCCAGGCGCTGGGGCTCGAGCGCATCTGGACGCGCGTGCAGGCGCTGGCCGAGACGCTCCGCACGCGGCTCGCCGCGGTGCCCGGCGTGAGCGTGCGCGACCTCGGCGTCGTGCGCGGCGGCATCGTCTCCTTCACCGTGCGCGGCGTCGACGCCGCGCGCGTGAAGGCGGCGCTCCGCGCCGCCTCGATCAACGTCACCGTGTCGCCGGCCCGCGGCACACTGCTCGACATGCGGGCGCGCGGGCTTTCCGAGGTGTTGCGCGCGTCCGTCCACTACTACAACACCGACGAGGAGATCGACCGCCTGGTGGCGGAAGTCGCGCGGCTGGCGGGATGAGCCATTGCTCGGAGAGGAGTCTCGAGTCCCGTGAAAACGATCGGCCTGTTGCTCGCGTCCAACGTGTTCATGACGGCGGCGTGGTACGGCCACCTGCGGTTCAAGAGCGCGCCGCTCTGGAGGGCGATCCTGTTCTCCTGGCTGATCGCGTTCTTCGAATACTGCCTCCAGGTACCGGCCAACCGCTGGGGCTATGGCCGCTACACGGCCGCGCAGCTGAAGGTCGCCCAGGAGGTCATCACGCTGGTGGTCTTCGCCGCCTTCGCCTGGCTCTGGCTGGGCGAGCGGCTGCGCTGGAACGAGGCCGCAGCCTTCGGTCTCGTGCTCGCCGCGGTGGTGGTCGTCAGCTTGCCCTGATCGTCGCCGCGCTGCTGGGCCTGCTCGCCGCGCCCGCGCCCGCGTGCGAGCGGGCGCGCGGCGCCGCCGACGCACCGGTGGCCCTGATCCTGTCGGGCGGCGGGGCCAAGGGGGCGTGGGAGGCGGGCGTGGCCGCGGCGCTCGTCGAGCGCGGCCTGCCGGTCCGGCTGGCCGCCGGCTCCAGCGCCGGCGCGCTCAACGCCGCGATGGTCGCCGACGGCCGTCTCGACCGGCTCCAGGATCTCTGGCGGACGGTGACGCGCGAGCAGGTCTACACGCTGCGGCCCTCGGTGGTGCTGGCGGGTCTGCTGCCCGGCGTGCTGACGCTCCTCGCCCTCGATCGTGCCGGATCGCTCCTCGATCCCGCGCCGCTGCGCGAGCTGATCGCCGGCTCGATCGACCTCGAGCGCATCCGCGCCTCGCGTGTCGAGCTGCTCGTCGTCGCCACGGATCTGGCTCGCTACGACAAGCGCGTCTTCGACAATCGCACCGTGAGCGTGGATGCGTTGATGGCGGCCGCCGCCATGCCCGGCGTGTTTCCGCCCGTGCGCGTCGACGGCGTCCCGCTGGTGGACGGCGGCCTCACCGGCCGCGCGCCCGTCCTCGAGGCGCTGGCGCTCGGCCGCCCGATCGGCCGCGCCGTGGTCGTCATGAGCTACGCGCCCGACGAGCGGGCGAGCGCGCCCACGACGCTGCGCCGCACGCTGGAGGAGGCGATGGAGCTGGTCATGATCCACGCGATCCGGCGCGACGTGGAGCTGGCGCGGCTGCGCCATCCCGACGTGGACGTGCAGCTCCTGACGCCGTCGGCGCCGCTCATGCTGCGCCCGCTCGACTTCGACACCGAGGGCATGGCGAAGGCCCTCGAGCGCGGGCGCGCCGACGCCCAGGCGTGCCTGGACGCCATGCACGGCCGGTGAGGCCCGCGCTCGCGGCCGTGTTCCTGCTGGCCCTGGCCGGGTGCGCGGCGCCGCGCTATGTCTACGAGCGCCGCAACGCGACCCCGGCTCAGCTCGATCGCGACCTCGAGGTCTGCCGTCGCGAGGGCTTCCGTCCCTCGCGATTCGCCGTCTGGCCGTCCAACCGCTACGACTGGGACGTGGTCAACCGCTGCATGGAGCGCAAGGGCTACCAGGTCCGCCCGCCCGAGGACTGAGCCGCCGGCCCCAAGGAGTGTGTCCCAGATCGGACATTGACGCTGCCGGTTGGGGCTCCTAGAATGGCGCCAGTCATCCAACGACCACGACCCGGGCGACCCCATAAGGAGCGCGCGCATGGCGGAAGTGAAGACGGATCGGAAGCAGGCCCTGGAGCTGGCCATCTCCACGATCGAGCGGCAGTTCGGCAAGGGCTCGGTCATGCGCCTGGGCGCGGGCGGTCCGCTGGAGGAGATCGCCGTCATCCCGACGGGCGCGCTCTCGCTCGACGTCGCGCTGGGGGTGGGCGGCGTGCCGCGCGGGCGCGTCGTGGAGATCTACGGCCCGGAATCGTCGGGCAAGACCACGCTCGCCCTGCATATCGTCTCCGAGGCCCAGCGCCTGGGGGGCACCGCCGCGTTCATCGACGCCGAGCACGCGCTCGATCCCATCTACGCCCGGAAGCTCGGCGTCAACATCGACGAGCTGCTGATCTCCCAGCCCGACACGGGCGAGCAGGCGCTGGAGATCACCGAGACCCTCGTGCGCTCCAACGCCGTGGACGTCATCGTGATCGATTCCGTGGCCGCGCTGGTGCCGCGCGCGGAGCTGGACGGCGACATGGGCGACTCGCTGCCGGGCCTGCAGGCGCGCCTCATGTCGCAGGCGCTGCGCAAGCTGACCGCCGCCATCTCGCGCTCCGGCGCCGTCGTGGTCTTCATCAACCAGATCCGGGAGAAGATCGGCGTAATGTTTGGCTGTCTGGAGTACGACACCCAGGTCGTGCTCGCCGACGGGCGCCGCGAAGCGATCGGGAGAATCGTCGAGCAACGGCTGCCCGTCGACGTACTGTCGTACGACCCGCTGACCGGTCGGATCGAGCCGCGCCGGGTGCTGAACTGGTTCGACAACGGCGAAAGCGATTCGTTCGTTCACTTCGAGGTTGCGGGTGGCCATCGCTTCGCTGCAACGGAGAATCACCTCATCTTCACGCCTGGTGGAGAGGTGAAGGCTGGTGATCTTCAGATCGGCGATGACGTGCTGGTCATGGAGCGCTCGGGCGCCGCGCCGGCGAAGATCATCGGTCGCACGGTGCGGGTGCCCGCTGGCTCGACGCACCGCTTCGACCTCGAGGTCGAAGGCCAGCACACCTACCTGGCCGACGGCGTCGTCGTCCACAACTCGCCGGAAACCACGACGGGCGGGCGCGCGCTGAAGTTCTACGCGTCGGTGCGGCTCGACATCCGCCGGCAGGACGCGATCAAGATCGGCACGGAGTCGGTCGGCGTGCGCACCAAGGTCAAGGTCGTGAAGAACAAGCTGGCGCCGCCGTTCCGCGAGGCCGAGTTCGACGTCATGTATGGCGAGGGCATCTCGAAGTCCGGCACCGTTCTCGACGCCGGGGTCGAGCAGGGGATCATCGAGAAGTCCGGGACCTGGTACTCGTACAAGAACGAGCGCATCGGCCAGGGTCGTGACAACGCGCGGAAGTGGCTTCAGGAGAATGCCAACGTGCTCGCCGACCTCGAGGCCAAGATCCGCGAGACGCTCGGGCTGAGGGCGCCCGCGCCGCTGAAATCGTAGCGCCTCGCCGGGTCCTCGACGCCAAGGCCGCCCGCCTCGCGGCGGGCGACCTGCTCTCCCGCCGCGCGTGGACCCGCGCGGATCTCGCCGCGCGGCTGCGCCGTCGCGGCGCTCCCGCCGAC